>CAJUNR010000009.1 GCA_910587765.1 uncultured Lachnospiraceae bacterium
CATACGGATACTGATCCTTGACAGCTTTGAAAAATCTCCTATCCTTAACATTTGTTCCACCTCACATATATGTGCATTCCTGAGCTCAATCCTACTTTAGAGTATACCATAGTGTGAGAGTCAACCCCCTGACAAAAGATTTTCAAACAAATATATTCCATCCGGCTAAAAACTCAAAATTCCCCTTCGCGGCCTCCAGAAACTCCTGTCTCTCCCACTTATCATAAGACACATGGTCGCGCTGCATCTCCGCACCGTATCCGAAATTTTTCATTTTAACAAATACAAATAAGGAAGGGAAAAGAATGAATTGTGACCTGGAAATCCAGGACAGGGTCTTTCTTCCAAAGCAAGGGAAACCTTCATATTCCGGCCGCGGCACAGGGAGACTGAAATTTATCTTCGACGGAATAAATATGTATGTATTTTGCGTATCCGCAGTATGGGATGAGGGAAATTATACAGACATCAGGTGTGACAAACAGGCATTCTTTTCAGAAGTTAAAATCAGACAAGACCGCTTCCGTGATTTCTGCCGCCCTGCTTCCGTCGGCGTCACAATCGCTGCGGATGTTTGTGGCAAAGAAGCAGGTATTGCCTCCTGTTTCAAAGAACCCTACAAACCAGCCGTTCACATCCTGACCGTCGACACGTCCGGTTCCGGTTTTTCCGTAAAAAGTTTTTCCTTCTGATGAAAACAGGCGGATAGAAGATTTTACGGTATCTATATTTTCCGGGGCAAAGCCAAAACGATTGCTGTGGAGGGCGGTCAAAAGTTCCACCTGCTCTACCGGGGAGATTTTCAGCGTCCCCTGCATCCAGCAGGGGGAGCGGTCTGCATTGATTTTCTCGTTTCCGTATCCGATTTTATGGATATAGCTTTGGATGGCGGACGAACCGATCTGCCGGTCTATTTCCTCGAAATACCAGTTGACGGAGGACTGCATGGCAGAAAATAAATCCTGATTTCCGTTCCAGGCTTCAAAGGGGTAATCGGTTCCGTCCCATGCCATGAAGGAGTCTTCCGGCGTGATCACGCCTTCTTCCAGTCCCAACAGCGCATCATAGATTTTATAAGTGGAATATGGGGCCGTTCTTAGAGTGGCCTGTTCCATATTATAGATCTTCCATGCATCGTTTTTCAAATCGTACAGTACAAAGCTGCCCTCGTATCCGCGGAAACAGGCGGTCAGGTCGATCGCGGAAACCTTATCGGAGGGAATATTCCACGGATATTGATTCGGCTCTGCGGCACAGGTGGAGAGCACGGGGGCAAGGCTGAAAAGAACAGCGGCGATCGCGGCAAAAGCGGTCGCTCCTTTTATTTTTCTGAAAGCAGAAGGTTTTTTGTAAGAGGAAATATGGACGATTCTCCGCTGTATCTGTTTTAAGTTTCCGCTGATTCCGGCAGCAAAAGGAAAAGGCGTAAGGGAGACTTTCTCCGCGAAGTTGACGAGCGTGTTTCCATAATCTGCATAATCGTTTTCGCCGAGGAGATGCAGGACGGAGCTGTCACAGGCGATCTCCCGGTCAATGTACATTTCTTTCAATGCGTACCGGACAAGCGGATTGCACCAGTAGAGTATCCCGAAAAAGTTCATAAGATAACCGGCCAGCGCGTCTTTGTGCCTGTAATGCTGTAATTCATGCAGCAGCATGTATCGCATATCCGCGGCATGATAATCCGAGATCAGGTGTATCGGAAGATAAATGCAGGGTTTGAACAATCCTGTGATAACAGGGGATTTCAAAAAGGCAGTGCTGTAAACAGGAATCTTTCTTTTTATCTTCATCTCCCTTAGACAGTCGTTGTATAAAATACGGACGGCCCTGTTCTGCAGGGGAAGCGCGGACTTTTTCACGGCGTTTACGCGGACTGCCGATTTTATCACCAGCAAAACCATAGCTGCCATGCCGATCAGCCATACGGCGCACAAAACCAGTCCAATCACGGAGGGCGTTTCTCCGCTGACGGACAGTGCAAAATCGTTTATCTGGTTTGCCGCGCCGGGTATATCTGGATTCAGGACAGTTCCTGTGATCGCTGCCTTGTCTGAAGATACCGCGTGTCTCCATGCGCCGAGCCATGCAAGGGCCTGCGCGAAAGAGGCCGGGCGAAAGGGAAGAAACGGCACGGCCAGAATCCCAAGAAGCAGAAACCATAAATTGTACTGCATCCGGCTGGTAAAACAGTTTTTTAACAGTCGTTTTGTGGTCAGAAGAAAACCTGTGATTACGCCGATGAAAATATTACACAGGAAAAAACGAATTCCGAAATCTGCCATGTTAACTTCCTTTTCTGGCTGCCGTAATGTTTTTCATGAACATAGGTCACCTCTTTTTGGCGGGATTTTCCGCCAGCAGAGAGCGCAGCTTCTGTAGCTCTGTCTCGGTGAGCCGGCCGTCTTCGAGGTAAGCAGACAGCATGGCGGTGATCTCGCCGCCGTAGAAACGCTTCAGGAAAGAACGGCTTTCCTGATTTAAATATTCCTGTTCGCCTACCAGCGGAGTGTAGACAAATACCCGGCCCTGTTTCTCATAGGTGAGAGCTCCTTTGGCGACCAGGCGCCGGATCAGAGTCTGAATGGTTTTGGGACTCCAGGAGGTGGTCTTTTGCAGCCGCTCCGTTATTTCATTGGTGTTGACAGGCGCAGACTTCCAGACAATTTTCATCACTTCAAATTCAGCTTCCGATATCTGCGGCAAAGAACGCATCCGTTTTCTCTCCTTAGATCTTACATTTGTGATACATTATAGAAGGGGCAAAAGAGAATGTCAATGCGAAAATTGCCTGCCGGCGTCAAGGATTGTCAAATGTGCACAAAAACGGAATGACAAAATTATGAACTTATGCCAATTGACGACTGCTGGCGGATATGATAGGATTAAGAAAAGATGTGAATACGTATTCACATACCGGAGGAACATATGATTACAATGACAGAGATCGCACGGCTGACCGGTGTCTCGCAGCCGACGGTTTCCCGGGTGTTGAGCGGCAACCAGGCCGTCCATCCGGATATCCGGGAGCGGGTACTGGCATGTGCCAGAGAGCACGATTTTCAGCCCAATGTGATGGCGCAGAGTCTGGTCGGGAGCAAGACCCATCTGATCGGCGTGGTGCTCACCGATATTTCCAACTCTTTTTTCGCGGATCTGGTAAAATATCTGGAACGGGAAGCGGGAAAGTCCGGATATAGCCTGATTCTTTTTAATACAAACTACGATCCGGAGCTTGAGAAGCGGAGCCTGGACGTGGTACGGCGGTATCGGGTGGACGGCCTGATTGCCGTGCCGGTGAATGAGGCCTCTGCCGGGTGGAGTGCGATGATCCGCAGGCTGGATATTCCGACGGTCGTGATCACGAAAAAGGCGGAGGGCATGGAATCCGTCTATGTTGCCCATGACGAAGCGGGCGCACAGGTGGGAGCGCATCTGCGGCAGGAAGGCTTTGAAGAATATATTTTTCTGGGGAATACGGAAGATATGAAATATCAGGGGTTCGCGGAGGCGCTCAGAAAATGTGATCCGGATTATGACCGCCATTTGACGATTATCTCCAGCAAAAAAGAAGAAGAAATACGGGAAGCGCTGGAGCGGTATTACAGCAGGAGCAGAAAGCGGACGGGGATCTTTGCCTACAATGACCGCAGGGCCGTGCAGATGCTCGGAATCCTGCAGAGAATGGGAGTGGAGGTGCCCGGACAGGCGGGTCTGGTCGGCTTCGACAATACCTATATGTGCGAGTTTCTGTATCCGCGTCTGTCCAGTGTCGCTCAGCCCAATGAGGAGATGGCGGCGATCGCCGTGAGAAGGCTCCTCTATAAGATCGGGCATCCGGAAGACGAAAGGACAGAAGACCATGCGCTTCGGGCGAAGCTGGTGAAAAGAGACAGTTCTACCCTGTAAGGGAGGCCGGGAATTACGGACCGGGAAAATGACAGATAATGGCTGCTGCATACACAAACCTTGTTGTCGTTTGCGACAGCCTTCTGTAAGACCCTGCGTGAATACGTATTCACAAGAGCCGCAGAGTCAGGATGCGGAGAATGGTATATCGTCAGGTATTTCAATAGAAACAAAAACAGGATTACAACAGCGAGGAGGATTCGGATGAACGCACTGCACATGCTTTGGGAGAAGTTGATAGAGGAACAGTCCGCACGGTGGAAGGAGGATGCGGAGCGGGACTTGTGGAGGCCTCGGATTCACATTGCGCCGCCGTCCGGCTGGCTGAACGACCCGAACGGACTGTGCCAGTACAGGGGAGTTTATCACGCGTTTTATCAGTTGGCGTATTTTCAGCCGGAAGGCGGGCTGAAATTCTGGGGGCACTGTACAAGCCGGGATCTCCTGCACTGGGAGTTTCAGGGAGTGCCGCTTTGTCCGGACCAGCCGTTTGACTGTCACGGGGCCTATTCCGGTTCCGCGCTGACGGAAGAGGAAGGCATGTATTTGTTCTATACCGGCAATGTAAAGCTTTCCGGAGATTATGATTATGTAAATAACGGCCGGGAATCCAATACGGTGATGGCAGAGAGCCGGGACGGCATTCATTTTGACCGGAAAGAACTGTTGATGACAAACGCGGATTATCCGAAGGATCTGACAAAACATGTGAGGGATCCGAAGGTATGGAAGCAGGACGGCCGGTACTATATGGTGCAGGGCGCGAGAACGAAACAGAATGAGGGAACGGTCCTTCTGTTTTCTTCGGACGATAAGAAAAACTGGAATTATCTGCACCGTTTCCGGATGGAAGAGCCGTTTGGATATATGTGGGAGTGCCCCGACCTGTACGAGGTGGACGGACATGTGGTGCTGGCTGTCTCGCCGCAGGGCGTGGAGCAGGACGGCTTGAAATACGCCAATAAATATCAGAGCGGCGTCTGTTTTCTGAGTGGGGATTTTCGGGATACGGAGTTAATTGGAGGATTCCGGGAACTGGACGGAGGATTTGATTTCTACGCGCCTCAGTCTTTTCGCGCGGACGACGGGCGGAGAATCCAGATCGGCTGGATGGGGATGCCGGATATGGAACATCTCTATAAGAACAGGACGCTGAAACGGGGCTGGCAGAACGTACTGACGATTCCAAGAGAGCTTTCTGTCAGGGACGGGGTGCTCTGTCAGAATCCGGTAAAGGAGCTGGACGGCTGGTGGAACAGGGAGATTCACATAGAAGGAGCGTACTGCGGGGTGGTGGATCCCTGCTGTGAACTGGCTCTCAGGACGGAGGGCGGCGACGTAAAGACGGTGCTCTCCGGAGGGCTGACGCTTAGGTATGAAGAGTCAAAGGGGATTTTCTGGATGGAATTTACCGATCCTCTCCTCGGCGGCGGAAGAGACGTCAGGGGAAGACAGATCGGGAAACTTACTGAGATGCGCATTGTGGTGGATGTTTCCTGCGTGGAAGTGTTTTTAAACGGCGGAAAGGATGTATTTTCCACCCGGTTTTATCCGGAAAAGGACCAATATCATGTGAGGACAGAGGGAGGCGTGCACGGCGTTATCCGGTATCACAGGGATTAACTGAGGAATATATGCCGGTTGATCCGGCCTGTATCAATATAAAAATAAGGAGAGAAAGAGTATGGACTACAGAAAAGTAGCGGAAGAGATCTACGAAAAAGTAGGCAAAAAGGAAAATCTTGTATCGGCGGCTCACTGCGCCACAAGGCTCCGGCTTGTGCTCGCGGATAATGACCGGTGCGATGCGAAAGCGGTGGAAGAGATCGACGGGGTGAAGGGAGTGTTCAGCGCTTCGGGACAGCTCCAGATCATTCTGGGAACCGGGACGGTCAATAAGGTGTATGATGAGTTCCTGGCGGTTTCCGGTCTGTCCGCCGCCAGCAAAGAGGACGCGAAAGCCGCGGCGGCTGCCAAACAGCCCTTCTATAAAAGAGCGGTTAAGACGCTGGGGGATATTTTTGTGCCGATCATCCCCGCGATTGTCGCAAGCGGTTTTCTGATGGGCATTATGGAAGCGCTGAATTTTATGGTCAATAACGGATTTGTAAATATTGATACCTCAAGTTCCGTCTTTGTGTTTGCGAATCTCTTTTCCAACACGGCGTATGTATTTCTGCCGATTCTGATTGCCTACAGCGCGGCGAAAGTATTCGGGGGGAATCCGTATCTGGGCGCCGTGATCGGTATGCTGATGATTCATCCGGATCTGCAGAATGCATGGACGGTGGCGACCGAGGGAGTGCAGAAGACCCAGAGCGTCTGGTTCGGCCTGTACAAAGTGGATCTTGTGGGCTATCAGGGACATGTCATTCCGGTTATCATTGCCGTATTTGTGATGTGTGCGATCGAGAAGAAGCTGCACAAGGTCGTTCCGGCCATGTTTGATCTGTTTGTGACGCCTCTGGTCAGCGTGTTTGCAACCGGTTACCTTACCTATTCGATCATCGGACCGGTATTTGTCACGATCGAAAACGGCATTATCGGCGGTGTGCAGCAGTTGATCGCGCTTCCTTTCGGAATCGGCAGTCTGATTATGGGCGGACTGTATTCTCTGACGGTGGTCGCGGGCGTTCATCATATGTATACGGTCATTGATGTGGGACAGCTTGGACTCTATGGCGTGACCTACTGGCTGCCGCTCGCGTCGGCGGCGAACATTGCGCAGGGCGCGGCTACGCTGGCGGTTGCCTTGAAGACCAGAAACCAGAAGACCAAATCCATGGCGGTTCCGTCCGCACTGTCCTGCTTTATGGGAATTACGGAGCCGGCGATCTTCGGCGTCAACCTGAGATTTTTAAAACCCTTTATCTGCGGCGCTGTAGGCGGCGCGGCGGGAGCGCTGTACGCGTCGATTGTCGGGCTCGGTGCGACCGGGACGGGCGTAACCGGTATCTTCGGCCTGCTGCTTTGCCTGCACGATCCGATTAACTATATGATTATGTTTGCGATTTCAGCCGGAGTGGCGTTTGTGCTGACCTGGATGTTCGGGTATAAAGACGCGCCGGCAGTAGGGAACAAAGAAACGGCTCCTGCAAAAGAGACTCTGCCGGCTATTGAGACGGAGGCGGGTTGCGTCTATGCGCCCGTGGAAGGGACGGTGATTCCGTATACGGAGATTCCGGACGCGACGTTTGCTTCCGGCGCGCTTGGAAAGGGAGTCGGGATCGTGCCCGCCAAGGGGGAGGTGGTCGCTCCGTTTGACGGTGAGATTTCCATGTTCTTTGACACCAGACACGCCATCGGGCTGATGAGCGGGGACGGAATCGAGATTCTGATTCATGTGGGAATCAACACGGTGGAACTGAACGGCGCGCATTTTAAAGCGCTGAAGGAATCCGGAGAGAAAGTGAAAGCCGGCGAAAAACTTCTGGAATTTGACATGGCGGCCATCCGGGAGGCAGGCTATGATCTGACCACCGCCGTTCTGATCTCGGAACCGGAGCAGGTAGAGATCGTGAAAACCGGGGAGGCAAAGGTTTTGGATAAAATTCTTACGGTACGGTAGGCGGATACAATTCTGATATAACTTGGATATAATTTTATGATAAACATGAAAGGCAGATGAACACGTGCAGACTGCGGGATACTTCCTGTTTTCAGCATCTCATTCACTGCCTTTTTTGATTACCATTTTTAAATCAGGAGGAATCAGGTATGATTAAAAAATTGACAGCATTAACAATTGCAGTTTTTCTCATCGTAACAGGTACTGCGGCCTGCGGCGGTGGCGGCGGGACATCGCAGGGTAATCGGCCGGCCGGACAGGAGGAGATAGATCCGGAGCAGATGGAAAAAGAAATTCAGAAAATGAAGGATGAAGGGGTTCTGGATGAAAACGGCCAGCCGATGCCGGGAGTTGATCTGAACGATTATCCAGGGCTTGGATAGCGCCCCAAAGTCTAACAGGCAGAAACTGAATTTATAAACAAAGAACAGGCTTTTGTGAATGAGATGCTGAGGACAGGTAAATTAGGAAAATTATAAGAATTTCTGCAGAAAAAATAAGAAAAAAGCGGGGCGGATTCTGTTAAAATAAAAGCAGGGCAGAGTTTGGGCGGAACCCGGCAAGGAGGTCGTGATGAAGATCAGAAGAAAAATCATTGAATATTCCAGAGGAAACGATCTGGAGCATTTCTGGAGACTGTATCGGTGGCAGAAGCGGATCGGGAGCGGATTCCTGCATGATATACTGACGTTTCTGCTGAGCCGGTGCGCGTACCGCCATGGGGGCTATATCGGTCCGGATGCGGTGATCAAAGGCAGACCGGTGCTTCCTCACGGACTGCAGGGAATCTTTATCTCCCGGTACGCCAGCGTGGGCGAGGGGTGCAGGATCTATCAGAATGTGACGATCGGAGAAGTGGACCGCAAAGCGCCGGTGATCGGGGACGGGTGCCTGATCGGCGCGGGGGCCGTGCTCATCGGGGATATACGGATCGGCGACCGGGTAAAGATCGGCGCGGGCGCCGTCGTCCATACGGATGTGCCCGACGACTGCACGGTAGTGCCGCAGCCGGCCCGGATTCTCCCGCCGGACGGCGGAAAGGGCGTCAGCGGTTCCTGACAGAGCCGCTGCGTTCCCTTTATCAATTATCTGCATGCGTCCACCAGCGCCTGAAACAGTCTCTGCTGTTCGGGCGCGCGTGCGGCCATAAATTCCGGATGCCACTGCAGGGCCAGACAGAAAGGGTAGTCTTCTATCTGGAGCGCCTCGGCAAAGCCTTCCGGACTGTCCGCACAGAACCAGAGCCCTTCTCCCGCCTCTTCCGCCGCCTGGTGATGCAGGCTGTTCACAGAGACGGTATCCGTATCCAGCAGATAGGCAAGATGGCTGTCGGGATCAATCTCAATCGGGTGGGTGGCGGTCGCCCGGTGCAGGGGATCGGAATGCGGATATTCCTGCTTTAAGCGGATGTCCTGCATCAGCGTTCCCCCGGAATGGACATTCAGAAGCTGCATTCCCCTCCCAATGCACAAGAGGGGCCGGCGCTCCCTGCGCGCGGCGTCAAGCAGGAGCAGTTCAAAATCATCCCTGTCCGGATCCGCTTCTTCGCATCCGGGCAGAGGTTCCTGCCCGTAACGCTGCGGCTGGATATCCGGTCCTCCGGAGAACAAAAAGCCGTCGCACTGCTTCAGCGCCGACTCCACCGCACTCGGGGAGGAGTGCAGGGGGAGCTTCTCAACGGATGCTCCGGCGCGCTGAAGGCAGCGGCTGCACCAGAACTGCGCATAGTGATGGAAGATTCCTTTTCCCGCCATGGGAATGCCGATGGTTGGATAGATCATCGGAAACTTTTCACCCATTTGATCAGTGAATCATGATGGGTGTTGGCCAGGACGTCTCTGCGCATCTGTTCCGTGACCGGACCGTTTTTCTCCATGATGGCGAGAATAGCTTCCTGAAGTCCGGCGATGCGTCCCTTTTCAAAGCTTTCGCGGTCGTCCGCCGTCTCCCAAGTGTCGGTCGGGACATCCGCCGCAGTACCGGAGGCAGACGCAGCGGCAGGACGTTCTGCCGGCGTATCTTCGCGGGACACTTCTGCGGAAGCTTTTCCGTCGGCGGCTGTATCGGCTGTCACGGCCGGCTGTTTGGTCTCCTTATCTTTGGTTTCCGTATCCGGGGTCTCTGTCTTGGGTGTTGATGTCTTCCACCAGTATTCGGGTTCCGTGGAAGCGGCCGGTTTCGTCTTTGCCGGAGCTTTCGGTTCATTTTCCGGAGACGGCGTGTCCTGCGCACGGTCCGGCGGCGTATCCGTACCGCTGCCGCGTTTCCGGCTGTCTGACGGCGCGGCGGGGATTTCTTTTGGCGCCGGTTCTTTTTCCTGCCGGTTCGGCTCTTCCTGTCCGTCCGTAACAGGAACCCAGATATCTCCGGAATTTCTCTTTATATTTACGACAATTTGTCTGTTGTTCACGGACACGGTTTCTCCGGACAAAGCCCCTCTGTACCGCGCCGCATTTCCCGCGGGAAGAGTCATCACATAATCGCTGTCGTCATTGTTGACGGTAACGATTACCGAGACGCCGTTGTGATTTCTGGAAAACGCATACTGCCGGTTGGCGAGCAGCAGTTCCCTGTAATCCCCGTAGGAGAGGGCCGGTGTGTGCTGCCTGATCCGGCCCAGAGCGGCGATCAGCCGGGTGCAGGGATTTTTTTCCGCTGCGTCCGCATAATCGGACAGCGAGAGGGCGGGGCGCAGAGAATCGTCGGAAAAGCGTTCCTTGCGGCCCTCAATGCCGAACTCGGATCCATAGTAGACGGACGGCACGCCCGGCAGCGTGTAGAGCAGGATGTGCACAGGGGTGAAATGTTCCTTTTGCTTCAGTTTGCTGTAGATCCGTTCCACATCGTGGTTGTCCACAAAGTTGTAGAGCCGGAGCCCGTCGATCCGGTTGCCGCCCATCTCGTAGAGCCGTTTTACCGTGTGGGCGATTTCAAAATAATTGTGGTCGTTGTGGCCGGAATAAAGCGCTTTATGCAGGGTATAGTTGGTGACGCAGTGGAGGGTTCCTTCATTGACCCAGCGGGTGTAGTCTCCGTGGATCACCTCGCCCATCAGCCAGAAGTCCGGTTTTACGTCATTGGCAGTCCGGCGGAGCGCTTTCATATATTCAAAATCCAGCACGTCCGCGGCATCCAGGCGGATTCCGTCGATATCAAACTCGCGGACCCAGAAGCGGATCACGTCGCAGATGTAGTCTCTGACGGCCGGATTGTGCTGGTTCAGCTTCACCAGCAGGTTGTGACCGCCCCAGTTTTCATAGGAAAATCCGTCGTTGTATTCATTGTTTCCCCAGAAATTCACATTGCAGTACCAGTCTTTGTAAACGGAGTGCTCCCGGTTCTGCTTCAGATCCTCAAAGGCGAAGAAATCCCGTCCGGTGTGATTGAACACGCCGTCCAGAACAACCCGGATTCCCTGTCGGTGGCATTCCGCCACAAAAGCGGCCAGATCTTCGTTGGTGCCCAGGCGACTGTCCAGTTTCCTGTAATCCGTTGTCTCATAACCATGTCCTACGGATTCAAAAAGAGGACCAATATAGAGTGCGTTGCAGCCGATTTCTTTTATATGGGATATCCACGGAAGCAGAGCGTTCAGCCGGTGCTGCGGCGTCCCGTAAGCATTCTGCTTCGGAGCGCCGGAGAGCCCCAGCGGATAGATGTGATAAAATACAGCTTCGTCGTACCATGCCATAGGTATATACCTCCAAAATGTGATTACAGCGGTTTTATGATATCATGAGTCTCCGATTCACGACCGGCATTCGCCGCTCGCCGAATGCATAAACTCATTTTTCCCGCTAACGTTCATTATATCATTCCCGGGACAATTGTGCACGCATATTATAAAATCCGGGTGAAATTTGGCGGCAGTTATGTTATAATAAGCAAATAAATCAGTCTGTGCAGGAGACGGAAATGGAGGAAAAGCATGCATACAGCGAAAGTATCAGCGGCAGAAGCACTGGAAAAGTTAAAGAAAGGGAATGAGCGCTATCTGGCTGCCGAATCCAATCCGGGAGATATTTCACCGAAGATTCGTAAGCTTACCTGTGAGGAAGGACAGAGTCCATACGCAGTGGTTGTGACCTGCTCCGATTCCCGGGTTATTCCGGAGAGTATCTTTACGGCGGGAATCGGCGAACTGTTTGTGATCCGCGTGGCCGGTAATGTGATGGACAACCATCAGCTCGGCAGTGTGGACTATGCAGTGGATCATTTGGGAAGCAGGCTGGTCGTGGTACTGGGACATGAGCACTGCGGGGCAGTGGGAGCTGCGCTTACGAGCCGGCCGGATGGTTTTGTGAAAACCATTACGGACGAGATTCTGAAAGCGGTCGGCGACGAGAAGGACGAATACCGTGCGTGCTGCCTGAATGTGAAGCACAGTGTGGACATGATCCGGGAAAAACTGGGTTATCAGGAAGCGGACGGAATAAAAGTGTGCGGCGCGATCTACCGCATCGACAGCGGCGAGGTGGTCTTCCTCGACTGATTCCGGAGAATGATTTCCGGTGATCATCAGGCGGGGAGAATTTCCTCTCCGCCCGCGTTCGGATACCCGCCGGTTTTGCGGGTAAGCGTTCCAGGGGCACCTGTGTGCACGTGTAAAAAGGACTCTGCTTTGGCAGAGTCCTGAATTTTCGAGGGAGTGGGGACTCTTGCGAGCCCCCTAAAGTGTTATGAATGAAATACTGATGTGTTCCTGTTACGAGTATTATCATATCAGGAAATTGTGACAAAAGTGTGGCGTCTGAATTAAGGATTTCTAAAAATACGAAAGAAAACCGAAACAAAAAGAAAAGAATATGGGTAAGAAGGTGTTTTATGAAGATCTTGCTGGCGGCGGTAAACGCGAAATATATTCATTCCTGCCTTGCGGTGTACAGCCTCAAGGCGGCGGCGGGCGTCTACGGAGAGCATATTGCGATTGGAGAGTATACGATCAACCAGCAGACAGACGAGATATTGAGAGAGCTGTATAAAAGGCAGCCGCAGGTGGTTGCTTTTTCCTGCTATATATGGAACTGGAGGGTGATCAGGGAATTGGTGCGGGAACTGCCGAAGGTTTCGCCGGGCGTCCGGCTCTGGGTCGGGGGACCGGAGGTGTCCTACAACGCACGCGAGGTCCTTGTGGAATATCCGGAGCTGACCGGTGTCCTGCGGGGAGAAGGGGAAGGAACCTTTTTGGAGCTGGCGGCTTATTATATAGAGGGAAAAGGATCGCTGTCTTTGATTCGCGGCCTCACTTTTCGGGAGCAGGAAGGGGAGATCCGCGAGAACACCGCGGCGGAACCGGCGGATATGAACCGCCTGCCGTTTGTCTATGAGGACATGGAGCTATTTCGGAACCGAATCCTTTATTATGAATCCAGCCGGGGATGCCCTTTCCGGTGCAGTTACTGCCTTTCTTCCATAGAGAAAACGGTCCGCTGCCGGAGTCTGGCGCTGGTGAAGAAAGATCTCGGCGTCTTTCTGGAAGCGAAGGTGCCCCAGGTGAAATTTGTCGACCGAACGTTTAATGCGGATTCCCGGAGAGCGGCGGAGTTGTGGAAGTGGATTCTGGACAACGATAACGGGGTCACGAACTTTCATTTTGAGATCGGGGCGGATCAGATCACGGAGGAGCAGCTTGCGATTCTGAGTCAGATGCGTCCGGGTCTGGTGCAGTTGGAGATCGGCGTGCAGTCGACGAACCCGGAGACGATTCGGGCCGTCAGCCGCAGGATGGATCTGGAAGAACTGAAAGAAACGGTGGAGAGGATCCGCGGTTTCCGTAATATCCATCAGCATCTGGATCTGATTGCCGGACTTCCCGGGGAAGATCTGGAAAGCTTCCGGCATTCCTTTGACGAAGTCTTTGCGCTGAGGCCGCACAACCTTCAGCTCGGCTTTCTGAAGGTGCTGAAAGGTTCTCCGATGCAGCAGAAGGCGGCAGAATACGGACTTGTATTTCATGAGCAGCCGCCCTATGAAGTGCTGCGGACGAACTGGCTTGCCTACGGCGATATCCTGCTCCTGAAAGGGGTGGAGGAGATGGTGGAGGTCTACTTTAACAGTCGTCAGTTTGAAAAGACGCTGGAAAGGCTGCTCTGCAGGTACAAATCTCCATTTGATTTTTTCCATGAACTTGCGGTATATTATGAGAGCAGGGGATACGACAAAATTCATCATTCCCGGATCGCCAGATATGAGATCCTCAGAGAATTTCTGAACCGGAAGAACATGCTCGATCCGGTTTACGACCAGTGTATGGTGTATGATCTGTACGCCAGAGAGAAGCTGAAGAGCCGTCCGCCCTTTGCCGCCGACCGGAAACCCTTCCGGCAGAAGCTCAGGGAATACGAAAGGGATTATGGAAAAGAGGTTCACGTCGAAGTATTCTTATGCGAAGGGGAACCGCAGTATGTACTTTTTGATTATCAGAGGCGGGATCCGCTGACCAGGGAGGCCCATGTGGAGCTGCTGCGCTGACGAGGGGCCCCGGTGAAACACGGTAAAGGACAGAAGAAAGATGATAAGTGATTACATAGCGCTGGATGTGGAGACGACCGGGCTGAATCCGGCGAGAGACAGACTGCTGGAGATCGGAGCGGTGAAAGTGCAGGACGGCGTGATCTGCGGATCCTATGAGACGCTGGTGGATGCGGGGATTCCCGTTCCCGCCCGCATTCAGGAACTGACCGGTATTACGGATGAGATGCGCCGCAGCGGAAAGAAGGCCGCGGATGCGGTGCGGGGGTTCCTGGAATTTCGCGGTTTGCTTCCGGTGGTCGGGCATAACGTTTCGTTTGACTATGGTTTTCTGAAACAGGTGGCGGTGAACGCGGGCTTTGCGTTCGAGACGGAGGCTTTGGATACGCTGAAGATCGCCAGAGCGGTGCTGCCGGGGCTGGCTTCGCGGTCGCTTCCGGCTCTGTGCGCGTATTACCGCATTGATCCGGGCAGCGCCCATCGGGCGCTTGACGACGCCAAATCGGCGCATACGCTGCTGCAGAAGCTGTGGGGAGAATTTGGCGGGCTGTCTCCGGAGGCATTCCTTCAGAAGCCGCTGAACTATGCGGTAAAAAAACAGAGTCCGATTACAAATTCACAGAAAGGGTACTTGAAGGATCTGCTGAAATATCATAAAATAGAACTGGATGCCCGGGTGGAGGAACTGACGAAGAGCGAGGCTTCCCGCCTGATTGACGGAATTATTCTGCGGTATGGAAAGATCGTGCGATAGAAAGGACGGGGTGAGATGAATTTTTATAATGAAAGGACAAAGAGAAAGATTGCGGCGGTAATCGTGATCATTCTGGTTATTGCCATGGTGCTGCCGCTTTTGTTGTATGCCATGTAGATGATAAAACACAGTTCCCGCACCGTATACGGGGCCGCCGGACGGCGCAGAGACCTGCTGCGTCCTGTGGCGCGGTCAAAGTCGGGAATCAGATAGGAGGAGAAGAATGAAAAAGTATGGTAAAAGGCTGTGTCTGGGAATCGGCCTTCTGCTGCTTGTGATGGGGATGACGGCTTTTGCGGCGGAGGGTACCATCCTGAACGGGGTGAAGATCGGGGGAATTGACGTCTCCGGCATGACCCGGACGGAAGCGGTGAAGGCGCTGGAGGACTATGAAAAGAGACTCGGCGAACAGACGGTGTCTCTGGAGATCGGGGAAGAGATTGTGGAGGCGGATTTGTCTGATTTTGGCGTCAGCTTCGCGAATACGGATATGATTGACGAGGCTCTGAGCATCGGCCGTACCGGCAATATCGTAAAGCGTTACAAAGATCAGAAGGATCTGCAGCACAACGGAAAAGAATTTGCGCTGAGCTGGGAAGCGGACGAAGCGCTGGTCCGGTCCTACGTGCAGGAGAACTGTACGAAGTTTGACCGCGAGGCGAAAAACGCTTCTTTGAGCCGTTCGGACGGAGAGTTTCATTTTGTGGCCGGGACGCAGGGGCTGGTGCTCGATGTGGACGGTTCGGTGCGTAGCATTATGGACTATCTGGAGAATCACTGGTCGGAGGAAACCTCGAATAAGATCGTACTTCCGACGAAGATCACGGAACCGGAAGGAAGCGCGGAGGAACTGGCGCATGTAAAGGATCTTCTGGGAACGTTCAGTACGAAATTTACCAGCTCCAACGCCAACCGTATCAAGAATGTCAACAGTGCGGCCGGATACATTGACGGGACCGTGATGTATCCCGGCGATGAGTTCTCCACGCACGACGTCATTGCTCCCTTTACAGAGGAGAGAGGCTATGCGGAGGCCGGAAATTATGTAAACGGCGAAGTGGTCGACGGTATGGGTGGCGGCGTCTGCCAGGTATCCACGACGCTGTACAACGCAGTGCTGCGGGCGGAGCTGGAAGTGACGCAGCGCGCACCGCATTCCATGACGGTGTCCTATGTAAAGCTGTCCGAGGACGCGGCGATTGCGGGAACCTATAAGGATTTCAGGTTCAAAAATTCACTGGACTATCCAATCTATATTGAAGGATACACGACGTCGGACAAGAAGGTCGTGTTCAGCATTTACGGAAAAGAGACCAGACCCGCGAACCGTTCCATTTCCTTCGAGAGCGTGCAGCTCAGCGAGTCCGGCAGCAATACCGTGCTGGTCGCGGACGCGGGACAGCCGATCGGATACAAGGCGGCTACCGGCGGCAGTAAAGGGTACACGGCAGAGCTTTATAAGATCGTGACCGTCGACGGTGTGCAGACCGAGCGCACCAGAGTGAACAAGAGTACATATCAGGGCGGAAAGCGTACGGTGGTCTACGGCGTGGCAGGCGATCCGGCGCTGTCGGAGAACCTCTGCGCGGCGATTGCCCTGCAGGATGAAGCGCTGGCGGATGCGAACATTGCGGCCGCGGCCGCGGCAGCCGCGCCGCCGCCGGAAGAAGCGCCGGTTGAATAAAGGGGATGGAAGCATGGAGACAGGGAAAATACCCGAGACCGTATTGAAACGGGCGGTATTCAGACAGCTTCACACGAGAAGACCGGAAGTTCTGGTCGGAGCTTCCGTAGGAGAAGACTGTGCGGCGGTGCAGCTTGCCCCGGACGAAGTGTTTGTGCTTTCCACGGACCCGGTCACCGGAACGGAGAAGGATATGGGCAGGCTGGCGGTGCAGATTACTGCCAATGATCTGGCGAGTGCGGGCGCGGAGCCGGTGGGGGTGCTCCTGACCGTGCTTCTCCCGCCGTCGGCGGATGAGCCGATGATTCGGATGCTGATGCGGGAAGTGGAGGAGGTCTGTGAAGAACTTGACATCCAGGCCATGGGAGGCCACACGGAGATCACGACGGCAGTGAATCGGCCGGTCCTGTCCGTGACCGGAGTGGGCAAGGTGAAAAAGGATTGTCTCGTGACAACCGGCGGCGCCCGCGCGGGCGATGACGTGGTCGTGACCAAATGGATCGGGATCGAAGGAACTTCGATCATTGCGAAGGAAAAGGAGCAGGAACTTCTCGGGCGTTTTCCGGGAACGTTTGTGAAAGAAGCCAGGGATTTTGACCGGTTGATTTCGGTGGTTCCGGAGGCGGCGGTCGCCGTGAAGTCCGGTGTCAGCGCCATGCATGATGTGACGGAAGGGGGCATCTACGGCGCCCTGTGGGAACTGGCGGAGGCGTCCGGCATCGGACTGGAGATTGATCTGAAAGCAATACCGATCCGTCAGGAGACCGTGGAGCTCTGCGAATATTACCGCCTGAACCCGTATCAGCTCATATCCAGCGGATGTATGCTGATGACCTCCGCGGACGGGTGGAGACTGGTCCGCGATCTGGAGAAAGCGGGAATCCCGGCCGCGGTGATCGGGCGCTGTGTGGAAGGAAAGGCGAAAAAGATCATAAACGGCGGCGAGGAAGCCTATCTGGAGCGCCCAAAGACGGACGAACTGTATAAAATTTATCATATAAAAGGATGAAGACCATTATGAGAGAAAAAATTTTGACTTATATCGAACGCAACAGCCGTGTAGACTTAAAGGATCTGGCGATTCTTCTGGGTACGGACGAGGTGACGATTGCCAACGAGATCGCACAGATGGAAAAGGAAGGAATTATCTGCGGATATCATACGCTGATCGACTGGGACCGGACCGGTTCCGAGAAGGTGACGGCTCTGATCGAGGTGAAGGTGACGCCGCAGAGAGGACTGGGTTTTGACAAGATCGCGGAGCGCATCTATAATTATCCGGAGGTCGACTGTGTCTACCTGATATCCGGAGGATTTGATTTTATGGTCACCATTGAGGGGAAGACCATGCGGGATGTGGCGCAGTTTGTCTCCGACAAGCTCTCGCCTCAGGAGTCGGTGCTGAGTACGGCGACGCATTTTATTCTGAAAAAATACAAGGACCACGGAACCGTCATGGTACACCAGTCCAAAGATGAAAGGATGTTGATTACCCCATGAGAAATCCGTTATCTGATACCATCGTAAATGTAAAACCTTCGGGCATCCGGAAATTTTTTGATCTGGTCAGCGAAATGAAAGACGCCATTTCGCTTGGCGTCGGAGAGCCGGATTTCGACACGCCCTGGCATATTCGCGACGAGGGAATCTATTCCCTGGAGAAAGGGCGTACGTTCTACACATCCAATGCGGGCTTAAAGGAATTGAAAGAAGAGATCGCCGCTTATCTGAAGCGGAGAATTCATGTAGAGTATGATCCGGTGCATGAGATTCTGGTGACGGTAGGAGGAAGCGAGGGAATTGACATTGCCATGCGCGCCATGCTCAATCCCGGGGATGAGGTGCTGATTCCTCAGCCCAGCTACGTCTCCTATGAGCCGTGCGCCGTGCTGGCGGGCGGAAAACCGGTGATTATTGAACTGAAAGAGGAGAATGAATTTCGTCTGACGGCGGAGGAACTTCTGGAGTCCATTACGGAGAAGACCAAACTGCTGGTGCTTCCGTTTCCCAATAATCCCACCGGTGCGATCATGGAGAGGGAGGATCTGGAGAAGATTGCCAGAGTCATTGTCGAAAAAGACATCTTTGTTCTGTCTGACGAGATTTACAGCGAACTGAGTTACAAAGGGGAGCACGTATCTGTTACTTCCCTTCCGGGGATGAGAGAGCGCACAATTCTGATCAACGGATTTTCCAAAGCCTACGCCATGACCGGATGGCGGCTCGGCTATGCGTGCGGGCCGAAAGAGATTATCGAACAGATGTTCAAAATCCATCAGTTTGCTATCATGTGCGCGCCTACGACAAGTCAGTACGCGGCGGTGGAAGCGCTGAAAAACGGCGACGGCGATGTGGAGAAGATGCGCGAGGCCTATGATCAGAGAAGGCGTTATCTGATGCATGCGTTCCGGGAGATGGGGCTGCGCTGTTTTGAACCGTACGGAGCGTTCTATGTGTTTCCGTGCATCAAAGAATTTGGCATGACTTCCGAGGAATTCGCGAACCGTTTCCTGGCGGAGGAAAAGGTGGCGGTGGTGCCGGGAACGGCCTTCGGGGACTGCGGGGAAGGGTTCCTGCGGATTTCCTATGCGTATTCTCTGGAGAACCTGAAGATTGCCCTCGAGCGTCTGCAGAGGTTTGTCGACCGCCTGAGAGAGGAACAAAACGGGGCTGGTCATGGCGTTTAACATCGTACTGTACGAGCCGGAGATTCCGGCGAATACCGGCAATATCGGCAGGACCTGCGTGGCTACCGGGAGCAGGCTGCATCTGATCGAACCTTTGGGTTTCCGCCTGGGAGAGAAGGAGCTGCGCAGGGCCGGCATGGATTACTGGAAAGATCTGGACGTGACGGTTTATCAGGACTATGAGGATTTTCTGGCGGGAAATCCGGGAGCGCAGATCTACATGGCGACGACCAAAGGCGCCGATGTGTACACGGACGTCCGATATGAAGCGGACTGTTACCTTATGTTCGGGAAGGAGAGCGCGGGGATTCCGGAGGAGCTTCTGCGAAAGAACAGAGGACGGGCGGTGCGCGTTCCCATGAACCCCGGGATCCGCTCGCTGAATCTGTCCAATTCTGTGGCGGTTGTCCTCTATGAAGCGCTCAGACAGCATCATTTTGCGGACATGCAGCTTTATGGACAGCTTACGAAATACGACTGGTAATGGATGTACGGGGATTTTTTAACAGGAGGATGCTTTATGAAAGGAAACAGGAGGAAATTCCTTGTCCGGCTTCTGTGCCTGACGCTTGCTTTTGGCCTGGGAGTTCCTTCCTTTGCCGCCCTGGCCGTCAGTAAGGAGACGCAGGATGAGATCAACCGTCTGAAGGAAGAGAAACAAAAGGCGGAAGAAGAGAAGAAGAAGGCGGAGCAGCAGAAGGGGACCATCAAAAACGAGAAGTCTGCCACGGAAGCGTATTTGAAGAATCTGGAGAAGCAGGCGGGCAGCCTGAACGAACAGATCAGTATTCTGGAGAACGATATTGCCGAAAAAGAAGCGGCGGTTGAGAATAAAAAAACGGAAGTGGAAGCCGCAGAGGCGGAAGTAGGACAGCAGTATGAGGATATGAAAAAGCGGATTCAGTACATGTATGAAAATGGTCAGGGAAGTATGATCAATTATATGGCGTCGGCTCTGACAGGAAGCATCACGGATGTACTGAACCAGGCGGAATACGCGATGAATATCAATCAGTATGACCGCAATATGCTCAACAGCTATAAGGAAGCGAAAGAACTGCTGGAAGCACAGAAGGAGGAACTTCTGGATGAGCAGGAAGAACTGGAGCTTCTGATGGAGGAGACGACGAAGAAAAAAGAACAGGTAGCCAGTCAGCAGAAGGCTGCCGGCACGAAACTGAGCGAGTTTGACGACCTCTTAAAGCAGATCTCGGGAGAAGTCAGCAGTATGGAGGAGCTGGTCGCGGAGAAGACGAAGATTCTGAATCAACTGATCAAAAAGGCAGAGGAGGAAGAACGGCGGGCAAAGCTGGCGGCGGCGCAGCAGGCCTCTTCTTCCATGAACGGCGGTTCGATCACCGCGGGTGACGCGGGAATCTCGAGAGGCAGCATCAGCCTGAGCGATTATGAGATTCTGCTTCTGGCGACCATGATCTACTGCGAAGCGGGCAACCAGGGCTGGGAGGGCCAGATTGCAGTCGGATATGTCATTATGAACCGGGTGAGGAGTTCTTTGTATCCAAATTCTCTGGAGGCGGTTCTTCGTCAGTCCAGGCAGTTTGAGCCGGCGGGTTCCGGACGTTTTGATCTGGTGCTGAGAGCGGAACAGGATCCGGATATCCGCAACATTGTCACGGATTCCTGCTGGAACGCGGCCAGGACGGTTGTGAACGGAAGCAGCAACGTGGGAGATTCCCTGTTCTTCCGGACCTGGGCGCCGGTGCCTTCTCTGGTGGAGAATCTGAAAAACGGCGGCGTTCCGTACTGGATCATCAAAGATCATATTTTCTATTATTATTGGACGAGCTATACGACAAAACCAAAGCCCTCCGAGCCGGAGGAACCGGAGAAACCGGAAGAGCCGGAGAAGCCAAAGGAACCGGAGAAACCCGCGGAGCCGGAAAAACCAAAGGAACCGGAGAAGCCGAAGGACCCGGAACCTTCCGGGCCGGATAACCCGGACGATACCGATCATTTCGATGATTCGGAGAAAGAACCGGAGGACGAGACGGAAGAATAACAGAATTACAGGAGAAAGATCAGAGGCCCTGGTCAGCCAAAACGCTGACCGGGGCCTTTTCTTTTATGCATATGGGCGCCCAGGGAAGATTGTCAGCAGAGCTGACAGGCGCCCGATGCGCGAGTAGGGAAGAAACCTTCCATACTCGATTGCACAGGGGTGCGTGAGGAAATTTGCCGGCACGCACCCCGCGCGGCAAACAGGGAAGAAATCTTCCCTGCTCGATTGTATTTTGTTCGAAACATTATTCTGAGATGGTGTAGAGGGCGATTTCATTTATTTCCCGATTGGCTGCCACGAGAACGTCCTGACTGTCTTTGTTTACAAAGTGCATGATATTGGCGCAGCCGGTGTTCCGGTCGATGTATTCGGTCCTGTAGGTTCCTGCTTCCGGATCCCAGGTGATGGCGACAGTATCCTTCGTCCCTTTTCGCCAGCCTACGATCCATGCGGGTCTGCCGAGCAGTTCGCATGTCCAGGTGGCGTGGAGCATCTCCGTTTCGGACTCCGGGCGGCTGTATTTCCATTGAGGGACATAGTTGCCGTATTCATCCAGATGGTAAATGGTGAGAGAAGAACCGTGGAAAGGAGCGATGCAGCCTAGTTCCGGTTTGCCGTCTCCGTCAAGGTCGATCAGAACCGAATCGCTGGAAGGTACATGATGGATTTGTGTGACGCTCCATTCCGCCCCGGGAACTGCGGGCGGATCGAATAGGAAAGTACCTTCTTCGCATCCGATCAGCGCGGCATCGTGGCCTCCATGCCGGATACGGGAATAACCGTGATTTCTCAGCAGTCCGTCCTTGATCAGCGTCAGCTTTAACTGATGATTTTCGTCAAAGGAGGACAGATCGGAGGGCAGTTCCGCTCCGAAGCATGCGCCCGGGAAGCGCCAGTCTTCTTTGTACTCATGTCCCGTTTTCAGACAGCATACGATCAGGTAATGATGTCCCGCGCGCTTCAAAATGCCGAATCTATGAGCAAACGGCGCGTCGCAGAGTGTGCGGATTTCCCAGTTGCTCTCGCCCCCTGAGGTCACGATTACGATCTTTGTCTCCGCGGAGTCGTTGGGAGAATAGAACCGGTGTGTGGCAAGGAACTGTCCCTCCGTGCCGGGGACCGGCGTCATGGTCATCACGCCGCCGGGTTCGGTCCATACCGTATCAAGCTGTGTGCCGTCCTCGGAAAACAGAAGACACGGATCGTGTTTCTCGGCGGCTACGAGAAAGCAGTGCGCTCCTTCGTAAGTAAGCTCTGAGATGGAGTAGCATTTGTTCAGATTGGATATCACTTTTTTTTCAACTTTCATAATTAAGAATTCCTCCTGTTGTTTTCTTCTTGTCTGTTCAGAATATCGCTCATGGTCTTGCAGGCGAATCGAATATCATCTTTCCATCCTGCATTTCCCACATCCCACATTTCCGTGACATAGCGGCGGATGCCGAGTTCCCACGACTTGGAAATTACGGCTTCAAAATCTACATGCCCGGTGAGAAAGGGGATTTCTCTGAACTTTCCGGGGACGGTTTCCTTTAAATGGAGCGCGCAGATATGGCCGCGGCCGGTTTCCAGATCCTCAAGGACGCTGCTGCGGGAGGTAAGGGCGGCGTTGGTCAGGTTACCGGAATCAGGATAAACGCCCAGATAAGGATTGTCAATCAGATTTACGTATTTCATGGCTTTTTCTGTCGTATTCATGAATTCGGTTTCCATGGTTTCAAAACCCATTACGATTCCTTTTTCTGCGGCCATTAGAACCGCTTTCTGGAGATTTTCCCGGAACAACCGCTCGGTCTCGGACGTGCCGGGCTCATAGTAGACATCGTAGCCGGCGAGCTGAATGATGCGGATGCCGAGGTCATCGGCCAGTTCGAGGGCTTTTTCCATGATCTCCATACTGCGGAGACGTATCCGGGGATCCGGAGAGCCGAAGGGGTATTTGCGGTGTCCTGAAAGGCACATGCTGCGGATGGGAACGCCGGTCTCTTTCATGGTCCGTACGAGCTCCAGCCGCTTATCTGAGCTCCAGTCGAGCCGGGATAGTTTTTCGTCGCTCTCATCAATACTGATTTCAACGAAATCATATCCGCATTCTTTTGCGCACTGGAGCTTTTCTTTCCAGCTCATGGCGCCTGGCATGGCTTTTTCGTATAAGCCGATTGCGTATGCTTTCATTTTTTAACCTTCCTTTCCTGATGGTAAGTATGTCCCGAAACGTGTTCCGTCAGTATGGATATCATCCGTACACTTTCTTCCATTATTCTGAATTACATAAACGAACACAAAAATGAACGAATAAACAGATGATAATAAAAACAAAAGAAACACGAAAAAGAACATATAATATTATATAAACGATTATAAACGCAACAAAACGGATTTTCAAGGGGAAAATAGAACATTAATATGTTGATTTAAAAATTTGTATAAAACGTAAAAATATTAAATCGTCAATTTGCACAATAAAACGAACATATAATTTTGAATAAAGAAAAAAGTAAGAGCAGAATAGCGAAAAAATAAAGTAAAATAAATGGTTTTTGAAAAAAGAAATGTTATGGTAAAAATATACAAAAATTAAAAAAATATGAGAAAAAATAAAAAAATGAACATAAAAACGAACAAAAATGCTGTTGCAATTTCAGAGTATTTAAGATATATTTAGGACAGAATAAAGAAAAAGAAAATCATATAAAGGAGGAATTGTTATATGAGCAAGGTTTCAGAGATGACCCGGGAAAACTGGATCATGGATACGTTTCCTGAATGGGGCACGTGGCTGGTCGAAGACATCGAGAACGAGGTCGTCGAACCGGGCAATGTAGCGATGTGGTGGCTGGGATGCACCGGTATCTGGTTCAAGACTCCTGCAGGAGCGAACATTACCATTGATCTGTGGTGCGGCAACGGAAAACGAACACACGGCGATGGTAAGATGAAAGTCGGACATCAGATGGCGAATATGTGCGGCGGACGTGCGATGCAGCCGAATCTGCGCAATGTTCCGTTTGTAATTGATCCGTTTGCATTCAAACAGGTGGACGCGGTTCTGGCGACCCATTATCATCAGGATCATATGTCGGCGGAATGGGCGGCGCATGTGATTCAGAGCGGCATGACCACCGTCGACGAGAATGGCAAAGAGATACCGGTGCCCTTCATCGGACCGAAAAAATCGGTGGAGACGTGGGTGAAATGGGGCGTTCCGGAAGACCGCTGCATGACGGTGAAGCCGGGCGATGTCATCCGCATCAAAGATATCGAGATCGTCTGTCTGGACAGCTTTGACCGCACCTGTATCGTTACGACCGATAAGACCGGCCCGGACCGGGAAGAACTGACCGGCGTATGTCCGACCGATATGGACGAGAAAGCGGTGAACTATCTGGTTAAGACGCCGGGCGGCAATATTTATCATTCCGGTGATTCACATTTTTCGATCTATTTTGCGAAACACGGAAAAGATCACGATATCGACGTGGCGTTCGGTTCCTTTGGAGAGAATCCGATCGGCATGCAGGATAAAATGACTTCGATTGACGTGCTGCGCATGGCGGAAAATCTGCAGTGTAAGGTGGTTGTTCCGATTCACTGGGATGTGTGGACCAATTTCCAGGCGGACTGTGAAGAAATCAAGGTGCTGTACGATTTCAAAAAAGATCGCAATGAGTACAAGTTCCATCCGTTCTTCTGGCAGGTGGGCGGTAAATACGTGTACCCGCAGGATAAGGATAAGCTTTATTATCATCACCGCAGAGGATTTGAGGACTGTTTCGAGGCGCCGCAGAACATTCCGTTCAGGTCCTGCCTGTAAGAAAAGAAAGGGGGAGTTCCTATGTCTACCGTATTACAGACGATTGTGGAAAAGAAACATTACCGCTTTATCGACGGAGAGGGCGTAAGCTGGCAGGAGGCGATCCGCCTGAGCGCCGAATCACTGGTGGCAGACGGCAGTGTAGATGAAGACTATTATAAGCAGATTGTTGCCTGTGTTGAGAAGTACGGACCTTATGTTGTGTTCGAACACAATGTGGCAATGCCGCACACCCAGGAGAACGCCACGGGCGCGCACAAAACCGGTATTGGATTCATGGTGTCGGAGAAAATGATCGATTTCGGGGAGGACGAAGACGGAGAGAAAAAAGAAGCCAATCTTTTCTTCACGCTTTCCTCCACAAATCCGGACGAGCACATGAACAATATTCAGCAGCTTTCGGCGATTTTCATGAACGATGCGCTGCTGGATGCACTGGCGGCGGCCAGAACGCCGGAAGAAATTCTGGAGGCGGAGAAGAACTATCCGTGCGAAGAAGATTTTTAAGAAAAGGTTGTGTGACTGAAAAAGGAGAGATATTATGGTAGTATTGGATATATTAAATGCAATCTGGACCTTCTTTGCAACGTATGTTCTGCAGAAGGCTCCATATATGGTAGGTTTCCTGACGCTTTTGGGATACTGCCTGATGGGCAAGAAATGGTATGATACACTTGCCGGAACCTTAAAAGCCATTATCGGCATGCTGATCCTGAACGCAGGTTCCGGAGGACTGACGAGTACTTTCCGTCCGATTCTGGCGGGTTTAAAAGACCGTTTTAATCTGACTGCATGCGTGATTGATCCGTATTACGGACAGAATGCGGTGACCGCAGGTGTGGAAGAGGTATTCGGAAAAGGATTTTCACAGGCGATGACGCTTCTGCTGATTGCCTTTATCGTGAATATACTTCTGGTGCGGTTCAACAAAGTTACCAAATGCCGCGCGCTGTTTACTACGGGTCATGTACAGGTGCAGCAGGCGGCAACCGCTTACTGGCTGATTATGTTCGCGCTGCCGGGACTTTTGTCGAACAATGTTGCGCTGATGGTCGTCATGGCGGTGATTTTGGGCGCTTACTGGGCGGTGGGAGCCAATCTGACGATCAAACCCATGCAGGAACTGAGCGAAGGCGCCGGCTTTGCCATTGCGCATCAGCAGATGTTTGGTATTCGGCTTTCTTACTATCTGTCCGACAAGCTGTTCGGAGACAAGGGTGGAAAGCGCAAGGTAAAGAAAGTCGGCGAGATGGAGATGCCGGGGTTCTTCTCAATCTTCAATGAGAATATGGTATGTACGGCGATCCTGATGACGGTCTTCTTCGGCGTCATTATGGCGATCATCGGCAAACCGTTCTTCGTGGAGCACGGTGCTACGACGGAAGCCGAGAATTTTGCGTTCTACTGTTTTAATACATCGCTCAATTTCGCTGTTTATCTGGCGATTCTGCAGTTGGGTGTACGTACATTTGTGACTGAGCTGACCGCTTCCTTCCAGGGAATTGCCGACAAGCTGCTTCCGTCCTCCATTCCGGGCGTCGACTGTGCAGTCTGCTTTGGTTTCGGCGATTCCAATGCGGTAACCTTTGGTTTCCTGGCAGGCCTTGTAGGACAGATCATTGCGATTCTTGTGCTGATTGTCATCGGTTCTCCGACAATTATCATCTGCGGTTTTGTTCCGGTATTCTTTGACAACGCAACGATGGGTCTGGTGGCAAATGAAAAGGGCGGACTGAAAGCATGTCTGATAATCCCGTTTATCGCAGGACTGATTCAGGTGTTCGGCGCGGCTTTTATCGCGGGCTGGGTCGGGCTGGCGGAATACGGGGGATATCTTGGAATGTTCGACTGGGATACGGTATGGCCGCTCTTTACCGTGGTTATGCGCTACGCAGGATACATCGGTGTGGCTGTTGTGGTAATCGTATTGCTGGCAATCCCGCAGATCGAATACCGGATGGATCCGGAAGGCTATTTCCTGATCACAGAGGATTACGATGCATATGTGGAGCATAAAGCCAAAAAGGCAGCTGCAAATTAAAACAATATAAAATTTATAGAATAAAGGAGATATGATCATGGCGAAACTTGATGGAAAGAAACTTCTGGCATGCTGTGCAAACGGTGCGGGCTCTTCTCTGATGATGGAGAATGCAATCAAGAAGGTAATGACAAAGTACGGAATCAAACCGGCGGAGCTGCGTCATTGCCCGGTGTCCGAGGGCAAGACGGCATCCCGCAACTACGATGTGGTTTTCTGCGCCCGCACGTTTGCCAAGACCTTTGAGGGTGTTGAGAAAACCGGAACGATTCTGATTCCTCTGAAGAATGTGATGTCCGCTCAGGAGATTGAGACGGCTCTGAAGGAAGCGGATCTTCTGGACTGACGGAAAGAAGTTCTTCACCGCCTGACGGAGGCGGAACTGAATAAGCGGTATATTTGACAGGACGTTGTGAAACGGAAACCGGCTCCGGCAATCTATGGGTGATCTGTACTTGCCGGGACCGGTTTTTACTATTGCCGGGCTGTTTTCCGGTTGACGAGCAGAGGAGTTTGGGATAATATGATAAAAGCAGTTATATTTGATGTAGACAATACGCTTTACAGCTATACGAAGGCCCATGAGGCGGCGTTTCAAGCGCTGACGGCATATGCGGAAAAAGAGCTCGGCCTGTCTGCGGACATGTTTGAGCGGCTGCACAAGGAAGCCGAGAGAGAACTGAAAGCGTATATGGGAGAAGCGGCGGCGTTTCATAATCGCTGTATTCGCTATCAGACCATATTGGAACGTCGGGGTCTGCCGCTGTCGCCGCATGTGCTGGCGATGTACGATCTGTACTGGGGGACGCTTTTGGCGGCGTCGGCGCCCTCAGACGGCGCGGTGGAAGTATTGAGGAAGCTGAAGGAGCGGGGCGTATGCCTCGGCGTCGGCACCGATATGACCGCGCGTATGCAGTTCAAGAAACTGGAGAGGCTGGGACTGCTTCCGTATATGGATTTTCTTGTGTCCAGCGAAGAGGCTGGGGTTGAGAAGCCGGCGGAGGCCTTCTTTGCGCGCTGTGCAGAGAAGGCGGATTGTAGAAGGACGGAGTGCCTGTTTGTGGGGGACAGCCTTGAAAAAGATGTCCGAGGCGCCTTGAACGCGGGCCTGCATGCGGTGTGGTATCGGCCACAGGGACTGTGTGCGCAGGAAACAGCGCCTCAGATCACGGCTCTGATGCAGCTTCTGCGGTTCGCTGAGGCGCTGTAGCCGGGGGATATTAAAGGAGCAGTGTGATATATGAAAAATAACCGAAAGGCGGTTGATGAACGTCATCTGAAGATATTGAATATGATACGTGAACGCGGCGAGGTGAAGGTGGAGGAGCTGGCAAAGACCTTCCGGATTTCGCCGATGACGGTCCGGCGTGACATGCAGTATCTGGAGGAGGAGAAGCTGATCTCCCGGATTCATGGAGGGGCGGTCTCTCTGGAAAGAGCGAATTTGCTGCTCTCTCAGGATGAGAAGATTGCGCTCTGCAGGGACCGGATCTCGGAATATGCTTCCCGCTTTATGGATGACGGCGACACACTGTTTATCAACGGAAGCCGTACGGCGCTGAATATGCTGAAATATGCGGGCGGTAAAAAGATAATGGTATATACGAACAACTGCTGGGGAATCGGGGAAACGTATCCGGATAATGTGACGATCCGTTTTACCGGCGGGGAAGTTCGCAGCAATGTGATGGTGGGGGAATATGTGATGAGAAATCTTCTGTCCATGACGGCGGACAAGACGTTTCTCGGCTGTGCGGCGGTCTATGACGACGGAGAGTTCCGGTACGATATCCCCACGGAAATCGGCATCAATGAAGCCATGATTTCCCGTACGAAGAAAGCGCTGTATGTACTGGCGGATCACACGAAAATCCGGCGTCGCGAGGCGTCGGGAAATACGTATGGAAGCTGTGCGTACGAACAATCGTGCACGCTGGTGACGGACGATCATGCCAATCCGGCCGTGGTGGAACAGCTTCGCAGATGCGGGATTCGCGTGATACTGGTTCCGACAAAGTAGACTTTATGAGGTAGGATGGTATGACAGAGTTTTCACAACTGTTTTTGTATATTCCGGGGATCGTGATCTTCCTGGTCGGTTCCGGGCAGGTGAGAAGGTGGCTGCGGATGCGGCGGTCCAATGTCTGCGTGGACGCCGGTGTGATCAGCTGCAAACATGTGGTAAAGAAAGATAAAAAAGAGCGGGAAATTTATAATTATTATGATGTGCTGGTAGAATATAAGAATCCTCAGACCGGCCACAGGGAACGGCTGGCGGTGAAGTCTCCTACGGAATATGCCATGGGGCAGCAGGTCCGGATGTATCAGGACAAAGGAGGCGAAAAGCCGGTTCTGGACGAATATAAGGAGGAATTTCTGTTTCATCCCTGGGTGACGATGATCGGGGGAGCGCTTCTGATCCTTCTTGCTCTGGAAGAGAACCGGGGGAGAGAGGTTCCGGCGATGGTCTGCCTGGCGCTTATACTGACCGGCGCGGGCGTGAATCTGACGGCTGACTACATTCTGCTTAAAAAGCGGAGGCTGCGGCCGCTGGACGCCGAGATTACGGATATTTACACCCGGCAGATTTCCAGGGAGACAAAGCTTCTGAAAGGGGCGAAATATACGTATTATCCCGTTGTTCGTTATGAACTGAACGGGAGAGCGAACATACGGCGCTGCAATATCAACTCCAGCGGACAGAATACGTTTCGCATCGGCGATCATATGACTCTGTATTTTGATCCGCAGTCGCAGGAAGTACTGGAAAAGAGAGAACGGGCGGGGATGGCAGTAGCCGGAATTCTTCTGATGGTGATTGGCATTCTTGCGGGGGCGAGTATTTTGTCGGTCGTCTTGTGATGCTTTTCCGGGGTTTTGGGCGTTAGAATCTGTGCAATATATATAAAAACAAATTGATAAATATAGTATAATATAGATAATGTGATGAAAATATAAAAAAGGAAAAATTCTATTTACAAAAACAGAAAAATATCGTATAATGTCTAAGTTCGCAGTTGTTGATTGCGAATAAAAACAATCGATGCGTGGCTCAGCTTGGTAGAGCGCTGCGTTCGGGACGCAGAGGTCGCAGGTTCAAATCCTGTCGCATCGATTCCTTGGCAGGGGCGCATGACGTCCGGCGGACGTCAGTTTTGCGCCGACCGGAACGGAGTGAAGAACACCGGAAAGCTTGATTTTAAAGGCTTTCCGGTCTTTTTTTGTGTCTGGGAAAAGATGGCCGCTGTAGAAATGCTGTTTAGACCGTTCCGGCTCTCATTCAGAAAAAGCAAAACCTTTTCAAATACAACTTTTTCGCAATGATAATACAACTACATGAAATGTATTAAAAAATATGTATATTTCAGAATAAAATGAAGAAAAATCGATTGACAAAGGGATGAGCAGGATGTATATTATAACTAACTTGAGGGAGGAAATAAAAACATCTTCGTGAAAATGTCAATGACGGGCGTAGGGTGTTGGAAAAATTGTCCGAAAAAAAGCAAAACATATTCTATGTACAATCTTGTTCCATAGGAACAACTTGTAAATACAACTTTTCAAAAAAATTCTACGTAGGGAGGAATACGAACATGAAAAGAAAAGTTTTAAGCACGATCCTTGCAGTTTCCATGGTGGCTACGATGGTAGTCGGATGTGGAGGCGGCTCCACTCAGACTGAAGCTCCGGCAGCAGATGCGGGAACCGAGGCTCCGGCAGAAGGCGGTGACAATGCGCAGGCAGAGGCTCCGGCTCCGGTAGCGGCAGACAAAGAAGGCGGCAAAGTCGGTGTGGCAATGCCTACCCAGTCTTCCGAGAGATGGATCAAGGACGGCGGCAACATGAAGGAGAAGCTGGAGGCTATGGGTTATGAGGTAGACCTTCAGTACGCAGAGGACGATGTGCAGATGCAGGTTTCTCAGATCGAGAACATGATCGCAGCAGAGGCTGACTGCCTGGTTATCGCAGCGGTTGACTCCGGAGCGCTTACGACGGTAGAGGCACAGGCGAAAGAGGCGGGCATCCCGATCATCGCTTATGACCGTCTTCTGATGGATACGGACGCGGTTTCCTATTACGCATCCTTCGATAATGAAGGTGTCGGCACTGCGATCGGCGAGTACATCAAGACCGCGAAGGATCTGGACGCTGCAAAGGCTGCAGGCGAGAGCTACACGATTGAGTTCTTCATGGGCTCCCCGGATGACAACAATGCGGTTCTGCTTCACAAAGGCGTGATGGGCGTTCTTCAGCCGTATCTGGATGACGGTACTCTGGTATGCAAGACCGGAAGAACTTCCTTCGACGAGACCTGTATTTTAAGATGGTCCCAGGAGACCGCTCAGCAGTGGTGCGAGAACTACCTGACCGGTTTCTATGCAGACGAGGATCTGGACATTGCGTGTACCGCATTTGACGGATTTGCATACGGTGTAAAGGCTGCTCTTCAGGGCGCAGGCTATACTGCTGACAATTGGCCGCTGGTTACCGGACAGGACGCAGAGCTGATGGCATGCAAGAACATCCTTGACGGAACCCAGACTGCATCTATCTTCAAGGATACGGGCCTTCTGGCTGACAAGTGTGTAACGATGGTGGAAGCAGTGATGAAGGGCTCTGAGCCGGAGATCAACGATACCACAACTTACGATAATAATGTAGTAGTCGTTCCGTCCTATCTGTGTACTCCTGTTGCGGTTGATAAGACCAACCTGGAGGAAGTCGTAGTTGACAGCGGATACTATACAGCAGCAGATTTAGGACTGTAATCACAGTCTGAATGAGGCGGCGGCTTGGTCCGCCGCCTTTTTACAGCAGTTTATCCCGAGACAGGGGCCCAAAACAGGGAAAATCGGCTTTCTGTCCGTGGAAATATAAAGAAAAGGAGCAAGAGGTATGTCAGATTATATCTTGGAGATGAACCACATAACCAAGGAATTCTCGGGCGTGAAGGCACTGGACGATGTCAATCTGAAAGTGAAAAAAGGCGAGATCCATGCGTTATGCGGGGAGAACGGAGCCGGGAAATCCACACTGATGAACGTGCTCTCCGGCGTGTACCCGTACGGGACTTATTCCGGGGATATCGTCTACAAAGGTGAGGTCGGAAAGTTCCACAAGATCAAGGACAGCGAGGCGAAGGGAATCGTTATCATCCATCAGGAGCTGGCGTTAAGCCCTTACATGTCGGTGGCGGAGAACGTGTTCCTGGGGAATGAACAGTGTTCTGCCAAGGGGGTCATCGACTGGACGAGGACCAGAGCGAAAGCGGCGGAGATGCTGGCGAAGGTCGGACTGGAAGGCGAGGATGTCAATGTGCCGGTCAACTCCCTGGGTGTGGGCAAACAGCAGCTCATCGAGATTGCCAAGGCTATGGCCAAGGATGTGGAACTGCTGATTCTGGATGAGCCGACGGCGGCTCTGAACGATGAGGAGTCGGCGAAGCTTCTGGAAATCATGCTGGAGCTGAAGAAGCACGGGGTTACGATGATTATCATTTCCCATAAGCTCAATGAGATCAGTTATGTGGCGGATGCGATCACGGTTATCCGTGACGGGCACACGATCGAGACACTGACCAAGGGAGTGGATGATTTCTCGGAGGATCGTATCATCAAGGGCATGGTGGGACGTGAGATGACGAACCGTTATCCGATTCGCGAGGGAGTGACGATTGGAGACACCATATTCGAGGTTCAGAACTGGAACGTATATCATCCGGAAGATCCCGACCGGCAGGTATTAAAAGATGTGAACATTCAGGTGAAAGCCGGCGAGGTGGTAGGCCTTGCGGGACTGATGGGAGCGGGACGTACGGAATTTGCCATGAGCGTATTCGGAAAATCCTATGGACAGAAGATCAGCGGTACCGTGAAGATGAACGGCAGAGAAGTGGATCTGAAGGATGTGCGGACTGCCATCGACAACAAGCTTGCTTATGTGTCCGAGGACCGGAAAGGCAACGGACTGGTGCTGATCGATGATATCAAGAGAAACATGACCATGGCTGCCCTTCGCAATTTCTTCTCCAAAAACGGTGTGGTAGACGCCAATGAGGAGATCGTGAAGGCAGAAGAATATAAGAAGCTGATCAACGTAAAAGCCAATTCCATCGACCAGACCGTAGGTTCTCTGTCCGGCGGTAACCAGCAGAAGGTCGTTCTTGCCAAATGGATGCTGACTCAGCCGGATGTGCTGATTCTCGACGAGCCGACCCGCGGTATCGACGTCGGTGCGAAGTACGAGATTTACTGTGTCATTAATGATCTGGCAAAGGCAGGAAAGGCAGTCATCATCATTTCCTCCGAGATGCCGGAGATCATCGGTACCTGCGACCGGCTGTATGTGATCAACGAGGGCCATATCGCGGGCGAGCTGGCGAAGGAAGAGATGACTCAGGAAAAGATTATGGGCTGTATTATGGCTGATAACAGGAAAGGTGCGTAATCATGGAAAAGAATAAAGTTGTCAATATTGATATGAGACAGTACGGTATGGTACTGGCGCTTATAGCGGTTTATGTTATTTTTGCAATCCTGACCGGCGGCAAGAACATGTCTCCGGCAAACATTAACAACCTGATCATGCAGAACGGTTACATCGTGATTCTTGCAGTCGGTATGCTGCTGTGCGTACTGACCGGTAACGTCGACCTGGGCGTCGGTTCCATCGTCGCGACCTGCGGCGCCGTCATCGGTATCGGTATGGTGGACTACGGCTGGAACATGTGGATTGCCATTATCGCATCGCTGATCGTAGGTCTGCTCTGCGGTATGTTCGCGGGCTTCTTTATCTCCAAACTGGGGATCCCGCCTTTCATCGTAACCCTGGCAACCATGCTTATGGGCCGCGGTCTTACCTACGTGCTTCTGCAGGCACAGACCAAAGGACCTCTTCCCAATGATTTTGTGTACATAGGCGCAGGCTTCCTTCCGACGATCAAAGTCGGCAACACTGACCTGGTATGCCTGATTGTGGCGGCAGTGGTATCTGTATTGATCGTACTGGCAGAGCTGAAGAGTATTGCCACCAAGAAAAAATACGGTTTTGCTACCAACCCCACCTGGCAGTTGATTGTAAAGGACGGCATCATCATTGCAATCGTATGGTTCTTCTTCTACAAGCTGGCATGCTACAGCGGTATCCCGTTCGTGCTGGTTTTGATGGCGCTTCTGGTGGGACTGTACCATTTTATCACTACCAAGACGGTTGCAGGACGTCAGGTATACGCACTGGGCGGTAACGCGAAAGCGGCGAAGCTGTCCGGTATCAATACGGAGAAAGTGTTCTTCTGGGTATACACCAACATGGGTCTGCTCTGCGCGGTGGCTGGTATCGTCCTGTCCGCACGTAACGCGTCTTCGACTCCGAAGGCCGGCGACCAGTTCGAGATGGATGCCATCGCATCCTGCTACATCGGCGGCGCTGCTACTTCCGGCGGTATCGGTACGATCATCGGAGCGGTCGTCGGAGCGTTTATCATGGGTATTTTGAACAATGGTATGTCTCTGTACGGTTTCTCTACAGACCTTCAGAAGATCGTGAAGGGCGCCGTGCTTCTGGGTGCGGTTACCATCGACCTGGTATCCAAGCGTAAAAAATAAGGTTCATTAATTAAGAGATAGAAAAGTATAAAAAAGGAAGGGCCGCCCGTTTGCGGCGGCCCTGTTGAATCGGATGAAGCAGCGGGAAGCCAAATATATATTTTTAGTAAACTGGATAAAAGACCGGATCGGGAGCAGGGAACTGCGGCCGGGTGAAAAGCTGTATTCAGAGAATGAACTGAGTGAGATGTTTGACCTCAGCCGTCAGACCGTCCGCCACGCCATCGGAATCCTGGAAGCGGAGGGTCTGGTGGAGCGGATCCGGGGAAGCGGGACCTATATTGGAAGCCGGGACGGGAATGTGCGCAAAAAGACCATGAATATTGCGGTGATCAGCACTTATGTGGACGGATATATCTTTCCTCCGACTCTTCAGGGAATCGTGCAGACGCTTTCCGGAGCCGGCTACATGACCCAGATTGCGTTTACCAACAATCGTGTGGACAATGAACGCCGGATTCTGGAAGGGATTCTTGAGAAAGACAATGTGGACGGCGTCATTGTGGAAGCGACCAAGAGTGCGCTGCCCAATCCGAACCTGCAGTATTACCGGGAGATTCAGAAGCGGCAGATTGCGCTTCTGTTCTTCAACTGCATCTATCCGGAACTGAAGGCCCCGATCGTCTCTCTGGACGACGTACGGGTGGCGGAGGACGCGGTGGAATATCTTCTGTCTCAGGGACACCGCAAAATAGGAGGCATTTTCAAGGCGGATGACGGACAGGGAAAGCTCCGGTATGCAGGTTATGTCAATGCGCTTCTGCGGAACGGTCTTTCTGTGGATGACCGCAAGATCCTCTGGATTGATACGGAAGATCAGAAGGCGCTGAGAAACATCCGGGATTCCGTACTCAGACGCATGACGGACTGCACGGCAGTCTTCTGTTATAATGATGAGGTGGCGTTTGGTCTGGTAGAGCTTCTGCATAAAGAGGGCTTCCGGGTTCCGGGACAACTGTCCGTCGTCAGTATCGACGGCTCGGAACTGTCCATGCTGTCGGAACCGCATATTACTTCCATTCCGTATCCGATGGAGGAGCTTGGGAGAAAGACGGCGGAAAATATGCTTCGCCTGATTGACGAGCCGGATTTTGACGGTACATATCTCTTCCGTCCGACGATTCTGGCGCGTGATTCGGTGAGAAAGATCGGAGGAAACGGATGATATGGAAGGAAAGAAAAACAGGCCGACAAAGATATCCCTGATCCTCAGGATCGTGGTATCGGTATATCTGCTTTACCTGGTGTGGGGACTGCGCGGTGCGCCCGCGAGCCATACGGGGATGGAACGGTTGTTGTTCATCGGCGCGATAATCCTTTTCACGGCAGTGGCGGCGGTACTCGGCGGACTGTCCGTCAGGGCTCTTCTGAAAGGGGAATATGAGCAGCCGGAAGAGGATGACAATATAAAGTGATAGAAAACAACGCAGCAGCCTCCTCTGTATGTACCGTTCGATGAGTGATGCGTGAAAGCGTTCGGGAGTTTTTTTGAACCACATACAGCAGGAAACGATGCGTTAATAATATTTAGGAGGAGATCTAAGATGAAAAATTACAAATTCTGGTTTTGCACCGGTTCTCAGGATCTGTACGGAGACGAATGCCTGAGAAAGGTGGCGGAGCATTCCGCGAAGATCGTGGAAGGAATGAATGCAGGCGGGAAGCTTCCTTTTGAGCTTGTCTTAAAACCGACTCTGATCAGCCAGGCTTCTATCCGTAAAACGTTCAACGATGCCAACAACGATCCGGAGTGCGCCGGCGTGATCACTTGGATGCACACTTTCTCCCCGGCGAAGATGTGGATCATCGGCCTGCAGGAGTATAAGAAACCGCTGTGCCATCTGCTGACCCAGTTTAACGAAGAGATTCCCTACGGAACCATCGACATGGATTTCATGAATGAGAACCAGTCCGCGCACGGCGACCGGGAATACGGCCATATCGAGAGCCGCATGGGCATCGAGCGGAAGCTGATCTTCGGGCACTGGAACAATCCGGAAGTACAGGAACGGATCGGAAGCTGGATGCGCACGGCCATCGGCGTAATGGAATCTTCCCACATCCGTGTGTGCCGCGTAGGTGACAACATGAACAATGTGGCGGTGACCGAGGGCGATAAAGTAGAGGCGCAGATCAAGTTCGGATGGGAGATCGATCACTACAACGTAAATGACCTGGTGGACTGCGTGAACGCAGTGTCGCAGGGCGACGTGGACGCGCTGGTGGAAGAGTATTACAACAAATATGAGATTCTGCTGGAAGGAAGAGACGAAGCGGAATTCCGCAGACATGTGGCGGTTCAGGCTCAGATCGAGATCGGCGCGGAGAAATTCTTAAAGGACGGCGATTATCATGCGATCGTCACGCACTTCGGCATGCTGGGCGGCCTGAAGCAGCTTCCGGGACTGGCAATCCAGAGGCTGATGGAGAAAGGCTACGGTTTCGGCGCGGAAGGCGACTGGAAGACGGCGGCGATGGTGCGCCTGATGAAAATCATGACCGAGGGAACGCCGAACGCAAAGGGAACTTCTTTCATGGAGGATTACACCTACAATCTGGTTCCGGGCAAAGAAGGCATCCTGCAATCCCATATGCTGGAAGTGTGTCCGACGATCTCCGAGGGGCCGATTTCCATCAAGGTTCAGCCGCTTTCGATGGGCAACCGCGAGGATCCGGCGCGTCTGGTATTTACTTCCAAGACCGGTCCGGCGGTGGCAACCTCTCTGGTGGATCTTGGAAACCGTTTCCGTCTGATTATCAATGCGGTAGACTGCAAGAAGGTGGAGCAGCCGATGCCGAAGCTTCCGGTGGCGACGGCGTTCTGGACTCCGCAGCCGAACCTCGCAGTCGGTACGGAGAGCTGGATCCTGGCAGGAGGCGCACATCATTCCGCGTTCTCCTATGACCTGTCCGTAGAGCAGATGGTGGACTGGGCGGCGGCAATGGGTATTGAAAGCGTTGTTATTGACAACAATACCACCATACGTGACTTCAAAAATGAATTGAAATGGAATGCAGTTGCATACAGATAATTCGTAAAGGAGAAGTGGAAAATGTTAGAAGAACTGAAACAGAAAGTATTTGAAGCCAACATGCTGCTTCCGAAGTATGGCCTTGTGACTTTTACCTGGGGAAATGTCAGTGCCATCGACCGTGAGAGCGGCCTGTTCGTCATCAAGCCGAGCGGAGTGGATTATGAGACTATGACGGCGGAAGACATGGTTGTGATGGACCTGGATGGCAACAGGGTGGAAGGCCGCTACAAACCGTCCTCCGACACGCCGACGCATCTGGAACTGTACAAGGCGTTTCCGGAGATCGGAGGCATCGTACACACGCATTCGTCCTATGCGACCAGCTGGGCGCAGGCGGGCAGAGGGATCCCCTGCTATGGGACGACCCATGCGGACTACATGTACGGAGAGATCCCCTGCGTGCGCTGCCTGACGAAGGAAGAGATCGAGGGCGCATATGAGGAGAATACCGGTCATTTGATCGTGGACTCCTTCAAGGCCATGGACCGTGATGTGATGGCAGTGCCGGCGGTACTGTGCAAGAACCACGGACCGTTCGCATGGGGGAAGGATGCGCATGAAGCGGTTCACAACGCGGTGGTACTGGAAGAGGTGGCGAAGATGGCATACCGTGCGGAGACGATCAACCCGCGGATACAGCCGGCGCCGCAGGAGCTGCAGGATAAGCACTACTTCCGGAAGCACGGAGCGAACGCTTATTACGGGCAGGATACAAAATAAAAAAGATGGTTTTATCCGGGACAGGGGCTGACAAAAACGCGGCCCCTGTTTTCTTTGCGTCTTTTTTGAAAAAACAGTTGTTTTCTACGTACAATGCAATTATAATCTATACTAGCTTTTTTAAAGACGAGGAGATAAAGTGATGAAAAAGGTAGTCAAGTTTGGAGGAAGTTCCCTGGCGAGCGCGGAGCAGTTCGAGAAAGTCGGGAAGATTATTCTTGCGGATGAAACCCGCCGCTATGTGGTGCCGTCCGCGCCCGGGAAACGGTTTGACGGAGATACCAAAGTGACGGATATGCTCTATCAGTGTTATTATGCCGCTGCGAACGGGGAGGATTTCGGCGGGCTGTTAAAGCAGATCAAGGCCCGTTACAACGAGATCATCGGCGGCCTGAATCTCAAGCTTTCTCTGGACGAGGAATTTGAAATTATTGCCGGGAATTTTGATAATAAAGCGGGAAGCGATTACGCGGCGTCCAGAGGAGAATACCTGAACGGAATCATTATGGCGGCCTATCTGGATTATCCGTTTGTGGATGCGGCGGAGGTGATCCGTTTTGCGCAGGACGGAAGTTTCGACGCGGATACGACGGACCGGATTCTGGGAGAACGGCTGAAGGAACTTCCCAAGGCGGTGATACCGGGATTTTACGGTTCCTACGAGGACGGGAGGATCAAAACCTTTTCCAGAGGGGGGTCTGATATCACGGGTTCGATTGTGGCTAAAGCGGCGGGAGCGGACCTGTATGAGAACTGGACGGATGTGTCCGGTTTTCTGGTGACGGATCCGAGGCTGATTCCGGATCCGGAGGTGATTGACATCATTACTTACCGGGAACTTCGGGAGCTGTCCTATATGGGCGCCACGGTGCTTCATGAGGATGCGATTTTCCCGGTGCGCAAGGCGGGAATCCCCATCAATATCCGCAATACGAACCGGCCGAAAGACAGAGGGACGATGATTGTCTCCAGTACCTGCCACAAACCGCATTTTACCATCACCGGTATTGCCGGAAAGAAAGGGTTTGTCACGGTCAATATTGAGAAGGATATGATGAATTCGGAGATCGGGTTCGGGCGCAAGGTGCTGGAAGAGTTTGAGAAGCAGGGTATCTCCTTTGAACATATTCCTTCGGGGATCGACACGATGAGCGTCGTCGTCCACCAGGAGGAATTTGAAGAGCACGAACAGAAGGTGCTGGCCGGGATTCAGCGAGCGGTGAATCCGGACTATCTGGAGGTGGAAGGCGATCTGGCGCTGGTTGCGGTGGTGGGCCGCGCGATGCGCGCCAACCGGGGGACGGCCGGAAGAATCTTCTCGGCGCTGGCTCATGCCAACATCAATGTGAAGATGATCGATCAGGGTTCGAGCGAGTGGAACATCATTGTGGGAGTGAGGAACGAGGATTTTGAAAAGGCGATCCGGGCGATCTATGATATTTTTATAACGACGCAGATTTAGAGAGGAACGGGCCGGAGGACGGCACGTTCCCAGGCTTCTGTACGCCGGACGGCATACGGAGGCCTTTTCCGTTCTTCCCATAATTGATCTATCCTGTGATAATGCATTGCCGGGAAAGTATGAGAAACGGCACATAGGCCAGGGCTTTATGAGGGCAGGAATTTAGTGCCGTTTATAAAGAATCCTTAAAAATTTGTGAATTTGTACTGTTTGCGGAAAAACTGTGATATACTGCCAACATATAACGAAGCGGCTGCGCAGGCGGAGCACAGGACTGGGGCAGCGGACAGGTGCCGCGAAGCGCATAAGATCGCAAGGAAAACGAAGGTGAGAAGGATGGTTATAAGGGAAGAATTTTATGTAAACTCTTCGGATAAAGTTCATATGATACATGGTTATCGCTGGTATGATCCGGAGCTGAAGATCCGGGGCGTCCTCCAGATGGTGCATGGGATGCTGGAATATATAGACCGGTATGAGGAACTGGCGGAATATATGGCCTCCGAAGGCTACTTTGTAGTCGGGCATGACCATCTGGGGCACGGGGAGTCTGTGAACGCTCCCTCCGAGCTTGGATATGTCGGAGAGCAGGGAGCGGTTTTCTGGCTCAGGGATATGGAACTGATTCGGAGGATGGCGGTTTCCTATGCGCCGAAAGCTCCGTACATCATGCTGGGGCACAGTATGGGTTCCTTTCTGGTGAGGAGATACCTGATCTATCACGGAAAGCGGGTGGATGGCGCCGTGATCATGGGAACAGGACAGCAGCCGGCTCCGCTGATCAAGGCGGGACTTCTGACGGCCTGTTTTTCTAAACTGGGAAAAGGAGGCCGCGGGCGTGACCGGCTGCTGAATCTTATGACCTGCGAAGGCTTTGCAAAGCGGTATCCGGATAACGCCCGTACCGGAAGCTGGATGAGCCGTGATCCGCAGGTGCTGATTCAGGCGCTGCAGGATCCGAAAATGAATTATGAATTTTCACTGAACGCGTATGAGGCGCTCTTCCGGACGGCGGAGGAAGCGGTGGATCCGAGGCGGGCGGCGAGGATGCCCAAAGAGCTGCCGCTTCTGGTGATGGCTGGGGAAGAAGATCCTGTGGGAGGGAACGGAAAGGGCGTGCGCCGGTTTGCGGCGATGCTGAAGAAGATCGGCATGAAGCGCGTCACCTGCATTTTCTATCCGAAGAACCGTCATGAACTGATTCATGATCTGGATAAGGAACGGGTAATGAGAGACATCAGAGACTGGTGTGACAAAATTGATAAAACGTGCGGCAGACCGGCGGAGAGCGGCCGGTGACGCACGGTATCGGCAGGAGGAGAACAGAATGAAAAAGTGGCTTTCATTGTGGATGATTGTGATATTCGCCTTTGTCCCGGCTTTCGGGGTGTACGCGCAGCAGACGGCGGTGCTTGCGCTGGGGGCGGATCTGAGCGCCGACCAGAGGGCGGTGGTGCTCTCGGAGATGGGAATCACAGAGGAAGAAGCGGCGTCTTATCAAACGGTCTACATTACCAACGAGATGGAACATCAGTATCTGGACAGCTCCCTCGGGGCTTCTGTGGTCGGGCACAACGCCCTTTCTTCCGTGCTTCTGATTCCGCAGGAAAGCGGCGCGGGATTGAGCGTGGAAACCCACAATATCAATTACTGTACGATCGCCATGTACCGGAATGCCCTTCTGACGGCCGGAGTTCAGGATGCGAAGGTGATCGTGGCCGCGCCCAGTCAGGTGAGCGGAACGGCAGCGCTGATCGGCGCGGTAAAGGCGTATGAGGCCTACAGCGGGCAGGCGGTTTCGAACGACGCCTTTGAGACGGCCACGGACGAGCTGGTGCTGACAGGGGAACTGGCGGAAGAGCTGGATGCGGAGCAGGTGTCCGAACTGATCGCTTATCTGAAACAGCAGGTGGCGGAAAACGGTCTGGATGACCCGGACAAACTGGAAGATCTGGTGAAGCAGGCGGCCAAAGAGATGAACATCACGCTCACGGACGCGCAGGTCAGCCAGATCGTGAGCCTGCTTCTGAAACTCGGCAAACTGGATATTGACGCGGGAAAGCTGGTCGGTCAGGCGAAGGAACTGTATGAGAAACTGGATTCTCTCGGAATTGACGTGAATACGGAAAAAGTGGGCAATTTCATCACCCGTTTTGTCTCCTCCGTCTGGGAACTGATTCAGAGTTTTCTGTCCAGAGATTAGTCTTCCTCGATGACATGGAAATCCAGGAAATCAAAATCGACGTCCTCCACGAAACTGTCCTGAAAAAAGCGCGTTCTGGCATGTTTTCTGAATTCGCGGATGTTGGAATCCAGCCAGATGGGTTTGCTCAGGTCAAAGGCATAGCAGATTTCATCGAGGGCATGAAATACTTTATGGGTGCGGGTGTCTGCAGATTCGCAGCAGACGGTAATATCACGCAGTAAACGGTTGTCTTTGTATAATTTACCCCATACACGGAACATGGTGTGCCTCCTGACCGGCTGATGATTATACAGTATATCGGTTTGCGGGAAGAAAGTAAAGGGCAAGTTTGGAAAATGAGGGCAAAGGATTGGAACGCTGCAGGGAGATTGAACGAAGTATTATAAAAAAATACCGGAAGAATATCTGGAGACCGTTTATCCGAGGGATTCAGGACTATGATCTGATACAGGAAGGGGACCGGATTGCGGTCTGCATCTCCGGCGGGAAGGACTCCATGCTGCTGGCAAAGCTTTTGCAGGAACTCAGGCGTCATGGGAAATATCCGTTTGAACTGGTGTTTCTTGTGATGGATCCGGGGTACAATCCGGCGAACCGGAGACGGATTGAGGAGAATGCGGAGCTTTTGGGCGTCCCGGTGACGATTTTTGAGTCGGATATCTTCAACGTGGTGGTGGATATTAAGGAAAATCCGTGTTACCTCTGCGCGCGCATGCGCAGAGGATTTCTCTATGCGCACGCCAGAAAACTGGGCTGCAATAAGATTGCGCTCGGGCATCACTTTGACGACGTGATCGAGACCATCCTTATGGGGATGCTGTACGGAGGGCAGATACAGACCATGATGCCCAAGCTGCACAGCACAAATTTCGAGGGGATGGAACTGATCCGTCCCATGTATCTGGTGCACGAGGAGGCAATTCTCGACTGGGTGCGGTATCATGATCTCCATTTTCTTCAGTGCGCGTGCCGGTTTACGGAAGCGTACGAGGCGGATGATCAGGGAGCAAATCTGTCCAAGCGTCAGGAGATGAAAGAGCTGATTGCCCGTTTCCGGAAGATCAGCCCTGTGATAGAGAAAAATATTTTCCGCAGTGTGGAAAATGTGAATCTGAATACGATCATCAGTTATCAGAGAGGAAACGAACATTATCATTTTCTGGACGACTATGACGACCGGTCGGCATCTTTCATAAGATGACGTGAATCGACAGAATATTTTATAAAACACAGGGAAATTTTAACAGAATATTCGTTTATTTCATGCTATAATAGAAAGAGACATACAGGCGCCTGCCGGCCTTTTTAAGCACTGCAAAGGCCGGACGCATAAAAGCCGTACGGAGAAGAGCATATGCGCAGCGCGGCACACAGGGGAGTGTAAGAGAATCATGGCAGTAGAAATGACGATCCAGGAATACGTCCGAGAGCGTTCGGAGAAGGACAGTTTTGAGACCGCAATGTTCATCTATGAATCGGCGCTGATTCAGATGGCAAGCCGGATTGAGGTATTGAGCAATGAGCTGAGCCACGTATACCAGTACAATCCGATCGAATATGTGAAGAGCCGGCTGAAGACTCCGGAGAGTATTATGAAGAAGCTCAGAAAAAACGGGCATAATATCACAATTGGCGATATGGTGGATTACGTGAATGACATTGCGGGAATCCGCATTACCTGTTCTTTTTTCTCCGAAGTTTATTTTCTGGCGGATATGCTGGCCAGACAGGATAATCTGTCGGTGATTCACATTAAGGATTATATCGGACGTCCCAAGGAAAGTGGTTATAAAAGCTATCATATGCTGCTGTCTATCCAGGTGGCGCTGGCGGACGCGGTGATTCCGACGAAAGTGGAGGTTCAGATCCGGACGATGGCCATGGATTTCTGGGCCAGCCTTGAGCACAAGATCTATTATAAATACGAAGGAAATGCGCCGAAATATTTTGCCAGAGAACTGCAGGAGTGCGCATCCATCATCTCCAGACTGGATGCCAAGATGATGTCGCTGAATGAAGCGATGAAACGGATCGACGGAGAGTGAGTTTCGGGTGGGGGAGAACCATCTTCCCCTGCGCATACGGAAAAAGACCGCCGTGAGCGGTCTTCGCCGCCGGCGAATACGGCGGGAAAAATGAGGAGTGCCCCGGCAATACGGATGCCGGGGCTTATTATGAAAAAATTTATCTATATGTCTTTTTGGCTGGTTCTCTTTTAACTTGTCTCTATTATATCAGGCAAATATGAATAAAATATGAATAAAAAATGAACTTATTGTAAAAATAGACAAAAAACAGAGAGAATAAATTGAAAAAATATACAAAACCAATAAAATAGATTTTCTGAAAAAGTGAAGCGGTTGTCAAAACCGACGGGAAGTGCTAAAATAATTGCAGAAAAGGGAACAATATGGAAGAAGGAGAATCGTATGGTTACAGAAACAGCGCCTGTCTATGTGATCGGACATAAGAATCCGGATACGGATTCCATCTGTTCCGCAATCGCATATGCGGAATTAAAGAACCGTCTGAACGGAGGCGGATATTGTGCGGCCAGAGCCGGACAGATTAATCAGGAAACGCAGTACGTGCTGAATTTCTTTCAGGTGTCCGCCCCCAAATATATAGAGGATGTCATGACGGATGTAAGAGATATTGAGATCCGAAAGACGAAAGGGGTTTCCGGAGAAATTTCTCTGAAAAAAGCCTGGAATATGATGCGCTCGCTGGGCGTGGTGACGCTTCCGATCACGGAGCACCGGAGGCTCCAGGGGCTGATTACGATCGGCGATATTGCCAACGCCTATATGGATGTGTATGACAACTGCTGCCTGTCCGCGGCGCATACGCCGTATAAGAACATTCTGGAGACTCTGGACGCGGTCATGCTGAGCGGAGACGAAAACGCGGTCTATGAAAAGGGCGAAGTGGTGATCGCGGCGGCCAATCCGGATGTGATGGAGGATTATATCCACGAAGGGGATATGGTCATCCTGGGCAACCGTTATGAGTCTCAGCTCTGCGCCATTGAGATGAGTGCGGCGTGTATTGTCGTATGTATGGACGCCAAAGTGTCCAGGACCATCCGCAAGCTGGCGCAGGAGAATAACTGCAGTATCATTGTGACGCCTCATGATACGTTTACGGTGGCAAGGATGATCAATCAGAGCATGCCCATCTCTCATTTTATGAAAGAGGACAATCTGATCACCTTCAAAGTGACGGAAAAGACGGAAGACATCAAGGGCATTATGGGGCAGAAGCGCTACCGGGATTTTCCGATTCTGGATATGGACGGAAATTATATCGGCATGATTTCCCGGCGGAATCTGTTGAACCTGCGCAAGAAACAGGTGATTCTGGTGGATCACAACGAAGCCAGCCAGACCGTGGACGGCATCGAACACGCGGATATCCTCGAGATCATTGACCATCACCGGATCGGGACGCTGGAGACACTGGAGCCGGTCTTCTTCCGGAACCAGCCTCTGGGCTGTACGGCGACCATCATCTATCAGATGTATCAGGAAAACGGGATTGAGATACCTAAGAACATTGCCGGACTGCTGATGGCGGCGATTCTGTCGGATACTCTGATGTTCCGTTCGCCGACCTGTACAGCGGTCGATCAGGCGGCAGCGGAGCGGTTGTCCGCGATCTGCGGCGTGGAAATCGAAGAATTTTCCATTGACATGTTCAGCGCGGGCAGCGACATGGGTTCCAAGACGCCCGGGGAGATTTTTAATCAGGACCGGAAAAAATTCCAGGTCAATGAGCACGAATTTATCGTGGCGCAGATCAACAGCATGAACAGCATCGAGCTGGATGAGATCAAGGAGAAGCTCATTCCTTATCTGAACGAAGAATTTGGCAATCTGGGAGTGGAGATGTGCTACGTGATGCTGACCAATATCGTGAAGGAGAAGACGGAGCTGCTCTGCTTCGGGGAGCATGCGAAGGATGTGGCAAGAACCGCATTCCAGCTCCCGGAAGACACGGTGGATATCAAGCTCAAAGGGCTGGTGTCGCGGAAGAAACAGTTGATTCCGAGTATTGTGACCGTTTTGCAGCAGTAGACTTTGGATACAATATCGCTCTATTCCCCTGCGGTATCCGGCAGGGGAATAGAGCGATATTTAATTGCGGATCGTAATAATATGGGAAGTGGCGATTTTCTGCGCCTGTTCGTAGTCGCGTTCCCTGATGGCAGAGAGCAGATCCAGATGTTCCTGATGGATGGAATCCACCCGTCTCCGGTCTCTTCCGTTGGACGTCAGCTCGTGCAGCATCTGTTCCAGATGGGTAGCCGCCAGTACGGAAAAAGCGTTGAATATGTAGATGAAAAACGGATTCTTAGACAGACCGACGATCGCTTTGTGGAACGAGATATCCTGCTGTGTGCGGTCATGTACGGTCTGATGATCCTCGTATCCGGCCAGATACGCTTCCAGCCCGTCGATTTCTTCATCGCTGGAATATTCAATCACATTTTTGATCGCGCCGAGTTCAATCCACTTGCGAAATTCCATAAAATCGTCCATTGTACCCTTATTCATGATCAGCATGATTGACAGGACGTCGATCATGGAGCTTTCTGCGTGATCAACAACGTAATTCCCTTCTCCGTGTCTTTTCTCGACGATTCCCATCATTTCCAGAGAACGCAGCGCTTCTCTCACAGACGTGCGGCTCAATTGAAACATTTCGGTCATTTTTCTTTCCGACGGCAGTTTGTCTCCGCATTTTAATTCCCCGTTGGACAGCATGTTGCGGAGCTCCTTTATAATAATCTGGTAGCCCTTTGCTTCCTGTTCGCTTTTCAATTCAATCCCTCCTTTATTTCCATTATCTTACACAAAGAATGCCGTTTTGTCCAGAATCTGCAGATACTTCCAGTCCTTCTTTTTACAATTTATTGTATATTTATCAGAAAATAATTGAAAATAGTCACAAATTGAAAGAAAAATAGTTGACAACTGGTCATACCAGTGTTATGATGAGATCACAGATATCTGGTATGACCAGTTGGCAAGAATCGTAAAGGAGGGGAATATGGGTGCGGTAGATATTGTAATCATTGCGGCATATATGATTCTGATGCTGGTGCTTGGAATCTATGCGGGCAAAAAGCAGAAGAATACGGAAGACTATTTTCTGGCGGGGAAGAACGCGGACGTATTTTCGGTTGCCTGTCTGTGGCTGTCTTCCTGGATTGGAGGCGCGTCGATTGTCGGGACCGCGGAGCGGGCGTTTGATATGGGCGTCACGGCGGTCTGGTATGTGCTGATCATTGCGGTCAGCCTTGTGATCTTTGCGTTGTCTTTTATCAGGATGATCAAACGGCTCAGCGAGCGTTTTGACCTCACAACTTATCCGGATTTTATCGAACAGAGATATGACTCCAGGACACGTCTGGTCGCGAGTATCTGTACCATCCTGGGGATGACCGGGTTTGTGGCCAGCCAGTTTCTGGCGGGCGGTGCGATACTGAGCGCCCTGACGGGCTGGAATGCGAAGACGTCGCTGATCATCGTGGCGGTTGTCATCACCTTTTATACGGCTTTCGGTGGCCTGCTGGCGGTGACCTATACGGACTGGTTCCAGACATTGATTTTGCTGGTGGGAATTGTTGTCCTGGGAGTCCCGGCCTGTTATGCAAAGCTTGACGGAGGGCTGCAGGCGTTTCAAGCGCTGCCGGAAGGATATTTCGATCTGGGAAGCTGGGGCTGGCTCAGTATTGCGGGACTGGGTGTGTCGACGCTGTTTTCCTTCTATACGAATATGGATAATTATACCCGCTGTATTGCCGCCAAAGACGAGAAGGTTTCCATGAAAGGAGCGATGATCGCCGCCGCCGGCATCTTCTTCGTCGCCGTGTCGGCAACGTTCCTTGGCATGTGCGCCAAAATCATCGTTCCTGAGGCAACCGGGGCCAACGCGCTGGCGTATCTGATCGTGGACATCTTTCCGTCCGGGCTCAGAGGAATCCTGCTGATCGGCATTATTGCGGCGATCATGTCCTCGGCCGACATCTGTATGCTGACGGCGTCCACCAGTCTTGCGAAGGATGTCTACCGGCGGTATATCCGCCCTCAGGTATCCGATCAGGAGCTGCAGAAAGTAACAATTGGCTGTTCATTTGCCATCGGCGTGATCGCGGTTCTGATCACGCTTAACAGCCAGAACATCATCGACGTTCTGTTTATCGCGTTGACGATCAATTCGGCCGGCCTGTTTCTGCCGACAGTGTTCGGGATGTTCTGGGAGAAAGCCAATTCACACGCGGCGTTTCTTTCCACCTTGTGTTCGCTCCTGGCGATTCTGTTCTGGTTTGCAGGAGGGACGATGGGATGGGGAGGCGTCTTCCGGATGGATCCGTTATGGCCGGGCGTTTTGATATCCGCAGTTTTGTTTTTCCCTCTCAGTATCTGGAAAGAACAGACGCCGGAGGAAAAACAGAAGGTGCGGGATTTTATGAAACAATAACTGAAATTATTTAAGGAGGTATTTATATGAATGTAGTATTTACGGTATTTCCGGAAAACAAGGACCGCAGTATCGAGACGGAGCTGTCGTGTCTTCCGGCGGATGTAAAGGTGTCAAGAGCTGTTTACGATATGGAGCATCTGGAAGACTATTATGAGAAGCTCAGCGAGGCGGATGCGGTCATTACGGATTTTGCGCCTATCGACCGGGCTGTGATCGACCGGATGACTCACTGTAAAATCATCGCGCTGGAGACGACCGGATATAATTTTGTCGACGTGGCATATGCGAAAGAAAAACAGATTGCGGTCAGTTACATTTCCGAATACTGTACGCAGGAAGTTGCGGACCATGCGATGACATTGATTCTTGCTCTGGAGCGCCGTCTTCCCTTCCTGCACCAGCAGATCGAGCACAGGGGGGCGTGGGAGATGGAGAGCATCCAGTCTCTCGGCGTACGCAGGATCGAGGGCCAGGTGCTGGGCATTCTGGGTTTGGGAAAGATCGGCAGAGCGGTGGCAAAACGCGCGAAGGCATTCGGGCTGCGGGTAATCGCGTACGATCCGTACATCGCCAGGGAAACCGGGGAAGAGCTGGGCGTGAAGATCACAGAGCTGGAGGAAGTGCTGGCAGAATCGGATATTATCAGTATTCATATGAATCTGACAAAGGAAAACACCGGATTCTTTAATATGGAATTGTTCCGGAAGCTGAAGAAGTGTCCGTTTATCATCAACGTTGCCAGGGGAGGCGCGATCGTGGAGGCGGATCTGGCACGGGCGCTGGATGAGCATCTGGTCCAGGGCGCCGGGCTGGATGTCCTGGAGAGCGAAAATCCGAATCTGGAAAATCATCCTCTGATGCATCGCGACAACGTGATCCTGACTCCTCACACGGCGTTCTATTCCGACGACTCCTATCAGGCTTCCCTCAGGATCGCAGCCTCCAATGTGCGGTATTTCTTCGAGGGGAAGCCGGAGAAGATATGCAGTCTTTTATAAAAACAGGGGATGAAAGGAGAATGCCGATATGGAAAAAGTAGTACTGCACACTCAGAGATGCAAAGGATGTTATCTGTGCATCCGTGAATGTCCGAAGCAGGCCGTTAAAAAAGCGGGGGTAAGCAACAAAAAAGGGTATGAAGTGATTCAGGTGGACGAATCGCTGTGCGTAGCGTGCGGGACCTGTTATGTCGTCTGTCCGGATTATGTGTTTGAAATCCGCAGGGACGACCGGACGTGAGAAAGGAGGAGATAGAGCAGCATGGACAAAGTATTGATGAAGGGCAATGAAGCGCTTGCAGAAGCAGTCATAAGGTCGGGATGCCGTTTTTACGGAGGCTATCCGATCACACCTCAGAACGAGATACTGGAATATTTAAGCGTGCGGATGCCGGAGGCCGGAGGGGCGTTCGTTCAGGCGGAATCGGAGCTTGCCGCCGTTAATATGGTATTGGGTGCGGCGTCGGCAGGGGCGAGAGCGCTCACTTCCTCTTCCGGTCCGGGTTACTCGCTGTTCCAGGAGGGGATCTCCTATCTGGTTGCGGGCGATATCCCGGCCGTCATTATCGACGTGGCGCGTTTTGGCAGCGGAATCGGGGAGATCAGTCAGGGACAGTGCGACTATAAACTGGTGACCCGGGGGAACGGGCACGGAGATTCGCATCTTCTGGTTCTGGCGCCCTGTTCCGTACAGGAGAGCGTCGATCTGATGATGCTTGCTTTTCCGCTGGCGGAAAAGTACCGGCATCCGGTCATCCTGCTGTCTGACGCGGCCATCGGGCAGATGGTGGAGCCTGTCCTTCTGCCGGAAGCGGTGACTGTGGACATCGACCGGGATGAGTGGACGGTAAAAGGCTGCAAAGGAACGGACGAATCGAAAAAGATTACCAACGTCTTTTATTATATGGACGACTATAATTCTTATTTAAGGGACAAGTACCGCCGGATGCAGGAGGAAGAACAGCGGTTTGAGCGCATTCAGACGGAGGACGCGCAGCTGATTCTGGTTGCCTACGGGATCAGCGCAAGGGTCTGTAAGGAGGCGGTGCGCATGGCCAGATCTCTGGGAATCCGCCTGGGACTGATCCGTCCGATCTCCATCTTCCCGTATCCGCGGAAAGCTTTTGAGGGGCTTCCGGATTGCTGTAAGGCGTTTCTGACCGTAGAGATGAGTATTACGGGACAGATGGCGGACGATGTCAGGCTGGCGTTGGACTGCAGATATCCGGTCTATACCTACGGAACGGGAATCAAGGTGCCTGCCAGTGCGGATATTGTAAGGATTGCATCCAATCTTATTGAAGGAAAAGCGGAAAAGGAGGTGTTTTAAATGGTGCTCAAGGCTCCTGAAAGGATTACTTATACAGACGGACATTCCTTTTGCCCGGGCTGCGGTCACGGGACGGCGATTCGCCTGATCGGAGAGGTGCTGGAGGAACTGAGGCTGGAAGAGGACACGATTATTGTGCTGGATGTCGCCTGCGGAGGAATGCCGATTGATGTCTGGCGTTACGATACGATCGAGGCGGCTCACGGCAGACCGGTTCCCACGGCTGTCGGCGTGAAGATGGTGCGGCCGGATCAGCCGGTCCTGGCATATCTGGGAGACGGCGCCGCTTATTCCATCGGTCTGGCGGAGACGATTCATGCGGCCAGAAGAAACGATAATATCGCGGTGATCGTTTTGAACAACTGTGTGTTCGGAATGACCGGAGGACAGATGTCTCCGACGACTCTGCAGGGACAGATCACCACATCGTCCCCCGGGGGAAAAAGTATGGAGTCGGGAGGCGGTACGCTGGATGTGATCCGGCTGCTGAGCACCATGGACATCGCCTATCTTGCGAGAGGGGCGGTCTGTGACAGCGCAAATATCAGAAAGACGAAGAAATATATAAAAAGAGCCATGGAAAAGCAGTTACATAAGGAAGGTTTCGGGCTGGTGGAAATTCTGTCGCCGTGTCCGACGAACTGGAAGATGACGCCGGTCCGGTGTATGGAGCACATCAAGGAACAGATTCTGCCGGTATTTCCGGTAGGAGAATTTATCGGAAAGGAAGGTGAATCCGTGTGACAACAGAGATTATATGCGCCGGTTTCGGCGGACAGGGAGTGCTGACGATGGGGCTGATTCTCGCCAGGGCCGGCTATCAGCAGGGAAAAAACATTACCTGGTATCCTTCCTACGGAGCGGAGATGAGAGGCGGAACGGCGAACTGCAACGTAAAGCTGTCCGATGAAGAGATCGGAAATCCCTATTGCAGCCGGCTGAACCTTCTGGTGGCGATGAATGAACCGTCCGTGGAACGCTTTGAGGAGATGCTCGTATCCGGAGGGACGCTTTTGTATAACAGCGATATGGTGGATGAAAAACGCCGGTTCAGAGATGATATCCGCGTGATTCCCGTGCCGGCCGGCACGCTGGCCTTTGAGTTGCAGAATCCCCAGAGTGCGAACGTGGTAGCGCTGGGAGCTGTGGCAAAGCATTTGCCCATTTTTACCGGGGATGAACTCAAAAGCGCGGTGCGTCTCTATTTTAAGGATAAGGGGAAGGAAAAATACAACGACCTGAACAGCAGAGCCTTTGACGCCGGCTATTACATGGAACTCTCTCCCTGAGCAGAAAAGGAGGAATGGTTTTTGGAGCTGAAAAAATTACTGCGTCCGCGGAAACTTGCCATCGTGGGGGCGACAGAGAAAGAGACCATGGCGGGCTTTGCCACGCGGATGTTTCTGGAACAGTGTGAAAAAAGGCAGGACGATCTGTATCTTGTCAGCCGTACGAACCAGGAAGTCTATGGGAAGACGTGCTGTAAAACCTTGAGCGGGATACCGGAAGACATTGATCTGGCGGTAATCTGCACGCCCAAGGCAGCTGTATTGCCGCTGCTGGAAGAGGCGGCGGCAAAAGGGGCGAAGGGTGCGGTCGTATTCGCCAGCGGATATGCGGAGACGGGGAAACCGGAAGATATTGCGCTGGAGGAAGCGTTGATTCAGAAAGCCGGAGAACTGGATCTGGCGGTCATGGGACCGAACTGCGCCGGGTTCTTAAATTTTATCGACCGTATCTTTTCCTTTGGCTTTCTGTTTCAGGCACGTACCCGGGCGGGAAATGTAGGCCTGATCTCCCAGAGCGGGCAGGTATGCATGGCGCTGATGGAGAGCGATAAAGTCAATTTTTCCTACGTGATCTCTGCGGGAAACAGCAGAATTGTCAGTATGGAAGATTACATGGAATTTCTGGTTCAGGAAGAACATACAGAAGTGATTGCGGTTTATCTGGAAGGGATTCAGAATCCGGTTAAGTTTGCCGCGGCGCTCAGGGCGGCGGCCGAAAAGAAAAAGCCGGTGGTGGTGCTGAAGGCGGGACGCTCGGAAAAGGGGATGCGCGCCGCCGCGTCCCATACAGGGAATCTGAGCGGTTCCGATCAGCACATCGACGCATTGCTGAAGAAATTCGGGGCCATCCGCGTCGATGATCTGGAAGAGATGCTGTCGGTGTGCATGGCGGTCACGACTTTGCCGGCGCTTCCGTGCAGAAACGGTCTGGCATTCGTCAATATTTCCGGAGGCGAGACGACGATCAGCGCGGACGCGGGTTCTCTCTACGGGCTTACGCTGCCGGATTTCGGCGAAGAGACGGTAAGACGGCTCAAGGAGGTGCTGCCGCCTTTTGCAACCGCGCAGAATCCCATGGATCTCACGGGCGGGAGCGACGGCGTCACCATGGAAAAGGCGGTAGAGATTATTCTGGAGGATCCGCAGATTCAGATGCTGGTGACCGGACTGCAGGTTACGCATAAGATCAGCGATGTGACGATCTATGACTATCTCGAAGGACTGATCCGCTACTGTAAAAAGGGAAACAAAAAGCCGGTGGCGGTGATACCGATGATCGAATCCGGCCGGGATCCGCAGATTCTGGAACGGCTGCGCGAGGCCGGCGTCCCGATCCTGCCCCCGCCTCACTACGGTTATCGAGTGATCCGGCATCTGCTGGCGTATACGGATTATCTGAACGACATGTCCAGCCGCACGCTGGAGCTGTATCGCCCTTCGCCGGATGACGGCGGGAGCAGAAGGGCTCTTTCGGAGCATGAGTCCAAGCTGGAGCTGCGGTCATACGGGATTCCCTGCACGAGGGAAGCGGTTGCCGGATCCCCAGAGGAAGCCATCCGGATCGCGGAACAGACCGGATATCCGGTGGTGATGAAGATCGAGTCTCCGGATATTCTGCACAAAACGGAGGCCGGCGGAGTCAGAGTCGGAATTTCCTGCCGGGAGGAAGTGCTGCAGGCGTATGAGGAGATTCTGCGCAATGCGAAGGCATACCGTCCGGACGCCCGAATCAACGGGGTGCTGGTACAGGAGATGCTTAAAAGCGGGCTGGAACTGATTGTGGGAGTCAATAATGATGTCCGTCTCGGGCCGTCCGTCCTTCTGGGGCTGGGAGGAATCTTCACGGAGATTTTCCGGGATACCGCCCTCTATCCGGCTCCGCTGAACCGGTGGGAGGCGCTGCGGATGATTGACGCTCTCAGGGGAAAGCCGCTGCTCTACGGTTACAGAGGCGGGGCCGAGCTGGATGTCGACGCGCTGGCGGAGCTTCTGGTGAAAGTCGGCAGGTTTGCGGTGGAGAAAAAGGACAGCCTGGAGGAGATGGATCTGAATCCGGTGTTTGTCTATCCGAAAGGAGAGGGAGTCAAAGCGGCGGACGCACTGATTGTATATCGCGTCAAAACGTAAAGGGGGAACAGAAACTATGAAGACAAAGAAGCTTAACGGCTGGGTAATCACCGCTCTTATGGTGGGCGGAATCTGTTATGCGGCGTCTTATTCACTGCCGTATATCAAAGGAATCTTTTATGGACCGATGATGGAGGCGACAGGCGCGTCCAATACGCAGTTGGGACTGATCATGTCCGTCTATGGATTCGGAAATATTGTATTTAACCTGATCGGGGGATTTTTTACAGATAAGTGGGACTACAAAAAATGCATCATTTTTTCCCTTCTGGGAACGACGGTTCTGAGCGTATGGCTGGCGCTGGCGCCTTCCGTGGTCAATATGTATATCATATGGGGCCTGTTTGGAGTGACGACATTCTTTGTGTTCAATCCTTCTATCTTTAAATTTCCGCGTATGATTGTTCCGGATGAACTGGTGGGGGAATCGGTAGGTTTCTTTTCCTTCGCGCAGGCCATCGGATATATGCTCACGAACTTTGTGTCGCTGTACGTATATAATCTGTCGGAAAAGAGAGTGGGGCAGGCGGCTTCCTTCTCCAATGTGGTGTGGGTCTACGCCGCGTTTACCTTTGTGTCGGCGATTGCCTGTATCATTGTATTCCGGAAAGTAAAGGATGTGAAAAAGGACGACGGCTCCGAGGAGGATAAGTTTTCATTCGGACAGCTTTCCCTGGTAATGAAGGAGCCGGGGCTCTGGCTGATGATTATCTGCGGCTTCTGTATGTATTCGACCATGCAGACGACGTCTTATTTTGTACCGTATTATAAAGACGTGTTCCAGGTGGCGGTGACGTTTTCCGGAGTCCTGGGGGTATTGAACCTGTACGGCGGCCGGCTGTTCAGTCCGGTGCTCGGCAGGATCGCCCGGCAGACTAAATACGTATCCCGAATGATCATATTCGGAGCCTGTACACTTATTGTTTTTATTATCTGCATTCTGCTGTTTGCATCTTATGTGCCGATCGGGGTGCTGATGGGAGTCTCTCTGATCACGGGAATTGTATGTACGCTGTTTACCAATATCTGCCTGGCACTGCCGCCGGAGGCCAATGTAGACAGGCGGGCCAGCGGCACGGCTATGGGCCTGTATGCGGCAATTGCTTATTCGCCGGATCTGTTCCAGCACTCGCTCTTTGGCTTCTGGCTGGATAAATACGGAAATTCCGGATACATTCGGATGTTCCTGTTTTCGATCGTCCTGCTGACCGTGGGCGCCGTGAGCGCGTTCATCCTGTATCAGAGAAGCAAAAAAGCGCATATTTTTGAATAACGGGGAATCATTGTCCGGTTTATAACTGCCGCGGCTGTCTGATGCCGCGGCAGTTATATTTATGCATACGGGCGCCCGGTGCGCGAGTAGGGAAGAAACCTTTCCTGCCCGATTACACACGGGCGTCCGGATGATCAGGAGCCGGAAGCGCCGTAGTGGAAAAGGATGAGCTCCGCTTTCTGAGCCTTTTCCGAAAGGGCGAGAAATTCTTCCTCCGTTATCTGCTCCGTCCTGCCGTCTGTTGTCTTTTCAAATGTCTCATGTCCGGTCTCATCATATCTGATATAAACCGCTTCCGACAGTTCCAGAACCCCTTCTTCCCTGACCTCATACCGCAGTACCTGCAGCTCGCCGGCTGCATAGATGCCGGAAGCGTCGTAGGTGAGCGGAGCCGTGGTTTCAGGATCGTCAATGGCTCCGATTTTTTTCGCTTCTCCGTCCGCGGCATAATAGACGTCGCAGAAAGTAGCGGTCTGCCCGTCGTCGATGAGCTGGTTCGATGCCAGCAGAACCGGGTTTTCGGCCCCGGCGTCCACGATGGCGAAGGCTTCGTCGTCTGCGAGTCCGCCGATGGCGGAGCCGTAGAGCTCGACATTGGAAGCCCCGGCGGATGCTTTGTCGCAGGCGGTCAGCAGGGATGACATTGTGAGAATCAGGGTGTATCCCACGATCTTATGTAAATTTTGGTTCATAATCTTGTCTTATCCTTTCCTGTTTTAATAATAATTCTTTCTGCTTTTGATGAAATAGCAGATGCACAGAGAGAGTCCGAGGATGCCGCTGCCGATGGAGGGCAGCAGAAGCTGCAGATAATTCACCGGGACGGAAGTGTATTCACCGACCGCGATATAACGGTACAGCATGTACTGTGTACTGTTGGTGGTGTGGGACAGGGCGGCGATAAAGACGGCGGAGAGGATGCTCATCATCAGAAAGAGCAGTCCGCCGGTCAGCAGCAGCATCATATTGCGGTTGTGCAGGTTGATCTTCACGAGATCTTCCAGTGTGATCTTTTCCGTTTGTTTTTCCATAGGGGTATCCTCCTCCAACAGCAGATCGTCAAGCGGCACCTGGAACATCCGGCTGATCGTCAGTACGCTTTCCAGATCCGGCATCGTGATTCCCGCCTCCCATTTGGACAGGGTCTGCCGGGAAATATTCAATTTCTCTGCCAGTTGTTCCTGTGTCATTCCTGAAAGTTTCCGCAATTGGTTGATTTTATTTCCAATTATCATAGGTGCATCAAATCCTCCTTTCATGGATATTGTATCGAAATCCGCTTTTTATTCCAGCAATCTGTGTTGACATTCGCGCTCTGAATTATAACATACATGAGTGGCAGACAAAAATAAAACATACAGTATAAAAAATAATTGCACAAAGGATGCCGGTATGCTATGATAAGTACCGAAAGGGTATTTGCCAAAACGCGCAGGCGGTTGGCCTTGATTATGAAAACTCTCATTAGATAAGCCTTGCATTTGAAGGGGGTGATTCTATGAGAAATACATATGAAAGGCATTTTGATGATGTTTGAACAGATCCTGAAGCTGGCAGGTCTGACGGTGACGACGATCAATACGGTCGTGAAGATCCTGGACCTTGTGCAGCAATGGAAGGATAAAAAGGCATCAAAAAAGCAACCGCCAAGCCCAAGGTAGTGTTGCTTTTCTGACGCACCAAGGCCAACCGTTTGTATTACGGCAATGCCCTTTCTTTATATAATATTCTATCTCTTTTAAAGCGGGTTGTCAACCATGATTTGTCCCACGATCCGCATCTGCTTCGGTGAAGGTTCCCAACTGAAATCAATGTCTATTATCCGGTCAGAGTAACAGAGCAGGTATCGGTTCACGGCTTCGCCGTCCCGGGTCTCCATCCGGTACGCTTCCTGCGCGCTCCACGGCGACGCTTCGCATGGCTGCCAGGTCATGAATCTCCTGCTCTCTCGCAGAAGAGAATTTCTGCACAGTGCATACAGGGCGGGGACTTTGATGACAGTGACCGTATAGTCGATGCCGGGCAGTTCGGAGTAATTGTCCGTGTCAACCCGGGGCTGATGCTGCATGTCATACTGACCGAGCAGCAGAGATTCATTTCCGCTGTACTGGCGGGTATAGAGGCCGGAATCCGTCTGAATCTCCATCAGATCCTTCAGGGTGAGCGGCAGTTCATCCTCATATACCGTCCAGGTGATACCGCCATATTCATACGTCTGCTGTCCGGCCTCTGCCCGGCCGCGCCCTGCGGACCGGATGGCCGCGAACAGGACGGCGCCGGTGAGAAAGAAGGAGAGGAAGACGATCGAAAGCAGTGTTACGGTCTGGTTGACTGTTCGCGGCGCCTTTCTGCGCTTGAGAAATTCCCGTACGAGCAAAGCAATCCCATACAGAGCAAGGATACTGAGAAAGGTTACGACGGTGATCAGGCGGATGGCGGCCGGTCCGGTGGCAAGCACCGTGACCAGCCAGTAAAGGAAGCCCGGAAGTATCGCGAGAAACAGTACACGCTGCCTCCAGGAATGACCTTTTACCTCTGTAAACAGTCCCTGCGCGGCCGCTTTTACCGCCCGGCGGCGCCACCGGTAATACCCTCCGATCTCTGTCACGCACAGAAGGAGGAGCAGGATCCAGGCGGCGCCGGTGCAGGGGGCCGACGGGCTGGCAAGGACCCGTATGGGATCGTTTTTGAGACCGGTGAAGAACATGGCGCACTGGAGGAGTGCAACTGCCAGCAGCAGGTAAAAAGCAGGCAGATAAGACTTTTTCGCCGCCCGGTGAAGGGTCGTCACTTTTACTACCGGATCGGTCTCCAGGGGAAGCGGGTCTGCGTCTTCGTTATAGTAGATCTGAATCTGCGCCTGCGTACAGGCGAGCTGCCAGCCGGTGCGGACGCAGAAGTCCTGCAGGGTTCGCTGCCCTTCCGTAGGTTCCGGGTCGAAGTCGGAGGCTGGAGGATAATAGGCGACTGCAAAATGGATTTGTGTCGGGGGAATCCTGCGGTAGCGCCATCCAAAGGCGGAGATTTGCTCGATCATCCAGCCTCTGGCCGCCATGTGCTCCAGATGCCGTTCCATACCGGTACTGTCATAAAAAGAACACGTTTCAAAACGGAGCATTCGGTTCTTCATCATTCTGTTCTCCTTTCCCGAATATTTTCCGGTAATCCAGCGCCTGGGCGCGGATCCGTTCATACTCCTGTTCGAGCATCTGCTTTCCCTGAGCGGTGAGAATGTAACTTCGCCGCCTTCCTTCTATTTTCGTTTCCCGAATCATTCCGGCGGCCAGAAACTGCTCCAGCAGCGTATAAAGCGTTCCGGAACCGATATTGACCCGTCGTCCGGTCATGGCCGGAATCCGGTCCAGAATATCCATTCCGCAGCATTCTTCTTTCAGACAGAGCAGCGTATAAAACATCTGCTCCGTCAAAGTGCGAAATTTTTCCCGCGGCATTTGCTGCACCCCCTGTCTGCAATGAATTTTTATATCGGTAATCGGTTATGACCGTCCAATCTTATTCTCGAATATCGAGGTGTGTATGACAATTATATACTCGATATTCGAGAAAGTCAAGTTCCGATTTGGGTGCTGTTGAGAAAATTTATCATTTGCAGATCCATATTTTGCAAAAAGTTAGTTGACATTAACCAAAGATGCTGGTATAATGCAAATGTAAATGAGATTCATTTTCATTTGAAGGGAGGAAGCGTGAATGGCACTGGCACTGATGAGTATCGGAGAGAAGCGGACCGTCATGAAGCTTCGGGGAAGAGAAGAAGTGGTTCGTCATCTGCAGGACCTTGGCTTCGCGCCGGGTTCGGAGGTTCAGGTACTGGGTGAGAATGCGGCCGGGATGATCCTTTTGATCCGGGGTGTCCGGATTGCGCTGGACCGCGGGCTTGCCGGTAAAATCATGGTAGCATAGGAGCGATAAAACGGAAATGAGGAGGAGTGAAATGCAGACTTTGAAGGAAACAGCGGTGGGCAGGACCGTCTCGGTGGTGAAGCTTCACGGAGAAGGCGCGGTAAAACGCAGGATCATGGATATGGGAATCACGAAGGGTACGGAGGTATACGTGCGCAAAGTGGCGCCTCTTGGCGATCCGGTGGAAGTGACTGTCCGCGGATATGAACTGTCGCTGCGCAAAGAAGACGCCCGGATGATTGAAGTGCAGTAGGGCGTGTTTGATACGGCTGCGCAGGCGGCCTGTTTTTAGGGAAAGCAGTTAGCGCAGACTAATTACGAAGAGGAGATGATAGCAATGAAGATAGCGCTTGCCGGAAATCCGAACAGCGGAAAAACTACATTGTTCAATGCACTGACCGGTTCCAACCAGTTCGTCGGAAACTGGCCGGGAGTGACCGTTGAGAAAAAAGAAGGAAAGTTAAAAGGGCATCCGGACGTCGTCATTATGGACTTGCCGGGGATCTATTCGCTGTCACCGTATACGCTGGAGGAAGTCGTTGCCAGAAACTACCTGATCGGCGAGCGGCCCGACGCCATTCTGAATATCGTGGACGGTACGAACCTGGAGCGGAACCTTTATCTGTCCACACAGCTTATGGAACTTGGAATTCCGGTGGTTATGGCCGTCAATATGATAGATATCGTGGAGAAAAACGGCGATCGGATTTACATTGATCAACTAAGCAGAGAACTGGGCTGCAAAGTCGTGGAGATCTCCGCCCTGAAGGGAACGGGGGTCAGGGAGGCGGCAGAGCTGGCGGTGCGGGAGGCGTCTGCAGGCCGGGAGCAGCGGGCGGTACATACCTTTGATAAAAAAGTGGAAGAGGTCCTGTCCGCGATTGAGAAGCAACTGACCGGCGTGCCCGCAAAACAGCGGCGATTCTTCGCCGTCAAGCTGTTGGAGCGGGATGACAAGATCAGCGCACAGATGAGTAGCATTCCCGATGTGGAAGCGATGATCCGCGAACTGGAAGAAGCGCTCGACGACGATTCGGAGAGCATCATCACCAACGAACGCTACCGTTTCATTGCGTCGATTATCGGAAAATGCTGTAAAAAAGCAAAGCGGGGCGGGCTGACGGCCTCGGATAAAATTGACCGGATTGTGACGAACCGGTTTCTGGCGCTGCCTATCTTTGCGGCGGTCATGTGGCTGGTGTATTATGTGTCCGTGACGACTGTGGGAACCTTTGTGACGGACTGGACCAACGATGTTCTGTTCGGCGAGATCATACCGCCGGCAGTGGAGAGCGTGCTTGCGGGCATGAACTGCGCGGACTGGCTGCAGGGATTGATTTTGGACGGCATCATCGGCGGCGTGGGCGCTGTTCTGGGATTTGTGCCGCAGATGCTGGTACTGTTCCTCTTCCTGGCGTTTTTGGAGGCGTGCGGTTATATGGCGCGCGTAGCGTTTATCATGGACCGGATTTTCCGGAAATTCGGGCTGTCCGGCAAATCCTTCATTCCCATGCTGATCGGTACCGGCTGTGGGGTTCCCGGCGTGATGGCATCGCGGACGATCGAGAATGACCGCGACCGCAAGATGACGATTATGACGACGACCTTCATCCCCTGCGGCGCGAAACTTCCGATCATTGCTCTGATCGCGGGCGCTCTGTTTGACGGAGCTTCCTGGGTGGCTCCCAGTGCGTATTTTGTGGGGATTGCAGCCATCGTGTGCTCCGGAATCATCTTAAAGAAGACGAAGCTGTTCGCCGGAGATCCAGCTCCCTTTGTCATGGAGCTTCCGGCTTATCATATGCCTACCGCAGGAAATGTTCTCAGAAGCATGTGGGAACGGGGTTGGTCCTTTATCAAAAAAGCCGGCACCATCATTCTGCTGTCTACGATTCTTGTGTGGTTTACTACTTATTTCGGATGGGTAGACGGCCAGTTCCGTATGCTGGAAGATATGGAGATGGAACACAGCATTCTGGCAGCCATCGGAAATGCGTTCGCGTGGATCTTCATTCCGCTTGGATGGGGAGACTGGAAAGCGGCAGTGGCGGCCATCACCGGTCTGGTAGCCAAGGAAAATGTGGTCGGCACCCTTGGGATTCTGTATGGCTTTGCAGAAGTTTCCGAAGAAGGAGAAGAGATCTGGGGAACGCTGGCAGGCTCCTATACGACGGTTGCCGCTTACAGCTTCCTGGTGTTCAATCTGCTCTGCGCGCCCTGTTTTGCGGCGATCGGCGCGATCAAAAGAGAGATGAACAATGCAAAATGGACCTGGTTTGCCATCGGTTATCAGTGTCTGCTGGCATACTGCGTGTCTCTGTGCGTCTATCAGATCGGTACGTTTCTGGCTACGGGTGTCTTCGGCGTCGGATTCCTTGCGGCGCTTGTGATTGTCGCGGTCTTTCTGTGGCTTCTCGTTCGACCTTATAAGAACGATGGGAAATTGAGGATAAATCTGAAAGGAATGGCGAAGGTATAATGGGCACCTTGGTTGTGGGGATTGTAGTATTGCTGGCGGTAGCTAATGCCGTGCGCTGCATCCGGAGAGACAGAAAATCCGGAAAGAGCTGCGCGGGCTGCGGATGTGGAGGGTGTTCCGGGTGCAGGACGAAAAACTGATCCGTGTTGCCCGGGAGAAAGATCGGATTCTGGAGCTGTTCCGACAGAAAGGCATGCGTGTCACAAAGCAGAGAAAGCTGATTCTGGATATCGTATTTGAGTATGACTGCATCAGCTGTAAGGAGATCTATTATCAGGCTCTGAAAAAGGATAAGAATGTGGGGATTGCCACGGTGTATCGAATGGTCAACACGCTGGCGGATCTGGGGGTCTTCCGGGCGAACGTTCCTTACCGGCCGGCAAAGCAGCCTGAGACAGGAGCCGGGAACGGGTGCAGGATTGTGCTCAAAAATCACACGATAATAGAGTTCGAGCAGTGCGAATGGCAGAATCTGCTGACGGAAGCACTGCGGAGAAAAGGCTATGTCGGGGAAGCTCAGATTGAGGAGATGGTTTTTCAAGGGGTTTCGTTTCATATCTAAGGAAATTTTTTTATCCGCGTTTCCCGGAAAAAGACCGCACTGCGCGGTCTTTTTTGTCGTGCATGCGTGCGTCCGCGAAAGGTTCTGAAAAGCAACCCATAACAAAACAGAATACCTCAAACAACGTTAAAATATAGACAAACACAGAAAACTGCCGTATAATTTTTATGTCAAAATCCCGGGATAAGTTCCGGATGTTGCAGGTTCCGAAAGGATTGATAGAGAAACCGGTGTGAATCCGGTACGGTCCCGCCACTGTAACAGGGAGTCCGCGCAGAAAATGCCACTGACCGTGACCGGTTGGGAAGGCCTGCAAGGATGAGGATCTGGAGTCAGGAGAACTGCCTGCAATGCATGAGTGTATCTTACGACCGATGAGAACTCTTAAATAGCTGGCACAGGGAAGAACCGGGGATCATTTTCCGGTATTTGTTGACGTGCATCAAGAGTAAAACAGTCTGTAAGATCACAGGCTGTTTTTTTATGCGCACGGACGTCCAAATGAAACAGGTCTGCAGGTTGATGGCGGACGTCTGGTGCGCGGGCCAGGGAAAGAAGGGGTTCTGCCCGATCATGCGCCGAGAGAGCAAAGGAGGAGAGATGGATTTAAAGCAATTGCAGTATTTTGTGGCCAGTGTGGACAGCGGCAGTTTAAAAAGGGCTTCAGAGATACTGTATACCTCTCAGCCGCATGTCAGCAAAACGATCAAGTCTCTGGAAACCGAACTCCAGGTGGAACTTCTGAAACGTAAGGCCAGAGGCGTGGAAGTTACAAAAGCAGGACGGAAGGTATACGAATACGCGTGCCGGATTCTTATGGAAGCAGGCGGAATCCAGAATGTTCAGGAAGAGGGCGATATCCGCGTTCTGTGTATTGCGGCAAATTCCAGCGACCGTCTGGCTTATCTGTTCCGGCGCTTTTATACAGAGCGGATGCAGTCCGGGATCCATGCCCGGTATACGGAGTGCGCTACAGAAGAGCTCTCTCGGCTTGTACACCGGCATCTGGCCGAGGCCGGTTTTGTCTACGTGGATGAAAATCAGGAGACTGCGTTCCGTCAGATGCTGGAACATCGGCATCTGGTGTTTGAAAAAGCCGGGAAGACGCAGCCGCTGCTTTTTGCGGGACCGAAAAGTCCGCTGTACAGGGCGTTGTCCGTGACGGTGAAAGAACTTGGAGCTCTGAAGTATGTGCAGATGCAGGATGAACAGGATAATCTGAGTATACGGCTTCTTCAGAGAAGCGAAGATTATCAATATCACAGGCGGCGCAGGCAGGTACTGACGACGAGCAGCAGATATCTTTTGCTGCAGACGATTGCGGATACGGCGTTGTGCAGTATCAGCTGCGGACTCTGTCCGGCATTGATCGGTGATGAGACTGTTCGCGGGATTCCAATTCGGGGGACGGAAAACAGCGTTACATTCGGTTTTGTACATCGGAAGCGGGACGGACTTTCTCCGGAAGCGGAACAGTTTACGGAATATGTAAAAAAATATTTTGACGGTGAAAAGGAAGGAAGATGGGTGAAATGAAAAAAAATCAGAAATGTGCAGCGTTGATTTTGGCCTGTTTGCTGGCGACAGGCATTATGACCGGCTGCGGCGGTTCGGGAAACGATGCGCCCGCCGCGGACACCGCGGGGGAAGCTGCGGTCAATCGCGAGGCGGAAGTCAATCAGGAAGCTTATCAGGGAGAACAGGATACCTCCGGTGAGCGTACGATCAATTTCGGTATCCAGAATTATGGCGGAGGCGGTATTGATCCGGCCAGTGAAATCAACTGTGCATGGAATGTGTCCCGCTACGGAGTCGGCGAGTGTCTGTTCCGGTTTGACAATTCCATGAATGTGGTCAACTGGCTCTGCGATGAATACACGGTCAACAATGAGCATACCGAATGGGTATTCCATATCAGGGACGGGGTCAAATTCTCTGACGGATGCGAGCTGACGGCGGAAGCTGTGCAGGCAAGCTTTGCGCGTCTGTATGAAGCAGGCGCTTCTGGTTCTTCGGCTCCTCAGAAATATCTGGAGGAGGAAGCGGAGATCACAGCCGATAACGCTTCCGGCAATGTGACGGTGAAAACGGTCACGCCTTATGTAGACCTGACAAAAAATCTGGCTTATCCCGTGATGGTGATCCTGGATACGGAGCACACGACGGATTACGCTCATGCGGCAATTGGTACCGGTCCATACGTGGCCACCAATTTCCGGGAGGAAGTGGGTTATACGATGGTCGCCAATGAGTACTACTGGGGCGGAAAAGTTCCTTTCTCCTCGATCGAACTGATGTATATGGGCGATGCTTCCGCCAAGGCGATGGCGCTGAAATCCGGTCAGCTGGATCTGGCGGAAAATGTGACCAATATCAGCGATCTGCGTGATCTGCAGGCGACACCGGGCTTTACGGTTACGATCGCCAGCGGCGTGCGTACGGGTCTGGCGCATATGAATATGTCCGAGGGGAAACTTCTGTCAAACAAAACGCTGCGGGAGGCTGTTCTGATGGCGCTGGATGATGACACCATGTGTTCGGTGACGGTCGGAGGTCTGTATACATCCGGTTATTCCGTGCTGCCCTCCAATCTGGATTACGGCTATGATAATCTGACGGACCCGGATCCCTACGATCCGGAAGCGGCGAAGAAGCTGCTGGACGAAGCCGGAATCGTTGACAGCAACGGCGACGGCGTCCGCGAGCTGAACGGCCAGGAAGTCGTTCTGCATTATGTCACCTATGACAACCGGTGTCTGAAGGACTTTGCGGAAGCCGTCCAGACGCAGTTAACGGATATCGGCATCGGCGTTGATCTGGAGATCGGCGATTCCGCCCGTCAGTGGGACAGTTATCAGTCCGGTGATTTTGATCTTAACGGCTCCAACTGGACGACCGTTGGTACCGGCGATCCGACCGAGTATCTGGCTGCATGGTGTTCGGATTCCGGTGCGGATTACTGCGGTTACAAAAATGAAGAGTATGACGCCCTGTTCCACGAACTGGCGGTCACTTTTGACAACGATGCCCGCCGGGAGATCATTCAGAAAATGCAGCAGATTCTTCTGGATGACGCCGCGGCCGTCGTTCATGGCTACTACAACAGCTCTATGATTTCCAAAGATGCCACCGTCGGCGGCGCGGCCATCAACACGGCGGATTACTACTGGATCACGACCGATATGTATCCTGTGTCCGGTTCCTGATGAACTATAATGAACAGGAGGAATTTATTTGAATGCAAAACAACTGGGAAAACGGCTGCTTCAGATCGTCCTCGTCGCGCTGGGCATCAGTTTTCTGACGTTTTTAATCACTTATCTGGCGCCCGGCGATCCTGTACGCACGATGTTTGCGGCTACAGGGATGATGCCCAGTGAGGAGCTCATTCAAGAAACCAGAGAGGCCATGGGCCTGAACCGTCCTGTGCTGGTGCAGTATCTAAGCTGGCTGCAGAACTGCTTAAAAGGCGATTTCGGCACATCCTACGCCTATCACAAGCCTGTCGCCGCCCTGCTGACGGACCGGCTCTGGCCGACGTTAAAGCTTTCCATCGCTTCGATGTTCCTGATGCTTCTGGTGGCGGTTCCCGTCGGCATGGCTCAGGCGACGCATAAAAACAGCATTGTGGATTATGCTCTGCGCGGGCTCACGTTTTTCGGCGTGTCCATGCCGAACTTCTGGGTCGGGCTGCTGCTGATGCTGGTTTTTTGTGTTAAATTTCAGCTTCTGCCCGTAGCATCTTTCGGAGGCGATCTGAAAAGTCTGATCCTGCCGTCGGTGACACTGGCCTTTGCCATGTCAGCCAAGTATACCCGCCAGGTCCGAACGGCGATTCTGGAAGAACTGAATCAGGATTATGTCACCGGCGCCAGAGCAAGGGGCGTGAAGGAATGGCAGATCTTGTGGCTGAACGTATTTCCGAACTCCCTGCTGCCTCTGATCACCATGCTGGGACTCTCTCTTGGCTCCCTGCTCGGAGGTACCGCAGTGGTAGAGGTTATTTTCTCCTATCCGGGTATGGGCAGTCTGGCGGTTGCGGCAATTACGGCTTATGATTATCCGTTGATTCAGGGGTACGTTCTGTGGATTTCCCTGATCTACATGCTGGTTAATCTGGCCGTGGATATTTCCTACAACTATGTGGATCCAAGAATGCGGGAAAAGAGGCAGCAGATATGAAATTCAAACGCTTTGTAAAGAAAAATAAATTTTTCTGTCTTTTTGCGCTTCTTGCGTTTCTGATTCTTCTGGCGGCTGTTTTTGCGCCGGTGATTACCGGCGGCGCGGACCCGGCCGCTTCCGTTCTGAAGGACGCGCTGCAGGCTCCGAACGCACGGCATATTTTCGGTACGGACAAGCTGGGGCGGGATATTTTTACCCGTGTCATCTACGGCGCCCGTACGAGCCTGACGGCGGCTTTTTCGGTCGTTATTCTGATTTTTGTGCTGGGTACCGTGCTGGGGGTGCTGGCCGGCTATTTCGGAGGCTGGATCGACACGGTGATCATGCGCGTTGCCGATATGATGGTATCTTTTCCCGGTATGGTGTTTGCCATGGCGATTGCCGGCATTCTGGGCGCCAGCATCCGAAACGCCGTCATCGCCGTTGCACTGGTAAGCTGGACAAAATATGCCAGACTCGCAAGAAGTCTGGTGCTGAAGATCAGGAACAGAGATTATGTGGCCGCAGCCGTAGTGACCGGTTCAAAAACACTTTATATCTTGATGAAATATATGGTTCCCAATGTTATTCCGACTCTGGTTATCACAGCGGCTACGGATATCGGCGGCATGATGCTGGAGCTGGCAGGCCTTTCTTTTCTCGGTTTCGGCGCCAAGGCGCCCAATCCGGAATGGGGGCTGATGCTGAACGAAGGCAGACCGTTTATTCAAAGCGCTCCCTGGATGATGATCTGTCCCGGCGCCGCGATTTTTATCGTCGTGGTGGTGTTTAACCTTCTGGGAGACGCGCTGAGGGATGTCCTGGACGTCAGGGATGAATAACCGCGTCGGTCCTGACAGCACCCGGAGAATTTACGGACATTTGCAGCCGGAAAGTTCTCCGTTGATTATGCTGCCGGAAGGGCGGATGCAGAACGATGTATAAGGAGATGGCTATGTTAGATATAAAGAATATTACGATTTCCTACCAGGACTGTCCGACCGTGAAGAACTTCAGCATGTCCCTGAAGAAAGGCGAAATAGCCTCGCTGGTCGGTGAATCGGGTTCCGGGAAGACGACGGTGATCCGTGCGGTACTGGGGCTTCTGGCAGGCGGCGGAAAAGTTACGGAGGGTGACATTCTGTTTGAAGGCAAATCTCTTTTGGAAAATACGCCGGATCAGTGGCGCAGGCTTCGGGGCACGGATATTTCCATGATTTTTCAGGATTCCGGCGCCATGCTGAATCCTATCCGGAAGATCGGGGATGTGTTTGTGGAGTATATCCGTACCCATGAACCGATGAGCAGGGGAGAGGCCTGGAAGAAGGGTGTGGAAATGCTGGAACGTATGCGTTTGCCCAGCGGAGACAATATTATGAAATCGTGGCCGTTTCAGCTTTCCGGCGGTATGCGGCAGCGTGTGGGTATTGCCATGGCTATGACCTTTCAGCCGAAACTTCTGCTGGCGGATGAGCCGACGTCCGCGCTGGACGTGACGACGCAGGCGCAGATCGTGCGTCAGATGATGGAGTTGAGGGACGAATACGGTACCGGCATCATCATTGTCACACACAATCTGGGGGTTGCGGCTTATATGTCCGACTGGATCATTGTCATGAAGAACGGAGAGATTTCCGACAGCGGTGATCGGGATACGCTTCTGGCCGGAAGCCGCAATGAGTACACAGGAAAGCTTCTGGACGCGGTTCCTTCTTTAGGAGGTAAACGTTATGTTTGATGAAAAAGATATGATTCTGGAAGCAAAGCATGTGACCAGGCGTTTTCCTGCTTCCGGCGGCAAAGAACTGACGGCCTGTCAGGATATTAACTTAAAATTTTATAGAGGAAAGACGCTGGGGTTGATCGGCGAATCCGGCTGCGGCAAATCCACTTTTATGCGTTTCCTGGTTCGTCTGGATGTTCCAACGGAAGGAGAGATTCTCTTTAAAGGAAGGGATTTGACCAAACTGAAAGGGGAAGAGCTGCGTCAGACAAGGCAGTATATTCAGATGGTTTTTCAGGACCCGAGCGGCTCCTTCAATCCAAAGATGAAGATCCGCGATATCATCTGTGAACCGCTTATGAACTTCGGGCGGATTAAAGCTTCCGAAAAAGACGAGACGGCCCGCAGATTTCTGGAGGCGGTAGAACTGCCCGGCGAGTTTGCCGACCGCTTTCCCCATAACATGTCCGGCGGACAGCGGCAGAGGATTGCCATTGCCCGCGCCATCGCTTTGGAACCGGAGCTGATCATCATGGATGAAGCGACCTGCGCGCTGGATGTATCGGTGCAGAAGAGCATCATTGAGCTGGTGGTGAAACTTCAGAAAGAAAAAGAGATCGCAATCGGTTTTATTGCCCATGATCTGGGGCTGATTCAGGCGTTCGCTCATCAGATTGCCGTGATGTATCTGGGGAGTATTGTGGAAGTACTGCCCGGAGAGGCGGTGGAAGAAGCAAAGCATCCCTATACGCAGGCTTTGCTTGGCGCGGTGTTCGATACGAAGATGGATTTTACAAAAAAGATTGAGCGGATTGACAGCGAGATTCCCAGTCCTCTGGATGTGCCCGTCGGCTGCCCCTTCCAGACCCGCTGCGGGCATTGTATGGAAAAATGCAGACAGGTACGGCCGTCGCTGGCCGAACTGGAACCCGGACATGAGGTGGCCTGCCATATTTTTGAGAAGGAGGAGAAAAAGCGGTGAAAATGTTTATTTCTGTCCTGATGGCAGCAGTCCTGGCATTCTGTGTAGGAGGCTGCGGGAACGCTCCGTCCCGGTCGGAATTTCCGGAAAGGACGCCGGATGCCCGGGAAGAGAATGACTCTGCCGAGAACCGGGCGGTTGTGCATAAGATCGGAGTGGCGGTCTACGATGTGATGGATGATGAAGTGATCACCTTCCGTGAATATTTGACGGATTACGTCAAAGAATGTTTTCCGGAGGTGGAATTTTGTTATTCTTATGCGATCCGCAGCGAGGAGGATGAGATGAAATTTCTGGAGGAGGCCTGCTCGGAAGGTGCGGAAGGGATTCTGTCCTTTATTACTTATGACCTGGAAAAAGAGGTAGACTACTGCGAGAGTCAGGGCGTCTACTATATGCTGGCTTCCGGTACGGTGTCAGAGGAGCAGTACGAGGCAGCGGCGGACAATCCGTATTTTCTCGGCGTTGTGGGACCTGGCAGTGAGAGCGAGTATAGGGCCGGCGCTCAGATGGCAGAATATTTTATTAATGAGATGGAGGGAGATTCCTATATTCTGTTTACCGGCGGCGCGGCCATCGGCAATGAGATGCACCGGCTGCGTTCGGCAGGTGCGCTCGACGTTTTCGCGGAATCCTTCGGTGATCTCGGACAAAGTGCGGAAGAACTGGCGGTTACGGAGGAACCGGTCCGACTGACCGTCGGAGGCATCCGGCTGACGGTATTTCCGGGATATACGACCAGAGAAGCGGTCGCGGTAAAAGCCAGGGAAGAGCTGGAGAGCGGGGATTATGATTTTGCACTCTCCATGTTCAGTATGTACAGTATGGTGGATGTTCTGAGAGCAGAAGGCGTAAGGCAGGGAGTGATCGACTGCTTCAGTATGACAAACAAGAATTTGTTCGCGGACGGAACGCTTTGTTATGTGGCGGGAAAATACAGCTCCCAGATTGGCCCTTCGTTTGCCGCCATGTACAACGCGGTGACCGGATATGCAGAAGAATTTCGGCAAAACGGAAGGGCTTTTCAGATGACCCAGGGGTACTGGATTTCCAAAAACAAGCAGGAATATAACGATCAGTATGCATTGGCAACGGGGATTTATGTGAATGCTTACAATTATGAGGATCTCGGCTCGGTCATGAAAGTGTATGACAGGACGGCCGATTTCGGAAAATTGAAGGCCTTGACAGAAGCCTGGACCTATGAAGAGGCGGAAGCAAGAAGAGGAGAATGAATGCCCAAACGGCGGCAAAAAATGAGACGAGGAGGAAATTACCATGCATGACCACAAAGAAAATCACGCGCATTCGCATGAACATGACGGTCATGAGCACAATCACGGGCCTCATGAGCACGGTCATGAAGGCGGCTGCGGCCATCACGAACACAATCACAGTCATGAGGGCGGCTGCGGCCATGAGGACGGTTGCGGCTGCGTTCACGATCATGGGCCGCAGGATGAGACGACCAGATCTCATACGCATTTTGTGACGGAACATCATCACACGGCAGGACATCCGGACGACTGTGACTGCGAAGCCTGCAATCCGCATATAGAATACTGCGATGTGTGCGGGGAGTCGCTGGCAAAGTGCCTCTGCGTGATGCCGGATGAGAAGATGGAGAAGCGGGTCTATATTCTGGAAGGACTGGACTGCGCCAACTGCGCGGCAAAGGTGGAGGCGAAGATTCGCCAGATGCCGGAGGTGGAGTATGCATCGGTGGCGTATGCGACGAAACAGCTTCGGGTATCGGCGCCGGATCACAGCGGCCTGATGGAGAAGATGCAGGCGGTCATTGATTCTATTGAGGACGGGATTACCCTGGTCCCCAGGAATCGGAAAGTCTGTGCGACGGTTTCGAAGACAAAGGTTTATGTACTGCAGGGGCTGGACTGCGCCAGCTGTGCGGCCAAGATTGAACAGAAGATCAAGACGATGGACGGCGTGGACGACGTCTCCATTACTTATGCCAACAAGCAGATGCGCCTCTCCGCCAGCCGGCCGGAGGTATTGATTCCTTCTATTCAGAAAGCCATCGACTCTATGGAAGACGGCATTACGGTCGTAGCCAAAGAAGAGATAAAAAAAGAATCGGAAAAAGCAGAAAAGAAATCGGCTGTTCCGGAGAAGTACAGGCCTCTGCTCTCCATCGGAAGCGGAGCGGTTCTGTTTCTGATTGGATTCACCGCAGTTCATGCCGGCGGGCTGGAAGAATCTGATATGCGGCTCCTTCCGCTCTTTATTGTCTCCTATCTGATTCTTGGCGGTAAGGTTCTGATGACTGCCGGCAGAAATATGAAAAAGGGACAGATATTCGATGAAAATTTTCTGATGTGTATTGCTACTTTGGGAGCTTTTGCGATCCGGGAATTTCCGGAAGCGGTGGGCGTGATGCTGTTCTACCGCATCGGCGAGTATTTTGAAGACCGGGCGACGGAGCAGAGCCGGTCTCAGATCATGGACGCAGTAGATCTTCGCCCGGAAGTAGTCAATCTGGTCGTCGGGGACGAAGTACGCGTCATGGATGCGGAAGAGGCGGTTGTCGGCGATATCGTGCTGGTGCGGCCGGGAGACCGGGTGCCCCTGGACGGTGTGGTGATTGACGGAGAGACCCGTCTTGATACTTCTGCCATTACCGGAGAACCGGTTCCGGTGAAAGCGGGCGTGGGCGATCTGGTGAGTTCCGGCTGTGTTAATACGTCCGGGCAGATCAAGATCCGGGTGGAAAAAGTTCTGGAAGAATCCATGGTGACTCGTATTCTGGATTCGGTGGAGAATGCGGCGGCCAGCAAGCCCAATATTGATAAATTTATCACAAGGTTTGCGCGGGTGTACACGCCGTTTGTCGTACTGTTTGCGGCTCTGGTGGCAGTCGCACTGCCTTTTGTTCTCCCGAACTGGCATTTCTTCGTAGACGCGGAATATACAGGGACTACCGGAGTCGTATACGGAACTTCCGGAACGGCGTCGGTTTTGACAGCGCTGACTTTCCTGGTCATCAGTTGTCCGTGTGCGCTCGTGCTTTCCGTGCCGCTGGCGTTTTTCTCCGGGATCGGCGCGGCTTCCAAAAAGAATATTCTGTTCAAAGGCGGGGTGGCGATCGAGTCTTTGAAGAGTGTAAAAGCGGTGGTCATGGACAAAACCGGAACGATTACAAAGGGGAATTTTGTCGTACAGAATGTGGTCTGCGTTGATCCGGATATGACGGAGGATGAACTGCTGGCAATCAGCGCCGGCTGCGAGCTGTCGTCCACACATCCGATCGGCAGCAGCATTGTAGAAGCTGCGGGAGACAGGAAACTGGAGATTGAGCGGCCGTCCAAAGTGGAAGAGATCGCAGGCCACGGCATCCGCGCCCGGTTCAGCAAAGGCGAGGTGCTGTGCGGCAACCGCAAGCTGATGGAAGCGAATCATGTGGATTTTTCGGCATATAAAAAAGAACAGTTTGGCACCGAAGTGCTTACCGCGCTGAACGGGAAATTTATCGGTCATATCGTAATTTCCGACACGATCAAACCGGATGCGGCGACCGCCATTGCCAGAACGAAGAAATACGGGATTGTCACCGCCATGCTGACCGGCGATGCCGAAGACAGCGCGAAAGCAGTCGCCGCAGAAGCGGGAATCGACGAGGTTCATGCAAAGCTGCTTCCGGAAGACAAATTTAACGAACTGAAAAAGATCCGTGAAAAACATGGGAGCGTCATGTTCGTAGGCGACGGGATCAACGATGCTCCGGTCCTTGCGGGAGCGGATGTGGGTGCGGCCATGGGAAGCGGCGCGGATGCGGCAATCGAGGCGGCGGACGTGGTATTTATGACGTCGGAGATGAACGCCATTCCGGAAGCCATCGGTATCGCAAGAGCAACCTCCAGAATTTCGTGGCAGAATGTATATTTTGCGCTGGCGGTCAAGGCGGTCGTTATGATTGCGGGCCTGTTCGGGTTTGCGAATATGTGGGTCGCGGTATTTGCCGATACGGGCGTATCGGTGTTGTGCCTTCTGAATTCCATACGGATTCTGTACCGGAAGTAAGTCAGAGTGCGCAGAAGCGATAAAGGTATTTCCTGAACGAATGGAGGGATCGATTAATGTGGAAAATATGCGGACAGGAACTGGAGGCAGGGGAGAAGCGGCAGGTGACGCTGTATCCGAATATGGAGGATTACGAGATTCCGGCAACTTTGATCTGCGGAGCCAACTCCGGAAGGACGGTTGTTGTGACGGCCCAGATCCACGCCGGGGAATATAACGGGACTCCCGCGGTAATTCAGGCGGCGCGGGAAATCACACCGGAAAAACTGACGGGAAATCTGGTACTGATGCATTGTGTGAATACCAGCGGATTTTGGCAGCAGCACTGGAGGACTCTGCCGGAGGACGGATTTAATCTGAATGCGGATTATCCGGGACGGCCGGACGGGACGGCGGGGGAGAGACTGGCGGACTGGTTCGTAAAGGAGATTTTTCCGAAAGCGGATTTTCTTCTGGATCTGCACGGAGGAAGCGTCAACGAAATTTTGACGCCGTGTCTGTTTTATCCGAAGGCGGAGGAGGTAAGAGAGGAGTCGCTGGCCGCGGCCAAGGCCCTGGATGTGCCCTATCTGATCGCTTCAGAGGCAACGGGAGGAGAATACAGCTATGCCGCGAATTTTAACGCGGTTCCTGCGCTTCTTCTGGAACGCGGTTACGGCGGTTTCTGCAGGGAAGAATGGACTGCGGGACATAAGAGAAACATCCGTCTGCTGCTTATACATCTTGGCATGTATGAATTTAAAGAACCAAAGGCCGGATATGAACCGAAGATTTATGAGCGCGTGGTCTATCTGGAAAGCGGGCAGGCAGGACTCTGGTATCCGGCAGTAAAGGAAAACGACCGGGTCGCCGAAGGGCAGATGCTCGGACGCCTGGAGGATATGTACGGAAATGTCGTACAGGAGTTCCGTGCGGAGGGCGGCGGCGTGGTATTTTATTATACCGGCGGGCTTGCGGTAGGAGAAGGGGATTCTCTGGTGGCGTACGGGCTGGAGGGATGAGATAAAATCACGTTGTTGCGAATATTTCTCAACAGCTCCATTGCTTTTTTCGGGGAATTCAGGTATTATGAGTTAGTAATAACTAATTAGTTTAAACTAACTCAGGAATGCCGAAGAGTGAGGGAAGCAAAAGCATGTATTTGGAGGTGTAAGGATGAGCGTTGTGATTGTCGGGGGTCATGACCGGATGGTCTGCCAGTATCAGAAGATTTGCAGGAATTATCGGTGCAAGGCAAAAATTTTCACGCAGATGTCGGCGAATATGGATAAGCAGATAGGGACGCCGGATCTGTTCATCCTGTTTACCAATACCGTGTCGCATAAGATGGTGAAAACGGCGGTGGACGAGGCGAAAAGGAAGAAGATTCATGTGGTGCGCTGTCATACCAGCAGCGGGGCGGCACTGGAGAGTATTCTCAGAGAGTATTCGGCATGATGCGCTGCGGATTTGTAAAATCTTACAGAAGTGTGAAAATCCTGTGGATTTCCTGATTTTCTTCTTGTCAAACGGGGAGTTTATGCGTAAAATGGAAAAAGCGTAGTTCTGCGCGGGCGCGGAGCTTATGCTTTTTCCATTTTTATTATGCATACGGGTGCCCAAAGGAAGATTGCAAAGGGGGATGCGTTCATGGCGAAGCAGTATTTCAAGCCCGGGAATATGCTGTACCCGCTGCCGGCGGTCATGGTGAGCTGTCAGCGGCCGGGGGAGCGACCGAATATTATCACGGTGGCGTGGACGGGGACGGTCTGTTCTTCGCCGGCGATGGTGTCCGTATCGGTGCGTCGGGAGCGCTACTCCTATGAGATTTTGAAAGAGACCGGGGAATTTGTGATCAATCTTGCCACCAAAGAACTGGTGCGCGCGCTTGATTACTGCGGCGTGCGTTCGGGAAGGGACGTGGACAAGTTTGCGCAGATGCATCTGCAGGAGCTGCCGTCAAAGACGGTGAAGGCGCCGGGGATTATGGAGAGCCCGGTGAACATTGAGTGCCGCGTAACGGAGGTAAAGCCCCTGGGGAGCCATGACCTGTTTCTGGCCGAGGTGACGAGCGTAACCGTCGACGACCGGTATATGGACGAGAGCGGAAAATTCCGCCTGAACGATGCCGGACTGATCGCCTATTCTCATGGAGCATATTTTGAGCTCGGGAAAAAGGCGGGCAGCTTTGGATATTCCGTTCGCAGACAGGGTAAAAAGGAACGGAAGAAAAATAAGAGAAAGTAAGGAACCGAATTGATTTCATGCGAAAGAAGAGACTGTTTGGAAAAAATTTCAAATTGAGATATGCAATGACGGCGGTGGGGTGCTGTCTGGCGCTTCTGTGCGCGGCTCCGATCCTGGGAGAGACCTACGGACTGGAGACGACGTACTGCGAAGTGCTCCTGGACGGCGAAGTGATCGGAGCGGTGTCGGATCCGTCGGTGGTGGATCAGGCGTTTCTGGATGCCAGGGCGCGGATCGCCAGAGAGACCAACGGGCTGGTGCTGGCCAACGTGGCCTGTGATTTTGAGCGGGTTCAGAAGCTGGTGGGCAGTACGCTGGAGCCGGAAGGGCTGGAAGAGCTGATCTATCAGCTTCTGAAGGAAAAGGTAAAGACGGCGAAACAGAAGTATTATCTGGTGAAGGTCAATGAATTTACGGTTAATCTGGCTACGATTGACGAGGTCAGAGAGCTTCTGCTGGCCGCGCTCGCGCCGTACGATCCGGACGGAATGTTTCAGGTGGATGTGGTGTCGGATACGAGCAGAGAGCTGAACGCGTTTACGATTGAGGTGACGCCCAAGGGGGAACTTCCGGAAGGAGACGGGCTGAAAGCGCTGGACTTCTTTGAAAAAGTAGAGATCGCGGAGGCGTATATTGATTCGGACCAGTTGACCGATCTGTCGGATGCCATTGACGCCGTGACCAAGGAAAAGGAGAAGAATCAGACCTATGAGGTCGTGGCGGGCGATACGCTGTCCGTGATTGCCAACAGCAGGGGCTATTACGTGGACGAGGTGCTGGCGCTGAATCCGGGACTGACCCGGGATGCCACATTGAATATCGGGGACGAGATTATCATCAGCGTGCCGGAACCGGAGCTTTCGATCTCCTCCACCGTCCAGTATACTTATGAGGAGGATTATTTTGCGGAGACGCAGTATATAGAGAACGACAGTTGGTATACGACCCGCAGGGAGGTGCGTCAAGAAGCTTCTCCGGGGCATCACGAAGTGACGGTGCTGACCACCTCGAAAAATCAGACGGAGACGGGCCGGGAAATGATCGCGGAGAACGTTATGGTCGAGCCGGTGCCGGAGATCATCGAGAAGGGCACGCAGACTCCGCCCACTTATATTAAGCCGGTGACAGGCGGCGTACTTACGTCCGGCTTCAAGATGCGCTGGGGAAGGATGCACAGGGGCATTGACTGGGCGGTGCCTACCGGGACATCCGTCAGGGCCTCCTGCGGCGGAACCGTTGTCAGCGCGGGCTGGATGGGAAGCTATGGGTACTGCGTGACTTTGAGCCATCCGGACGGGCGGCAGACCCGGTACGCGCACCTGAGCAAGATCCTGGTGTCTCCCGGGCAGAAGGTGGATCAGAATCAGACGATTGCGCGCAGCGGAAGCACCGGAAGGAGTACGGGCCCGCACGTACATTTTGAGATTATCATCGGCGGACAGCGGGTGAATCCGCTGCAGTATCTGAATTAGGGAAACAAGGTTAAAATCCGGGAAGGCACTTGACAAACAGGCGCTTCCCGGATATACTTTACCCGAAAAAGTTTGAATATCAAAATAATAGAAGAAACAGAGGACGGGATATGAAGGCGAAGATCATCGGCACCGGCTGTCAACTGCCGGCATATACAGCGGACAATGAGTATCTGTCGACACTGGTGGAGACCAGTGATGAATGGATCACGGAGCGCACGGGCATCCGGATGCGCCATCTGGTACAGGAGGAGACTACGACATCCCTGGCCGCGGGCGCGGCGGGAAAGGCGCTGGCAGCCGCCGGCATGCAGGCGGAAGAGGTCGAGCTTCTGATTGTGGCGACCATTACCGGGGATACGGAGACGCCGAGCACCGCATGCCGGGTGCAGGCGGAGCTGGGCGCGGTAAACGCGGTGGCGTTCGACATCAATGCCGCCTGCTCCGGTTTCCTGTATGCGGTACATATTGCGGATGCTTTTATCCGGAGCGGCGTCTATAAAAATGCGCTGCTGATCGGAGCGGAGACCCTGTCGAAGCTGGTGGACTGGACAGACCGGGGGACCTGCGTGCTGTTCGGAGACGGAGCGGGAGCCGCGGTTGTGGCGGCGGCGGAGCGGGGAGGCGTTGTGGCTCAGTCCATCGGCAGCAACGGCAGCAAATGGGAGGTGCTTTCCTGCGCGGCGCGTCCGGTCAGGAACCCGGTCCGCAGGGACGAAGAGCCGTGCGGATATCTGAGGATGGACGGACAGGAAGTCTTTAAGTTCGCGGTAAAGACCGTGCCTCTTTGTATTGAGGACGCGCTGGAGAAAGCGGGTATGCATCCGGAAGAGATCACCTATTATCTGCTCCATCAGGCGAACAAACGGATTATACAGTCTGTGGCGAAGCGGCTGAAGCAGCCGGAGGAAAAATTCCCGATGAACATTGACCGCTGCGCGAATACTTCGGCGGCCAGCCTTCCGATTCTGTTGGCGCAGATGGACGCGGAGGGAAAGCTGCATCCGGGGGATAAGCTGGTGCTGTCCGGTTTCGGGGCGGGACTGACCTGGGGGGCCTGCGTGCTGGAGTGGTAAAGCGTTTCAAATTTCTGAAAAAGGATATTGACAAAACGGCGGACCGACTATATACTTTGAATGTCAAAGTAATTGAGAAGAAAACAGTTTATTTTTAAAAAAGGAGAACAATACAATGTTGGAGAAAATTAAAGAGATGGTAGCGGAGCAGTTGAATGTGGATGCGGCGGACCTGACCGCGGAGACTTCCTTTAAAGACGATCTGGGAGCGGATTCCCTGGACCTGTTCGAGCTTGTGACGAATCTGGAGGATGAGTATGAGATCGAGATTCCGTCCGAGGAGCTGGAGCATCTTACGACCGTCGGCGCGGTTGCGGATTATCTGAAGGCCAAAGGGATCGAAGAATAAGAAGAAAGCAGGTGCCGGTGATGAAGACAAGAGTTACGGAATTGTTGGGAGTGGAGAAGCCGATTATCCAGGGCGGTATGGCATGGGTGGCGGAATCCCATCTGGCGGCCGCCGTATCGGAAGCGGGTGGCTTCGGACTGATCGGGGCGGCGAACGCGCCGGCGGATGTGGTGAGAAATTATATCCGCGAGGCGAAGAAACTGATGGATAAGCCGTTTGGAGTCAATATCATGCTTTTAAGCCCCTTTGCGGATGAGATCGCGCAGGTGGTCGTAGAAGAAGGCGTGGCCGCGGTGACCACGGGGGCCGGAAACCCGGAGAAATATATGGCGCAGTGGAAAGCTGCGGGAATCAAGGTCATTCCGGTGGTCGCGTCCGTAGCTCTTGCGAAGCGTATGGAACGCTGCGGCGCAGATGCGGTCGTTGCGGAAGGAACGGAATCCGGCGGGCATATCGGTCAGGCCACGACCATGACGTTGGTGCCTCAGGTGGTGGACGCCGTGTCCGTTCCGGTCATCGCGGCGGGAGGCATTGCGGACGGGAGAGGCTTTGCGGCGGCGATGATGCTGGGTGCGGAGGCGGTTCAGATGGGTACCCGGTTCTGCGTATCCGACGAATGTACGATTCATGAGAATTATAAGGAGCGGATTCTGAAGGCGAAAGATATTGATTCCGAGGTGACCGGCAGGAGCCACGGACATCCGGTGCGCGGACTGCGCAATAAGATGACCCGGGAATATCTGAAGCTGGAGGCCCAGGGCGCGTCCTTTGAGGAGCTGGAGAAGCTGACGCTGGGCGGTCTGCGTAAAGCGGTAGTGGAGGGCGATACCGATCAGGGTTCCGTCCTGGCCGGCCAGATCGCGGGCATGGTCAACCGGCGCCAGAGCTGCAGGGAGATCATCGACGAGATCATGGATCAGGCGGAGACGCTGCTGAAACTGAGATAAGCTCAGATTAGAGACCGATTCCGTCGGGAGTGAGTATGGGTGGGCTGCCGTGCAGGATGTCATGGCAGCCCCTGTTTTAAGGAAGCTTTCGGGGTTTCAGAATGACAAGGCAAGAGACAGGGGAGAAGAGAAGCATGGGTAAGACGGCATTCGTATTTCCGGGCCAGGGCGCACAGTATGCGGGCATGGCAAAAGATTTTTATGAAGCATATCCGGAGTGCAGGGAAGTATTTGAGACAGCCTCCCAAGCGTCGGGGCTTGATATTGCGAAACTTTGTTTTGAAGAAAATGAACAGTTGAATCAGACAGAATATACACAGATTTGTATGCTCGCCGCGGAGATGGCGGTGCTGAGGGCGGCGCAGGCCGGAGGGCTTACTTCCTGCGTCAACGCGGGTTTAAGCCTGGGCGAATACGGAGCGCTGGTGGCCTCGAAGGTCATGAGCCTCTCCGACGCCTGCAGAGTCGTGCGCCAGAGAGGGCTTCTGATGCAGGAGGCGGTTCCGGTGGGCGGCGCCATGGCGGCGGTTCTGGGCATGGACGCGGCGAAGATCGAGGAGATCTGCGGGCAGACCGAGGGGATCGTTACGGTTGCCAATTACAACTGTCCGGGGCAGATCGTGATCACCGGGGAAGAGAAGGCGGTGGACGCGGCATGCGCGGCGCTGAAGGAAGCCGGGGCAAAGCGGACCGTACGCCTGAAGGTCAGCGGACCGTTTCATTCCCCGATGCTTGCGGGCGCTGGAGAGAAGCTGGCGGAGGTGCTGGCAAACGTAGAGCTGAGAGCGTTTGACACGCCTTATATTACCAATGTGACCGCGGATTATGTGACCTCCGTCGAGGGGATCAAAGAGCTGCTCTGCCGCCAGGTGTCCTCGAGCGTACGCTGGCAGCAGTCCGTGGAGCGGATGATCGCGGACGGAGTGGATACGTTCATCGAGATGGGACCGGGGAAGACTCTGTCCGGCTTCATGCGGAAGATCAACCGCGGCGTGACAATGATGAATATTGAAAATATGGCGGATCTTGAGAAAGTGACAGGAACTCTTTAATTCATAGAAAAGTCATCTGTCCGGGCATTGAGAGGACAGATACAAAAACTGTAATCAGGAGAATAATGGGATGCTGGAAGGAAAGATTGCCCTGGTGACCGGGGCTGCAAAAGGAATTGGACGCGCCATCGCGCTGGCTCTGGCGGCGGAGAAAGCGACGGTGATCGTCAATTACAACGGGTCCGCAGAGAAAGCGGAACAGACGCTGGAGGAGATTCGGGCGCTGGGGGCGGACGGCCGCACCTGCCAGTGCAATGTGGCGGATACACAGGCGGCGCTTGCCATGATCAAAGAAGTGACCGCTGAGTACGGGAGGCTGGATATACTGGTCAACAACGCGGGAATCACAAGAGATAACCTGATCATGAAAATGTCGGAGGAAGATTTTGACGCGGTCATCAGCGCCAACCTGAAGGGATGCTTTAACACGATCAAGGCGGCGAGCCGTCAGATGCTGAAGCAGCGCAGCGGACGCATCATCAATATCACGTCGGTATCCGGCATTCTCGGCAATGCGGGGCAGGCCAATTACGCAGCGTCCAAGGCGGGTATCATCGGACTGACGAAGACTATGGCCAGAGAGCTGGCCAGCCGGGGCATCACGGTCAACGCGGTGGCGCCGGGGTTTGTGGATACGGATATGACGCAGGCGCTTCCCGACGGCGTGAAAGAGGCGGCTGTCGCGCAGATTCCGCTGGGACGCTTCGGAAAGCCGGAGGATATTGCCGATATGGTGGCCTACCTGGCTTCGGAGAAGGCGGCGTATATAACAGGACAGATTATCAGTGTAGACGGAGGTATGGCGATCTGATGAGAAGAGTAGTTGTGACTGGAATGGGAGCGATCACTCCCCTTGGACTGAATGTGAAAGATTATTTTGAAAACATCAAAGCGGGCAATCATGGATTCGGCATCATCTCCAGATTTGACGCTTCGGAATACAAAGCGCATGTGGCGGCGGAAGTCAAAGGCTTTTCGGCAAAAGAATTTATGGATTTCAAAGCGGCGAAACGGATGGAGCCTTTTTCCCAGTATGCGGTGGCGGCGGCGAAGGAAGCCATGGAGCAGGCGGGACTTGATATGGAACAGGAAGACGCTTACCGCGTGGGCTGCTCCATCGGTTCCGGCATCGGCAGCCTGGAGGTGATCGAGCGGGAATATACCAGGCTGAATCAGAAAGGACCGAACAGGGTGGCGCCGCTGATGGTGCCGCTGATGATCTCCAATATGGCGGCCGGCAACGTGTCCATCGCCTTCGGATTAAAGGGAAAGAGCCTGAACGTGGTAACCGCCTGCGCTACCGGGACGCATTCCATCGGAGAAGCGTATCGGAGCATCCAGACAGGAGACGCGGACGTGATGCTGGCCGGCGGTACGGAGAGCTGCATCTGCCCCACCGGGGTGGCGGGCTTCGCGGCACTGACCGCCCTTTCGGGAAGCGAGGATCCGGACCGCTGCTCGATTCCCTTTGACCGGGACCGGGACGGCTTTGTCATGGGGGAAGGCGCGGGCGTGGTCGTGCTGGAAGAACTGGAGCATGCGAAAAACCGCGGCGCACGCATCCTGGCGGAGGTGGTCGGTTACGGCGCCACCAGCGACGCTTATCATATCACGTCTCCGGCGGAGGACGGCATGGGCGCGGCTACGGCCATGAAACGGGCGGTGGAAGAATCCGGCGCATCCATGGAGGAGATCTTCTATATCAATGCGCACGGGACCAGCACCCATCACAATGACCTGTTCGAGACCCGCGCTGTCAAACTGGCGTTCGGGGAGCACGCAAAAGAGATGAAGATCAACTCCACCAAGTCCATGATCGGGCATCTTCTGGGAGCGGCGGGAGCCGTGGAATTTATTACCTGTGTCAAGGAGATGGAGGAGAGCTTTGTACATGTGACCAGAGGACTTGAGAATCCGGACGAGGAGATGGATCTGGATTATGTACAGGGGCAGGGCGTATGCATGGAGCTGACCTATGCGCTGTCCAACTCTCTGGGCTTCGGCGGGCACAACGCAAGCATTCTGATCAAAAAGTATCATGCATAAGACGGCATCAAGGAGGGACAGGAACGCTATGGTTATGGATATCAAGGAAATCATGGAAATCATCCCCCACAGGCAGCCGTTTCTGCTCATCGACCGCATCGAGGAGCTGGAAGCGGGAAAAAGAGCCGTGGGAAAGAAATGCGTCACTTATAACGAACCCTTTTTTAACGGACATTTCCCGCAGGAACCGGTGATGCCGGGGGTACTGATTCTGGAAGCGCTGGCTCAGGTGGGCGCGGTGGCCATTTTAAGCCAGCCGGAGAATAAGGGGAAGACTGCCTATTTCGGCGGCATTGACAAGGCGAAATTCAAGAAGAAAGTGGTTCCGGGAGACGTATTGACTCTGGAACTGGAGATCGTGAAGCAAAAAGGCCCTATCGGCGTGGGAAAAGCGGTGGCGACGGTAGACGGCAAAGTGGCGGCGTCCGCGGAGATGACATTTGCAGTAGGATAAGATCCTGAGGAGTCGTTATTATGATTGTAAAGAGGGAGCGCATTTTGCGTCTCCCTCTTTTGACGCGGTTTACTGTTCATGCGACTTGAGAATCCGCCATAAAGTAGTACGGCTGATTCCCAGCCGCCGGGCTGTCCGGGTGTGGCTTCCGTTTTCCTGCTTCAGGACCATCCGGGCGATATCGCAGGTGATGTCGTCCAACGTGTTTCCGATATTCAGATGATAGACCGATTCGGTTCCTTCATCCGTATGGAAAAACGTCTCCTGATGCAGGATGCGTCTTGTGTTTTCGTAGGAAATATAGGAACTGGTGGTAAGGAGCATTAACTCCCGGATGACCCGCTTAAACTGACTGAGATTTCCGTACCAGCGGAAATTATGCATGGCGGTCAGCGCTTTCGGTTCAAAGCCGACAATCTGTCTTTTGAGAGAAGTATTGAGCTGATTAATATACAGAGTGGCAAGTCTTGGAATATCGTCCGCCCGCTCCCTGAGAGCGGGGAGCTTTAACAACAGGCTTGAGATGCTGTTGAAGACGGCGGTAATCTTCGATTCCTGACGGGAAGTTTCCGTGCAGGACACCAGGGAGAAGATCAGCCGGTTCCGCTTCCACAGGCAGGTGTCTTTTATAAACTGTATGAGCGTGCTGAAATCCTCTTGGGAGAGGGCGTTAATCTGTTTAAAATACAACGTATGTTTTACCTTCATCAGCGGGGATTCGGAGTGGTGGTACAAAAAGCTCCATTCTTTTTCCGTGATTCTGCCGCAGTCCATCAGATAGTACAGCCGGTTCTGTTCGTTCCCTCTGGTATGGATGTAGAGCGCTGCCCGGTCTTTTCCGGTTCCCTCTTCTCCTATGATTACAACAGGAGAACCGCTCTGACTGTACTTGTCCAGTATTTCCATAATGTTTCCCACGGAATGGGAGCTGGAGTAATATCCCATATCCTTTTCCGGCATATCTTCCCTGGAATATATTTCTATGCCGTTGCTTTTCCGGAAGGACGGAAGAACGGATACATAGACGAAGAGGCAGGGTCTGCCTTTCAGATACTGTTTGTGAAGATGCAGGTTCAGCACCGCCGTCTCCAGCTTTTTCTCCACATCCGTCTCCTCAGATTCCCACATGGCCCGGAAAGAATGCTCCAGATATCGGATGATCTCATGGGAAGCGTCGTCCTGCCGCAGGGAATTCTGGACAATCGTTCCGGAAGAATCAAAGACAACACATTTCAGCGGACTGTTCATAAAAGCGGCGGACAGCTGTCCGGCATCTTTTCTGTAGGAAGCGTAGACGCCAGCAAGGTCTACCGCCTGCTTCAGGGCGCCCTGTATGCTTTCATATCCTGAACTGATCAGGACGGAATTAAGTCCTATGCGGCTGGCGATCTGGGATGCAATCACGTCGCAGACCACGATGCGGATGCCTTCTTCCTTCAGTTCTGTTAACTTTGCCTCCGCCTGGGCGGCGTTTTCGATGGTGAAGATCGGTATGGAGTATTCCATTAATTCACCCAGCAGTTTTGCGTGGGTCGTAATGTTTTCATAGCCGATGATCCAGAAATCTTCTGAAAAATTCTGAGCCAGCTTTATGGCCCGGAGGACATCCAGGGAGGAGATTCCGGAATCGATGACGGGGATGTCCACATGCTTTTTCAGAAGCGTGGCGGTCCCGCCTCTGGAGATGATCACGTCATAATTTTCTGTCGGAAGCCGGTCCACAAGCTCCAGCGCGCATTCCCGGTCCGCGACATAACCGTCCATGTCCACATTGTCCTGTTCTCCTGCCAGCTCCTGAAGAATCTCGTCCATTCCTTTGTAGGGAGATATTCCCAGAATCTTTATTTTCTGCAATCGACAGACCTCCTTCGTCTGAGTGTTTCATATATAAACATATTAGAATAAAATACGGTAAAAATCAATGAAAAATTTCTGAATGTTTCATATTTAATCATTTTTGCGTTTTGTGCAAATTGAATATATTTACAGAGATCAGTATCATAATCATATAAATATTGCTGAATTGCTCATGACACAAACCATTCCGGAAGATCAAATTGCAGGTATTGAGCAGGTAATCTGTCCAATGGAGGTGAAAAAACTGATTAGATTGTTGGTGATCGCAGATGATTTAACCGGGGCGCTGGATACGGGAATTCAATTTGGTTCCAGAGCCGCGCTGGTAAAACTGTATACATACAGGCAGGCTGTGGATATCTTTGAAAACATTCCCGATCATATAGAGGTTCTGATCATAGACACAGAGACAAGACATTCCGACTGCCGGACCGCCTATGAGAGAATCTACAGGCTGGTGGACCAGGCAAAAAGGCAGAAGATATCCTGTATTTATAAGAAGACGGATTCAGGCATGAGAGGGAATATTGGAAGTGAGTTGAGCGCGGCGCTGACGGCTTCCGGAGGTGATTGTATACATTTTGTCCCGGCGTTTCCTCAGATCGGGCGCACCACGGAAGACGGGATACAGTACATAGACGGCGTTCCGGTGGCAGAGAGCGTCTTTGGGAGAGACCCATTTGAACCGGTGCGGCATTCCCAGATCAGGGATATCGTGGGAGAACAGTGCGCTACGGAATGTCATGTGCTGAATGAAGCGGCAGAGGGCGGCGGGTATAAAGGGATTCTGTTGTACAACTGCAAAACACAGGATGATCTGCAGAAGATTGCAAAAGACCTGAAAAGGTATCATCCGTCTGACCTGCTGGCCGGATGCGCGGGATTTGCGGCGGTTCTTCCTGAGATGGTGGGAATCAGAAGCGTGGCCGGGCAGAGGCCCGGACTGTGCCGGAAGCTTCTGGTGGTGTGCGGAAGCCTGAATCCGGTATCCCTCCGGCAGATGGATGCGGCCGAGAAGAACGGAGCTTTGCGTGTGAAGCTTTCCAACAGGCAGAAGCTGAAGAAAGATTTCTTCGATACGGAGGAAGGCATGCGGTTCGTGAAAGACATCGCTCTGAAAATACAGGAATACCGTTGCGCGATGATCGAAAGCACAGATATGGAAGGGGAAGAAAGCTCCGCGTCTTATGCCCTGTCGCAGGGAATGGAGGCGGAGGAGATCAGACACCGGATCTCCGAGAATCTCGGCATGATGCTCCGAAGACTGCTGGAAGAGCATGTGAACTATACGATCTTCATAACGGGGGGAGACACGCTTTTGTCCTTTATGGAAAATATCGGTCTGGATAAGCTGTCTCCGATATGCGAGCTCTATCCGGGAGTGGTGCTGTCAGGGATCGAGTATAACGGGACGATGTATCATCTGATATCAAAATCCGGAGGTTTTGGAAATGAAAATCTTCTGTTGGATATACAAAAAATCATAAACGCAAAGGAGGAAAAAGATGAAGAAACCGGTTGTGGGGATATCGATGGGAGATCCGTTTGGAAATGGACCGGAAATCTCAGTAAAAGCCTTGTCTGATCCCGGCCTTTACGACAGATGCCGTCCGGTCGTCATCGGGGATTCGGCGGTGATGGAATATTCCGCAGAAATCCTGAAAATACTTACAGGTATGGCCATAAAGATCCGCAATATCCGGTCGGTGGAGGAGGCGCTGTATGAATACGGGACGATAGATCTGCTGGATATGGGCCTGATCCGCAGGGAGGATATCCCGGTCAGGCCCGAAGACCGGAGCCCCTTCCACGCGGGGGCGACCAGAATCGGAGGAGAAGCGTCTTTCCGGTACGTGGAAAAGCTCATAGAGCTGGCCATGTCGGGGGAAGTGGACGCAACCGTGACCAACGCCATAAGCAAAGAGGCCATCAATATGGCAGGACACCGGTTCAGCGGGCATACGGAGATTTATGCACATTATACGCATACTCCGAAGTACAGCATGATGCTTGCCCATGAGAATCTCCGGGTGATTCATGTGTCGACCCATGTGTCGCTGCGGGAGGCGTGCGATGCCGTGAAGAAGGACCGGGTGCTGGACGTTATAAGGATGGCGGACAGCGCCTGCAGGCAGATCGGAATTGAAAAGCCGAAGATAGCGGTGGCGGGACTGAATCCGCACTGCGGTGAGAACGGCATGTTCGGGACGGAGGAAATCGAGGAGATACAGCCGGCCATCGATCTGGCATTGGAAGAAGGCATCGACATACCGGACGGCAGACCATCGGCTCCTGATACGGTATTTTCCAAAGCCGCCGGCGGGTGGTATGACATTGTGGTGGTCATGTATCACGACCAGGGACATATACCGCTGAAGGTCAAAGGATTTGTATATGATAAAGCGCAGTGCTGCTGGGAAGCGGTTGCGGGCATCAACGTAACTCTGGGCCTGCCCGTTATAAGAGTGTCTGTGGACCACGGAACAGGCTACGGGCATGCAGGAAACGGGGAGGCGAATGCGCTCAGCCTGCAAAATGCCATGGATTACGCCATCCGGATGTCGCTGGCCGGGCAGCGGGAGGCGTAATATTCGGGGCGGGGCGGGTACAGAAGGATAAGGCAGGAAGGAGGGTATTATGGACAACATTTCGGTGTGCAAGGTGCGCCTGTTTCAGCAGAAGGAAGAGGTGCGCGATATATCGGCGAAAGTCCGGGCGGAGTACGGAAGCATCCGGAAGAGCATTCATCCGGGGATGAAGATTGCCGTTGCCGTGGGAAGCAGGGGGATCTGCAGCATCGACCGGATCGTGAAGACGCTGGTGGATTGTCTGAGGGAAGACGGGGCAGAGCCCTTCATCGTACCTGCAATGGGAAGCCACGGAGGCGCCACGGCAGAAGGGCAGGCGGAAATATTAAGGGGTTACGGGATCACGGAGGAGAGCATGGGAGTTCCTGTCCGCTCTTCCATGAAAGTGGTGAAGCTGGCGGAGCTTGAGGAGCCGGTCGGGCTTCCCGTGTACATGGATCGTTATGCATATGACGCCGACGGCGTCATCGTGACGGGAAGAGTCAAATGTCACACGGACTTTCACGGAAGCCATGAAAGCGGTATTGTAAAGATGCTGGCCATTGGCCTTGGAAAACACGCGCAGGCGCTGGCCGTACATGCATATGGAGCCAGGGGACTCAGGGATTATATTCCGCTTGTCTCCCGACGCGTGATAGAAAGCGGAAAGATCATGGGCGCTCTCGCAATTCTGGAGGACGGGTATGATCACACGGCAGATCTTAAGATGGCCGGTCCGGAAGAGATTTTCCAGGTGGATTCGGAATTCCTGAAGCGGTCCAGAAAGCTGATCGCGGGCCTGCCTTTCCAGGAGATCGACGTTCTTATTGTGGACGAGATGGGAAAAGAGATCAGCGGAACCGGCATGGACACGAATATTATCGGCAGAATCCGGATACCGGGAGAACCGGAGGGAAGTCCGTTGTGCCGCAGCATTGCGGTTCTGGGACTGAGCGAGGCCAGCCACGGGAACGCCCTGGGAGTCGGCCTGGCGGACGTCACAACGAAAAGACTTGCGGATGCCGTGGACTGGAAGGTTACAAACGAAAATGTAATTACAAGCGGATTTCTGCAGAGAGGTTTTCTTCCAGTTGTGGCCGGAAATGATCGGGAGGCGGTCCGGATTGCGGTCCGTTCCTGCGGGAAGCCTGATATGGAGAATTTGAAACTGGCGAGGATACGAAACACGCTGAATCTGGAGGAGGTTTATCTGTCCGGAGCGCTTTTCAGGGAGGTACTTGCAGATGCCAGAGGAGAGAAGCTCACAGATTTTACTTCGCTGTCATTTGACCGGGAAGGGCGGATCGATCCATTCTGACCGCAGCGGGTTCTCATCACTGTCCGTTTTCAAATAAGTATTATGTTACAGGACTCTTATACTAAAGAAGAGTCGGCGATTATAAGGAGGGGAAAAATGAAAAGACAGAAATTATTGGCAGTTTTTATGGCAGGATGTATGATGGCAGGAGTCCTTGGGGGTTGCGGCGGTTCCAAAGAACCGGCTGCGGAGCAGCCCGCGGCGCCGCAGGAGGAGCAGTCCGGCGAGGCCGCGGACGGCGGGGCGCAGGAGGATACCGGCGCTGCTCCCGCGGGAGAGACCATTACGCTGTCTCTGGCCACCACGCAGTCTTCCTCGACGCCCATCGTCCAGACAGCAACGAAGATGGTGGAGGGCATCAAGGAGGCATCCGGCGGGACGGTTGATATCCAGCTGTATCCGGACAGCACCCTTGGGTCCCAGAGTGAATATCTGGAGGGAGTATCCATCGGGACGGTGGATATGTGTCTGATCGCGGCAGGCGCAATCGAGACGTTTTACGATCAGTATGCGGTCTATAGTGTCCCGTTCCTATTAAGAAGTGTGGATCATACTTATAAATTCTATCTTTCCGAGGACGGACAGGCCATCAATGACGAGCTGCTGTCAAGAACAGGAATCCGGGTAGTCGCCTGCTTTGACGAAGGCTTCCGGCAGGTATTCTCCAACAAACCGGTGAAATCTCTGGCCGATTTTTCGGGACTTAAGATCAGGATTCCGGATAATCCGCTGTATGTGAACACGTTCAACGGCCTTGGCTGCAGCGCGACGGTAGTTGCGCTGGGCGATCTGTACACGGGCCTGCAGACCGGACTTGTGGATTCCTTTGAGCTTCCCACAGGCTCCGCTTACGGCAATTCCGTCTATGAGCAGGTGGATTACTGCACGAAGACCAACCATATCGGCGGGGCAATGTTCCTTCTGGTGAACGACAAAGTGTGGAACACCCTCTCCGCGGAGCAGCAGCAGATTATCCTGGACTACGCGGAGGAGGCTTCCGCGGAAAACAGGGAAAACGTGACGAAAAACGACGAGGAGCAGTGGAAGATCATGGAAGAATCCGGAATTGAATTCATTGATCTGACGGACGAAGCTTATCAGGAGATTGTGGATAAGATGGAATCTGTGGTAAATGACTTCTACGGGGATGTCCTTGACAAAGAGATGCTTGACAGGGCAAGAGCGCTGGAAGCACAGTAGGAAGAGGTACCGGCAGCAGGGGGCGGAAGGCCTCCTGCCTCCGGAAATTACGGAGAGGAATCGGGAATGATAAAACGGTTTTGGAAAATAGTAGATACGATAATCGATACGATTCTGGCCGTCGGCACGCTGGGGATTGTCGTCATGTGTATGTCGGAGATTATTGCCAGAAATCTCTTTCGCACGTCCATCCCCTGGTCCGGCGAGGCCGCCAGATATTTGTTTGTATATGTGGTCTTTATCGGCGCGTTTGTGCTCACCAGAGACAGGAGCTTTATATGTATGGATATTCTGAAGACGAAGGTTCCTGCCCGTTTTCTGTTTTACTATAATCTGCTGCTGGACATTCTGGTCGTGTTGTTTGCGGCGGTTATGCTTGTCTCAGGATACCGGCTGGCTGTCGAAAACCGTATGCAGGTATCCGCAGCCATGGGGCTTCCAAAGAATCTGGTCTATGCGGTCATGCCTGTTTCCGGGTTCCTGATTATCGTATATTCTCTGAGAAATATGGTGGAAGACGTGGTAGCCAGACGGAAGAAAGGAGGGGAATTATGAGCCCGCTGATCGTTTTGTTTTTTTGCTTTATACTTTTTCTGCTTCTGGGACTGCCGATCTTTGCCGCCATCGGCCTGCCCTGTGCGATCTATATGCTGCTGGACGGCAGTGTGCCGCTGATGCTGATTCCGCAGAGGATCTTTACGACGGTAGATTCCATCTCTCTGCTGGCCATCCCGCTGTTTATGCTGTCGGGAGAGCTGATGAACAGCGGAGGGATTACAAAAAGCATATTGAATTTCTGCACTACGGTGGTGGGACATATAAGAGGGGGGCTTGCGCATATCAGCATCCTTACGTGCATGTTGTTCGCGGGAATGTGCGGTTCCTGCGCGGCGGCTGCCTCCTCAGTGGGATCCATGATGATTCCCGCGCTCCGGGAGGAGAAATACGACGATGATTTTATCGGCGCGGTGATAGCCAGCGGAGCCGTGCTCGGCCCGGTGATTCCGCCCAGCATCATTATGGTAATCTATGCGTCCATAAGCGGCGCGTCTGTGGCCAAGCTCTTTCTGGGGGGCGTGGTGCCCGGCATTCTCATCGGACTGCTTCTGATGGTCACGGCCTATATTATCTCGGTCCGCAGAGGATACAGGGCGAGAAACGATGGACTGCCGCCCATTAAGACCATCGGCGCGGCGTTTATAAAGTCTTTGCCGGCGCTGATTCTTCCCTTTGCGATTATGGGCGGAATCATGTCAGGGCTTTTCACAGCCACGGAAGCCGGCGCTATGGCCTGCGTCTATGCGGCGGTGCTGGGATTTGTCACAAAAGAATTAAAGCTTTCCGATATAAAAGGCATTCTTCTGAGGGCTGCCAAGTCAGCCACCAATATTCTTCTGCTCATGGCCACTGGCTCCATACTGGGGTGGATACTTACGAAGAATCAGGTTCCGCAGACGATGACGAAAGTGCTTCTTGGCATTACGACTCAGCCGGTGGCGCTGATGCTGATTGTCATTGCATTTGTGCTCTTTCTCGGCTGTTTTCTCACAGACTCGACAATCGTGCCGCTGCTGACGCCGCTTCTGCTACCGGTGATCACATCCATAGGGTACGATCCGATTGCCTTCGGAGTTATCCTGTGCGTTATGGCAGTGGTGGGCAATCTTACCCCGCCTGTGGGAGGGCTTCTCTTTGTAGTCAGCGGCGTGGGAGGCATTCCTGTGATGAGCATATCGAAGGCGGTTCTGCCGTTTCTGGCTGTGATCGTGGGCGTGCTGGTGCTCTGCTCAATCTTTCCGGCGCTTGTGTCATTCGTCCCCACATTATTGATGGGATGAGGAAGAAGGGAGGCAAATATGGCGTCAAAATATGCGTTTTATGCGGAGAAACTGGAGGATTTTTACAGATATCCTGAGAAATACTATGTGCACCCGTTCAGAATCTACGGAAATCTGTGGTTCGTGGGAAATGCGGATGTGGGTGCTTATCTTCTGGACACAGAGGAAGGAATTGTGCTGATAGACACTACATATCCGGCCACGCGGGCGCAGATGATACAGTCCGTCTGGGAGGCGGGCTTTCGCCCGGCGGACATCAGACACATCCTGCACACCCACGGTCACTTTGACCACATCGGCGCCACGGCCTTTCTCGTTTCGCTGTCCGGCGCCAGAACTTATCTGGGAGCGGAGGATGCAAAAATGTTCAGGGAAAGACCGGAATTAATGCTGGCAAAGGATGCGGGTCCCGCCTTTGTGGACACGTTTGTCCCGGATACGGAGCTTCACGACGGGGATGTGCTTACCTTTGGAAGCACCAAGATCCGCTGTGTCGCGACGCCGGGGCATACGATGGGAGTTTTTACCTTTTTCATCACCCTTGAAGAAGGGGGGCGTAAACTCACTGCGGCGCTGTGCGGCGGTGTGGGACTGAATACGCTGTGCCGGGATTTTATAGAGCAGTATCATACGGAGTCCTATCGGGAATATTTTCCGCAGAGTATGGAGAAAATCAAAGACGAGCGTGTGGATATTGTTCTTGGAAACCACACAGGCCAGAACCGTACCATAGAAAAATACGAGAAGATGAGAAAAGATCCGCTTGGTCCCAATCCTTTTGTGGACCCTGCAGAATGGAAAGGCTTTATCGAAAAAGTGTTGTCCGGCTATGCAGGGATGCTCCGCGATGAAGAGGCGGGAACAGATCAGATCTGATCCGGATGTAGGACAGACATCACACAGTATATGTGGATGTCTGTTTTTTCTTGCAACATTCTTCGGATTGTGGGACTCTATATAATATGGGAATACGTCAGAATCCCGGATACGGAGGCAAGGTGGAGGAATGGAACGTTTTTTGGAACTGTATCAGACGGTGTATGGTGATCTGTACCATCTGGCATATTATTATATGGGAAACGGAGAGGACGCTGAAGACGCAGTACAGGATACGGTGCTGACTGCCTATGAGCACTTCGGCAGTCTGAAAAAAGAAGAATCGTTCCGATTCTGGATCTTCCGCATCCTGGTCAACCGCTGTAAGAAGAATCTCAAAAAGCGGGCGCGCAGAGAGATTCCGGCAGAAGAGCCGGATCTTGCGCAGGAGGCGGGCGGGACCGACCCGGCGATGCAGACGGAGATACTGGAGCTTTTGGGAACCCTGAGCGGGGAGGAACGGCTGATTGTGGTGATGACCGTCTTCGGAGGTTATAAGGGAGAAGAGATCGCCCGGATTCTGCACAGAAAGCACAGCACTGTCCGCACTAAATACCGCAGAGCCTTAAAAAAGCTGGGACAGGAACTGGAAAGGGAAGAGAGCGGCAGACCTTGAAACCGGAAAGACCAGAGAAAGGAAGTGCAGAAATGAGGAGAGTCCATGATTCTGAAAAGAGCAGGAAAGGCTGTCAGGCAGAACACGGCCTGTCGGCGGAAGAGGACAGAGAGCTTGAAAAACTGCTTCGGAAAAAAGGAGAGAAGCTGAAGATTCCGGAGAGTCTGGAGCCGGAACGGATGCGCGGATATCTGGAGAAAAATCAGAGAGAGTACCGGGGAGGAAACCGGAGGAAGATTCCAGGAAGACGGAGTCTGTATCCGGTTCTGGCGGCAGCGGCCTGTTTCTGCCTGATTCTGGGGCTGTGCAGCGGGATGCTTCGTCCAAAGGAGCAGCCGCCTGAGAGGAATGAGGCGGCCGCGGACGCTTCTTTGAGCGCAAGGCAGGGGGGAGATGAGCCGGAAACCGCAGATTCCCTGTCTGCGAAGGAAGAAGAGCAGGAATTTCCGGCTCTTACAGGCAGAACGTACGAAGAGATTTATGCCTGCCTGTCTGAAAACTGGCGGAAGCAGGAGGATTTGACAAAAGGAGTTCTCAGAGACGATGTACTTTTTGTGGCGGAGACAGAAGACCTGGCGTCTGCCGAGCGAAAACTGAGTGCTTCAAAGGAGTCGTTTGGCCGGACCAACACGCAGGTAGAGCAGATTGATGAGGCGGATCGGATCAAAAATGACGGCAGATATCTGTATCAGATTGCCGTAAAAGAGCAGAAAGGGGAAGACGGACCGATCACGGCGCAGACCGGCATTCAGATTCTGGATACAGAGGACGGTCTGAAAGAGACGGCATTTGTGAGCGGGTTTGAGAGTGTGGAGGAGTTTTATGTCTGGGAAGATCTGCTGATCACCATTGAAAATAAATATTATGATTCCGATCACGGCATCGCGGCGCCGGTGTCCTCTTCGGAAGCGGTCCAGGAAATGAAGCTGGCCTGCGGAAATATTTACGAAGAACGCGGATATCATGAGATCGGTATCTACCGGATCGCGGACCGAAGCCGGCCCCGGAAATTAAAGACCTTTACGCTGCAGGGAACGTATAAAAGTTCCCGCATATCGGACGGATATTTCTACGGGATCAGCCGGTTTACGGCAGGACCGGGGGAGGGCGCGCAGGATTACGATTCTTATATCCCCTCTGTGGACGGAAAGCGGATGGAGCCGGACAGAATCTACTGTCCGGATGACGCGGACGGCACGGAGTATCTGGTGCTGGTATCCATTGACCTGTCTGCTCCGGCCTCTTTCACGGACAGCCGTGCAGTGCTGGCAGGCTCCGGCACGTACTATGTCAGTAAAGGAAATATCTATGTAGCCTGGTATCAATCGGTCTATGACACGGAACCGGCAGCAGAAGGGACAGTGCAGGACGCGACGCGGCTTCTTCGTTTCTCCTACCGGAAGGGCCGCTTCTATGCGCAGGCGGAGGGGAGTGTGCCGGGAAATGTAAAGAACAGCTTTTCACTGGATGAATACGGAGGGAAACTGCGGATTGCCGTGACGGTGCAGGAATATGAGGTAAAGAAGATTCGCGATGATCGAACAGGGGAATACCTGGGCTATGATTACGGGGAAGCCAGAGAGACCAACGCCCTCTACATCCTCAGTTCTTCTCTGAATATTGTGGGAAGGCTCGAGGGCCTGGCGGAGGGCGAGACCATCCGTTCCGCCAGATTTCTTGGGGAAACGGGCTATTTCGTCACTTTCCGGCAGACGGATCCGCTATTTGCGGTGGACTTGTCGGATCCGGGACATCCTCAGGTTCTGGGCGAGCTGAAAGTAAGCGGATTCTCGGAATACCTGCACGGGTACGGAGAGCATCTGCTGCTGGGAATCGGCATGGAGGCCGATGAGGAGAGCGGGCGGGAACAGGGGATGAAATTGTCCATGTTCGATCTGTCGGACCCTACGGAGCCTGAAGAAGTGTCCAGACTGCGTTTGGAGGAGTATGATTACAGCGAAGCGCTCTGGGACCATCGGGCGGTATTGATCGACCCGGAAGAGAACCTTTTCGGATTTGAGGCCGAAGGCTGGCAGAACGGCAGTTATCGGGAGGATTATCTTCTGTTCTCTTATAAAGACGGCGCTTTTGTTCAGGAACTGAAGATCCGCACCCGGTCTGAGGAAGAGAATCCCTGCACGGCCCGCGGAACATTTATCGGAAACACGTTCTACCTCCTTCTGGCAAACGGAAGCGCGCGCGCTTATGACCGGCAGACGGGAAAGCTGCTGGAAGAGATTTAAAACGGGGAATTGTGAAATGAAGAGATATAAGGTATAATCTGTCTGAAAAGAGCATGACTGCGCACCTGCGGAGGGATGCGGAAGAAAGACAGGAGGAATGAGGGTGGAAAAAGATGGTTTTATTGCTTACTGCGGGATAGAGATTGTCCCGGACGGAGACGGATACTGCACACGGGTCAAGGTGGAGCCCAGGCACTGCAATCCATACGGGATTGTTCACGGCGGCCTGCTGTATACGATGGCGGATACGGCGGCGGGCTACACGGCGCGGACCCTTACGAAATCGCCGGTGACGCTGAACAGCGATTTTCACTGTCTGAACAACGTGTCTTCCGGCGTTCTGACCGCGCGGACGGAGATTGTGAAAGCGGGACGGCATATCCTGCTGCTTCGGGTGCGGGTACTGGCGGACGAACAGATACTGCTGGCGGAGGGGATCTATACCTATTACAGCGACGGGAAAGATCATGACAGATAAGGACGGACGGCCCCGTGCGGGGGGAACTGCGCGGGGTCGTTCTTTGTGCATACGGGCGTCCAGATGAAATATGTCAGCAAGCTGACGGACGCCCGGTGCGCGAGTAGGGGAAGATGAATCTTCCCTACTCGACCCGCGGAATGATTTTTCCGGGCGTCAGGAGACGACGGTCAGGTTGGCTGTCTGCTGATAACTTTCGTCCGGCAGACAGTCTGTGAGCACCTGTGCGGATGTAAATTCTCCGAAACAGACCGGAGTCGTCTGATAGAACTTGCTGTGGTCGCACAGCACATAGGCCTGCCGGCTGTGCTTCATGGCGCATTCCTTGATCATGGCCTCGTTGATGTCCGGAGTCGTGAAGCCAAAGCGGCGGCTGATACCGTTGGCGCCGAAAAATCCTTTGGTGAAATGGTATTTGTGGAGGGTGACAAAGGCTTCGTTCCCGACGATGGCTTCCGTGGAATTTTTCAGTTCCCCTCCGATGAGGATGACCCGGAAGCCGTTCTCGGAGAGCTGAAGCGCGTGGGAGACTGCGTTGGTCACAAAAGAGGCGGAGCGCTCCGTCAAATAGGGGATCATGGCTCCGGTCGTGGTCCCGGCGTCCAGATAGATAAAATCCTCCGGCTCGACGAGGGAAGCGGCGTATTTTCCGATCCGCAGTTTTTCCTCTCTGTGCAGTTCCATGCGCAGGGAAACCTTTTCTTCCCGTGTGGTCAGTTTTCTGCCGCTCTGAATCGCTCCGCCGAATACTTTTACCAGCGCGCCCTTTTTGTCCAGGACATTCAGATCTCTGCGGATCGTGGATTCGGAGGCCTGAAAATACTCCGTCAGTTCCTGTACGGTTACGCTTCCGTTTTCTTCCAAAAGCTTTATGATCTCTTCCTGTCTCTTTTCCGTAAGCATAAGATTCACCGGGGCCGGTCCCCTTTCCCTTTCTGATCTTTCATTAACATTATTTTACAGGAAAAAACGGATTCTGGCAATATGATCTGCCCGTGTCGGGCTGAAACCGGCGTAGGTGTGAACAGTAACCGTGAGTGTGAAAAACAGCCGTGAACGTGCGGACGGATCGCCTGCATAAAAGGGCCGGCAGAGCGCCCTTGAGGACAGCCTGCCGGCTTCTGACAAATGGGAAGGATTATGGTTTATGCGGAGAGCTTCTTTTTAAATGTTCCGAGGATGACTGCTCCGACGATGGTTCCAACGACCAGTGCAATCAGGTACAACAGGGCGTTTCCCACTACCGGAACGACAAAGATGCCGCCGTGGGGAGCCATGAGCGTGCAGCCGAAAGCCATGGAGAGAGCGCCGGCTACTGCGGAACCGATCATACAGGACGGAAGTACGTGAAGCGGATCGGATGCCGCGAAGGGGATCGCACCTTCGGTGATGAACGCCAGACCCATAATAAAGTTTACCGGTCCGGATTCCCGCTCTTCCTTCGTAAATTTATTCTTGAACAACAGCGTCGCAAGGGCGATAGCGCAGGGCGGAACCATGCCGCCGATCATAACGGCTGCCATAATATGGTAGTTGCCTGCGGCGATGGACGCCGTACCGAAGACATAAGCCGCTTTGTTGAAGGGGCCTCCCATATCAATGGCCATCATGCCGGCTACAACGATGCCGAGGAGAATCCGGCTGGAGCCGCCCATGTTGGTCAGTGCGGTGTTCAAGGCGGTGTTCAGCGCGCCGATGGGCGGTTCTACCAGAAACTGCATGATGAGACCCATGAAAAGGATGCCGCACAGGGGGTATAACAGCACCGGCGCAATTTTCTCAATCGCCTGAGGCAGTTTGGAAAACAATTTTATCAGGAACAGGACCAGGTAACCGGCGATAAATCCTGCCGCCAGCGCGCCGAGAAAACCGGATTTGCCGGCGGAAGCCATCATGCCTCCGACGAAGCCCACGGCCAGGCCAGGACGGTCGGCGATTCCCATAGCGATGAATCCGGCCAGAATCGGGAGCATGAATCCGAAGGCCACGTCGCCGATTCCCTTTAAGGTCGCAGCCGCCGGCGTGATGGTACCGAACGCGGCTCTTGCTTCGTCGGACAGAGTGTTTACATCGACGCACAGACCGTCGATCAGGAATGCCAGCGCGATGAGAATACCGCCGCCCACCACGAAGGGAAGCATATGGGAGACTCCGTTCATGAGCTGCATGTAGAGCTTGTGCCCGATGCCGCCGGAGGCGCTGCCGGAAGAGGAACCCGTAGCGGAAGGATTGCCCGCCTGGTATACCGGAACGTCCCCGCTCACGGCCCGTGCCACCAACTGGTCCGCCTTACTGATTCCGTCCGATACCTGACATTCGATGAGTTTTTTGCCGTGGAAACGGTCCATGGGAACTTTGGCGTCGGCAGCTACGATGATGCAGTCCGCCTCCCGGATTTCCTGGTCGGTCAGGACATTTTTGGCTCCGCCCGAGCCTCTGGTTTCCACTTTGATAAAACAGCCTGCCGCGCGGGCCGCTTTCTCAAGACCCTCTGCGGCCATGTAGGTGTGGGCGATACCAGTAGGGCAGGAAGTGACGGCCAGAATCCGAAAAGCGCCTTCGGACGCCGCGGCATTCTGGGCCGCGAGCTGATCGTTGAGATCCGGTTTTTCTTCATCCGCTTTATCCACGATCTGCAGAAATTCTTCTACAGTGGAGGCGGCTTTCAGATTCGCGGCAAAGCTTTCGTCCATCAGAAGCATGGAAAGTTTGCTCAGTACATCCAGATGTACATTATCTTCTGTGTTGGGCGCAGCGATCAAAAAGATCAGATGGACCGGCTCGCCGTCCAGAGAGTCAAAATCCACGCCGTCCCTGACCACCATGGCTGCCAGACCAGGCCGTTCCACGAAAGAGCCTTTGCCGTGGGGGATGGCGATGCCCTCGCCGATACCGGTAGTGCTTTCTTCTTCTCTCCTGTATACTTCCTGGCGGTAAGCTTCCCGATCGTTGATCTTACCGCTTCGGATCATCAGGTCTACCATCTGATCCAGAGCTTCTTGTTTGGAAGCGGGCGCTCCGGTGAGGGAGATGCTTCTTTTGTCCAGTAAATCTGTAATTCTCATTGTGATCCTCCTGTATGATGTTCTGCATCCGTTTGGCGGGGATTCCGGTCACATGGCGCGTCCGGAAAACTCTGTGGGCGGATGCGGGTTTTTATGAAATGAAATAAGTTTCTGTTTTGTCTGTCTGAGAGCGTTTTGTCAGTCGGAGGCCAGAGACCGGTAGACTGCGTCGATCTCTTCCGCGGACGCCAGACAGTCCGAGAAAGCGCTGGCGCTTCCTGCGGAAACGCCCATATAGAAGGCGTGGCGGTAATCCTGTCTCTGTGTCCAGCCTGCGAGGAAACCAGCGACCATGGAATCTCCGGCGCCGACGGCATTTACAAGCGTTCCTGCGGGCGCCGGCAGTTTATGTATCTCTCCGTTTTCCGCGACAAGAACTGCTCCCTGTCCCGCCATGGATACCAGCACGTTTCGGGCGCCCCGTTCCTGCAGCTTCTTTGCATAAGGAATTACGTCCTCGCGCGTGCTCAGTGTGACGCCGAAGATCTCTCCAAGTTCATGATTGTTGGGCTTGATCAGGAAGGGGCGGTATTCCAGCACGTTCAGCAGCAGGTTCTTTGTTGCGTCCACCACGAAGCGGATGCCGCGGCCCTCAAGGGCGGACAGGATGTCCCGATAGGTGGAATCCGGCATGCTTTCCGGAATGCTGCCTGCCAGCACCAGCGTATCGTCTGCCTGCAGACGTTCCAGCTTTTTCATAAGCTGCCGGATGGCGTCCCGGCTGACGAACGGTCCCTGGCCGTTGATCTCGGTTCCGTCAAAATCCTTCATTTTAATGTTGATGCGGGAGCAGCCGTGTTCCAGAGAAATAAAATCACAGTGAAATCCGATCTCCTTCATTTTCCGGATTAGTTCCTCTCCGGTAAATCCTGCCGTAAAACCAAGCGCCGTGTTTTCGATGCCCAGATTGTGAAGTACGGTGGATACATTGATCCCTTTTCCGCCTGGAAGCATCTGTTCCGCACAGGTGCGGTTGGTCTTCCCCATCTGGAAATCCTTTACAGATACAATGTAATCCAGCGACGGATTAAAGGTTACGGTATAGATCATAGGTCCGGTCTCCTTTCTTTTTTCTTCGTTTTTTAAGATGGTCTTATTATATCTTTAAAATCAGTCAAAGTCAATCATACTAATGCACAAAAATGACGGAAATAATTTGTGAAAAAGTCACAAACAATTAAACTCAATCATAATCAATCAAAAGATGGGGATAGTAAAATGAAAAAAGGAACGGAGCAAAGTTCCGGATACAAAAATCAGGCAGGAAACCTGCGGCTCCCTGCCTGATTCTGTGAACATTTAATACAGAAGACCTTATTTTGGGGGCATTAACCTTCGATCAGAATGGTTTTGCTTTCATTGATCCTGGGCTGCGCCTCCTTTTTGGGAACGGTCAGCTTGAGGATGCCGTTCTCGAAAGCGGCGTGAACGTCCTCCTGCGTGATGTCGTCACCCACATAGAAGCTTCTCTGATAATGTCCGGTATACCGTTCCTGACGGAGATATCTGCCTTTGGCATCTTTCTGTTCTTCGGTATTCTGACGAGTGGCTTTGATTGTGAGATAACCGTCTTTCAGTTCCGCATGCAGGTCCTCTTTCTGGAACCCCGGCAGTTCAAGGTCGATCTGGTAGGAACCATCCAGTTCCTGCACGTCTGCCTTCATGGCCGGCGCGCTTCCGATCCTGTTCGGACGGTAGAAAGAAGAGTTTGCAAAATCCTCGAAGAAATCGTCCATAAAGCTTCTTCCGAAAATATCTGTTAATAACATAATTCATACCTCCTTGTGTATCGGGTGGATTTCTGTTGAAATCCGTTGGTGTTTTATTTGTTGTATATGTTATATAACAAAATATTAGCACTGTCAAGAGGTGAGTGCTAATTTTTTGTGAAAAAAGTGTGAAATCCCTTTAAAATAGGGAGTTTTCATTATCAGAGTTTCCTCCAGAGCCTGATTTTATGACAATTTTATGACAAATCCCAAAAGAAAATACGGACCACCATGGAAAACAGTGATCCGTAATGTTTCATCCGTATTTTATGACATCCTCCGCCTTTTCCATCTCGTTTTTTACCCGGGCGGTATCTACATGATTGTAAATATCCATGGTAACGGCGATACTGGAATGTCCCATGATATACTGCAGGGTCTTTGGGTCGATTCCTGATTCCGCCAGCCTGGTACAGGCAGTATGTCGTAAGATATGAGCGGAAATGTGGGGGAGTGGTTCCGGTTCCCGATCTTTCCGGACAGCCGCTTCCCTCTCGGCTCTGTTATATGCGTCTATGACATTTTTCAGCATAAAGTTGACTGCATTTGCAGCATATGGATTTCCCTGTGAATTGAGAAAGACAAAATCCGTAACACCGTCGATCGCTTTCCTTTGTTTGGTACCCAGCACAAGAGAAAGTTCTTTCTGTTTTATCAGGCTTTTTCTTGCGCTGGCCGTCAATGGGATGTCCCGCCGTCCGGCTTCTGTTTTTAAGTCCTGTACATGGAACCGGCAGCCGTCGCCTAGGTTGCGGTATATGAGCTGCTGGCAGATATGTATGATATTCTCTTTCAGATCCACGTCAGACCACCGCAGACCTGTTAATTCGCCAACTCGAAGGGCAGTAGACAGGGCGAACACCATCAGGGGATGATAGATACAGTACTGGTTGCTGTTTTTCAGAAAGTCCAGCAGCTTTTCCTGCTGCAGTATGGTAATGGAGGATTTTTCTTTCTTTGTTCCGCCAATGCCCTTTCTGGCATCCTTTGCGGGGTTTCTGCGGATGATATTGGAATCGACAGCCAGTTCCAGAGCCGGGCAGATCAGATTATGGTAAAACTTGATTGTGTTGGCTGCAAGCCCCTGTTTTACCAGACCGGCGTAAAATTTCCGTATGCGTATCTGGTCGATCTCGGAAACCTTCATTTTTCCTATGTCGGAATCCCGGATGGCATTATTCCAGGATGCCAGATAGTTGCATCTGGTACTCTCCTTTAAATCTGTTTTAAGTTCCAGATATTCCCGGAATAATTGATTTAAAGTGATATTTCTCCTGCTGTTGTCGATTCCATCTTCCAGATCCTTTTCAATCTGCTTTTCCTTTTCCCGAAGTTCTTTTAAAGTCAGACCGTAAACAGTATAGCGCTTTCCGTTTTGCGTATATTTAAAACTGTAACGTCCGGACTTGTCCTGGTATTCCCCTACACGAAGAACATAGCCTTTATTATCTGTCCTTTTCTTCCTTGCCATAGGATCCCCTCCTGTTTATTTATCTGACCTGTTTTCAGCTTTCGCGCACCTGTGTGCGATAACCGGAAAGCGGAATCGAACCGCTGTTTACACGGCAACCATGCCTCCGGCTTCTGTCTCTGGTTATTCGATCACGCTGCTCTTCAGGAATAACCCATAATCTTTGAGAACTTCCTCAAAACGCTCAATAAAAGGTTCAGTTCCATATTCCTCAAGATCAATGGCATCTTCGTCAATCAGCAGTCCGTATAACTGCATAGCCAATGATTTCTTGCTTACTCCAAATGCGTTCATACTATCCATTGCATCCTCCTTGTCTTCCTTCCCGAATTTTAAGATTTACAAGTACGCTTTGCGCCTGCGCCAAATAATCTAATGCAACATCTGCAAGCTTGTTTGCTCGGTTTAAATTTTCAGTTCTGATATTCGGTGTATCATTTCTAGAGATTGTGGTGGTCTTCGTTAGCTCCGATAGAATAAACTTGCCTTTCTCTAAAAAATCCTCCGCCACAATATCCAGCTCTTCAATGACCGCCTGTAAGCGCTCCTCTGCCCCAGTAACGGGCTTTTTATTTGAATCCATATAATAAAATAACCATCCTTTCTTAAACTGCCTGTATTGGTCCTATAAGACCCCATCTGCATCTTTTTCAAAGAATACTTGTACAAAGTAATAAATCTTCATCAGAAAATCTTCGTTTCCCATATTGTTGACCATCCTTACGATCTCTTTCTTATAGTCCATGTGCATCACTCTGTCCCATTTACCACATCGCCTCCTACGTCCGAATTGTAGTAGTTGTAGCCTTCGCCATCCTGCGAGACAAAATCGTATTGAGAGAGATATTCGATCCAGCGCTGGTTGTTCCGCTCGTTGGCCAGCGCATGGCGAAAGTTTATAGTCGCAAGGCACAGGACAACAAAACCGGCAAATATCAGCACATCCCGGATGATCTTTACAAGGCGCGTGCACTGATTCCCCAACATGTTAATGATCTCCGTAGCTGTAGTCTCGTTTTTGATGGTACTTTCCTGCTGATTTTCAATGATTTTCTTATTTTCCACGTTCCTGTCCTTTCTTTTCTCTAGTCTTTTTTCATCAGTTCAGCGTCCAGCCTGTCCAGATTGTCGGAAATGCGATCCAGATAGGACGACACGCCACCGAGAGCATTTCTAAGGGCCTCCGGCGTTAATGTTTCGGTATTTTTATCTGCCTGATTCGCAAGTCCGGCCACAATCGCGGAAATTCTTGATACTTCCACCGCCAGATCACCGAGATCAATTTTTACATGTTTCAAAATTTCTTTACCTCTCTTTACAGGGGGCAGCAGGCGTGTTATACTGCTTGCATACCCCGTTTAGCGTGTTTACGGGTTACTCTGCCTTTGCAGGAGCGCCAACTTCTGCAAAGGCCTTTTTCAGTTCTTCCAGTTCCTTCATGGCCTGATCGAACGTTTTCAGCATCAGTTCGTAACGCCAGACCGGAATGCAGATCATTTTCTCCATGTAGTTGTTCCTCCTTTCAATATGTGCCTTCGTCTTTCAATACTTCCACTTCCTGAACAGCTTCCGGGTAGTCCGGGGCATGGTCCTTTAAAATAATTTCCAGATTTCCTGCGGCATTGATTGTAAATCCACAATAACCGTTGATTCCGATTTCCTGAAGCTCTGTCAGGATTTCTACGATATCCGCGACTTTGTACATTTTCATCTTGTGGGATTGCTTCTCCTTTCCTATCCTGCAAGATTTTCAAAGAAATCATCGAGCGTCTGCCGGTGGTATGCCACCCGCTTGCCGATCCGGACCAGTGCACCGCAATCTTCGGCTATTCTCCGGATGGAAGAGGCGCCCAGGTTATACCGAGTCACTGCCTGCATCTTGTTTAACAGGGTGATCTCGTTTAAGGTGATCCGGGGCTCCGGCGGGTCACTGGTTTCCAGTTCTGGTGAGATGTCGAAAAGTGTTTTGATTTTGTTCATATTGTGTTGTCTCCTTTCATCTTTCTTTGCCATTATATTTACTTGCATTTACTTGCATGCGCTTACAATAACATACTGTGTGTAGATTGTCAATAACTTTTTACTTGCATTTACTTACAATGCATGATAATATAATTGCAAAAAGGAGGTTCCACTATGGGAAGTGTAAGTTTAACTATTCGTATAGATGAAAATGACAAAAAGCAAATTGAAAGGCTAGCAAAATCAGATGATAGGAGTATTAGCTATATTGTAAATCAGGCCATTAAGGAGTATATAAAGAAAAATGCCCAAGCCCAAACAAATTAATTTCAATTTCTCCAAAATACGTCTTCTGATAATCCAGGGCTTTTTCCAACTTACAGGCAAAGAAGTATAATCCTCATCCCCCAGCCACCCAAAGCACGGAAAATTCCGCCGTACAATCCCCGACATTTCGGGTGTATAAAACTCCGACACCCGAATTGATTCAGCATAACCGTTGCATAATTCCTGACCATTCCCCCAAACTATCAAAGAAAGGAAGTTAATATTATGAGCAATCGCGAACTTGCCAAAAGCCTGATCGACCAGATACCGGAAAGCAAACTTGTTTTCATCATCAATATTCTGGAGAATATAGGGGAGATGTCCGGCATTTTCTCCTACCCGGAATATACACCCAATGAAGAAACATTGAAGGCGATGGAAGAAACTGATGAAATGATAAGAACAGGGAGCGGGCAGCATTTTCAGGGGACTGCAGAAGAGTTTACCGCCTTACTTCTGTCAGAGGATTAACCATGTTGACTTTAAACGCTTCTACGACATATAAGAAAGATTTGAAGCTGTGCAGGAAACGGGGGTATGATTTATCTCTTTTAAATGCCGTCATTAACACACTTCTTATTCCTGCACCATTATCACCGAAAAACCGGGATCACCAGCTTTCCGGAAACCATGCGGGAAAAAGAGAATGTCACATTCTGCCGGACTGGCTGCTTATCTATCAAATAAGAGGAAATGAATTGTACCTTGTCCGTACCGGCACCCATGCTGACTTATTTAGCATATAAGGCCAACACAGGAAGGAGCACCCGCCATTCCAACATCAATGCAGACCCAAATATATACAATAGATGATTATGAAAACCTGCCCGAGAGTGTTCACGCAGAACTGATAGGCGGACAGATGTATTACAGATCCACGCCTAACCGGATGCATCAGGAAGTGCTTTCGTTCTTATTATGCACCATCGCTAATTATATTGACTCCAACGGTAACCCCGGCGAAGTATATCCAGGCCCATTTGCCGTCAAACTGTTCAATGACAGGGATGATACGGTTGAGCCGGATATAAGCGTCATATGCGCCCCTGAGAAGCTTACAGACAGAGGCTGTACCGGCGCGCCGGACTGGATCATCGAGATCATCTCTCCCAGCAATCCAGAGCATGATTACATTCGCAAACTAAATCTGTATGCAGACGCCGGAGTCCGGGAATACTGGATCGTAGATCCCCGCGACCGAAAAATACTTGTGTATTATCTGCAAAATGAACATATAGAGGATTTTACAGTAAAGCCGTACACATTCCAGGACAAAATCAAAGTCAATATTTATGACGATCTGTGGATTGACTTTCAGGAAATGAACCTGTAACGTGCTCCATTCCTCCCAGATGAAAGGGGTGAGAAAATTTTTGCACCCCCTTGTTTGGGGTGGCGGACTTTCCCCCATTTGTTGGGGAAACGATATTACGTTTAAAACGGAACCTTCCCCATATGTGGAGAAAACGCAGGTTGCATTTTATGTCAGATCTATCCATTCAGACAATATTCGCCGCAAATGGTGAATACTAAATTGTATCCGTCTGAGGCTCCGTCATGTTTCGTGACCCACCTGCAGAGCATAGCCAGATGTGGCAACGGGTGCTCAGTTTGAGACCCCGTTAAAATTTTTTGTGGAATTATTGTTGAATTCACCCGGAGGATATGTTATATTAGAGTCAGAAAAGAGGAAAGCCAGAGACGCACGGCCTACCCTCACAATAACATCAGCGTGTTACAATGTAACAGCCGTCAGCTACTGGGAATAGTTGGCGGCTATTTTCTGCCCTTCAAAATCTGATAGATCAGACTTATCAGGGATACAATGAACGTACAAAACAGGAAAAAATCCCCATATGTAATCATTGGCGCCCCTCCTTTCTTTTGTCTGGAGGGTTGCCCCTCCATGATGGAGGGTAAGCCGCCCGGCTCTCTGGTTTCCCTGTCTGTAAATATAACATAATTTCCGATTTTCGACAATATTCACTTTTCAATGTACAACGGCATGTAGTTACTCTATTTAAAGTCGGGATAACTACACGCCCCAGTCACCTTTCAGTCGGTTGAGAAGCTGCATCTGTCTGGACGTGTCCATATCAGGGTTAGCATCCGGATGAAATTTCTTTGAGAGTACCCTGTAAAACTGTTTGAGCGTTTCTTTTTCTTCTTTGGTGTAGTTACCGGAAGACATCCCGCCGTAACTACTGCTTCCGGCATTATTGTGATTACTGCGAAAATTGTCATAGTAACTACGCTGATATTCCCAACTTTTTTTCTCATATCTTTTTCTGGCTTCGTAGTCCGACTTTATCTTTGCCAGATATACAGGGTTGCGCAAAGTGCCGAATACATCATAACATTTGTCATATTCATCCTGATTAACACCGTATTCTCTGGCAAAAGCTTCCCGTTTCTCGGTCCATGCTTTAATGATGCGGCTGTGTTCCTGACTGGCTGCATATTCCTCTGTCTGTGCATATTCTTTCCTGATCTGGTCAACAACAGGCTGCCACTTTTCATCAATCATGTCAGCTAACTGCCCTTCTGTCATTCTCAATGCATCCGCTTTTGCTTTAAGCCCACCCCTGACATAATCGTCAATCCAGCCGCCCCAGTCGACAACATCATAATAACCGATCGTGCAGATTGAGACCTGTTTCTGACGGACCTTCCCGTCTTTCCGGAAGCTTTCCCGAACACTGATTCTGTATGCTTTCCGTATTGGCCGTTCAAAACACTCGTCACTTTTCCGGTATCGATAATAACAGTATTCCACATCATTTACGGTAAAACAACTTTCGTATGTTTCCAATGATTTTGCATTGCCTTTGGATGGTTTTTTTGTTTCTACTTCCTGAATTACTGCAAACATGGATCCCTCCCAACTCTATTACAGCATAATCCTCCTTTTTTCTATTACAAATACTTTATTTTCCAACTTGAAACCCTTCAGGCATACTTTATACCATGAAGAGGTTTCAAATCGGATTTTATATTATTTTAACTTCTACATAATTACTGTATCACCTCCCGGCCGGATACAGCCCCATCTCATAATGGTTCCTGTCCATAAATTTTGATGCAGCTCTTTTGTATCTGTCCGTAAAGTTATTGTCATCAAGCACAACCCCCTGAGCCAGAATTTTTTCCAGAATCTGCGTATTGCGCTCAACAGCATCTTGTAACTGCCGGTTCTCATATGCCATCTGTGCCATCTTCTCATCCATTTCCATCTGAAGAGTGGTTTTCAGTCGACCCATATCGGCTTCTGAATATTGTGGCGCAAAGCCTTTTGATTCTGGTATGGAATAGTCCGGGACCGGGACATTTACTCTGACAGACGTGATATTTGCAAAATTCCTTGCGTCTCCAAAATCCCGTTTTATGTTTTCGGATATCCTTGCTGAAAGATCAGTCATCCATCCCGTATTCCGGTCAAGTGGCAATACCGCCTCTTTCCCTGACTCTCCAATCAGGGCAAGCGTCATTTGGTCCACTACGCCGCCTTTTGCAAGCATGGGAATCCTTGGAAATGAAACTTCTCCAATGGAAATGCCGAACAGTTCACCGCCAAACTTATTCAAGCCACGGATAACAAAATTAATACCATCCTCTATTGCTTTTATCATTTTATTAACAGAACCAATGATTTCTTTTACAGGCCCCGTCACAAATAAAGGAAGCATATCCCAGATCCCCTTGAAAATATTTTTGATTCCATCCCACATTTTCGACCAGTCATTTGTGAATGCGCCCGTGAGAAACTGCAAAATGCCTCTGCATGATGTGACAAATCCGTCTAATATTTTCCCGATAAAGCTGAATGTCTCAAGAAACACATCGCCCAAAAATCCAAGTACAGGGGCTACAGTATATCGAATAGCGCCCTCAATCCAGGCAACAAACGGTTGCAATGATGAATTCCATATCGCCGTTATAAAGTCCGTAACATCACCAAATAATCCGATGAAATTTTCAAGCATCGGATGTATCACTCCGTCCCAGACTTCCGTAAACTTGTCGGCCAGCCTGCTTAAAACAGGCGCTATATGCTCATTGTATCCGCTCAACAGCGTTTCAATGATTTGAGAAAGCCCCTCTGTAAATGCCTGAAACATCGGCGCTATGTGCTCATCATAGGTCTGACGGACCGTATTCCATAATCGGGTGAAGGAATCAGCGATTGTCCCCGTTATTTCCGCTATGGGTGACAGCGTATTTTGCAGAGCCTCCTTGAATCCTTCCGCATTTTCTGTAATGGGATTCAGCAACAGCCCGAGAATATCCCGGCCAAAACTCGCCGCCAGTTCGCTCACTCCCATAAATCCGTCTAAAAAAAGCTGGATAATATCGCGCGTTATTGACTTTGCATCGTCCGACCGGAAAACAGTAAAAATATCGGATACAGCAACGGTAAAGTTAGAGACAATCGTGTCTGTCTCTCCGGCGATATCAGGCATTCTGATAATCCAATCTTTTATCCTGTCTTTTGCAGATTCCAGATACAAAGCAATTCCGCCTGTCAGGTTGTCGGCAATCGTCGCGCCGATGGAAACAAAGGCCCCGACCTTCAGACCAGCATTGTAGGCCAGTGTATCCAGAAGATGATTAAAGGCCGTGACAACCGCATCATCTGTAAAAATATCGAGAAGGCTTGTCCGGATATTCAAAAGGTTATTCCGAATAGAGTCAAAAACAGAAGTATCCCCAAGTCCGACTCGGAAACCTTTTATAAAAAGTCCTGCCAGCTCCTGAAATCTGTTCCGGATTGCTTCGAGAACGGGGCTTACCTCATCGTCTACCGTGATCTCCATCTCATACTCTGCCGGTAATGACATATCAGGCATGGCGACACCGCCAGCACCGCCGGAACCTCCCGCTTCGCTGGACTCGTTGCTTGACACGCTTGTTACTTCATGCCACGATGCCGCAAAAGAATTAACTTTTTTCTCTGCCTTTTTCGCTGCGTTCCCCGCGTCAGCGATTCCGCCCGCTGCCGCTTCCGTATTGTCCGCGACAAGCCCGGCAGCATCAGCCACACCAGCAAGCCCGGCCCCGCCGCCTGCAGTTGCCTTTTGAATCCCGAACAGCTTACCAAGGAAAGACGAAAGAACCGTTGCAAGCTGAATCACTTTTGACATGATAAGGTTAATTCCCTTTACTACCGGAAGGAATACCGCCATCAGTCCGCCGCCAATAATGCCTGCAAGCTGCCTGAACTGTTCCGTGAGTATGCGAATCTGATTCGCCCAGGAACCGCCAGAGGTCCTGGCAAAATCACCCATAGCTGCGCTGGCCGCATCCATGACAAAGTTATATCGGAGTGTAACAAGCTCTGCCTGTGACATGGACCTGACACTTTTGTTAATGCCCTGCGCCAGAGCAAAGGCCTGTAAATTAGCCTGAGTCATGACGATTCCGAATTTTTTCAGAGTTTCAGTCTCTCCGGTAAAAACTGATTTTAAAGCGGTGTTTGCAACATCCTGACTGACATTGTAAAAACTCGCCAAATCACCGGTCAGGCCCGTTAAAGCAACCGCCATATCCGTTGCCGCATCCGGCAGCACGCCGAGACTTTTCGCCATTACTGCATAAATCCCGGCTGTGTTTTTCGCCGCCAACTCACTCATACCAAAGGACTGTATGGATGTTTTAGCAAAATCTTCAATTTTCCCGATCAGAGGACCGAAGCCCTGCTCGATTACATTCTGCGCCTCGAATAAATCAGACGCCGTTTTAACGGACGCCTTGATACCCCTGACGAGCCCATACAGGCCTCCGGTAATACCAAGCGCAGCCAGAAGCTGCCCTGCAAATGACCGCAGACCGCCGGTTGCTCCCAGTGCCCCAGATCGCAGGCCACCCATTCCACTGGACAGACGGTTGATATTCTGCAAGAGATTTCTGGAAGCAGCTCCGGCACGCCCTCCTGCATCCGCAAGCCTCGCCAGAGCTTCGACCGCTCGCAGGATATTTTTGTCAAGTCGCGGCATGGATACCAGCATCTGAATAAACGCCTGGACTCCCGCGGTAAGCTCCGGAAGGGCAGCGGCTGTTTTTGTTGCCTTTGCTCCGGCATTTGCGAGTTGCGCCAGAGCACCAACAAGAGAAACTATTCCAGCCTCAACGGCTGGAGCGCTCGCCATGACTGCTATAAAATCTCTGACAGCGGACGATAAGCCAGGGAGATTAGCCGTGACCGTTGGAATATTTGCCGCGGACTGGGCCAAAGTAGCAAGTGATGAGAAAATTTTGGTAGTGCCCGCCGCTATTTTATCCGAACCGGCAAGCGCATTTGCGAACCCCTGAAAAGCGGTTCCCAGTTCTGATATTTTGGAGATATCAACTCCATTCAATGCTTGAAGCCCAGCCGCCAGCCCGGAAACATCCAGGCTCGCAAGGCGTTCAAAGCTTTTTACCGCACGGGAAATATCCGCCGTTTTCAGTGACGCAAGCTTACTTACTGAATCGGCGAACCCGTTCATAGCCTGCGACAGGCCGGTAAAGCCTGATACATCAAGACCATTAAGGGCCTGTAGGCTCTGTGCTACGCCGGAAAAATCAGTCTGTCCCAGTTTCTGAAATGCCGTTAAACTTCTGTTCAGGTCAGATGCTTTCAGCGCCGCCAGCTTCGGCGCAGTGTCGGCCAGCTTGCCTGCTCCTTCGGCCAGAGCGGAAAGCCCAGAGAAATCGCCGCTGACACGCATTCCGGACAGGTCCACGCCTGCCAGCTTCTGTAATGCATTTACAGCCGGTGTGATTTTGTCACCGATATTGGCAAAGCGGCCTATACTGTTACTTAAATTGTCCATCCCCGTCGCATATGCGGAAAGCTTGCTTGTATCGAGTCCTTTGGTTGCGTTGCTAAGTTGTTTGATATCGCCTGCGACGGTCCGCAGATTGTTCAGGCCTCGACTTGTGCCGGATGCCAGCCTTACAAGAGCGTCCGCCAGATTCCGTATACTTTGCTCCGCTTTGGCCGCATCGCTGTTGATCTCGATTGTCAAAGTATCTATTTTTTGGTTGTCCGCCATAAAATCACCTCTACTTCTTTAAGGTCAGCGACTGACTCCATATGTCAGCCGGGAAATCCGCGGGCAGAGATAGGAAACCCCGCCCGCAGTAAGTTATATGTGCGTCTCTGGGTCTTGTACATCCAAAAGCGTTTTCATCAAAAAGGCGTATACTCTTCTTATTTGTTCTTTTGGATCGTCAAACTTCTGCGGAGTGTTAGAACCAATATCTTTATATCGTTCACGTTCCATATCATATATGTCCAATAACAAAGAGCGCGGAAGCCAATCTAAAGATACAAGCGCTGTTTTTCTGGACTCAAAATCATCCCAATCTTCGTTCAATAAAATAAAGCCCTGGCTTGTATTCAGCATTGGTGATTTTGTTGCCTGTTCAAAAATATCTTTCGGAATCTCGGCACGCACATAGTTAGGAACCTTTTTTATACTGACGCTTGCCACGCTTGGCGAATGAAAATTAAACATTTTTAAATACTTCTTTTTTTGCCTTTCAGTCATTTTCTTACCCCAAAAAGATATAAATAAGCGCACTCGCCATAAAGTAAGCGGAAAGCAGATTGCCGATCGTGTTCCGGGGTTCCTCTTTCTTTTTCCACGCGGCATAAATAAAAAAGCCTGTGCCGAATAGCAAAAACAGTGTCACTAAAAGTAGGTTTACATTAACTATCATTGATATCATTTATTCCATTCTCCTTTTCTTTCAACAAACTTTCGCCCACTTGTTGGCGAAAAAATCTATATGTTTGTACGAAATTCGTACCAATCTCATTTTCCCCACAAGTGGGGGAGAATTTAAAGAAATCACTAAGCCCCATTTGGGTCTCATCACTTTCCCCCCACTTGTGGGGAAAAATTACCATGTTTCCGGATTGTCAAAAATGGTCAGCCCGCTGTTCCGTGCAATCATTTTTACTTTTTCCTGACTGATGCGGCATTCCTGTTTTACCGCATAATCCATCATAAGCTGCGCTTCTTCTTCCGTAATCGGAACCATACTTTCCGCAACGGTATTTAACCACGCAAGGCCTTTAAAATCAATTTTCATTTTCTTCACGTCCTTTATTCAAATCTTTGCAGGGAGCCCGTATCCAGTGCCTGATAACTGGCATATTGTTTTGCGAACCTTACCGCCGCCGGTTCGATCTCCATGTCACCATTACCGGCATGAATTTCCGGACTGTTGGCAAGAAATTGTTGAATTGCTTTATCCATTTTTCTCTTCTTCGCATCAGCGATAAGACTTTTTATATTTTCGTGGAATGATTCCATGTCTCCGGTCAGCATCTGGCGGGCAATTTCCTCTGCCTGATACTCACTTGCCCCCATGGCGACAACCCTTTTTGCATAAGTCTGCACGTCCAATTCCAGACGCAAGTCATTAACTTCTTTTCTTCGTGCTTCGTCTTTCTGTTCTCTTTTTTTCTCATCTTCTTCATGGTCTGCAAGAACGCGTTTGAAATGCGCTTTTTCTGATAAAGCCCTGTCCAGAAGATTTTTCAGATGGGCATTCTTTGCTTTTTCCTGCGCCAGTTCCGCTGTTAATTCTTCAACCGTTGGCTTTTTATTTTTATCCATTTTTATTTCCCTCTTACTCAAATTGTTTCAGCGTTTCCGCATCGACTCTTTGAAATCTATTCGCGCCATATTCTGCCGCTTTCCTGCTTCCGGGGGTTATCAAAGATTCTCCCTTTTCTTCTTTTTCATTCAGTCGAAAATGATTCACAAGAGCCTCCTTTCCCTCGAAAAAATCATCGGGCATGGACTGTAATTTATCCTTGAAATCCGGGTCTTTTTTAATAAGCTCCTGCGCGGCTTTTTTATCCACTTCTCCATCATGCATGATGTTCCCGACAGCCTTTTTTACTTTTTCCACTTCGCTTTTGTTCAGTCTGTACACCATAGATGCGCCGCGGGCTTCTCCCCACATTTCCTCGAGTCGGTCGAGCTCGCCGCCTTCATGCAGGAAGTTAGCCGCGAAAAAGAGATGATAGTGTTGATATTCGCCCATTACTATGCCGCGACTTTCCCACTTTTGGAGTAAATCTGTGCCTGGATATCCTTCATCAGGCGATCCCGCATAAGCCCGGATTGCCAGTTTTGCGTTGTTTCTGGCAGCTGCCAATACATCCTGATATTCCTTCATCGAAGGGGCGTTTACGCTGTATCCGTTTTTCTCTGCAAGTCCTGTAAAAATCTTTGTCCCAAGATATGAGGACCGAACGGAACCCTCAAGCACCTGCAATTCATTCAAAGACAATGAAAGCCCGAATCTTTCGACGCAATCCAAAATCTGGACGGTACTTCCGTCTAAAGGTTCCAGCACCCATTTCTTAAAATCCTGCTCAATCTCGTCAAATACTTCCTCCACTTTGCGAATTGTATCATCACATTCTGCCCATATCTTCCCTGCTTTTTCCGGCCATACCTTTTGAATCCACTCTAGCTGATATCCGGACTCCGAATATTTTTCCCTTGCAGCCTTTTCTTGTGCCTGATAGCTGGCATAATGCCGGTCTGCTGTTTTTCTGTAGGACTCAATAAGTTGTGCTATTTTTTAAATTTTGTCAATTCTTTTTTTTCTCCTTTTTATTATTTAATTCCGTTACGAAAAATGTTTTAAGATGTCGTCGCGCCGCATCTCTGCAGCGGTTTTCTGAACCTGTTTTAATTCTTTTTCCTGATCCGGGTAGATATGATAACCATATTCTCCCCATTTTTCCAATATCTTGTTTCGCCTTTCGTTTTCTTCACGTTTTTTTCTCGCATATTCTATCGCGGCTCGTCCTTCTGGTGTCTTGGAAAGCTCCATTTTTTCAGGTGTTGCCTTGCTTTTTCTCTCTCATATTCATTCATCTTTGAAACCTCCTAAATTTTTGAAATATTTTCCCCATTTATGGGGATGAACTGCGGCGGTGTTGGTCCTATATAACGCGCCTGAAAGCTATGTGATACACCACCGGAAACAGTGTACTTCAAAGCGATGTCCGCATAGTCTCCAACTTTATAAAACGCCTTTGTTTTTGGTGACAGCGGAATCTCCGTCGTTTTATTCTCTCCGAACGCCTTCGGAAGCTGAACAACGATTCCCTCCGGTACAAGCTCCAGGACCCTGAAAGCCCAGATTCCCGCCTCCCTTCGGTATAACTTGTTTAACTGTGTTTCGTCGTATCTAATTTCGCTCATGTCTGATCTGTCCCTCCTGTAAAAGATTATTTTTCTTTTTTGTTATAGCCTTCTCGATGGCACTTTTGCAGTAATCGAGAAAAACCATACGGTCTCTTAATTCCTGCATTTCTGTTTCTCCTTCGATTTTCATAGAATCCATCATTTCTTCCATGATGGAAATTGTTTTGCCGGCCACTTCTTTTGCGGCTGCATCGTCGTTTCGTCCGAATTGATAGTTCATTTTTAATCACTCCTTTTTTATTTTTTTGGAGCGGGGCCGAGGTTTTTTCTGCAAAATTTTATTTTTACAGCTCACCCCGCGCGAACGGGCGTTCTGACAAGACCCCTGTACGCCTTCCGATCTCCGCCGACTGTTTCCACGAAACCACAGGACCTCCCCAGCGCGCCCATACAGACCTTGTCAGTCCAGATATGCCCGACTATAGCTTAACGGCGTTAAGGCCTGATATGAGATGGTCAGGGGCTTGTGACGTGGTATAAACCGTTCCTGTATGTCTCCCCTGCGGCTGCGTGCGGCTCTGACTACCCGTTCAAACACACATAGTACTAACTGTCTATTAGTACATATATCCTTATTTTTACTTTAGTTTACAGTGTTTCTGTTGATTGAAAGTCCATTTAGGACAACATTTGCGACAAATGCCACAAAAAACATCTGAAATCAGTCGATCCCCTCCGGAAGCTGGGGCTTCTCCCGGAATTCTTCCTGGGCACGGTAGCGGGCCGCGATCTCTTCGCGGGATAACTCGGGCATATCAATCTGACTTGCCTGCGCTGTCAGATTGATATTTTGTGTATCACGCCAACGTACATCACTAGAGCATTTGAGATAAAATATTGAACCAACAGGCACAGTAGTAGACAGCCTACTTTCGTGAAATTCCTCAATCAAATTTGATGCAGCCTGAATCAGATCGAAATCTTCCGCCCGCACAACCTCACGTTTGCTCGCTTGTCCAATACGATATGGAATGCCGTTGCCGTATTTGCCTCCTAAATATCTGGACAATGTTTCAGCTGTAATACCAAGGCTCCGGGCAAGACCACTTTTTGTTGGGGCTGCCGTCCATACATGCTTAATTTCCCCTGTTTCTTCATCCTCACGTTTTGCTATGAGGTTGTTAAAGTAATGAGATATTCTTTGTATGACCTCTTCCCGGGACAATGTCGCCCCCGTCGTTCTTCCTTGCAAGTATTTCTCTATTTCAGTTGGCGACGGAGCTGCACCGCCTCCCTGTCGGATTTTTTCCCATTCTTTAATGGCAAAAGAACCTTTCCCCTTTGGTTTTTCGAGTCCATCCATGAAAATTACTCCTTTTTGCAAAAATATTTAAAAATCACTTATTTTTATCGTTTGATAATATTCGTGTGGCTTGCCTCTTCCTCCCTAAGCAAACATTAGTCTGCTGCGCCCTCATCCGCTGTAAAAACGCCCACCAGCGCGGAAAATCACTGTGCATTCTTCTCACTCCTTTGCAATTCCGCCAAAGCCGCCGCCAGCAGTTTTTTAATAAACGCCTGCTGCGGCCTGCCTCTGTAATCCTCAACAATAGCTGCCGATTCCTCAACCGCCTGTTCCCAGTTCACTTCTCCCATGACCGCATACTTTTTATGAAAGTTCCATGCAATCATCCAGATATCAAAATATTCCGTCTTAAAATCCATGTGTGGTTCCCCTTTTATAAAAGTCAAAATCTACAACCCTACAAATTCTACAACTTTATGAGACATTCTTTTTTATCCTATATTTCTTTCTATATTCTTTATTTTTCTATACTCTTTTCCTTTATTGTAGAGAAAGTAGTAATAGTAGAATATAAAGGAAATTCAAGGGTTTCAGCCGTCTACAATCATTCTACATTCCTTACCTACATTCTTACTCAAAAGGCAGTTCCGATAATTCTGAATCTGATATTTTCATAAAATTCCGGCTACAATCCTGCTTTGTAGTATTTTCATCCTGTGTTTGTAGTCTGCATTTCTGGAATCCTCTCTGGCTTCCATACTCTCCAAATTTACCCGGATTTTTCATCCGCTCCCACCCCGGAAGACTCGAGACAATGTTATTGATCTCTGATGCCTGCCACTTTTGCGGCCTGCCAGATTCCTTTAATGCCTCTCTCCAAATCTCAATAGCACAAGCCCTTTGCTTGTCGGAGAGATACTCCTGAATGATTCCCACTTTTCCATCATCTGACATGCTTTCCGCCTGTAATTCTTCCGCTTGTTTTTGGCATGACTTCGGCAGTAGCAAACCTGGTTTTTCTGTCTTCCAGATATACACTGCCTGTGCCCACGCTGCTTTTATATTCTTCACCGCAGAAGGCTCAAAAAGGCTTTTATTCGGCTCGATGACTCCCGTCGGAACAATCAGAAAACGGCGGTTTCCGGTTTCGTCCTGCAGAAAGTCGCTTTTGTTCGTTGTACCTGCAAAGACACACTGGCGTAAGAAAATTTCTGTCCGTCTCTCATAGGGGACACGATACTTGTCCTGCGTAGCTGTCAGGAATCTTTTTACGCTCTCAACGCCGCCAGCAGTACGGGCAAGTGATTTTAATTCCGCAAGCTCCACAATCCATGACCCCATTAAGGACTGGGCAGCCTTGTCAGAATCCAGGCTGTCCAGTGAGTCATTGAACCACTCGTCATTCAAAGCCAGCAGTTTCAAAAATGTGCTTTTCCCCAGCCCTTGCTTTCCCTGAAGAATAAGTGTGTAATCGAATTTGCACCCCGGCTCGTAAATTCTTGCAACTCCGCCCAGCATCCATAGACGCATGACCTGATATGTATAGTCCGTGTCCTTTGCTCCCAGATAGTCAACAAGAAGTCGGCGTATATTCTCTCGTCCATCCCACTGAAGAGAATTAAGTATATCCCGCACCGGGTGAAACCTTGATCGCATGGACACATTCTTCAGTGCGTCAAAATAATCGTTGCGATTGTTCAGGCCATAATCTGACTGAATGATTGAGAAAAGTGCTGAATCATCATAACTGCTCCAGATCCTGTAGTTTTGCTCTGTATCCCACGGAACACTTCCCGTCAGATAAGGGCGGTGGGAAAACTCATCATACTTCATTTTTCCTGCGAATCGCTCATCGTTATCCATAACAATTTCAAAATTACGGACGGTCTGCAAAACCTTGCGTTCTTTCTCGGCGCCGTTTTTATCAAGGACTACTTTACATGAAAGCATCTGTAACACCTCAGGAGACGGTGAAGCACCTTTATTTTTTCCAGCAGGGCTTTCTTCCTTCAACGGCCTGAATCGACCCCTATCCGGTACGGCTTTCCGTTCGCTTTCCCAAACCTTCGCCTGTCCCGGCAGCTTCCACTCGCAGCGGGCCTCGTCGAACTGCTCCCAGAGTCCGTCTTTTACCAGTGTGCGGCGGATGGTGTCCAGATGCCTTATGAAAATCGGTTCTGTTGCCTCAAAAAATCCGGGGTTCCAGTTTGTGGCTTCTCTTGCTTTCGAGATATACTCTTCTAATGTCACTTAATCACCCGCCTCCGTTTCATGTAACCCCCTGTTTTCGCGCGCACTTGAACAAAGCTGCTATTTTCAGGCAACTCAAAAATATTCTCCATAGTCTCAACCTCCCAACTTTTCGCGGTTTGCGGCTCGCTGTCCTGTTTTGCGGCCGGTTACTTTCTTTTGTTGGAATTATTCGCGCGAATGCGCGGTTATTCTGAAGTATTTTAAATTGAATGCTTGTTTCTCACAAATAAGACAAATAAAGATCGATCTTCTCTTTTTTATAGCGGGTAGTTTTTCCGAATCTGATTTCCGCATCAGCCTCTTTTCCAATCCGCCTCGCTGCCTGGACCCCCAAATCCAAATATTCGGCCAAGTTATTGGCGTCAAACAAGGCTTTTTCGGAAAGTGGCATGGTGCCGCGCCTGCGTGCTTTCATTGTTCCATCTCCATCAGCTCGGAGATGTTAACGCCTAATGCCTTTGCTATCTTTATCCCCGTATCATCACGACAGCTTCGCCCTTTTCTTATGGAGCATATGGTCTGGGCTGAAATACCAGCTTTCTTTGAAAGTTCTATGCTTGTCAAATCCTTTTTGACAATGATTGCGCACAGTTTAGCTCTGTCTAATCTCATCTCGTCCTCCTTTAATCACTTTGATGTTACAAGTCCATTATATAATTTTAAATTTAAAATGTCAATTATTATATTTAAAATGTTTTAATTTATTCTATTATATTTGTTTCATTTATGGTACACTTAAAATATAGGAGGTTATTATGGATAAATTAGATTTCTTGGCTAAAAGGCTAAAAGAATTACGTGAGAGGTTAAATATCAACCAATCCGATTTTGCTGATTCTCTCGGATTGCGAAAACAGACATATGCCGCATATGAAAAAACTATCAATAAACCCCCGATTGATATCTTGATTAAGATAGCAGAAAAATACAACATATCGATTGACTGGCTATGTGGCTTTATAAATGAAGAGACTGGAATATCTGCCTTAAATACTTATTCAGATGTATTACATCTTATTTTTGAGTTAAGCTCTGTCGATGGACTCGAAATAGACTCCGGTTTTTGTATGGCAGAAGACTGTCCATATGGTCCCCAGATCAACAACCAATACGAAAACTTCATGATGCTTTATTTTGATGATACAGTTATTAACGACGCGCTCAAAGACTGGAAAAAGATGCTGGATTTATTAAAAGAGGGCCTCATTGACCAGGAGGTTTTCGATTTATGGAAGGAAAAGATGCTGAATAAATACAATTCTTATTACAGCACTGCTAACAGAAATGTTCGACCGCAAAATCAGATTGAAAACATACCGGAAGATTCTGAAATTCCATTCAAATGAAAAAGCACCCCGATTTAAAATGAGGGCGCTCAAAATCCATTGCATATTTTCCGCAGAAGTGGTAATATTATTAAAAAGGTGCTGTCGTTCCAGTGACGGTCAGCCCGGCAAAAGTTGACAGAAACAGCCGCCTAGTTTGTCAGACCGGGGCGGCTATTTCTGTGTCTTGTTACTATCTTTACCAAAAGTATATCCGATTCCGAAGCAGGTCAAGCCAAAGCTCAGCACTGCGATAAGTCCCAAAATATCCATATGGCTCAGCCCTCCTTTCCCAGATTCCCTTTCGGGTTTCTATGTGAACAGAGGGTCACAGTCCCTCCGGAGAGGGCTAACCGCCACCGTCCTCCCGTGAACAGCAGTACCTGAGCCTATTTTAATACAGGCTTTATCAAAAATCAATATACACGCTCAAAAAGAGAAAATCTCCTTGTCCAATGGATGCCAGGGGGATTTTTCATTATGACAATTCTTGTGACAAATGAAAAACGAAAGACAACATATGATATAAGTCGGAAATTCACGCAAGTCCGACAACCCTCTGATTTCAGGCATATTTCACCAACCATAACTAATGATAACATGCACACCGAACCAACAAGAGGTGAGTGCTAATTTTTTGTGAAAAAAGTGTGAAATTGGCGGAAATACGGGGCTTTTAAAAGGTGGGATTTTCTGGAAGCCGGTATTTTGTGCCAAAATTGTGCCATTTCCGAAAAAAATACAGGCCGCCGTTAAGATATTATACTCAACGACGGCTGTACTTATCCGATCTTTGTATTTTCCTGAACTTCTTCCATCTTTTTCTGAATCTGTGAAAAGTCCAGGTGTGTGTATACGTCCAGTGTAATGGACACGTTCGCATGTCCCATGATGTACTGTAATACCTTCGGTTCCAGCCCTGATTCCGCCAGTCTGGTACAGGCTGTATGCCGTAAGATATGGGCGGAGATGTGGGGGAGTGGTTCCGGCTCCGCATGCCTGTATCCTGCCTGCATCTTATCCAGATTGTTATGCGCCTTCACAACGTTGTCCAGCATGGTATTGACCGCGCTGACGGCATAAGGCTTTCCCTGTGAGTTGAGAAAAACAAAATCCGTGATGCCGTCGATCTCCTGACGCTGTGTCCTGCCAAGCAGAAGATCAAGTTCTTTCTGCTTTATCAGGCTTTTCCTTGCGTTGGCCGTCAGTGGAATGTCTCGCCGTCCGGCTTCGGTCTTTAAGTCCTGTATATGAAATCGGCATCCATCGCCCAGATTACGGTATACAAGCTGCTGGCGGATATGTATGATATTTTCTTTCAAATCTACATCGGACCACCGCAGGCCCGTTAATTCTCCGACCCGAAGGGCAGTGGACAGGGCAAACACCATCATAGGATAGTAGATGCGGTATCTGTCACTGCCTTTGATAAAATCCAGCAGCTTCCCCTGTTCAGCTATGGTCATGGCTGTGCGTTCTTTCCTTGTGCCGCCGATTCCCTTCTTTGCATCTTTCGCCGGATTCTTGCGGATGATATCAGAATCAACGGCAAGCTCCAGCGCTGGATAAATCAGGTTGTGATACAGTTTGACCGTGTTCGCAGAAAGTCCTTTCTTTACCAGTTCGGAATAAAAGGAGCGAATATGAATCTGCCTGATCTGCGAAATCTTCATATTTCCAAGGACAGAATCTTTCAAGCCGTTGTTCCAGACAGATATATAGTTGTATCTGGTACTTTTCCGCAGGTCTGTTTTGTTGTCCATGTACATCTGAAAAAGCTGATTCAATGTCATGTCGCCCCGGCTGATGTCAATGCCGTCTTGCAGATCGCGCTGAATCTGCTTTTCTTTTTCCCGGAGTTCTGACAGAGTAAGTGCATAGATTATCCTTCTCTTTCCGGTCGAATCAAAATAGCGATACAAATATCGGTTATCTTCTGGACGCTGCCTTTCTCCGGTGCGGAGTATCCGCCCCTTGTTGTCTGTCCTCTTTTTACTTGCCATATAGCACCTACCTTTCTATCATATTGGGACTGGCAGTAGGTGTTATTGTATCCCGCTGCCGTCCCTGTTCTCTTTACCTTCTCCGCATCCTGCCCTTCCTCACGACCATTTTAAGCGGCTCCGGCTCCTGCCCGGCGTATTCCTCCACCGCCGCCACAGTGACTCTCCTGAAGCTTCTGGCGGTCTTTACCGTGACCTTATCGCCCGGATGCACCTTTCCCACCAGAAGCCCCGGAAGCTCCCAGCGGTAGAGCGTCCCGCCCGGCCTGTGCGCCGCCGCTACGATCTGCCGCCTGCCGTACCTGACAGGGACATGACTCATGCCGTACCGTACCGCCAGCAGATAACTTGTATATCCGTCTATCAGGTTCCCGGCCCCGTCAAGGATGATCTCCGACTCGAAAGAGCCGTGCGCCTGATAGTACTGGTCCTTGTGCTCCATCTTCTCCGGCTTCGGGGGATGGGCTGCGAAACATGGGAAAATTTTGATTTCATCCGTCCGCATGGTGAACTGCCCTTTCTCCCGGCGTATCCGGGCGATCTCTTTGAGCATGTTGTTTATCCTGATGCCGAAATCAGACCCGGATGACAGGAAATCTTCCTCTGCCTTCTGCTTTCCTTCCGGGGAGAGTTCCAGATAATTGACAATCATTTCCGCAACCCTCCCTGTATCGTCTCCCCATCCGGCTATCACGACCATGTCTTTTTCATCCGAATAGTAAATTGTTTGCCTTTCCCGTGAACGCTCCGGAAGGTCCTCCGGGCCGGCGGATACAATGTTATGTACAGCGTTTAAAATCTCCATCATGCCCGCTGTCCTCCCTTTCCTGTAAGTTCAACCTCCAGCCTGTCCAGATCGTCGGAAATGCGGTCCAGATAGGACGATACGCCGCCGAGGGCATTTCTAAGAGCCTTTGGCGTTAATGTTTCGGTATCTTCATCTGTCTGATTCGCAAGCCCGGCCACAATCATGGAAATTCTTGCTACTTCCACCGCCAGATCACCGAGATCAATTTTTTTCATGCCTGCACCCCCTCAATCCTTCGACTTTCCGCCGGCCGTGGTAAAATACTGCTCATGAACATCACGCCGTATCGGAATCCGTATTCAAAACCTGCATACTCCGCATCACAGGCAATGTCTGTCAGATAATCAGATATATCATGGCGGAACTTTTCTCCGATAACTCCCGCAATCTTTTTCACATGGTTAGTGTATATGACACTCTCTATTGCGCTTTGCTTACAGTATTCGTCTGCATCTGACCATGCTTCATACAGAGAATCTATAACTTTTCGGTTTACATCAAGCATTATCTAAAACCCTCTCTTTACACGGGGCAGCAGGCGTGTTACAATTCCTGCAAGCCCCGTTTTCTTTGTTCAGTGTTTACGGGTTACTTGCCTTTGTCAGAGTGCAAGTCTGGCAGAGGCGCTTTTTATTTTCCCGGCGCATCCTGTCCGCCGTCTCCATGATCTCCCGGTGTCTCTGCATGAACTCCGGGCCGTGGAGCTTCAGCCGCTTTTCCTCGGCTTTTATCATGTCTGCAAGTTCTTTCTCCGTCATCCGATCACCGCCCATCTATGCGACGGTGAAACGGCGGCTTGCGCTGGTCCTGCAATACTGGCTGTATACATCCGGCAGCGCCGCTTTTAATGCCTTCCCGTCCAGACGGCTGCTGATGATCTCTTTCCAGCGGATGATGAAGTTCTTTGTCTTCAGCTCGTCCACTCCCTTTTCTTCAAGGTCTGCTTTTAGCTCCGACTTGATAGCGTCCGCCTGCTCCTGAAGCTCTGCGATCTGGCTTTCCAGCGCCTTCAGCTTCTTCACTCTGTTTTCCATTATTCTTTCGGCCATGTCCTGACTCTCCTTTCATCTTTGAGCAAGTGTCCAGGGGCTAAAACGGATGTGCGGCTCATGCGGCTGATCTGTTATCCTGTCTGGCTCTTACCTTCGGGCTGTTTCCCTCGTTAGCTTTGACTTGCTTCATTTGATGATTTTATTGCACACTAATTAGTGTCGTTTGTCAACTACTATTTGCAACTTTTTTATTTATTCTAATAATAATTATTTGACGTACTACATTTTATAGTGTATACTTATAAGTAAATTCAAACGCAAGAAAGGAGTGTGTATTCTATGTCACTTACTATGGGTGAGAAAATTAAAATCATGTTAAAACGCAGAAATATGACACTTGCTCAACTGGCAGAAAAAACAGGGCAATCCAGACAAAACATGTCAAATAAAATGAGTCGTGACAATTTTAGTGAAAAAGAATTATTGACAATAGCTGATGTCCTCGGCTGCACTTATCGTGCAGGATTTATAATGAACGACACAGGGGAAGAGGTTTAATATAGCCCCTGTGACGCTCCACTCGTCCCACAGGACGACCCGGTCCGCATCCGGGCAGTTTCTTCCGCTTTCCAGAAAAAGAAAGCACATACAGGACATAAGGGGGCGCTGATCTGCCACCACCTTAAAGGGATGTATTTCACACCCCCCGGTATGTAACGAAACACTACACACCGCACAAGTGCCCGAACTGTCCAGGCATTCGCCACACAGGGCGAACCGGTCTTTCTGGTATGGTTGCGCGATTGGGGGACCGCTTCCCAGCTTTCTGGGAAAAACTCGCAGACATTTGTCCCCGACTCCAGAATCATCAACTGCCGGTATTCCTCATTCATGAAGAATTAGAACGGTGCCCTGATCCGGGGATGCCTCGGAATGGTTTCCCGGTGTCTTGACATCCATGTCGAACCGCAAATATTTTACAGGGCTTCCAGATCAATCATTTTCTGGAAGGTTTTATGTATTTCCCGCCGGGAAATGGTGATTTCCCTATGGGTTTTACGTAATTTCCGGTCGATCTTACGTAATTTCTGACAGGTATACCAGTAAGTGAAAATGTCTCTGGCACCTTCCCCCCACTTATGGAGCCCAGATGCATAAACCCCATAAATGGATACATAAATGCTGTTTCTGCCAACATTTATCCAGATAACGAATTATTCACCGTCTGGAGCGGACCGGCGGCATAGGCAGCAGGCAGAAGCTCAGACCCATTTGGGGCTCACTTGTGCACTGATCCTTTACCCGTCTTTTCTCCATTCGTGGGGAAAACTCGTCTTATGGAACGACTTTCCCAGTCATTTCCAGAAGAAGCCGGCAACCTTTTGGTTGTCTCCCTGGCTGACTGGAAAAAAGTATACAAAGCCAGACTGACCACAATTTAGTGGTGAGTGCCCTGCTGCCGACATCCAGCTTATACGCCTGCTGCCGATCTGTGGGCGGATGTCTCACCGTCCCCGGCTCCCCTTTTAGGGTGTTACTTTTGTTACCATAACCGCCGATCTGACGGCCGTCCGTTTTTCGGACGGCGTTTTTGCACGATTTAGGGGGCCTGTCTCCGGGGCACCTCCTTGGACACTCCGCAGGCATTCTTCTTTGTGCGACATTTTGCGACAATTCAGCATCCAGCCCGCCCGATCTGCCCGCCCACGGCTCCGATCTGAAGCCCCGGAGCCTTTTTAGGGCGTCCGAAATGTCCGGATGAACAGCAGTCCTTTTTTTCGTGCGCACTTTCGCGCATTTTTGCGAAAACGGGCGGCAGACTCCGGCGCTCCCCGGTATCCTCCGGCAGCGGGGAGACTCTTTTAGGGTGTCAGATATGCCAGATTCCGGGCAGCAGGCTTTTTTTGCGTACAGTTTTGTAAGTTTTACCAGATAACAGGAACGCTCCCGGCTCTGGTATCGCCACTTGTGGCGACGCTCCGGCAGGTCCTGCAGCCGGTGATCCTGTCGCCTGCTGTCCTGGCTGATCTGGTCCCGCCTATACATGCGCATGTGCCAAGGTGTCACCTGCTGCCAGTCTGGTATATATCCACGGATAGCAGGTCCCCGCCTGCTGCCGATCTGTCTTATTTGGTTGTGTAGGTTTGTGGGAATAAACAGCAGTTTTCCCTTGCGTCCTGCCGTGGGATATGGTATATTTATAGACAGAAAAGGGAAAGCCAGAGACGCACGGCCTACCCTCAAAAGCGATTTACCTAATTACTCAGGCCGTCACTATTGGCAGTAGTGGCGGCTACTTTCGTCCCTTGAAGATCGTGTAACAAAGACCAACAAGGGCAACAATGAAAATTCCTGTCTGTATCAGATCGGAATATGTAATCATTGGCATTCCCTCCTTTCTTTCGTCTGGAGGGTTCAGCCCCTCCGAAGAGGGTAAGCCGCCCGGCTCTCTGGTTTTCCTGTCTCACATTCTACCATAGAGCCGCTTTTTCTTCAATCCCATTCCCTGACATGTTTTCAAAGCCCATTTTCCCGTTTTATCCCCATACCCTATGCTTTCTACCCTCGCGCCCTTAAAAGCCGAAATCAGACCGTTTCGCGCCGTGTGTTCCTTTTCTGAAAAATATTTCTGCGCATATCAGCAACTTAGCTATGCCGTAAGGTATGTAATCTCTGCAAACTGCGCAAGACGCTCTTTGCAGTCCCTGTAAATATCCTTATAGTGCATACCCATCGACATATCGATCTCTATGGTCTGCTTTATGATGCTCTCTATCAGCGTGAGCGTATTCAGTTCAGAGGCGCTCATATTGTCACGCCTGCCGCCGACAATGCTGCCTGCAAGTCTGGTATAGACCATATACAGCCGGTCTGAGTGAGTACTTCCCTGTTCCTTTGCGTATTCTGCAAGCAGCTTAATCACGTCGGTTTCTTTCAGACGGTTTTCTTTGCTGGCAATCCTTGTATCATTCCATAGCTTTGACTGTTTTTCGATCAGGAACCGACGCATGGAATAAAATTGCCTCACCAGCTCTTTTTTGAATCTGACCACTGCTTTAGAATTTCTTAAAAGGGTGATGACAAATGTCGCCTGTTCTTCATTGAGATAACATATTCTTTCTGGTCGACCGCCCCTTGGGTTTCCCGATTTCAAATCGGAAAACTCCACCCTGCCAAAATCAGCAATATCTTTCTCATATTTCTGTATGATCGCAATAACAGACTCGTGCTCATTTTCGGTTCCTTCTGCAATCACCTTACTGTTTGTAAAGATATCATCTTTTCTCACTTCCACCAACTCATACATAAAAGAGGCTCCTTTCGTTCACTCAAATCTGGCAGTTCCCACATTATTCTCAAATTCCCAATCCTGTATCTGCATTTCCCGTTTTTATAACCGCAGGCAGACAAATATACCCTCGCAGGCTTTCACTTCCTTTTTTTCCAGTCCTGTATGGGAAAACTCGCCGCAGAATTGATTTTACTGACTGCCTTTCAGTCTCCTCGCAAGCTCCGCCCGTTGTTCGTCGGTCAAGTCACGCTTTACAGTTTTTGCCCTGATAGAGAGAAGATGCTTCGGGAATGTAAACCGCCTTGCGACCACTTCGCCTTGGTACCGCTCCGCCTTTCCCTCTTTGAAGTCTTTCGGATTCTTCTGCATCAGCCTGTCAAGTTTACGCATCCAGACCGGGTCTGTCGTATACAGCTCGCAAAGGTCTCACGCCGCGTCAAAATTGATGATTGTCTCCATTTCCTGTCTTGTCATACTTCGTTCCTTTCGTTGTATAAAGCCCGCTCACGGACCGCACAGCGCGTCAGAGGAGTACTCCCTGCGGGCTGTTGTCCGTCATTGCTTATTCGGGAGTTCCCCAGACTTCCTGCGCGGAAGCGTTCAGGGCTTCGAGGAAGTTGTCTTCCGGCTCTTCCCCCGGAGC
>CAJUNR010000010.1 GCA_910587765.1 uncultured Lachnospiraceae bacterium
GAATAAGATTGTCCTTTAAGGCACAATATTCAGGTTTTCACATTTATTGCGTATTATTCCGTACTATCAGGTAAAAATTTGATGTACTTTTGATGTACTTTTCACCATTTCTTGTACTTTGAGGGAATGAAGAAGCGCTTAAAAATCCGTGAGCAGCTTCCGCTTTCTCTCAATCATTTCGTCTATTTTTTGTATATATAGAGCCACATCCTTCACATTCTCGCTTCGCTCAATCCGCCCGTCCGGGTACACCCGTTTTGACACGCTACCTGCTCCGCAAGCCACGATAGACTGTTTCTCCTCCATCATCAGTATATTGTAAATCCCGGCCTGCTCCGGCCTTGCATATCCGACATTCTCAAAATTTCCGGCCATGTTCTTCTGACGGTACAGATAATACGGCGACAGTCCCATCTCTGCGCAGTAGCGGGCCGTCATATCCATGATCTGTATATTGTTTTCCAGCCCCATCTCTTCATACCGCTCTTTGAACAGATTCAGCCGGGCCGCCCGTTTGATGGCCAGGGAGTGAATCGTCACGCTGTCCGGCGCAAGCGCGGCAATCTCCTGCATGGTATGCTCCACATCCTTGTATCCCTCTCCCGGAAGGCCGACGATCAGATCCATGTTGATATGAGAAAACCCCATCTCTCTTGCCAGGGCAAACGCCTCCTTCGTCTGCGCCACCGTATGATGCCGCCCGATGATCCGAAGCGTCTCGTCCTTCATCGTCTGCGGATTGACCGAGATGCGGTCGATTCCATGGTCGAGCAGAACCTGAAGCTTCTCTCTGCTGATGCTGTCCGGCCTCCCGGCTTCCACGGTAAACTCCTGCAGATGCGTCATCTCAAAGGCCGTCTGAATCCTGCCCAGCAGCCGGTCCATCTGCCCGGGACTCAATGTTGTCGGCGTTCCTCCCCCGATGTAGACGGTGTTCAGCTTCCTGCGGCGGAAATGCTCCGCCATGGCGTCGATCTCCCGAAAAAGAGCGTCCAGATAGAGATCCACCTGCTTTTCCCATTTGGAAAGCGGATAAGAGGTAAAGGAGCAGTACAGGCAGGTGCTCGGGCAGAACGGAATGCCGATATACAGACTGTATCCGTCCTGATAGTCAATGTTCTGCAACACATAACGCTCCCGATTGGCAATCATGACGCTGAGAGCCGCTTTCTCCCTGCTTGCCAGATAGACCTCGCGCATATACGCCGCCGTCTCTACATTACTCTTTCCCGCCTCCAGAAGCTGCATGGCGAGCTTGACCGGCCGGATTCCCGTAAGCGTCCCCCAGGGCAGCTCCTGCCCCGTATACGCGCACAGCATCCGGTAGATCAGCCGCTTCATCCGGCTCTTCGTCTCCTTCCGATCCCCGGGGTCAATCTCCTCCTGCCGTGTCTCTGCAGGATTGCCGTCTTTCAGAAGCTCCACGGTTACGCTCCGCTCCGAGAAGGTAACCGCCATTTGCAGCGCGGTCCTGTCCGTATACGTTTCCCCCGCACGCACGCTCACCTCTTCCCGGGGGAAAAATGCTTTCACCAGGGAATGGATATCATATTCAAAACCTGTTTTATTTACAATTACCTCGATCATGTCCGACTCTCCTGTTTCCTGTCCGGCATCTGCGCCAGTATAATCGCCGCGAACATCAGCGCGCACCCAAACAGCTCTCTGCCGCTCAGTCTCTGTCCAAGAATCACCCAGCCCGCCAGTACGGAAAAGACGGATTCCAGGCTCAGAAGCAGAGACGCCACCGTGGGATCCGCATTTCTCTGTCCCAGAATCTGCAGAGTGTACGCCACCCCGCAGGACATCACGCCCGCATACAGAATCGGCATCCAGGCCGCCAGAATCTCCCCCGCCTCCGGCCGCTCCCAGATCAGCATTGGCACCGCGCAGATCAGTCCGGCGGTCAGAAACTGTATCGCCGACATACGCACCCCGTCCACCAGCGGTGAAAAATGATCAATCACCAGGATATGTACGGCAAACACAAGTGCGCACAGCAGCACCAGAAGATCGCCGATGCCCAGTGAAAGACGCTCCGTCATGCACAGAAAATAGAGTCCCGCCACGGCAATGCACACGCATACGACAATCAGCGGCCGGATTTTCCGGCCGATTACGATCCCCAGTATCGGCACCAGAACGATGTACATGGCCGTGACAAACCCCGCCTTGCCCACCGTGGTATACAGAATGCCGAACTGCTGCAGGCTGCTCGCTATGGCCAGAAACACTCCGCAGCAGATGCCGCCGGTCACCAGTGTTCCGGTCTCTCCTCTCTCCTTTTTCCTCTCCTCTTCGCTCATCCCGCTTTTTTTCTTCAGCCCGTCCGTCAGAAAGATCACCGGTATCAGTACCACGCTGCCGAGAATGCTTCTCACACAGTTAAACGTAAACGGGCCCACATAATCCATGCCTACGCTCTGCGCTACAAACGCACAGCCCCAGATCAGGGCCGTCAGAAGCAGCATGGTGTTATTTTTCATCTGTTTCATCTCATAATGCCTCCTCACGCAAACACGGCGGCATGCTGCGCATGCCGCCAACAAATGCATCTTACACTATTTTTCATGGTTTGACAACACTTCCGGTCATGAATTTTGGTTCAGCAACCCTAAAAGCACCTCCTGCAATTCCCGCGCATCGGCCGCCGTATGTTCCGCTCCCAGACTCAGAAGCAGCTCTCTGCTACGAAAGCCCCAGGTCACGGACACGCACGGTATCCCGCAGTTTTTCGCCGTCTGCAGATCCACCTCCGAATCCCCCACGTAAATACAGTCTTCCAGGCGCACCTTCAATTCCCGCGCCGCCTGTTTTACCGTATCCGGAGCAGGTTTTCTGCGCACCTGCTCCGATTCCCCGATCGCGACTCGGATCCGTCCGCCGAAATACTTTTCGTTCAGTTCCCGGACTGCAAAATCCGGCTTGTTCGACACGATCGCCATCGGAACGTCTCTTTCAGAAAACCTCCGAAGCAGCTCCAAAATCCCCTCGTAAGGTCCCGTATGATCGTTCAGATGTTCTCCGTAATGCTCCCGGAAGGCTCGGAGGCAGTCCTCAAAATGAGGATTGTCTTCGCCCGCCGGAACGGCTCTTCGCATCAGGTTCACCGCTCCGTTTCCTACAAACTGCCGGACTTCCTCCAGGGTTCTCGCCGGAAACCCGTATCTCCCGAGCGCCGCATTGGTGCTCAGACACAGGTCTTCCAGCGTGTTCAGCAGGGTTCCGTCCATATCAAAGATCACTGCTTTTTTCATGACTGTTCAAGCGCTCCCATATATAACTGATAATATTTTCCTTTGTCTTCCAGAAGAGATTCATGATTGCCCCGCTCGATGATGCGCCCCTGTTCCAGCACCATGATCACATCCGAATTTTTGATGGTGGACAGCCGGTGGGCAATGACAAATACCGTCCGGCCTTTCATGAGACGGTCCATGCCCCTCTGGACGATCGTCTCCGTCCGCGTGTCGATGCTGGAAGTCGCCTCGTCCAGAATCAGCACCGGCGGGTCCGCGATGGCCGCCCTGGCGATCGCCAGAAGCTGCCGCTCTCCCTGAGAGAGGCTCGTTCCGTCGCCGCTCAACATCGTGTCATAGCCGCCGGGAAGCCGGGTGATAAAATAATGGGCATTGGCCAGCTTCGCCGCCGCCACCACTTCCTCGTCCGTGGCGTCCAGCTTCCCGTAGCGGATGTTGTCGGCGATCGTCCCGGTGAACAGATGCGTATCCTGCAGAACGATTCCCAGCGACCGGCGCAGATCCGGTTTTTTGATTTTATTGATGTTGATGCCGTCATAGCGGACCTTGCCGTCCTGAATGTCATAAAAGCGGTTGATCAGATTGGTGATCGTCGTCTTGCCCGCTCCGGTGGCACCCACAAAGGCGATCTTCTCGCCCGGATTGGCGTACATCTTGATGTCGTGCAGCACGATCTTGTCGTCCCTATATCCGAAATCCACTCCGTCCAGCACCACAGCGCCTTCCAGCTTCTTGTAGGTGATCGTCCCTTCCGCCTTATGCGGGTGCTTCCACGCCCAGATGCCGGTCCGCTCCCTGGATTCCTTTAAGGTGCCGTCCGGCTCTTCGGTCACATTGACCAGCGTCACATAGCCGTTGTCCGTCTCCTCCGGTTCGTCCAGAAGATCGAAGATCCGCTCCGCGCCCGCCAGCGCCATGATGATCGAATTGAACTGCTGGGACACCTGCGTGATCGGCATGTTGAAGCTTCTGGTGAGCTGCAGAAACGATGCCAGCGCGCCCAGTGTCAGACCGCCGATGCCGTTGATGGCGAAGACCGCGCCCACGCCCAGCGTCAGCACATAGTTGATATTTCCCAGATTGGCCATCACCGGCATGAGGATATTGGCAAAAGTATTGGCATTTTTGGCGCTTTCAAACAGATCGTCGTTCAGCCGGTCGAATTTTTCTTTGGACTCCGTCTCATGACAGAAGACCTTGACCACTTTCTGACCCTCCATCATTTCCTCGATATAGCCGTTGAGCGCGCCCAGGGATTTCTGCTGCCTGATAAAGTACATGCCGCTCCTGCCGCCGATAAAGCGCACCGCCCGTACCATAACAACAACCATGAGGATGATCAGCACCGTCAGCGGCACGCTTAACACCAGCATGGATACAAAGGTGCTGACAATGGTGATGGACGAACTGAGCATCTGGGGGATACTCTGACTGATCATCTGGCGCAGCGTATCCGTATCGTTGGTGTAACAGCTCATGATGTCGCCGTGGGCGTGGGTGTCAAAATATTTGATCGGAAGGCGTTCCATATGAGTGAACATCTCATCGCGGATCTCCTTCAGCACCCCCTGGGTGATGACGATCATGATTCTCGCGTAAAGATAGGTCGCGATCGTTCCGGCATAATAGATGCAGGCCATCACCGCCAGCGCATGAAGCAGCGGCGTAAAGCTGGGACTGGTCTCCCCCAGAAACGGCAGAATGTAATCGTCAATCAGATTGCGGAGAAACAGATTGCCGATCACTCCGGTCAGGGCGCTGACCGCGATGCTGACCGCCACCGCCACACAGTGAATCTTATAATCCTTCCATATATAAGCAAGCAGACGCTTTAACGTCTTTCCCGGATTCCGGCTTCCCTGTCCGCCGCGCATACCCCTGGCGCCGGGACCTCTGACTGTCCTTGGATTACTCATCAAAATCCGCTCCTTTCTGCTGTAATTCATAGATGTCGCGATAGATTTCTTTCTCCTTCAAGAGCTCGTCATGCGTACCGAAACCCACAACCGCCCCCTGATCCAGCACCAGGATCCGGTCGGCATCCTGCACGGACGAGATTCTCTGGGCGATGATGAGCTTGGTCGTATCCGGGATCTCTTCCGCAAACGCCCTGCGGATCAGCGCATCCGTCTTCGTATCGACCGCGCTGGTGGAATCATCCAGAATGAGAATCTTCGGCTTCTTCAAAAGCGCCCTCGCGATACAGAGCCTCTGCTTCTGTCCTCCGGACACGTTGGTTCCGCCCTGCTCGATATAAGTCTCGTAGCCGTCCGGCATTTTCTCGATAAATTCATGCGCCTGCGCCAGTTCGCAGGCGCGGCGGCATTCCTCCTCGGTGGCTTCTTTATTGCCCCATCTTAAATTCTCCAGTATCGTTCCGGAGAAGAGCACATTTTTCTGCAGAACCATGGACACCGCATTCCTCAATTTCTCCAGCCGGTACTCCTTCACATCATGCCCGCCCACATACACGGAGCCTTCCAGCACATCGTAAAGCCGCGGAATCAACTGCACCAGCGTGGATTTGGAACTGCCGGTCCCGCCGATGATGCCGATGGTCTCACCCGCGCGGATCTCCAGATTCACATCCCGCAGCACACATTTCTCCCGGTCGTCGCTGTAGGAGAAATTTACGTGATCAAACCGGATGGAACCGTCCTCCACCTCCAGAACCGAATGCATGGGATCGGTGAGCGTGCTTTTTTCATCCAGCACCTCCACAATCCGCTCGGCGGAAGAGCGGGCCATGGTCGTCATGACAAAGATCATGGAGATCATCATCAGGCTCATGAGAATCTGCATGGTATAGGTAAACAGGCTCATAAGCTGTCCGGTCGTCATCGTTTCGTCCACCACGATCAGCTTCGCTCCGAACCAGGACACCAGCATGATGCAGGTGTAGACCGTAAACTGCATGACCGGCTGGTTCATCACGACCAGACGCTCCGCATGGACGCTGAGATCTTTCAGATTCTTCGTTGCACCGCGGAATTTCTCCCGCTCATGGCCCTCCCGCACGTACGCCTTCACCACGCGGATGCCGGTCAGATTCTCCTGCACGCTGGCATTGAGCCGGTCGTACCCTTTGAACATCTCGTCAAAGAGCGGAAACGCCCGGGTGATAACAAAGGCCAGCACGCATCCGAGAAAGATCAGCGCCGCCAGAAAGATCAGAGACAGTCGGGGACTGATCGTCACGCACATGAACAGGGCCGAAATCATCATGATCGGCGCCCGCACGAACATGCGGATAATCATCTGGAACGCGTTCTGTACGTTGGTCACGTCGGTGGTCATACGGGTCACCAGGCCCGCCGTGGAAAAGTGGTCAATATTCTGGAACGAAAAATCCTGAATGTTGTCATACATGGCCTTGCGCAGGTTCCGTCCGAAGCCCATGGACGCCCTGGCTGCGAACACTCCCGACAGGGTGCCCGCCAGAAGGGAGAGCATGGCGACGACGAGCATGACAACGCCCAGCTTCACCACATAGTTCATATCTCCGGCCTCCACTCCGCGGTCGATGACCGAAGCCATCAGAACCGGCAGCAGGACCTCCAGAATCACTTCCAGGATCACGCAGCGCGGAGCAAGCGCCGTATCTCTCTTAAATTCTCCGATATAGGCTGTCAATCTTTTAATCATATTCTGCCTCCTCAAGTCTTGCCTCTATTTTCCGGATACACGAGAACCAGAGCCTTCGCTCCTCTTCGGTCAGCGTCTGGTTGACCATGGCTTCGAGACGGTCCAGACGGTCCAGAACCGTCTCCTGAACCGCGATCCCCTGCTCCGTCAGCATCAGTTCCTTCTTTCTCGCGTCTCCGGGAACTCCGATGCGCCTCACCAGCCCCTTTTTCTCCAGAATCTGGATGACGCTCGTAACCGAAGATTTCCGTATCTTAAATTCTTCCTCCAGTTCTCTTTGGAACACCTTCTTCTCCTGACGGCGCTGAAAATAGACGTATCCAAGCATCCGGCTCTGGATCGAGGTCAGCCCCAGATCCGACATTCGTTTTTCAATCACCCGGTGCCAGATACAATTCAGATTCACCAGCTCCCGCATGGGATAACCATCGTCATTCACGTCCATCCCTCCTTTTATTGTTAGAAGTCTAACTGATTATAGGTTAGATTTCTAACAATGTCAAGTGATAATCTGTGAAAATTCGGTGAATTATCCGGTACAATTTCTCCGCATGGCACAAACCTCCCTCCGTATTTATGCAGAAAAAGAGCAGCGCCTCTTTCAGCTCTGCTCCTGTATCTATCAATATTATACCAGAAAAACAGCTTAATAAAAACGTCTCTGCAGCCGGTGCACCCTCTCCCGGATCTCTTCCATATCCGGCACATTTGCCATCAGACGGAAACCGGGATTGTGCTTCCCAAGAAGCGCCGCCTTCTGAGCCATCCGTTCTTTTAACTGCTCCTGCATCTCCTGCAGACGGCCGATCTCGCCCTCCACTCTTTTGAGCAACTCTTCCTTCGACTGTTCCGCGCGTTCCTTTTTCTCCTCGATCCGTTCTTCCACGGCCGCCTTCGCGAACACCGCCGCCGCTTCCAGCACGCGCCGCTTCTCCGCCGCCCGCTGCTCCAGCTCCGCGCAGATCTGCTCCGCCTGAATCAGCATCGCGCGCAGATCCATCGCCTTGCGGAATGCATTGCTGAAATCGTATACGATGCAGACCGTGACTGCAAAAGTCAGCACCGACACTGCTTCCTCGTGTATCCGGAAAATAAGCTGCTCCACCGGCTTATGCACCACATAAACCATCAGCAGGCTTAAAAAGCCCCAGGCAATCGACGAGCTCAGACAGATATGCCCTTTATACTGGAATCTCTGGTCGCTGTAGTCCCAGTACCGTACCCGGAACCATCTCACCATCGTCTCCCCGGTCACGTATTCCAGCGCCGTCGCGCCCAGCGCCCCGACCACATAAACCAGGACCGGCGTCTCCTGAAAGGGAAGCGTCAGCCACAGCACCAGAATCGCGCCGCTCCCGTACAGGGGAAGCCAGGGACCCCTGAGGAACCCCCGGTTCGTCAGATGCCGGTTCTTCAGCGTCACATAAGCCGATTCAAAGCACCAGCCGAAAATACAGTAAAAGTAGAAAAACGACAGCCATTCCCGAAAATGATAACTGTACATAGAGAAAACCTCCCGACACTTTTGACGGCCTGCCGCGGACTCTTTGACTTACACGCTGATCTCCGCGCTCATGCCCAGCAGCTCTTTGTTCGCCTCCAGAATCGGATGGACCACCTTTTTCAAAAACGCCTCCACCTGCACGGCGCTTCGGCCTACATAGCGGGACGGCTCCATGCACGCCTGCAGCTCTTCCAGCGTCATATGGAACGCGGGATCCGCCGCGATCAGCTCCAGAAGGTTGTTTTCCTTTCCTTCCGCCTTCACGTTCTTCCCGGCCTCCATGGAGAGCGTGCGGATCTTTTCATGCAGCTCCTGCCGGTCTCCGCCCGCCTTCACCGCATCCATCATAATATTTTCCGTGGCCATGAACGGCAGTTCGCTCATCAGGCGCTTCTCGATCACTTTCGGATAGACCACCAGCCCGTCCACCACATTCAGACACAGATCCAGAATCCCGTCGACGGCCAGAAAGCCTTCCGGGACGGACAGCCTCTTGTTGGCGGAATCATCCAGCGTGCGCTCAAACCACTGCGTCGCGGAGGTAATCGCCGGATTCAGCGCGTCGATCATCACATATCTGGACAGAGAGGCGATGCGTTCGCTCCGCATGGGATTTCTCTTGTACGCCATGGCCGAGGAACCGATCTGAGATTTTTCAAACGGCTCCTCTACCTCCTTCAGATGCTGCAGCAGGCGGATATCATTGGACATTTTATGAGCGCTGGCCGCGATGCCTGCCAGCACGTTCAGGACCCTCGTGTCCGTCTTTCTGGAATAGGTCTGCCCGGATACCGGCACACAATCCTGAAAGCCCATCTTTTCGGCAATCATCGGATCGATCCGGTCAATAGTCGCCTGATCGCCTTCAAACAACTCCAGAAAGCTCGCCTGCGTCCCCGTCGTTCCTTTCGAACCGAGAAGTTTCATGGTGCCGAGCACATATTCCACGTCTTCCAGATCCATACAGAACTCCTGCAGCCACAGGGAAGCCCGCTTCCCCACGGTCGTCGGCTGCGCCGGCTGAAAATGAGTGAACGCCAGCGTGGGAAGTTCTTTATACTGTTCCGCAAATTTCGCCAGCTCGGCAATGACGTTGATCAGTTTCCTGCGCACCAGTCGAAGCGCTTCGGTCATCACGATAATGTCCGTATTGTCGCCCACATAGCAGGAGGTTGCTCCCAGATGGATGATCCCCTTCGCCTTCGGGCACTGTACGCCGTAGGCATAGACGTGGGACATGACGTCATGGCGCACTTCCTTCTCCCGCGCCTTCGCCACCTCGTAATTGATGTCCTCCGCATGGGCTTTCAGTTCGTCGATCTGTTCCTGCGTAATCGGAAGTCCCAGCTCTTTCTCGGTCTCCGCCAGAGCGATCCACAGCCTTCTCCACGTACGGAATTTTTTATCCGGCGAGAAAATATACTGCATCTCTCTGCTGGCATAACGCTCGGATAAGGGACTTTGATATCTGTCTGTACTCATATTTTCCATCCTTTCTCAATACCTGCTGACATCTCTCCTCTGGACGCCCGTTTATAATCGCGCAGGGGAAGGGCCGTCTTACCCTGTGCGCGCACCGGGCGTCCGTCAGCTTGCTGACATTGTTCCTCTGGACGCCCGTTTATAATCGCGCAGGGGAGGAGCCGTCTTACCCTGTGCGCGCACCGGGCGTCCGTCAGCTTGCTGACATTGTTCCTCTGGACGCCCGCGTGCATAAAAAAGAAAGCGCCGGCAGCCGGGAACAGCCGCTTTCGGCGCTGTCCCCGCTCCTGCGCTTATCTTCCTATGAAAGGCCCAGCCTCTTAAACACTTCCTGATACGCCTCTTCCACATTTCCAAGATCCCTGCGGAAACGGTCCTTGTCCAGCTTCTCATGCGTCTTGGAATCCCACAGTCTGCACGTATCCGGCGACGTCTCGTCCGCCAGAAGGATCTCCCCTTTATAACGGCCGAACTCGATCTTGAAGTCAATCAGATCAATTCCCAGTTCCGCAAAATACGCTTTGTACACCTCATTGACCTTAAACGCGTATTCCGTAATCTTCTCAATCTCTTCCCTTGTGGCAAGATTGAGCGCAATCGCAAAGTAATCGTTGATCAGCGGATCGCCCAGCTCGTCGTTCTTATAGCTGAACTCCAGCGTAGGAGCGGTAAACGGCGTTCCCTCCGGCACTCCGAGCCGTTTGGAGAAGCTGCCCGCCGCCACATTACGGACGATCACCTCCAGAGGAACAATCTCCACTTTCTTCACCGCCGTCTCGCGATCGTTCAGTTCTTCGATCAGATGCGTCGGTACGCCCGCTTTTTCCACCAGCCGGAATACATGATTGCTCATGCGGTTGTTGATCGCGCCCTTTCCCACGATGGTTCCCTTCTTCTGTCCGTTGAATGCGGTCGCGTCATCCTTATAGGATACGATCAGCACATCCGGATCCCCGGTCGTATATACCTTCTTTGCCTTGCCTTCATACAGAAGTTCTTTCTTTTCCATAACTGCTCTTCCCGTCCTTTTTGTTTCTCTTTGTTCTCACATTCGTTATTTCAGGTCCAGATCACTTGTGACAATACCAAACGATTCCAGTTTTGCTCTTACCAGCCTCAACTGATATTCCAGCTCCTTTTCCACATTCTCCGCATTTTTGATCCGCTGAAGATTCGCGTAGGCATCAATCAACTGATTGATCATCTCTTTCTCACCCGGCACACGGTTCACCTCTTTCTATAAAAAAGACGCTGTCTGTAAGGTGCCTTCATTATAGCAATAAGTGCCCGAGGTGTAAAGCATTTCTTTCTGCCCTCGGTTTCAATTTCAGCCCTGTGTGAACCGGGACAGAAACTGTCTCGTCCGCTCCTCGTGGGAATGCTCAAACACCTGCCTGGGCGTTCCCTGCTCCAGAATACAGCCGTCATCCATAAAGATCACATGGCTCGCCACATCCCGGGCAAAAGCCATCTCATGGGTTACGATGATCATCGTCGTCTTCTGATCCGCCAGTTCCTTCATGACCTTTAATACCTCCCCTGTCAGCTCCGGATCGAGCGCCGAGGTCGGTTCGTCAAAACAGAGAATATCCGGTTTCAGCGCCAGTGCGCGGGCGATGGCCACACGCTGGCATTGACCGCCGGAGAGCTGATGAGGATAGTTGTTCCTGCGGTCGGAAAGTCCCATCTGCCGCAGCAGTTCTTCCGCCAGCACCCGGATCTCCTCATGAATCTCTTTTTTTCTCGCTTTGTAGTCCGGCTGCTCTTTTGCCAGAAGCTCCTTCGCCAGCATGACGTTTTCCAGCGCCGTATACTGGGGAAACAAATTGAAGGACTGGAACACCAGCCCGAAATGGAGCCTTTTCTTACGGATTTCGCCGTCCTGCATGGAGGTGGGATTCGCGCTGTCATACAGCGTCTCCCCACATACGCGGATAACGCCGCGGTCCGGACGCTCCAGAAAGTTCAGACACCGAAGCAGCGTCGTCTTGCCGCTTCCGGAAGAACCGATGATGGAGAGTACCTGCCCCTCCTCCAGAGAAAAGCTGATATCCTTCAGGACTTCCGTTTTTTCAAATGATTTACAGATATGTTCTACTTCCAGTATCGCCATATGATACCCTCCTGATCAAAATTCCGCTTCGCACCGGCCGGCCGGATAAAAAGATCCCGCCCCGGCCTTTTTGCCGCCCGGACGCTCCCGAACCGGTACGTCTCGCTTCCGCCCCGTTACCGAAAATAGTCCAGCTTCCTCTCCAGTCTTCCCAGAAGCACGGTCAAAAGCCCGCTGAAAATCAGATAATAGACCGCCGTGAAGAACAGGGGCCAGATCGCTCCGGAGATTCCCTGGGAACCTTTCATGAACGCCTGACCTGCCCAGATAATCTCCTGCAGCGCGATAATCCGCGCCAGAGACGTGTCCTTTACCAGCGTGATAATCTCATTGGACATGGGCGGCACGATGCGCTTGATCATCTGCAGAAGCGTGACCCGGAAAAAAATCTGGCTTCTGGTCATACCAAGAACCAGTCCGGCCTCTTCCTGTCCCACCGGCACGCTCTGAATCCCGCCCCGGTAGATCTCCGAAAAATAGCAGGCGTAATTAAAGATAAACGAAACGGACGCCGCCAGAAAGCGGCCGGTCTCTCCACCGCCCCAGATCGGGTTCTTCAGCACCAGCCCCGGAAAATAATAGATGATCAGAAGCTGGATCATCAGCGGCGTTCCGCGTATAATCCACACAATCACTTTAGTCACATAACTCAGTGGCCGAAAACGCGACATCGAACCAAATGCGATCACCAGTCCCAGCGGAACCGCTCCCAGCAGCGTCACCGCGAAAAGTTTTAATGTCTGCAAAAAACCCACGTTCAGCGACCGTATGACGATCGGCATCTGTTCCAGCATCAATTCCATACACTCATCCTGCCTTCTCTCACTTTATTTCTTCCTCCGGATGCCCGTGTGCATCAATCAAGCAGGGAAGCGCCGTCTTCCTCTGCCCGTGTGCATAAGAAAAAAGCAGAGGGCGAAAAGGCTCCGCCCTCTGTTCTTACGCAAATATTTACTTCTGCTCAATCACTGCCGCCTGCACGCCGTAGGTTTCCGCAGCCTCAAGCATGCTGCCGTCCTGATAGCTGGTCACGAAGAAATCGTTCAGCGCCGCCGCCAGATCCGAACCCTTGCGGAAACCGACGCCGTATTCTTCACTGTTCAGGCCTACCGTATACGTCAGATCCGCATAGCCGGTACCCTCTCCTACCATTGCCGCCGCCATCAGGGAATCGATCACCGCCGCGTCGGAAGTACCTGCCGCCACTTCCATCAGCGCGTCGGACTGCGCTTTCACCGGAGTAAACTCAAGCCCCAGCGCGCCGACTTCCTTCTCGCCCGCGCTTCCGGCTTCCACCGCGAAGTTCAGGCCGGAAAGACTCTCCACATCCTGATACTGATCTTTCTTGTCTGCCGGAACGATCACGATCTGCGCGTTGTTGCAGTAAGCGTTGGAACATTCCATGGAACTTTTCACCTCGTCGGTCAGCGTCATGCCGTTCCATACGCAGTCGATCGTCTTGCCGTCCAGCTCCATGATCTTATTGTCCCAGTCGATCTCCACAAATTCGGCCGTTACGCCCAGGCTCTCTGCAAACGCATTGGCCATATCCGCGTCAAAGCCGATCCAGCTTCCGTCTTCGCTCTTGTAATCCATCGGTTCAAAATCCGTGATGCCTACCACGAGCGTTCCCTTCTCTTTCACATAAGCGAGATCACTTTCACCGGTCGTCTCCTCGGCCGCCGCGCCCTCGCCGGCATCCGCCTGCGCGTCGTCCGCTCCTGCCGCATCCGCCGCCGGAGCCTCCGTCTCAGCCGGTGCGTCCGCCGGTGTATCCGCGCTCCCGCCGCCGCATCCGGTTACCATTGCCGCGGTCATGGCGCCTGCCAGCATCACTGCGATTAACTTTTTCATGTTCTTTTCCTCCTCTGATTTCCATTCGCTACCACTTTACCATAGTAAAGCAGAATGACAACAATGAAATCATAACAGGAATATGGAAGATTGTCAAGATATTTTTCGGGACGTCCGGACACCCGGCGCGTCATCTCTGCTGTCCCCGGTACTCCCTCTCCCACTGCAAAAGCTTTTTCTGAGGATCGGCGCAGTCCGGGCATTTTTTTCCGGCTCCCGGCAGGACCCCTTCCGACAGTTGCCCGGCAAGCTCCGCCTGCTCTCTCACTTCCTCGTCCGGTCGGTATTCATAAGACGTTTCAAAACAGTCCGCCGCCTCCCGGAAAAGAAACTGCCTTGCATAGCATACGCCGAGATTGTTCCACACCGCCGCGTAGAACCCCATGCCCAGCCGGCTGTTCTGATGCATCTTCAGGATGTGCCGGTACTCTTCCGCCGCCGCCCACTCGTTCCGTCCGTTCAGCAGCTCGTCCGCCCGAAGCTTCAGACGCTCCTGTTCCTGCAAAGTCACCAGCCCCCGGATCCGCTCTCCCAGCTCGGACAGTTCCCTGCCCGGAAAAACGCCGGACGCGCCGACAACCGTCAGAACCAGATTCTGAAAATTCGTCCCGGAAGAAATTCCGCTCCGAAGCCTCGCGGCAAGCTCCCTGCTGCCGGCCTCCTCCTGAATCCAGCGGCACAGCCGCTCATCGAAAAACTGCCGGTCCACCAGGCAGATATTGTGGTACAGAAAATACGAAAGCTCCTCCAGACTGTACAGATTGACTCCCGCCTGCTCCACGAAAAACGGTGTCTTCGTTCTTTTATATTTACAGATGGATACTGCTCCCATTGTCCGCCTCCTCCAGCACAAACGATTCTATCCAGTACAGATCCGACGAGGGGTACAGCTCTCCGAAACCGAGATCGGTCACTTTGATTTCGCACTGCGCCGGCGCCGGAAAATGAACCTCCACCAGAAGTCTGCAGGCCCCCTCCGGTCTTCCGGGCAGATCGCTCAGCATCATCCCGCCCCGGATCGGCTCCCCTCCCAGCATGGACTGAAAAGAGAACTCCAGCAGGGGTTCCTCAAGGAGAAGCACCTCGCAGGACCCGTTCGCTTCATACCAGTTGACGCCGGCGTCGACGATCGTATAAATCTCCTCCGTACCTCCCCGGCTGCTTCGGATGCCCACGTTATACAAGAGCGTCTGCTCGCCCAGATACAGGTAGGGCCGCTCTCCGGGCGCTTCACCCGCCGCCATGCAGGCGCCCCGGGCGTGAATCTGATCCCCCAGAAACACTCTCCTGCGAAAGCAGATCTCCTCCCTGCTTTTCGGGTAATCCCCGGCATTCAGATCCGTTCCGGTCAGAAACACCGCGGAGACACGCTCTCTGCCGAACCGCTCCTTCACATACCGGACAAGCCTTTCGTCCCGGTTCCCGTCCGCAAGGCTCCCGGTATGCCAGTACTCCGGTTCCTCCGCCTTCACCACCATGGGGACCGTTCTTTTATTTACCACAATGCCGGATGCCTTCACTTCCTCCGCGCCAAATTCCAGCAGCCAGACTTTCTGCTGCCAGATATCGCCGGTCTGATGCATGACGAAATGCGCCACGCTCTCCGTCTCTCCCATGACAGACAGACGGTCTTCAGAAAAACCCGCTTCACAGGCTTCCTTTATACACCGCCGGAGCCCCTCCTCCGACAGTTCCGGCAGGATGACGGCCGTCCTCAGCGCTTCTTTGCGGCCGTACCGCCTGAGCGCGGACAGAATCCTGCGAAAACACGCGCCCCGCCCGGTCTCCCCGCCGAAGTCCAGAGGAAGCGGCTGCGGCTCCCGCATCTGCTCCGTCCGGTAACAGACCTTCGGACATTCTTCCCGATAATCGATTCCTGCAAGGAACAGCCCTGCTTTGTTCGCCTCTTTTCCCATTCTCCGTCCATCCTCTAACTGTTCTCTCGTCACCGTTCACACCTGCGCCGGTTTTCAGCCTGATGCGGGCAGATGATCCTTTCCCGCGCTACCGCACACGGAATTTCTCCTCCGCAAGGACGCTCAGCTCCTCGTACTCGGCCATCATTTTCTTCAGGACGCGCTCCTGCCTGTAGTCAAGCGCCTGCTGCATGCGGCAGAGCCGGCTGTAACGGTCCTCCCCTTCCACATGCTCCTCCCGGTTTTCCAGAATCCGGCATTCCGTGGAAATCTCGCTTCCGTCCGCGGCGGTCTCGGTAATAAACCAGGTCAGACGCTCCCCGTAAAACAGGACGAACGATCTCGTAAATACTCCTCCGCAGACCGGATACAGTCGCTCCGTAATATAGTCAAACGTCTTCTTCCCGTGATATTCGAGGACATAGTGGAGAATCACCTTATGCTCCGGATTGCAGCGGTATTCCGCCACCACCCGGTCCCACGGCTTTCCCTTGCCGTCCATATACGGATACAGCGTCTCCATAAATGCAAACCGCCGGTTTTTGTCGCTCAGCCCGTTCAAAAGTCTCGCCGCCAGCCGCTTCTGCGCGTCCGTCAGCAGCAGAAGAACCGAAAGCTGCTTCAGATAAGCGAGTACCGCCGTCACACAGAGACGATCCTCCCACAGAAGATGATGCTCCAGACTGTCAAACAGCCCTTCCGGAACTTCCTGCCCTTTCACAAAATCCAGCCAGCTCAGATAATTCAGATAAGCGCCTTTCAGCACCGACTCGCCGCCGCGGTCCTCCATGGCCTGAAAGACCGGAAACGCCTCACAGACGTGCTGCTCCGTGAACAGCGCCTGCACCAGAATCCGCTCCTCCAGCTCCGGCATGGACATGCCGAACTGCTCCCCGGCTTTCCAGAGCGCCAGAAGCTCCCCGGTATCTCCCGTCCCCCGCCCTGCCAGCAATGCGACCACCTGTTCCGTATACAGCCCTTCCCGGAATACCTGTTCCGCCAGAGGGAGCAGGAGGCTTCGAGAATACCTGCCCTCTCTCAGAAGACGCTGCAAAAGACTCAGCAGCAGACGCGGATCCGCCTCCCGGCAACCGCTCTTCCACAGAAGACGCAACGCCGTGTCATCCTCTCTCATAAGGATCAGGCTCTCGATGTAGGAGGCCTGACAATCCCGCGCCAGCCCCAGCGCCTCCGCTTCGGAGAAGCAGAGCCGCTCGTCCGGCTTTTCCAGCCTGCCGCGCTTTCTCTCGTATTCCAGAAGCTCCAGCTTCAATTCCTGCCGCCAGGATTCACGCAGACCGTCTTCTTCCAGAATCCTCCATACAAGGGAGACGTTCTCCTCCTTCAGCCGGTGTCTGCCCTCTCCGTCGAGAAGGTACAGATTCAGCCCCAGATGATCTTTCAGCCGCGCGGCGCACAACTGCAGAAAACCAGGTTCGATCATGACCCGTTTCCGCTCATAGGCCACCGACTGCCGATGACGCCCGCCCTGCTCGTCCACGAGCGTGATTTCCGCGTCCTTCGTATAAACCGGCACATATGCGCAGTCCCCGCTCAGCGGCACGGATACCGTCTCCTGAAGCTGCTCGTGACGGACCTCCACCGTGCGGATCCGTTTCTCCGTACAGGTGATCTTCTGAAGGAACAGCACGTCCGCCAGCGCTTTCAGAAGCTCTTCATCCAGCGTCTCCGCCAGAAGGCATCTCCCGTACAGCCACGCCAGAGACTCATTCAGTTGACGGCCCTTCAACTGCTCCAGGAGAAATTCCTGCAACTGCCTCCGGTGTTCCTCGCAGGCCGCATCCTCCGGCGTCCCGTACCGCACCAGATTACAGTAGAATTTCGTCTTCTGCGCTCTGGTCAGCGTATTATGATAGTGAAAATAAAGAAGCACCTGCCGGGGAAGAAGTTTGGGATAGCGCTCGGGCAGCGCGTACATAAAATATTCATAAAGATTGGTGATCTTCGCGTCCCATTCCACGCCCCGCTCATACCAGCGGAATGCCTCCGCGTCGGTGCGGTGTCCCCGGATACCGATCAGGCACACCGCGCCCGCCGTCTCTTTCGACGGATGAATCTGATAGCAGGTCTTCAGAAGCCTGGCCGCCAGCGGCGACCATCTCCGCAGCCTTGTAGCCTGCACCGCAATCAACTGCGCAAGCTCCTCCGTCAGCATCCCCTTCGCCGCCGCCCAGCCGAAGACCTGAAGCGCAAACGCATCCAGACGGGTGAACAGCGCCGTATCCTCCCGCAGAAGGGCACAGGCTTCCTGATACAACAGACGGTTTCTGACGCCGCTGCAGAACTGCCGCTCCAGCACCAGATAGCGGATACGCCTGTCATCCCTGAGTTTCGGATCCATCTGCAGAAGGAACCATGTAACCGCCCGGTTTTCCGGATATTTCTGATAGAACCGCTGAAGCTGCGCCACCGCCTGGCCAAGCGCCTTCTCTTCTCCGGAAAGCAGCGCGTTCACATACACAAAAGCGGCCCGCACCGATACTTCTTTCTGCTGAAGCAGACGGGTTTTCTCGTACTTTTTCAGGAGCCAGCCCGCCTCTTTCTTTCTGTCCTCCCGAAGCATCACCCATGCATCCGCCAGCGGGCCGAGCGCGGATTCCGGCTCGATCTCTTTCAGACGGTCCGTCAGCTCCCGAAGCCGCGCCGTCGCCTCGCTTCCGGTGCACGCGCCGGTTCTCTCCCTCTCAATCACACGCTGAAACTCCGCGTAAACCGCCTCCCGTTCCCGCATTGCCTTCCATTCTTCCCGTCTCCCGGGTCCGCTTCTGCAGATCTGCAGTTCTCTTGCTCCCGCCAGTATAACCGGAAGCTTTCTGTCCTCTTCCTCCTCCGCGGCTCCTCCCTCAAGCTGAACCTTCACCGGAAGACGGTACTCGCCCGCGCTTGTCTCCAGCCAGATACTGCCCTCCAGGCATTCCCCCGCCCTTAAATGTACGGGCTGATACGTATATTCCACTCTGGCCGCCCTGGCGAAAAAACGGTCGCTCAGAAGCGTCATGCCCGGGATCCCGGTATGCACGAGCCCTTTGATCCTGCGCTCGTCCGCCGAACTGATCACAAAACTCCCTTTCACGCTCCCGTCCGGTTCCGTGTGAATCAGAAGCTCCTTCGGCTCCAGCGTAAGACCCGGCTGATCGTACGCGAATATTCCATTGTAGAAATCAATTATTTTCTCTTTCATACAAGACCCCGTTGCTTTTTTTTCCGGTTCGTATATAATGGTTACATTATAACACCTCATACGGAGATCGCGCAACCACAGGAAAAACCAGCGTGGGTGTGAAAAGTAACAATACATAAATGACAGGAGTTGATCACATGAGTCACATGACAGAAGGCAAAGAACATTTTCACGGAAGCGATCTGGAGAAGATCGAGCAGCATTTCGGCATTCCCAGGGAATCCATCGTCGGATTCGGGGCGAATGTCAATCCGCTGGGCATTTCTCCGCAGATGCGGCAGAAGCTTCTGGATCAAATCGACGTGATCACATCGTATCCGGATCCGGAGTATACAAAACTGCGGGAACACATCGCGGAGTATGCCGGATGCCGCAGCGATCAGGTACTTGTGGGCAACGGATGCACCGAGCTGATCTCTCTGTTTATACAGGTGCTGCGCCCGACGGAGGCTCTGATCGTCTCCCCCACCTACTCGGAATACGAGAGGGAGGTTCATCTGGCAGGCGGCCGCGTGCGGTACTACGCTCTGCAGGAGAAGGACGGTTTCCGCCTCGATCCGGACGCATTCTGCGCCGCTTTGAAGGACGACACCGGGCTTTGCGTCATCTGCAATCCCAACAATCCGACCTCCACAGCCACGGAACCGGACGATATGCGCCGGATCCTCGCCTGCTGCAGAGAACGGAATATTTTCGTCATGATTGACGAGACTTACGCGGAATTTGCCCCGGACGAGTGCAGCGTCTCCTGCACGGGCCTTCTGAGCGAATACGACAACTTCGTGATCCTGCGCGGCGTCTCCAAGTTTTTCGCCGCTCCGGGGCTTCGTCTCGGCTACGCCATGACCGGCGCCTCCGAACTATACGCCAGAGTCAAGGAACGGCAGAATCCCTGGACGCTCAACAGCCTTGCCGATGCGGCCGGCGCACTGATGTTCACCGACACGGACTATATTGAGCGGACCCGGCTTCTGATCTCCTCCGAGAGGGAACGCATCTACCGGGAGCTTCTGACCTGGCAGAACGTAAAAGTCTATAAGCCCTACGCCAATTTCATCCTCGTCCGCATCCGGAAGGAGGGAGTCACCTCCTACGACGTCTTCCTGCACGCGATCCGGCGGGGGCTGATGCTCAGGGACTGTTCCAGCTTTCCCGGACTGGAAGACCAGACCTTCTTCCGTCTCTGCTTCCTGATGCCGGACAAAAACACGGAACTTCTGCAGTGCCTGAAAGAGCTTCTCTGCTGAAACCGTATCCCGCGCTCCTCCGCCGCAGTGAGCTTCTGCGCGGAGGAGTTTTCAGCGGCTGAGAGAACGAGCGGCTGTCCGCCCGCAGCGGGCATCCGGACGGCGCAAATGTGAAAATCCCCTCAGTCCCCAAAGTATTTCTGATAAAAGTCAAAAAACGAACGGGTCTGCACCTCTTCATAATCCGCGAAGCGTACTTCCTGCCAGAGCTTTTCCTGAAATTCGGACAGCGTGTCCTTCATCAGATCCTCGTAGATCCCCTGAAACCGTTCGGTCTTCTGCCGCTGTGCCACCTGAACCTTATTGGCCTCGGACTCCTCCTCCAGATAGGTATCCAGACATTTTAAAATATAGTATCCGCCGTCCCCTGGGAAAACCCGGCTGATCTCTTCATTGTCCAGGTCAAAGGCAACCTCTTCATATTCGCCGCTTTTATCGCCCCTGGCGACGGAAACCGTCGTCTGAGACAGCTTCGAATAATTGGAGGCAAGGCTTCCGAAATCCTCCCCCTCCTCCAGCCGTTCCCGCAGTTCCTCCGCCAGATGTTCCTCCGGAAGCAGCATCTGCTGCAGAAGGATGATGCGCGCTTCATCTTCGCTGATCTCAATACTGACGTCTTCCGTAATCTGCCGGTACGTTTTGAAAGCCAGACAGTAATCCCGGTACATCGCTTCTACCATCTCCTGATCCGTCTTCAGTACGTCCGCTTCCTGCGGACTAAGCGAGGCAAAATATTCCGCCGCCGCTTTCTGCGCGCGGGCTGTCTCCTCCTCCGTCAGCAGAATCTCCTGTTCTCCGGCCAGAAGGACCATACTTTTTACCTGCGCCAGCTCGGAAATTACCTGGTTTTTCAGATAATCCTCCATCGTCATATCACCGATGTCATATTCCCACATCTCGATTCCGTATACTTCTTCATAACTCCCCTTCTGATTCAGCAGGTAAATCAGCGCTTCCGGAAGCCCGCAGGACACTTCTCCGATTCGGAACAGCTCGTCTGAGGCAAGGCCTGTCGTCAGTACGATCTTCGTATTCCCGCAGCCGGACAGACAAAGACAGAGCGCCAGCAGCAGGCTGACAACGGCTCCTTTTCTCCTACCTTTCATTCTGAACCTCCTCCAATATCCGTTTCAGTTCCGTGAGAACTCCGTCCCGCTCGTAGGACGCCGCCACACGCCCCGCCGCCCTGCGGACGTCCGGCGCAGACAGCTCCGACGCATAGCTTCTTCCCGCCCTCTGCATCATCGAGATGTCGTTGTAATTGTCTCCGAATACGACGGTTTCCTCCGGGGTGATTCCATAGCGCTCCTGGAGCCAGCGGACCGCATTTCCCTTTGTCACACCCGCGGAGTTGATATCCACCCACCTCGCCCCGGAGACATAGATCGTAAACCGCTCCTTCCACCGGTCGTAAAACAGATCGTAAATTCCCTGCGCACCGTCCTCACAGTACAGACTTAATTTGATGCAGGTGTCGGCATAGTCCTCCAGACGCTCCACTACTTTTCCGACGCCCTTGTACTCCTCAAATACCAGCCGGTGAAACTCTCTGTCCTGTTCGTCCGTATAATATCCTTCCTTCACAGACAGCAGAAGGCGCTGTCCGGAGATGCCTCTTAGTTCCTTCAAAAGCGCGCGGAGCTCCCCGCCGTCCATATACTGTTCTTTGATCGCTCTGCCGCCTTTCTGAATGACGGCCCCGTTATCCGCCAGATAATAGATCTCGTCGCGCAGTTCGTGAAATACCGCGTCGATGCTGGCTGCCTGCCTTCCGCTGGCCGCCGCAAAACGCACTCCCCGGTCCAAAAGCGCGCGGATGACCGTCATATACTCCGGGTTCACATAAGTTCCGCCCTCCGGAACCAGCGTTCCGTCAATATCGCTGACAATTAATCGTATCATGGTTTTCTTTCTTCCTTTATGGTAAATACTAATGTGAAGCTCATTCCAATATAATCGAAAACATCCGAAACTACAATGGATATTTTCTTAAATTTTAATGATTTTCTACTTTTCATCTCTTTTCTTTTATATTAGAATAGAGAATAGTCAAACCCGTATGAAAGGAGCAGTACAATGAAAAAAGCACTGAAAACACTCACGGCCCTCGGCACGGCCGCACTGGCCGTCATCGGAGGTCTCTTTCTCTACCGGAAGTTTTTCCTTGCGGAAGACGATCTGGATGAGGATTTCGACGAGGACGAGGAACTGTTTGAGGACGAAGACGATCTGACCGCTTTCGACAGCGAAGAAGAGATTTTCGAGGAAGAGGACGAGCAGCCGCCCGTCGGGGAGGAAAAAGCAGCGGAGGCGGACACTTCCGGGAAGGAAGAGACCGCTGACGAAAAAGAAGACGAAAAGACAATCGAAAAGGAAGTCTGACCAAAACCGGGTAGGGGAAGAACCGTCTTCCCCTACCCGGCCGCTTCCCAGGCTTTTTTCAGAAGCCCCACCGCTTCGCGGATCCGCTCTTCCGTCATGGTCGCGTAACCGAGAAGAATGGTCGGTTCATACGTTCTCTCGTCGATGCAGTATTCCGACAGCGGATAGACCCGGACGCCCGCCCGGGCGGCGAGGCCGACCAGCTCCTCCTCCGTCCTCCTGCCCGTCATCTGCAGAAGGATGTGCAGGCCGGAGCGTCCGCCCATAATCCTGCGGACGCCCTTTATCTGCTTCAGCTCCGCAGTCAGCACCTCCTGCTTGCCCCTGTACAACGCCCGCATCCGGTTCAGATGGCGTTCAAAATATCCCCGCTCCATAAAAAGCTGGAGGATTTTCTGATCCGTTCTGGAAACCGTACAGGAAAAATTTCTTCCCACCTGTTCGTAGCGTTCCAGCAGGGACAGCGGCAGCGCCAGATAGCTGATACGGATCGAAGGTGCAATCGACTTGGAGAACGTTCCGATATAGATCACCTTTTGCTGCGTGTCGCTTCCCTGGAGCGAGGGAATCGGTTTTCCGACGTACCGAAATTCGCTGTCATAGTCGTCTTCCAGGATGTATCTCCCTTCGCGCATCGCCGCCCACCCCAGCAGCTCCTGACGCCGTCTGACCGGCATCACAATTCCCGTGGGATACTGGTGGGAAGGCATGACATACGCGATGTCCGCCCCGCTCTCTTTCAGTTCCCGCACATCCATCCCGTACCGGTCCATGGAAACCGTGCAGCAGTCATATCCCAGCCTGCGGAAAATCTCATAGGCGTGCCGGTATGTGGGGCTCTCCATCGCAATTCTCAGATCCGTTCCCAGCATCCTGGACAGAAGCATCTGCAGATAATCGTTTCCCGCGCCGAGTATAATCTGTGCAGGCTGTACGTTCGCTCCTCTCGCCTGATAGAGGTAGGAGCAGATGATGCTTCTGAGCGAGTATTCTCCCTTCGGATCCCCCAGATGAAACAGCTCTTTCTGATCATCCCTCAGCACTTCCCGGCTGAGCTTCCGCCAGGTAGAATAGGGAAAATGATCCAGATCAATGCCGCCCGGCGAAAAGTCATACGGATACTCCCGCGGCGGCTCTTCTTTCTGTTCTCCGCCCCCTGCGCCGCCGGATTCCAGCCGGTACAGTTCCTCCATCTGACAGACATAGTAGCCCTTGTACGGAACGGACTCAATATACCCTTCCGACAGAAGCTGATCGTAGGCCATCTGGACCGTGCTCCGGCTCACATCCAACTGCCCGGACAGAAGCCTTGTCGAAGGGAGCCGTTCCCCGCACCGGATCGCTCCGCCGCGGATCTCGCCCCGGATATGCTCATAGATCCGCTCGTACAGGCTTTTGTCCGATTTCGTCTCCAGATTCAGGATCATCTCGTACATCCGTCACGTCCTGTTTTATTTCGGAAGCCGGAATGAACTTTTCAGCGACACGATCCGGTTGAACACCAGCGCATCCTCCCGGGAATCCTTCGCATCCACGCAGAAGAAACCGTTCCGCACAAACTGGTAGCTGTCATAGGCCTTTCCGTCCTTCAGCGCCGGCTCCAGCTTCGCGTTTACCGTCACCAGAGAATCGGGGTTAAGATTCATGCTCCCGTCCTCGTTATAAACGCCTTTTTCCTCGTCAATCAAATTCTCGTAGAGACGGACCTGGGCGTCGACCGCATACGGCGCCGGCACCCAGTGAATCGTCCCCTTAACCTTGCGCCCGCTGAAACCGCTGCCGGCTTTCGTCTGCGGGTCGTACGTACAGTGCACTTCCACAACCTGGCCGTTTTCGTCTTTGACAAAACTTTCACATTTCACAAAGTAAGCGTGCATCAGCCGCACCTCGTTGCCTGGGAAGAGACGGAAATACTTCTTCGGCGGTTCTTCCATAAAGTCCTCGCGCTCGATGTACAGCTCCTTGCAGAAGGGAATCTTCCTGCTTCCAAGCGCTTCGTTTTCCAGATTGTTGGCCGCGTCCAGATATTCCACCTGTCCTTCCGGATAATTGTCAATGATCAGCTTCAGCGGATGAAGGACCGCCATCATCCGCGAACGCTTCATTTTCAGATCCTCGCGGATGCAGTATTCCAGCATCGCATAGTCCACGGAGCTCTGTCCTTTGGCCACCCCGCACAGATCCACGAACATCTGAATGGATTCCGGGGTAAAGCCTCTGCGGCGCAGCGCGGCAATGGACACCAGCCGGGGATCGTCCCAGCCGTCCACCACGCCGTCCTCCACCAGCTTCTTGATGTATCTCTTGCCGGTCACCACATTGGTCAGATACAGCTTGGCAAATTCGATCTGTCTCGGCGGATGCGGATACTCCAGCTCTCTCACCACCCAGTCGTAGAGCGGGCGGTGGTCTTCAAATTCCAGCGTACAGATAGAATGGGTAATTCCTTCAATGGCGTCCTCAATCGGATGCGCAAAATCATACATAGGATAAATGCACCACCGATCGCCGGTGTTGTGATGGGGCATATGCGCCACGCGGTAGATCACCGGATCCCGCATGTTCATGTTGGGAGAGGCCATATCAATCTTCGCCCGCAGCACTTTCTCGCCGTCCCCATAGCGTCCGTTTTTCATATCTTCAAACAGAGCGAGGTTTTCTTCCACGCTGCGTTCCCGGTAGGGGCTGTTTCTCCCCGGCTCCTTCAGCGTCCCTCTGTATTCCCGGATCTCATCCGCCGTCAGATCGCAGACGTATGCTTTGCCTTTGCGGATCAGTTTGACCGCGGCCTCATACATCTGGTCAAAATAATCGGAGGCGAAAAAGAGCCGGTCTTCCCAGTCCGCGCCGAGCCAGCGGATATCCCGCTTGATCGCGTCCACATACTCCGTCTTCTCTTTCGTCGGATTCGTATCGTCAAAACGCATGTTGAATTTTCCGTGATATTTCCTGGCAAGTCCGTAGTTCAGAAGAATTGACTTGGCGTGCCCGATGTGCAGATAACCGTTGGGCTCCGGCGGAAAACGGGTATGGACGGTATCATAGACGCCCTCCGCAAGGTCTTTGTCGATTTCATTCTCTATAAAATTTCTGGAAACAACTTCATTCTCCATCACAGATTCCTCCTCTGTTTTACGATTTCATCGGTTTTATAATTTGAAAAAAGCGGAAATTCTTCTGAATTTCCGCTCCTCAAAGCTGCTGACGGGAATCGGACCCGTGACCTCCGCACTACCAATGCGACGCTCTACCGACTGAGCCACAGCAGCTTATCGTATGGCTTCCGCCTGCGACTCGATAATAATATCACAGCCTTTACGTAAGTGTCAACACTTTTTTTCATCTTTATTCAACTTTTTTCGTTGCTTCTCATGATCTGCGATTCCCAGCCCGGCGTGGACAGATCTTCCTGAACTGTTACCTCTTTTTATCCAGCTTTTTTCTCAGCCGCTGCATGGTATTATCCACCGCTTTCTCATTTTTCCCGATCACCGCTCCGATCTGCCCGTACGTCTTACCCTCCAGATAGAGCTCCAGCACCAGCTTCTCCATATCGCTCAGGCGTCTGTGAATCTGATTGTAGCGGTCTTCCCGGTCCTCCTGATCAATCACCAGCGCCTCCGGATTCTGCTCCGTGAGAATCTGCGGCTCCTCGTCCAGAGAAACATAGGAATTTAAAGGCGCATGCTTCTTTCGTTTCGACGCCTGCACCGCCGTATACATCTGTCTGGTAATGCAGAGCTCCGCAAACGTATAAAAGGAGCCTTCCTTTTCCGCGCGGAAACCGCGGATTGCTTTGAACAGGCCGATCATTCCTTCCTGAATCAGATCGTCGTTCTCCCCGCCGATCAGATACAGCGTCCGCGCCTGCCGTTTCACCAGCGCCTTGTATTTATCCAACAGGTATTCCGTCACTTCCGTCTCGCCCGCGCCCAGGCGAAGGAGCAGCTCCTCATCGGTGAACTGCCCGTACCGCTCTCTCCTGTTCAAATTACCCCATCCTCTGTCTTACTATCTCATATGCCAGTACTCCGGCTGCCACGGAAGCATTCAGGGAATCAATGTCCCCCTTCATGGGAATGGACGCCGCATAATCGCATTTCTCCCGGATCAGCCGGCTGACCCCCTCCCCCTCATTTCCGATCACAAGCCCGACCGGGCCCTTCAGATCCAGATTGTACATCACGGTCCCGTCCATATCCGCACAGACGAACCAGAGCCCTCTCTTCTTCAGCTCCTCCATCGTCTTTCCGAGATTCGTCACCTTCGCCACCGGCGTGTAGTTCAGCGCCCCCGCGGACGCTTTCATGGCCGTCGCCGTCAGCCCAGCGGCCCTGCGTTTGGGGATAATGACCCCGTGGGCGCCCGCCAGATTCGCCGTACGGATAATCGCTCCCAGGTTGTGGGGATCTTCGATATTGTCCAGCAGGATGAGAAACGGCGGCTCCTCCCGCTTCTTCGCAAGTTCCAGAAGATCCTCCACCTGCGCGTATTCATATGCGGCCGCGCCGGCGATCACGCCCTGATGCTTCTTCGTTTCCGACATCTGGTCCAGACGTTCCCTGGTCACAAAATGCACGACCGTGTCCTGCTTCCCCGCTTCTCTTAAAATGCTGTTGATCGGACCGTCCTGACAGCCCTTCTGCACATACAGCTTGTCGATCGTTTTCCCGGAACGAAACGCTTCCAGCACCGCGTTGCGCCCTTCAATCGTCAGTTCCTCATATCTCATGGCAGTCCTCCTGTCCGCTCCATCCCCAGCCGGACCAGATCAATCAGGCGGGGCATCCGGTCTTTCAGATACAGATAGCCCATCAGCGCCTCAAACCCGGTGGCATGGCGGTATTCGCTCATCGTTGCATGCTTCGCCATACTGAAAGCTTTGGCGTTGCGCCCGCGCTTATATGCCTGGTGCTCTTCCTCGGTCAGATCCTCCCGGATGGCGAGGATCATGGCCGCCTGAGCGGAAGCCCGTACATAGCCGCTCGCCTTCTTATGAAGCTCGTTTGCCTGACGCTTTCCTCTGCTGACCAGAATCGTGCGGATCAGCAGGTCGTAGATGCTGTCGCCGATATAGGCCAGCACCAGAGGGGAACAGGTCCGCACGTCCACCTCCGGCAGGCAAAACTGTTCTCTCAGATATCTTATGCTCTCTTCCATTTTACTCCTTCGCGCGTGTCCTCCAAAAGGATGCCCTTTTCCAGAAGAAGGCTGCGGATCTCGTCCGCTCTTGCGAAATTCTTCGCTTTTCTGGCCGCCTGGCGTTCATCTATGAGCGCTTCCACCTCCGTGTCAAGCAGCTCCCGCTCCTGTTCCGTGATGATCCCGAGGATATCGCACAGACCTCTGACACGGCTGCCGAGCCCTTCTGCCAGCGCGCTGCTGCTGTCCTCTCCCGCATGGGTGTTCGCGTATTTCACCAGGTCAAACACGGCCGCAATCGCATCCGCCGTATTGAAATCGTCGTCCATCGAACGGTCGAAAGCCTCCTCAAACGCTCCGGCCCCTTCCAGTATCTTCTCCTCCTCCGGCGTCAGTTCCGCGGTTTTCGCATGCTGCGCAAGATACTGCAGATTCTCCGCTGCCGTCCGGATGCGCTCCAGGCCGTTCCGCGAAGCCTCCATCAGTTCCGCGCTGAAATTCAGCGGGCTGCGGTAATGGGCGTTCAGCATGAAAAAGCGGAGGACCTGCAGCTCGTACCGCTCGCTGATTTCCCGCACGGTGAAGAAATTCCCCAGAGATTTGGACATCTTTTTATTGTCAATATTCAAAAACGCGTTGTGCATCCAGTATCTGGCAAACAACTTTCCGCTGCACGCCTCGCTCTGCGCAATCTCATTTTCATGATGGGGGAAGACCAGATCTTCTCCGCCGCCGTGAATGTCGATCTGCTCGCCCAGATACCGGCGGGACATGACGGAGCACTCAATATGCCATCCCGGGCGTCCGTCTCCCCAGGGAGAAGTCCAGAAAGGCTCCCCTTCCTTCTTCGGTTTCCAGAGTACGAAATCCAGCGGATCTTCCTTTTCCTCCTCGCCGGACACCAGAAGGGAACGGTTTCCCGCCTGCAGGTCGTCCAGATTCTTGTGCGACAGCTTTCCGTACTCCTCAAAACGGCGGGTGCGGAAATAGACCGTACCGTTGACCGCGTAGGCGTAGCCCTTTTCGATCAGATCCCCGATCATGTCAATCATGCCGTCAATCTCCGACGTGGCCAGCGGATGCGTGGTTGCGGGTTTGATATTCATGCCCTCCATATCCTTTTTGCACTCCTCGATATATCTTTGGGAGATCTCTTCCGCCGGCACCCCCTCTTCATTGGCCTTTTTGATAATCTTGTCGTCCACATCCGTAAAATTGGATACGTAGTTCACCTCGTACCCTTTGTGTTCCAGATAGCGACGCACCGTATCAAAGACGATCATCGGCCTCGCATTCCCAATGTGGATAAAATTATAGACCGTAGGACCGCACACGTACATGCGGACCTTTCCTTCCTCCAGGGGAATGAAATCCTCTTTCTTTTTTGACAGTGTATTATAGATGCGAATCATGGCTGTTGCTCCTCTCTTATTTTTCGCTTACTCCTCCGTCTTTTCAAAAACCGCCGTTACATGGACGCCGCCTTCCTTCAGCTCCAGGGTGAGATGCTCTTCGTCCGCGGCGCTGCTTCCCTGCCAGCCGGCAAACCGGTAGCCTTCGCGGGCAACCGCCTGAAGTTCCACCGGATAATCCGTGAAATACCGGCCGCTCCATCTGCCGTCCGAGAGATCGGGCGTACAGGTATTGACCTTCACATACCCTCCGTCCGGATCGCTGACCTCCAGACACACTTCCGCCAGCACCCCCGACAATTGAAATTCCTCCGCCACATTTGACACAATCGAGTCAAACCGTCCGGCGAAAAAAGAATCGTTCCAGGTCAGATCCTGATCAAATTCTTTTAATTGTTTCTCCACCTGATCTTTGGCAAAATTCGTATTTGCCATGTCCAGAAACGTCGTCACAAACCGCTGCCGGAAGAGCTCGCAGTTTTTCATCGCTCTCAGAAAACTGTGCTCTTTCAGCGGTTGCCAGCCGTCCTCCGTCTCTTCCCCGGGGAAATAGGCGATCTCGTAGCGGTGCTCCACTCCGTAATTTTCAGGGCTGATCCACTCGACGCAGTCCATATCGTAGAGCATCCATCTCCATTTCCCGTCCCCGTATTCGCTTCCGTCGTCTCTCATCGTTCTCCAGAGCATATAATTATTATCCTGCATCACGTCCAGATTGCACAGGTAAATATTGGCACAGAGAAAATCAATGTAGCTCTGCATGTCGATCAGCTCATCCAGCTCCCGGTACGCTTCGTCGGCAGACGGATTCTCCTCCTCCGTCAGCCGTTCCAGAATTTCCAGATAATCCTCCGCGCAGCTCTCCTCGCCTTCCGCACAGTCCTTATTTTTCAGCATCGCCACGTTATCCGCGTCTACGCCGTAGACTTCCTGCAGATAATATTTGTCGTACTTTTCCCGGATGTAGGTCGTATACCAGTACTCTCCGTTGAGAAAGACGACCGCCCTTCTGGCGCCCTGCACAGCGAGCGCCCGATCCTCCACCAGACGCGGGGCGAGCACATCGAAAAACCCGGAGCGCAGAAGCAGCGAGTGCGATCTTTTTCCGAACCATTCATATTCAAAATAATCACTGCCGCCATACTCTTCCCGCGCATAAATTTTAAACCTTTTCCTGGCGCCGCGCCGGGTCGTCGCCCCCTGGATGCGCAGGCCGGCCGGCTCGTTCGTCACTTCCCGGCCCGACACAAAATACTGCAGATTCCCTTTGGCTTCCCACTCTCTTCCCCGTCTCCAGAAATTCGCCCGCGGGGCCTCTTCCTCCGGGCCTCCCGACAGGTACCATTCATCGTAAGCCTTCCCTGTCACATAGATCCCGTCTTCTCCGAACAGATCTTCCGGCTGCGCCACCAGCGATACGACCTCCGTATCCTCATATTTGTCAAGGCCGACAAAATAAGTCGCCGTCGCCACTTCGCTGATGTTCATCCGCTCATCCATTGCCGCCGCGCGTATAATGACCGCCTTATCCACCGGCTTTTCGGAGGGCGTATACTCCTTCCAGTTCTCCACCACGTTTCTTATGGAATTGAAGACGTTGGGCCGGCTGCTGGCCTCTTCGATCAGAATCTTCCCCGTATAAACATTCGAGCTTTCCGTCGGTTCGCTTCCGTCGGTCGTATAATAAATCGTCTCGTTCTCCTTTGCAGACAGCTCCAGCCAGAACGGATCGTCATAAAAACCGCTCTCCCGGGAAAAAACGGGGGCGTCGAGCGTCCGGTTTCTAAGAACCGCAGAGCCGGCATTGCTCACGCCCGGCGAAGGCTCCATCTTCGCCCATCGTCCTCCTCCGTCCTGCACTCTCGCATAGACCGTATCCGCCTCCAGCGCCGGCACCATCAGGTGGTCGATGAGATTTCCGCCGGCGTCCGTGAGGAAGAGCGTCTCTCCTTCCGAGCGAAGCTTAAACGCCACGGCGTCCGGCGCTTCTCCTTCCCCGTCGGCATAAATGATCCGGCACTCTCCCGGAGCCAGCACGCCCTCCAGCCTGCATTTTCTCATCAGATGTTCATCGTCCGACAGATGCCATCCTTCGATGGATACCTCTCTCTCCGAAGCATTATACAGTTCAATATAGTCGCTGAACAGCCAGTTGGAGTCTCTGAGCAGGCTCTTATTCCGACTGCACACTTCGTTGATCACGACCGTGCCTTCGATCCCCGGTTCCACTCCCGGAACCGACGTCTGGAAGACCGCGATCCCCAGAAGCAGACTCAGACCGGCAAGAAACAGAATCGTTGCCGCTTTTCTATGACCTGTCACCGGGCCGGACTTTGCCATCCTTTAATTCCTCCTTTAGTATCTCCAGTTCTTTCCGCAATCTTCGGTTCTCCCTCTGAAGCTCCGAAATCGCATCCAGAACCGGGTCCGGAAGATTGACCTGATCGAGATCGTTTCTCGGGATCCGCACACTGCCCTTCTTCACGATGCGCCCCGGAATGCCGACGACCGTACAGTTCGGCGGCACCGGCCCCAGCACCACGCTTCCGGCGCCGATCTTCGTATTCTCCCCGATGGTAAAGGATCCGAGAACCTTGGCCCCGGCGCTGACCATGACATTGTCTTCCAGCGTCGGATGACGCTTGCCCTGCTCTTTCCCGGTGCCTCCCAGAGTCACTCCCTGATACAGCGTCACATTGTCGCCCAGAACCGCCGTCTCTCCAATGACCACGCCGGTTCCGTGGTCAATAAACAGTCCTTTGCCGATCACCGCCCCCGGATGGATCTCGATGCCGGTCTTCCTCGCCGTGCGCTGGGAAATCCACCGGGCCAGGAAAAAATGCCCGTTCCGATACAGTCTGTGCGCAAACCGGTACCTGAGAATCGCATGAAACGTCGGGTAGAGGAACACCTCCATATTGGATTTTATCGCCGGGTCTCTCTCCCGGATCACTTCGATCTCTTCTCTGATATAACTGATCAGCCCCATAACGACTCCCTACTCCTTCCTGATTCTCGCCTTCAGACCTCTTCCGACAGGCAGCACCGGAGACCTCCGAATACAAAGGAAACCAGTTCCCCGACGGTCAGTTCCATATCCAGTATATGCGGTTTTTGGCACAGTTTCTCCACCCTCGCCTGCTCTCCCGCGGATTCCCAGAGGAAATATCCGTCGTTTCCGCGGATCAGCGGATCCCTGACCCGCAGATACAGCCGCTGTTCCTTCCGGCTTCTGATCAGATGCAGCATCCGGCATACGTCGGTGATGCGCGCCATATACGGCGGCATCTGTGCGGCGGGCGCTTCTCCCGCTTCCGCTTCCTTCTGCGCGCGCAGATTCTCCATATACCGTTCGTCCCGCCGGCAGAACAACTGGTATCTCTCCGCCAGCCAGCGGTTCTGCTCTTCCGTATTCATGCGGAGTACACGCTCCGGCAGAGACGTGTGAGAACTGATCCAGGCAAAGTCAAACGGAGCATAAATGCTCTCGCTGGCCGGCATCAGGAAGGTAAAAGGCATTCCCCTGGCAGCGAGATCCTTCAGCGCTCTCTCCAGCAGAATCCGCATATACCCGCGATGACGGTAATGCTCGTCCGTCGCCACCGCCACGATATAACGGCTCTCGACTTCATAGCCGTTTACAATCATCCGATAAGGATTCAGATGCAGCATCGAGACGATCTGCCTGTCCTCCTCCACCGCCAGAATCTCATTGTCCCTCGTCTTATACGTATAATAGTAATCCACAAACCTCCGGCTGTCCTCCCGGAACACGCGTTCGTACAGGCTTCTGGACCTCTCCTTTTGTTCCTGCGGCAGATAAAACGGCGTCGGCAGTTCCTTCAAACCTTCCGGCATCCTTCGCACCCCTCGCATTCTTTTCTCCCCGACACCCGGTCTTCCTCTATATACGCCTCAATCGGCATCAGGGAACAGATCGCCTGAGCGGAGATTCCCTCTCCCGTTCCCGTGAACCCAAGCCCTTCCTCCGTCGTGGCCTTGATGTTCACCTGTTCTTCCTCAAGTCCCAGCGTATCCGCCACATTGCTCACCATCTGCGGGATGTGCGGCGCCATCTTCGGGCGCTGCGCAATGATGGTGGCATCAATATTCACAATCTGATAATCCTTCTGTTCCAGAAGCCGCCCCACATGCGCAAGAAGGCGGAGACTGGAGATGCCTTTATACGCCGGATCCGTATCCGGGAAATGTTTTCCGATATCCCCGAGCGCCGCCGCGCCCAGCAGGGCGTCCATAATGGCGTGTAAAAGCACATCCGCATCCGAATGGCCGAGAAGCCCTTTCTCATACGGAATTTTCACTCCCCCCAGAATCAGATCCCGGTCTTCCACGAGACGATGTACATCGTATCCCAGACCTGCTCTCATATTTGTTCCCTCCTAATTTTGAGTTCCGCATCTGACGCTCTCTCCGGGCGTCCGCAGCAATCACTGCATATAATCGAGCAGGGAAGGTTTCTTCCCTGCCCGCGCATCGGGCGCCTGTCAGCTCTGCTGACAATCTTCCCTGGGCGCCCGTATGCATAAAAAAGAATGCGGAAAGCATAAACACCTGTTCATGCTTTCCGCCCTCATAATCCATAGCGAGAGGGGGACTCGAACCCTCGACACCACGGGTATGAACCGTGTGCTCTAGCCAGCTGAGCTATCTCGCCGTATTCCGTTCGGTATCACAACCGACTCAGTTATGATACCAGAACCGGCGACTGTTGTCAACAGTATTTTACAACTTTTTTTGTTGATTTTTTCCGTCCCGCTCACTCAAAAGCGCCAGAAGCAGGGGAAACACGACGGCCGTGTTAAAAGAGAAAAACCGGAAGTCCGGGCCGCACAGCAGAAGGGCCGTCCCGAAATCATAGCACAGGATCGGCAGCCAGCACAGACAGAGCTTCTTGCAGTCCCCCAGACGGCTGACCCCGGCAAACGACAGCAGGAGAATGAAAAAACCGATATGCCAGCCCCATGTCGTAAGCGGCGTACCCTTTACGGACGCCTGCCGGAAACGATTCAGAAGCTTCTGCATCCAGAGCACTCCTCTGGTTTCGTAGCCGTAGATGTTGCCGGAATCCACGTTGATGCTGTAGCTCCACGTCACATGGGTTCCCGCCGGCTTCCAGACGACCTCGAACAGCTTCACCGCGGCCCGGTACGCATAGCGGGGTTCCCGCTGCAGCGCGTGCCAGGTGTACAGGAGGACCTTCCCGGCGCCGACTTCCTCAATCACGTCATTGGAAATGTCGTCTCCCATCCATTTGGCGCTGTTCCAGTTTCCCTCCACATAATTTTCCTCCCACAGTTCCCGGTCGCCGATCCGGTAGAGAAATTCCCGCGCCTCCGGATCCAGCGCCTCCGGATTGTGAATCAGGACATTGGCCAGAATCGTCATCGGAACTCCCAGCATCTCAGCCGATACCTGCGGATGGCTCTGAACGTCCAGCAGACGGTACACCGGTCCTTTGATGGCGGCCATGAAAAGCAGCGTGCACATCCCGGGCAGGAAACAGTAATACCGGATCTCCTTCCAGTAAAAAAACGCGGTCAGAAGCATCAGCGGCCCGACCAGAAGAATGGCGTTGTGCCGCATCAGCGCCGCCAGCGCGCCGCACAGACCGTAAGCCAGCAGATGATCCCATCTCTTCAGCCATGCTCCGTCGGAAAACACGATCTCCAGAACCTGTCCCGCCAGAACGATCACAAAGATCGTAAGCGCCGTATCCTTCCAGCAGAAGGAATGGACAATCGAGGCGGCGGGATGCCCAAATCCCAGCAGCTGCGCTGTCAGAATATATCTTTTTTTGATTCCCCAACGTTCCAGCACCATCCCCAGATACGCCGAGGCCAGACCCAGCCATACGATCTGCACCAGATTGACAAAGGCCAGGCTGTTGCAGATCAGGGACGGAAGCTTGAGGAACAGAAGGGTATGAATCGCCGGATGCCAGTCCAGAAGAAACCCCTGCTGCACCTGATACCACTGGTTGAACGTGTCGACGATCAGTCCGCCCGGATACCAGGCGATCCAGTAGACAATCAGAACAGCGGCCGTCGCCGCAAAGACCAGGACTCCGAATTTCAGGTTCTTCCTCCCCGCTTCGTCCGCCAGCGCAAACCGTATCTTTTTCAACTGCCCGCACCCCAGGTGTACCATTCCGTAAAAGACCAGCAGCCGTAAAGGAGCCGTCAGGGACAGGGGCGGGGACAACGTGTAAAAGTAACTGATCAGATACAGATACACGGTCAAAAGAACCTCGCCGGCAATCGGCAGGATCTGTCTTTTCTTTTCTTTCATCTGATTCTCCATCTTATGCAATCCATTTCCCGATCAGCGGCACCCTGCGGATGCAAAACGACACCGGAAGGCTGATCAGAAAGGTCAGAACTGAAAATAATACAATGGAAACGATCGCCGGAAACAAATCCTGCGTCAGACCGAGTCTCCGGTAGACCTGTTCGATGAACAGCGTGTGCACAAGATAGACGCCGAAGGTCGCCTCCGATACTCTGCGGATCCATTCGTAACTTCTGCCCCCCGTTTTTCGTCCGGAGAACACACGGACCAGAAACAGGAAGAACGCGGAGGAAGAAATCAGCACGCCGACGGTCAGATAACCGCTCGCGCCCGCCTCATGCTCCCCGCTCAGATACGCCCAGTACTGATTGCCCCCGGCCATCAGCAGCACACTGAGGATATAAACCGCCAGATACGCCCCGGCGGGATAACGGTCGTACTGTTTATAAAGGCAGTACCCAAGTACAAAGTATACGATCCCAATGGAGCTGACCGGCACCGCCAGATTCTCCCACAGCGCATCCCACGCCGGGCCGCCGGCCAGAAAAGGATCCAGCGTTTTTTTCCCGATCACTCCCGCCAGAATGAGCGCGCCCAGATATTTCAACTCCTCCCCGGAGCAGGCCCGCACCGTCCTCTGCAGAATCGGCAGAAAGAGATAGACGGTCAGAAGCGCCGGCAAGAACCACATATGGTAATGCCCCTGCACAAACCGGGAGAAGAAATAACCGACCGACACCGGACCGGCTTTTCGCTCCGCGATATAGTCGATCGACGCGTACAGCGCGGACCAGACCGCCCACGCCGCCAGAAGCCTGGCAACGTATTTCCGATACAGCGTCCGAATCGACAGCTCCCGGTCCATGAACAGCACTCCGCTGATCATGAAAAAGACAGGCACCGCGCACCGGACCAGACAGTTGACCAGATTGCGCGTCGCCCAGTTTCCTGTCATGGGATCCATAACCTCCATTCCGTAACCGGACACATGGACCACCACCACCAGAAAACAGGCGATTACCCGAATCACATCCAGTTCCTTTTTCCGCTCCTTCACGCTGTGTCCTCCTTTGCTTTGAATCTATTTCTGCTCCTGTACTTCGATCCTGCGGATCTCCTTCGTGCGGATCTCCTCGCAGACGGCCTGAATAAATTCCTTCAGATCTTTCTGGCCTTCATCGCCCAGGAAGCGGCTTCTGACAGAGACTTTCCCCTCCGCCTCTTCCTTCTCTCCCACGACCAGCATGTACGGAATTTTGGCAATCCTCGCTTCCCTGATCTTGTAACCGATCTTCTCCGCCCGCATATCGACGGAAGACCAGATTCCGTTCGCTTTCAGCTCGTCCTGAACCTTCTGCGCATAATCCAGATACTTATCGGAAATCGGCAGCACGCGTACCTGCTCCGGACACAGCCAGGTCGGGAACATGCCCGCATATTTCTCAATCAGCCACGCCAGCGTCCGCTCATAGCAGCCAAGGGAAGTTCTGTGGATGATATACGGACGGACTTTCTCCCCGTTCTGGTCGATATAATACATATCGAACTGTTCCGCCAGCAGCGCATCCCACTGGATCGTAATCATGGTATCCTCTTTGCCGTATACATTTTTTGTATTGATGTCCACCTTGGGACCGTAGAAGGCCGCTTCCCCGACATCCTCCACGAACGGAATCTCCAACTCCGTGAGTATTTCGCGGATGTGCTGTTCGGTCTCGTTCCACACCTTGGGTTCCCCGATGTATTTTTCCCGGTTGTCCGGATCCCATTTGGAGAGGTGATAGGTCACGTCTTCCTCCACGCCGAGCGTCGTCAGGCATTTTTTCGCCAGCGCCATGCAGCCTTTAAATTCTTCCACCATCTGGTCCGGGCGGACGATCAGATGTCCTTCCGATATGGTAAACTGGCGCACGCGGGTCAGTCCGTGCATCTCGCCGGAATCCTCGTTCCTGAACAGCGTGGACGTCTCTCCGTAGCGGAGCGGAAGATCCCGGTAGGATTTCTGGCTCGCCTTGTAGACATAATACTGGAACGGACAGGTCATCGGACGCAGCGCGAACACTTCCTTATCCTTCTCCTCGTCCCCGAGCACAAACATGCCTTCTTTGTAATGATCCCAGTGCCCGGAGAGCTTATACAGATCGCTCTTGGCCATCAGCGGCGTTTTGGTGCGGACATAGCCCCAGTTGTTATCCTCCTCGTCTTCAATCCATCTCTGCAGCGTCTGGATCATCCGCGCTCCCTTGGGCATCAGCAGCGGAAGGCCCTGCCCGATCACGTCAACAGTCGTAAAAAGTTCCATCTCCCGCCCAAGTTTATTGTGGTCCCGCTTCTTGATGTCTTCCAGATGCTGAAGATAAGCCTCCAGTTCCTCTTTGGCGGCAAACGCGCTTCCGTAGATTCTCTGCAGCATCGCCTTGTTGGAATCTCCTCTCCAGTAAGCTCCGGAGGAAGAGGTCAGTTTGAACGCTTTGATGCCTTTGGTGCTCATCAGATGAGGACCCGCGCACAGGTCGACGAAATCTCCCTGACGGTAGAAAGAAATCTCGGCGTCCTCCGGAAGCTCCTGAATCAGCTCCACTTTATAGGATTCGCCTCTTTCTTCCATAAAACGGACCGCTTCTTCTCTGGGAAGGGTAAACCGCTCAAGCTTCGCGCCTTTTTTGATGATTTTTTTCATCTCTTTTTCGATTTTGTCCAGATCCTCTCTGGAAAACGGCGCCGCGTCAAAGTCGTAATAATATCCGCTGTCAATCGCCGGTCCGATCGTCAGCTTCGCCTCCGGAAACAGATTTTTCACCGCCTCCGCCAGCACATGGGAGCAGGTGTGGCGCATGACCCTGAGGCCCGCCTCATCTCTGGCGGTCAGTATATTCAATGCGCAGTCCCGGTCTACCACCGTCCTTAAATCCACCACTTCCCCGTCGATCTCTCCGGCACAGGCCATCCGCGCCAGTCCCTCACTGATATCGCAGGCAATCTCAATCACGGATTTGCTCTCGCCGTATTCCTTTACCGATCCGTCTTTCAATGTAATTTTCATCTTTGCTCCTCCTTCATTGTTCTGTTTTTCATAGTTCGGACACACAAAAATCCCTGAACGGTCCGAAGACGGTTCAGGGACGATATACAAAGCTACCGCGGTTCCACCCTAATTGTAAGATTTACCACTCATTTGGCGATAACGGCGCCGGCCGGACTCTGCGAAAGTCACTCCAGGGTGGTCTTCAGACAGCTTCCTCACGGGGATCTCGCACCGTTACAATCCCTTCTCTGAATGATTCCATTGCCCTACTCTTCCTGTCTCTGTATTATCCTGTTCAACTGGTTACCATTATATCATGCCGCCGGACTCTGTCAAGCCCTCTGATTCGTTTTCCTTCACTTTGTTATTTTTCACCTGCTCTGTCAATTCATCGGCAGCAAATCATCCTGATCGGAGAAATCCTTGATCCTCCATCCTCCAAGGGTTCCGTCAGCATATTCAAATGAATATGTGAAACTGTCATCGTCATATAACAGTCCGGTTATATACCCGTCCCGCTCCAATTGCGAAAGCAGATCAGACGCCAGTTCCTTTCGCTCCGGCAAAGACATCTCATTATATTCGTCACCAGCCAGCACATCATTCATCTTTTTGTCTACAGCCGCAACCTTCTCTTCGGCCGATTCGCTGCTTTCCGTGCCTGTATTGCCTCCTGGGGTTTCCCCGCTCATCTTTTCATCTCCCATTTCCGTTTTCGCTTCGGCCGATTGATTTCCCTGTACGGTCATATTGCCGTATGCGGTTCTGACAAACAGCAGAATCATTATAAAAGCCAAAATGATAACAATAAAAACCAGAGGTTTTATTTTTTTCAATTTTGATACCTCCTTATATATGTACACAATTTTTTATAAATTTACATACCGGGGGAATCAGTCATCCCCCGGTATGAATCCGTATCTGCGCACATGCCGCTTTGACGACATGGCACAGATACGTTCAGCGAACTACGCCGCATGGAACGGCCTCTGCGGTCTTCTTCCCGTACTTAATACAGTCTGACATTGTCAATCACACAGGCCGAATCATAGATTTGGTCACCCACATCATAGATGATGAAACGAAGCGTTATGACATCCCCATTATAAGCCGAGATATCAACCTCTGCCGACTTCCAGTCCGTATGGAATGCCGTATCATCACCGCCGGCAAAATTAATGCCTTCGATCAGTTCCCATTTCGAGGTGTTGATCGATTCATAAGTCTTATTCAGTACAGTATCTCCCCCTTTTGAAATCTGGATCCCAAAATTATCGTCAAACTGACTTCCGACATATTCCATCGGCTCTTCTGAAATAAAATCGTAATCAAACCGCAGCGTTTTGGCACCGTGCGGAACACGGAATGTCTGACTCAGCATACTTCCCTCTGTTCCGCCCGCAAATACAGCGTTTTCCCTGGCGCCGATGCCGGTCGTTATGATTGCCATGCGTTTGTTTTCACCGCCATATACATCACCATATGGCTTAACGCCGCCAAGCTGGGTCAGAGTACGGACATCCCCCATACATGCCCAGACTTTGGGAGCCGTTGTAACAGAATTGATTTTTTCAAACCCGCCGTTTTGCAGCCCGTCGTTTACCAGTACCGCGTTAATGTCTCCGTTATGTACCGAATATGCATTATGTACGAGCGGATTATAAGTGGTCGGATTCTTCTCATCTTTCTCATAGAAATCCTTCAATGTATAGGAATAATTGTCATTAAACCACTGTTCATGATTATCCCCGTACTTGCCCGCAGCAGCGTCATATGCTTCGCCGGACGTCCCGCCCTCAATTAAGCAGTTGACATATTCTTTCATAAATTCCCGGCTGTACGTCGCAAACACAGAATTGTGGAACCCTGTGTATGCCTTTGCTCCGCGGCCGGTAAATGCATTCGCCATAGAATAATTATATTGTGACTTATTGCCGCCTTTCCCTGATCCCATTGACATACAGCATTCCGAAAAAACAAAGGTATCATCAAACGCGCCTTCCCCGTACTGCCCTGTGAAGAAGGACGGCAGGATCCAATAAGACCCGCTTACTTTTGCAATTTGTTGATTTTTCAATTCTGCCATATATTTTTTGTCTTTCTCGCTCGACTGCGGCTCCGACAGGCAGATGGCCGGAGATTGAGCGTTTGCCGAAGTATAAGTGCTGCCGTGCGTAGAAATGCAGACAACGTTGTAGTCTTGCAGATTCCTGTAGTCAGCCACCGTCACATCCGTATCCAGCATCGTTTTCAGTCCGACTTCATCCCATTCTGACTTTAAGGTTTCATAGAATCCGGTCCTGTATGCAATCATCTCCGTCCCTGTCTCAAAGCTGGGGAATGAGTTCAGGATGACCGCCCTGCCGATCTCCTGATTCTGTTCCGTATCGACTGCATTGTAAGGAACAGGCGGCACATACGTATTTCTCTCCGGATAAGAATCTTTCCGCTGCGTTTCTTCTCCTTTCTCATCAAACAGATCGGTTTCAACTGCTCCGTTGAAATCTCCCTCAAACTCTTCATACATGACGCCGCCCAGAATCTCTCCGGGGTACCGGAAGCTGACCAGGGAATGTTCCTCGTCAACATGAATGGAATTTTCCAGAATTTTTTCGTTTTCTGCAAGTTCATTCAAGAGTTCTTTGACCATTTCCAGCTTTTCACCACTGGCTTTCTCCGTAAAATCCGATTCGGATAATAAATGATCAATCTCGTTGTCGACAGCGTCCATTGTACTGAAAACGTCATCCGAAAGCGGCTTATAGTATTTAACAAGAACTGTATTTGACTTTTCCCGACCATATCTGGCGGTAAACTGCATTTCCACATCTTCGGAACCTGCGGGACGAATGACGGCGCTGTACGTTCCGTCGCCCTTCATATCGTCGCCATGCATTGCAGAACCGTCGTCATACAAGTCGACCTGCTGTTCCTTATCGGAATCCTTTTCGCCATAGAACACGGTAATCTGATCCGCCGAGATATCCGTGTCCAGATAAAGGTATAATTTGTCGCTTCCGATGCACGCGGCTGCCGTGCTGGCGCGCAGCCTGAAATTGTCAGGCACTTCATACGGCACTTCCTTGACGGACACCTTGTAACTGGACGTCTCTTCGGTACCGCTGTGACTGATCTTCAGATAGATCGTCTTTGCAGAGTCTGTCAGATTGATCCTGCGGCCGGAGATATTCTTCCAGGACTTTGTAGCTGTTATGTCCGTTGAATACTGTACCTGAACGTCACCTTCACATTCCAGTACATAAACTCCCGTCTCCTTCTGAACAGGAGTATATTTGTAATACTCCGTTTCCCCTTTGGCAATGATACCTTCCCTGCTGCTTCCGCCGAGGTCTGCATATGGATTCTCCTGCACGTCAATGCTGCATTCTGCTGCACTGTACATGGAGATGTTTGCCACTCTCAGCACGAAATCGTCAGTCACATCCCGGTTATAACAGGGCTGCGATATAAATATCGAACTGCCGTCATATGTATACTTCAATGCATTCGATATGTAAGGAATAGAAAGCGTATATTTCGTATTGCTCCCTTTCTTTTCTTCCGGCACCGTAAATTTAAAGTACTTTACCTCGCCCTGCTGCAGTGTGCCGTTCCACGGCAGCGACGTTTCCGATTCCACCGCAGGTTTCTTTTGCAGCATCAGCTTAAATGAATATCTGGCTGCCGCCTTTGTATTCGGCGCGGATACTTTGAGCAGCAGAAGATCGTCTTTCTGAAGATTGATTTCTCCTACGCCGCCTGTAATCACACCGTTCGACGTGACTGTCTCCGCTCTGTTTATTTCGTATCCGAGCGTCAGCCTGCCGGATTCGCTCTCCACCATGGAAAGTACCCAGGAACCGTCCTCTCCCACAGGATACTGATAATACACCGTTTCTCCCGGAGCGAGCTTCCTTAATGCCGTCATCGTGCCCGCCGTCACTGTTTCAGGCTTGAACTCGCTGACGGTAAATGCAAAGTTGTCGGCCTCGTCATCAGCCGTAACCGTTATCTTGAACGTATCGCCTTTCGACACCTGGATTCTCTGCATATCCCCGTTCTTCACTGCAACTCCGGAAACAGAGACGCTCACGCCTTTGGTCTGTTCATAACTCAGCGAATAAGTGGTCGGCGTATCCTTCTCATACTTCAGCGTATAGACAAGCTCCTGTCCTCTGCCCAGTCTTCCCGTCTCGGTTTTGCTGCCGACAGCGATTGCCTTCTCCTCCGTCTTAGCCACCGTCAGATTATAACCTTCCGCCGGCTTACTTGAACCGCTCACCCTGAACCGGAGACGCTGCCCTTTGGACAGAGCAATTTTCATTGCTCCGTTTTTATAGGACCAGCCGGACGCCGTAAGCGTCTTGTCCTCATGGACAGTCACTGTGCTATAGGAATAATATGCGGTACCGTATACCTGATACGTCGTTGTGCTCTGCCCTTCCGCGGGATCATCCTGTGAAACGAACTCATAGTAAGCATATCCGTTCCCGGCAAGATCAAGCCTTCCCTCCGCCGCCGTGCCCGGCGTCATCGGGCTGTATTCCACTTTCTTTATTGTCAGCCTGAACTGGCCCGTGACATTGCCTCCCGTCACCTTAAACTGAAGAATCTGACCTTTCTTTAAGTCATATTCGCTGCTTTTGTTTCTCCAGACTGTCTCCGTTGTCTGTCCGTCATCCTCTACGGTTACCGTCCTTGTCTGGACGATATAACCGTTGAAGCTGCCGTATACCTGATATTTCACCGCTGTTTCTCCCTCCGCGGGGTCGTCCTGCGAGGTAAACTGATAGTATGCCGTTTCTCCTGCGCCCAGCGTCTTTGCCGCTGCCGTGCCCAGGACAAGCGGTGCATACGTCACTTTCCTCACGGTCAGTTCATACTTCTCGGCGCCGCTCACCGTAAAGCGGATCTTATCTCCTTTCTTCCATGTAAACTCCTGACTGCCTGGAGCCAAAAAACCGGAAACTACTTTTTCTTCCGTTTTGCCTTCAGCATCTGTTACGGTTGTGGTCCGGCTGTAGCTGCATGCCGTGCCGCGGAAAAGTACGCTGTAAAGCGTTCCCTCCTCCGCCGCGTCACTGGCCGTAAACTCATAGCCGGCTCTCTCATCTTCCGCGAGTTTGCCTGTCTTTTTCTCGTCCGCAGCGATTGCGCCGTAGGTAACGGCAACGTCCTCCTTCTTTTCGACCGCCATCTCAAACTGCGCTGTTTTGCCGCTGCTGTTTGCCGCGGTGATCAGAAGCTTTTCGCCTTTCTTTAAGGTAAACAGTTTTTGACTCTCCGGCACAGTCGTCGGCATTCCCGGCTGATCCTTTCCTTCGCTGTCCTTTTCCCAGCTTACCGTCTGAATCTTCCGAATCGCCGCGCCGTCTTTGCCGCTGATTGAAACCTGATACGCCGTTCCGTCCGTCGACTCATCCTCGGACGTAAACTCATAGTATCCGTTTTCATATGCATCCAGGGAGCCGGACAACGGGGTATCCGCCTTTACAGTCTTGTATTCCACCTTCTTTACGGTCAGCTTGAAGCCCCTAGTCAAGGTATCGCTGTTGTTCCTTACTGTAATAGCCAGCTTCTCGCCCTTCTTTAATGTCACTTCATGGTTATAATCTGTATGCGTGCCGTAAACCGTGGATTCGCTGCCTTCCGCATTTACTTTTTTACACGTATACTGCACACCCGTACCGCTGATGTAAATCTGATACGTTGTTTCTCCGTCGTCGGTCGTCTCTGTCGAGGCAAATTCATAGTAGGCCGCCTCGCCTTTGGGGAGCGTTTTTTGTACCGTTACGCCAGAGGTCAGCGCCTCCGGAGACAGTTTCGCCACCGTCAGCTCATAGCTGCCCGCTCTGCTGTCTGACGGATTAGCCACTGTCAATGTCAAAGTCTGCTCTTTTGCAAGCGTCCGCTCCGTGTTTTGACCCCAACCGTTGTTCAACGTACAGTTTGAACCATTGAAGCTGACGATGTATTTTCCTGCTTCCGCAGCCTTAAACTGATAGCTTATACTTTCGCCTGCCGCCAGCGAATCGGATTTTGTCTCCCCTGCATTGATCGGGTTTTCGTCAGCCGCCGCTTTTTTAATAATCAGTTTAAACAGCGCTTCCTTATAATCCCCGTCAGGATTTTCCTCATCCTTCGGCATGCTGTTTGTAAACGTAAATGTAACCGTCTGATCCTTCGTGAGCTTATGAATTGCCGGCTGCTTCCCGACTGCTTTTGCTGCGGGAGCCGCGACAGTCATGCCATCGTAGCCGATATTACCGCTCACCGTCTGCACAGCAATGTAGTAATTGCCATCCTCCGGAACCTTGAACTGAACATATGCCTTGCCAGTCGTAAATCCGTAGTAATGTTCTCCTGCACTGACAGTATAAGGCTTATTTTCCTCATTTTTACCGTCCAGCGAAACCGCGCTGACTTCCTCGACTTTTACGGTATATGCTTTTTCCGCCGCTGCCTCTGCAATTTTTATGATGATTCTGTCATCCTTTTCGAGTTCCCGGTATGCGGTGCCGTTCAGTGACCGTTCGGATTCTCCGTTTACAGTATACCAAACCTCAGGTTCACCGCCCGCCGTAATTGCATACAACGCTTTCTTTTCTACACGGAGCTCATGATAAATCTCTCTCTCCGTATCGCTGATTCCGGCGTACTCCCTGCCTAATGTCAAAGCGGCCGCCATGTTGTCCTCGGCAATCCGGAGCGTAGCGGAAGATTTACCGTCCCGCATCGCTGTTACCGTAAATGTTACAATGTCATCCTTTTCTAAGAACTTTGATTTTTGGCCGCCGTTCGTGCTGAACGAATCCACAACCGTCCGACCGCCGAGCTTTCCTTCGACAGTAAAGCTGCCCCTGACTGCCGTTGCCGAAACCTTGTAGATACCGCCCTTAGGCGCCACAAATTTCACTTCCTGTACTTCGCCGTTATACTCGAAATCCAGCGTTTTGACTCCTGTTTCCGTAATGGCTTCCGCTGTCGTATACTTCAAGGTATAGCTGCCTGCATCGGGATAGTTCACCTTGATGTACACCTTCCTGCCCGACTTCATATGCCTTTCCGCATTTTTATCGGCAGAACCATCCGTAAAGTACCGATGGAACTCCATTTTATCCGGCACTTTATTTCCATACGCGTCTTCCAATACGAACGTATGCACCGCGTCCTTTACCGCCGTGAACTGATACCAGACGGATCTGTGATCCTTCTCCGCAATCGTAACCGCGGTTGATTCGGCTTCGATGGGTGTCGGTACAATCTTTGTAATCTTTACATTGACGCTCTGACTCTCCTTCGCTTTCGTGTCCCCTGCATCGGGCGTATAGGACAATCGGTAGATCAGCTTGTCGCCCTTATTCAAGAAGCATTCCCGGTAAGCAGTTACCGAACCCATGGAAGAATAACTTCCGTCGCCGGCTGCTCTTTGTATCAGGCCGGAATCCATCGCGACGTCGTCATTGTCCTTGGCGATGAGGTATCTTCCGTCCTCCGCCGCGACAAAGCTGATCCGTCTGCTTTCATTCTTCGCAAGCGTAACCGCTCCCTCCGGCAGCGGCTGTACCTCGGACATGGTAAGCTCGACCGAGACCGTCGTCTCTTTGACGCCGTTGTTCGTTATGCAGAGCAGGCTCTCGCCGTTAAGAATTTTTTCAAGCGAAACGCCGTCAACTGTCTTCTTCAGATCGCCGGTCACATTCGCACCGTCCAGATTTACCTGCAAATCCGCGCCTTTGCCGGTATCGCTTATCTTTATAAGATATTCGGCATTTTTAAAGGTCTTGAGCGCATAGTACGCCTTCTGGCCTGCAGGGATGGTTTTCGCTTCGGTCCTGCTGCCCGGCTCCAGGGCAATCGGTTCCACCGTATTCATTGTGACTGTCAGGTCAACCGCACTGTTGCCTTCGTTTGTCAATTTGTAAGTACGTGTGCCTTTAGCCGTTAATTTTGCAAGATCATAGAAGCTGTCGCCCGTCTTCGATACCCATGACTGATTTTGGTAAGTTACAAGCGCAAGCTCTTTGCCCGGTTCATTCACATAGAAGCTGTAGTAACCGGCCTCAGGCGCACGATAGGTCAGACTGACCGACTCGCCCGCATCAAGGTGTACCGTATTCCCGCCTGCTTTCAGTTCTCTTCTTTCCGTGATGTTCAGTTTGCAGCTCAAATCCTTTTTCTCGCTGCTTGAAGTGATCCTGACGGTAAGCCTGCTGTTTTTCCGCATGGATACCGCACCGCCGTCTGACAGAGTCTGCCAGAAATTATTATCATCAATGACACGCTCCATTACAGCCGTTGCCGTACCGGTGATCTCCGAGAGCTCAAATTCATAAGTCCTGGGTTCGGCTCCCGTGCTCAACTCATAATACCTTGTCCCGCCCGCTTTCACTTCTATTGCATTTTCGCCTGCATGGAACGCGGTCGTACTGATCAGGGCAGGTTTGTACAGTTTCACGGACGCGTCGGTCTCCTCGTCCAGTCCTTCGGCACAGACCGTAACTTTTGTATTCTTCCGACAGTATCCGCCGTCCGTCAGTGAATTTCCATCCGCATCCAGCCATCGTACAGCCGCCTTTTCCCTGTCATAATCCGCTTTAAACTCATATCTGCCTGACACAGGTATGGTATATGTGTACGCTTTGACAATGCCCTTTGCCGCAGACACATCCTCCTGCTCTCCCGTAAACGGTTCCGCCAGCGAACGGATCATCATCGTTCCTGATGTTTCTTTGACCTCCCCGGCCGCGGTAAATGATAACGTGAAATATTTTGTCTCGCCTTTCTCAAACCAGACAGAATCAAACGGTACGTTTATGCCGCCGCTGATCCGCGGATATGCATAAGGCAGACCGCTGACTGGATTTTCATCGGCTGTCATGACGATTGCATACCAGCCGGCTTCGGGCGCCGTAAACCTGACAACTTTCTGAACGCCCTCATCGTCCCTGTTGTCCTTGTCTTCCAGACGGAACGAATATGCCGTGCCGGCTGTAAGAACGTCCGCATCCAGGTTCGCCGCCGTCACGCACAGCAAACCGTCAACCGGGTTCCCGCCCTCAGCGTCATCAATCCCAACCTTAATATAACGCACACTGCCGGCTTTTAACTTAATATCGCTGCCGTTTGCGGCTACCGCGTGCCATTCGTTTTGAGAGGTTATGGAGCTGGAGAAAGCCACTTCCGCGTAATCCGCCCCGGTATCCGCCGGCTGCCAGGAGATCGTGTAGTCGGCTCCTGCCGCCGCCGTGAAGGAATAATAACGCACCTCTTTGCTTTTCGCCGGTATCTGCACTTTTGCCGCGTTTTCCGCGCCTAATGCCAGCGGCCGGATCTCCAGAGCTTTGACAGACACCGCCGCGTTTGATTTTACCGCTTCTTTTGTGCCGTCCTCTTTCACTATGTCGGACACATATCCCGGATTCAGCTTAACCGCAAGCATCTCGCCGGTCTTCATGGCGAGGATTTTTGTGGAAATGTTCGGCACCAAAAGACTGCCAAACAGTTCGCTGTGAAGCGCAAGTCTTGCGCCATGCACCGGTGTCTTATCGCTTTCCTCCCTTTGGGCTACCGTTACAGCAAACTCATAGTAACCGTCCCTGGGCGCGGTAAAGGTATACCACTGCTCCGTGCCGTTGGTTATTTCCTTCGTCTTTTCCGAACCGGCTGTGATCAGATCCACCGGCACCTGCGTTACCGTCAATACTGCATCTTTTGCGTCCTTGTCGTCCGCGCCGCCTCCCGCATTCACCATGATATAAATGCTGTCGCCGGTCTTAATACCCGAAGTCTTCGACAGCGTCAACGTATGGGCATTAAGAGTAATCGGCTGGTAGTCCTTATCCAAATAACGAATAATTTTCGTACCGGCCTCACCGGAGACCGCAAACCTGAACCTCGCTTTTTCTGTCGTAAATGACGGTATCGCATACTCTACAATTTCCGTCGTTCCCCTGGGGATCGTGACGGTCGAATTTTCGAGCTTTCTGCGCTGCTGCGCGGTCACTGTGACCGATGCGGAAAGCTTCCGTGCGGCGTCTGTGATCTCAGGCTCTGCCCGAAATTCGATGACGATTTTTTCGCCCTCTTCGAGGAAATAATGCTCTGCAATCTCCTGTTCCGTACCAGCGCTCTTCGTTTCCGTGTACACATGCTGAGGCGCCCCGCCGCCCGGAGTGCTGAAAACAATCCTGACACCGGCAGCTTTTCTATACTTAAATGCATATTCACCCGCGACATTCGCCGTAAAGCTGATGTACCGAATCTGATTGTCCTTGTCGAGAGTCACGGTACCCGCCGGATGGCTGCCGGGCTTTAATTCCTCCGCCGCCACTTCTTCACGCCAGGTCACGTACATTTTTCCGTCGCCGAAAACAGGAATGAACTTCGTCTCGCCGGCGCGCATGCCCGTTTCCGTACTTCCGCCGACAGCAAGTTTCGTACCATTATGCCAGAATGTATATACGTTGTCTTCCCATGCCGTGAAGGATACATAGCCCGCCTTTACTTCCAGCGGCGCGTCTTTTGTGTGTGCCTTTTCCAGTCTTGCAAGTTCCGTGCCGGTTACATTCAGTATGCCGTCGCCTGCTACACAGAAATACACTTTCTGGTTTGCCTCGAGAAAGACCTGCTGACCGCTGCCGATCTCTTTTCCGTCCCTGCTGTCATAGAATTTGTTTATATTCAAACTGAAAGTATACTGACCGAAATGCGGCGCAGTAAACGATACCCATGTCTCTACAGGACCGTCCGCATTATGATTATCAATTACCAGCGGCACATCCATCGACAATACTTCCAGCCTTCCCTCATAAAACGGATCATATAACGCCAGAATGTTCTCATAAAATCCACCCGGCCATGTCGGCTCATAACCTCCGCCGTAGCTGCTGCCGTCCTTGACCGCATAGACCGTGACCGCCCATCTTTCGATGACTTTCTTTGTCACTTTTGAAGTTACGGTGATCGTCGTCCTGCCTTGATTCAGCGCCTTGAACGTAGCGGTATAGGTACCCGCGTTTGCCTTGACGGAAGCTACCTTCCTGTTGCTGCTCTTCCATATCAGCGTGTCGGTAACCCGGTCTCTGGCCGCCGCGTCGTCCGGCGTCAGTTGCAGCGTATAGGTGTTGCCGGAGATCAACCTGTAAGGCGCGGTGACTGTCGCTGCCCCTGCGGCTCCGCCGCCCACCGCAGTCTGCCTGCCGCCTGATGTGATCACAATATTATGTCCGCCCAGTTTCTCCGGTCCCTGTCCTGTAATATCCATGTTGCCGCGGCATGCCGGGATATTTGTTGTCCTGGTCTTTACAGAAACCGCCTTATCCGCCCTCTGATTCTCAAACAGCGGCGTTACAGAGACCGTGTAGGACGAAAGCCTGACAAGCTTCGGATTCGTGTATGTGTAGGCAAAGGTCTTTGTCTTTGTACGCGTTCCCGTATAGTAATTAAAGCTTAATGGAGTACCGCCGACAACAGCAATCGTTTTATGCTTCGGATTGCGTGCGTCCACCCATGTCTGCGCATGCTGAAACCATGACTGTACATTCTTGAGCTCTCTGGCGCTGACACCGTCAATGTCAAACACCTTATTCGGGTTTGAAAGGATTCTCCTGTCGACCACATTTCCCCTCGCGTCCTTCACCTCCAACGCATAATCATAGACACCGCCGGTATCATTTTCATCAAGGTTTGCGGGATGCGTGAAAGTGATGGTAATATTCTGGTCATCCACATAAGTCACTTTCAATCTCTTCACGGCATCAATCTTAGCCGAAGTCAGTTTGACAACCGCTTCCATCGGCCTGCCTTCCGCATCGAAATCCGTCACGGCGAGATTAAATTTAGCCTTGTTCGGAGATACCGCCGTAATATACCAGTCATGCGTCAACTGATCTGTTCCGAAATCTTCAATCCGGTATCCGTTCGCTTCCGCCGCCGCAAGCATTTCCTCCGTAATCATAACGCCGCAGGAACGGTAATTTGGCAGCTTCTTCTTTTTCGCATCCTTATACAGAAGGCAATCTGATAACCGAAGCGCCTGTCCGACTTTCATTTTGACCTTTTTGCCTGTAACGGAGGCCGGTTTTGCGGTGATGGTAAGTTCTATCATTGCATCAGTCCTGAAATCATCCTCATGCTGCATGCCGTCCCTGACATGGATGTATACCGTTTTCTCACCGTTTAAGTCTACACCTTTCAGTGTAATCAGACCCTTTTTGTTGACTGTGGCGTATTCTGATTTTTCCAAATCTGGATGAAACGGCTCTTGAGCAAAATCGTCAAGTATTACATATTCCAGCTTTGGCATCTGATACTTCTTCAAGGCGGCTTTTTCCTCTTTCCTTGTCGGAACAAGAGAATATTTACGCCAGTCGCCGAAATCAGCCGCGTCGTTTCCGCCTGCCTTGTCGGAGAAAAATCCGTACACATTCAACTGTGCTTTTTTGGCGGACAACTCTACCGTATAGCTGTATACATCAACCGTACCATCCTCATTAACCGGATGTGTTACCGTGTTCTTTTTGTCCTTTTCACCGCTTTTAACAGTAAAGCCAAGCTCCAACCCTTTTACCTGCGGCCTGGTCGTCTTAAATTTTTTGACTGCGCCGCCTGCCGAAAGCGCTACAACAGAACCATCATCAAGCGCTCTGGAGGCGCTGACGTTTCTTATATAGACGACATACTCATGTCCCGCCTCAAGTCTGTCGATCGTTGTGATGTGCGCTTTCAGTTTTTTGTCATAGGTTCCATTGGCTTCTTTCGTATCCAGATCCTCATTTTTAACATAGGTATAAACCGGCTGAACCGCAAATCCGGCGTTCTCCCATTCACCGTTTGTCATACCGTCAATTGCCTTGTTAAAGTCAGCCGGCTTCCATTTCTTTCTGGCTTCATATCCCGTACCTTTTGTGACGTCCACCACATAAATTTCCCTGCGGTACCCGTTATCCGGCACTTTGAAATACAATTTTGCCCTTTCGCCCTGGACGGTAATCTTTTTGATGGAGGCTGCCGTCACGTCCGTTACGGTAATCCTCGTTGTGGCTGCTTTCGCTTCCCTGCCTCTGCGGTCCAGAACAGGCACAAAATCTCCTTTTGAATCCTGATATACAGGATATGCCTCCACTACCGTGGCAGCCCTGCCCGCTTTGAGCGCTGTCACAACGCCTGTCTCCGGGTCAAGACTAATGTACTCGTTTTTCGTCTCTCCGCCCTTGATGCGGTATCTGACCGCAATCACATCACCAAGCTGCGCCTTTGTAATTTTAAGATCAAGCTGCTGCCTTTCGCCCACTGCCATTTTGCGCGCCGTGCCGTTAAATGCGATGGATTTCGGCGCAACCGCTCTGGTAAGATCCTCTTCCAGCACGATGTCCGCCAGTATAAAGGTCTCGGTGTATCCGTCTTCCCACGTAATGTTGAACGACCGCTCCGTGTCTCCCTTGGCAAGCGGAAATACAACGTCGATATAACGGCGCTGTTCACCTGCAAACGCCCCGTCCTGCCAGCCGGCATTACCGAGAAAATACCCGCCCGCATTCCAGACCGCATTCTGGTATACGAATTTCTTTTCACTTTCGGCAGCGTTATTTAAAAATTCCTTAGGCGCGTAAATTCGGAAAGCGAGAACATTGGTATTGATTAATGTTTCATTTCCGTCCCGTCCTGTCACAATCACGCCATTGTTAACGAATCTGACAGCCCCGCGCGGCCTCACGGTATACGCACTGCCGCTGAAATTATAGACAATCCCATCTGCAGATAAAGGATGATTATCAATCCCGGCAACGTCTGCGTTCCCTCTCTTTTCGATCTTTACTTCGGCCGTCCCGTAAGTGACCCTGTAGCTTTCCTTCAGCGGCGATACAAGCTCATTTGTCAGCTTCACGGTATAGGTGCTGCCGAATCTCAAATATTCCTCCGCGGGATTCTTGATTTCCCTGCCGTCTGCCTGAACAATAGATTCCACGGCTTTGTTAAATGCGGGATAACCGCCGTTTTTGTCAATATTGTACGGATATGCGAACCGTTCCCGGTCCGTACCGTCCTCGTTGACGCCGTCCCAGGTCACGTCGAAGCTTCCTGCTGCGATCTCCGCATATTCGAAAAACTTCTTATCCTTCTCGACCACCTTGTCATCCAGCGTCAGTCCATTTGACAGAAGCCCGTCCGCTTTCTTTCCCGCAGTCAGAAGATCTGCCGGCACTGTCCTGGGAGTAACCGTAATTTCACGCGGGGTGACCGTGAAAGTGCCGTCAATGTCGGTATCCGCATTGACATAAGATACCACTACATCCGGAGCATACGCCGCCGTCGCTGCACTTTCCGGTGCTCCTGCCGCTTCCGGTGTTAATGAGCCGCCTGAAAAGCGCAGGAAAAGCGCGTAGCTGCCGCCGTACACTGCATTCTTATTTGCATAAATATTGCCGTCTTTTTTCCAGTAAATGTTAACCTTTGACGGATCATATTCATCGGTAGTATTCACAACGGTTTCCGTTGAAATCCGGCTGCTCTCCGTCAGCGCTTCGTCTGTATAGAACGTGATTGCTTTGACCGCTTCCTCAAGGCTGACCGGATTCCCGTCGTACTCATGGCCGAGCGCCTTGATCTTTTTTGCGTCAACTTCCGCATAAAGCTGCTGCGTATAAAATCTGACGTCGCCCACCGCCTCATGATGCTTCTCTTCGCCGGTTTCCCGGTATGTCTTTACATCCTGTGTGGTATAGCTTATTGACACCACTTCGCCTTCCAGTTCGGATATGTTTCCGCTCCAATGCGCGACTACGCCGTACGTGAAGTCGTCATCAAAGGCTCCTTCCGCCTTGACCCACACTGCCGGATCCTTGTCCTGACCTGACGCGGCATCTTTTTCCTTTCTCAAAACCTTCCACTCCAGGTTTTCAAAATCAGACTCCATATCAGGCCTGCGCCCATATTTTGTCTCAAATTCGGCCATCGCCTCCTCTGTCGGCAGCTCATAGTTTTTCTTTGTCTCTTCCGTAAGCGCGTAATACTCCTCCATGCTGTTATGAGGGAGCTTATATATGATAAAATTTTCTTTGTTTTCTTTCTTTTCAGAGAGACTATCTCTAACGAAGCCGTCAATATTGTCTTTATTTTTCACATACTGCGCTCCGGACGGTACGATGACCACCTCCTGGCGCTCCACTTTGAAAAACACTTCCGCCCCGGCAGACCGGTACTCGTGGTTGGGGTCATGAAAGGTCACGGTCAGGCGGTAGACGCCTGCCCACATAAACGAGGCCAGTGTTCCGTCCGTCACATCTGTCCAGCCCCAGCTCAGATTCGTTTTAAAATAGTATTCATCAAAGTCCTTGTACTGCCTCTGTACCTCATCCCACGTTTCCAGATATTCTTCATATTTTTCCAGCGTGATGTAATCCCACGTATATTGAAGCGCCTGATCCGTGGGTGAAACCGATAAGGCCTCACCGATTCCGCCATTCCCGCCGAACCTGTGAACCTTTGCCTTTTTGTAGGAAGCGCGGTTTGCAAAGAGCGATTTTTGATCGTAAATCTTTGCTGCCGGCTTCTCCAGGGTGCCCTGATGGATGCTGCGGACATCCTCGCCGACCGCCGGCTGAGGATAGAGCATATCCTGATTGTCCGCCGCAAATGCGTCTACAATTGCATCCGTGACGATCTGTACGCTTTCTGCCTGCTCTACGGCCACAGGTACAGCCGTATCTTCGAGCGTCTTTCTCCTGATATCCGCAAGATAATTCCGGTTGGCGCCGTTGGTAGTCACGTCCGTTATCGGTACGCTGACCGGTACATAGTCTTTTTTCGCATCATCGTACACACGGACTTTATAACCGTTCTTGTCATATACCACCTTCTGGCCCGTGAAGAAAACCCGAAATTCAAACTGTACGGCTTCCAGATCCTGTTTCAACACGTCATTTGGCAGTTCCGTCTGCCGGATATTGTCAAATGCAATTTTATCTTTTTCCTTATCAATGACCACGTTTATCGATTCCGTGATTGTCCAGTCTACTGCCCTCGGATCAACTCCATGCGCAGCTTCGCCTTTCTCCGTAATCCTGACCGGGCGGCGCTGAAGCACAAATTCGGGCACAAAATACTGTGTCCGGTCTCCGTCCCCCATGCCGTAAGACGTGCCAAAGAAACCCGGAACCGTTGTAATCGCCGTACTGCCTGTTTCCATGGCGCCCGTTGTTTCGTTCTTTACAAGCGGATAAACGCCATAAGAAAGCTTCGCAAGCGCTTTTCTGACTTCATCCCCCGTCATACCGTCGCAGAAACCCGCCTGATCTACACTTTCCTGACTCGCCTTGACTGCTATGGGCGCAGGATCAATCGTGAATCGAACCGCCTCGCTGTGCGACTTCTCATATGCACTGTCATCGCCGGCATAGCTCCATATGATAAAATACTCGCCTGCATCTCCGGGATCCGACGCCATCGGCTTATAGACATACGGCGCCGCCACGATTTCACCTGCTTCTTCATCCGCATTGTATAAGACGCCGTCCTTCAGACGGATGCGCGTATACCAGTCCGCCTTCGGGTCCGCACCCTCGAGAAGAACGCTGTATTCCCCCTCCCTGTCGTCCTTGCCGTGTATGTATACAGCCGGCGCTCCGCCTGCCTTTGTAAGCGCTCCGTCCGCTGCAGGTTCCTTAAAGAGCCCCTCCGTCACTTCGGCAGCCGTCCATTTCTTTGCCGGATCGAACACCCTGATCAGATCCTCGCCGGAATCTTTCCGCTCGAATCTGACCGCTGTTTTCTGACGTTGGCCTACGGTTATCGCATAGGAATCCTTCACGGACAGCTTATAGTTCCTGACGCCGTTCTCCGTGAGTGCAATACCGTCAATCGTCATCACATAATCCCTGGTTCTGTCAAACCGATCTGTCATTTCCATCGGCTGCCTTGCGCCGTTCTCGTCTATCCTGAATATATGCAGAGGCAGCTTTTTGTCAGGGTCCTCCTTTCCAGCAGCATCCTTGATGGCAAAGATATCCCTGCTGACATTATAAGGACGATTCTTATATTTGATCGTATAACCTTCATTAACCTCGTCAATAAATTCACCGGCAGTTTTTCCGGGAACGACCTCGCATCCAAACACAAGTTCGATATCTGCCTTCTCAATGGTCAGGAAAAGCTTCGCATCACTTTCCAGATTTTTGCAAATTCCGTCCAGTCTGGTAAGATCCATGGAAATAGTCAGTTCATATTCACCTGCGTCCTCAGGCAGACGATTGTCAAGCGGCGTATCTGTTCCTTCCCCGCTCTCTGCCTTTTTGACCCAGTTGTATGTGAGTCTGTCCTTTAAAGTATTCACTCTCTCCCCGTCAACCTCGATGTCAATCCAGTCTTTAACGGCCTCCTGAAGTTCGCCGCACTTACCCTCTTCGACATACTCCGTGAAAAAAACAAGACCCTCCTCGCCGAGTCTGCGCGTAAAACCATTGTTTTCCTCCGCAAACTCGTCCGCTTTCCTGTCATCAATGACAATTTTGGCAACAGACGTCTCTTTCTCTTCCGAATGAGTCTGAGACTCTTCTTCCGCGATAGTCTCCGCCTTCTCCTCTGCCGCAATGCTTTCCTCTGTTTCCTGCGATGTACCGCTCTCTTTCAAAACAGCCTCTGTACGGTTCTCCCCCTGCACATCCACACCCTCGGTCTCAGCGCCGCCCGATTCGTTTTCTTCGAGTTCTGCTTTTCCAACAGCCCCGTCTTTGCCGTATTCTGCGGCAGACGCGGCAGCCGGCATCATTTCAAATGCCATGGCCACACTCAAGATCACCGGCAAAACACGCTTTAACAATTTTTGTTTCAACATCTTACGTTCCCCTTCTCCTGTCAATTATAGACAAATATAAATCACATATTCCCTTTGAATTGGGTATATTGCTGTATGTTTTATTATACTCCCCACAAAAATATTATACAAGCATATTTCCGGAAGAATTCCATATTGTGGATTGTTTCGGACAAGAGAAGAAATGCTGTTTTTTCTCTTATCAAAACACAGGGCAAAAAGAAATCCCTGTAAAGCCTGCATTTGGGGGCTTTACAAGGATTTTTACCATCATAACTGCAAAACACAAATCAAATCATATCATGCCGCCGGGCTCTGTCAAGCCCTCTGATTCGTTTTCCTTCACTTTGTTATTGTTACGGTTCTCACACACCAGTCTGTGCACAGCCCGGTGTGAGCAGATAAACCTGAAGGACCCATTGAAGGGCGCCGACACCAAGGCACGAAAACATGCCTTGATGCCCCTTCGGGGATTTAAATACCGCTGCGTCCCTTCATTAAGCGCGAGCGGGGTCCAGAAGGCTTATCTGCTCACATCGGGCGTCCGGGCGGCACGAGTGTGTAAAAAGCGGCATCATTTTTCCTCATGATATTCTTTCTCCGTATTCACATTCCAGACGTTGGACTTGTCCGTCGTACCGGAGAGAATATTTTTCACCGCCTCAAAGGACGTGCACATGGAATGATCCAGATTATTGTACCGGTGCTGTCCGTTCCTGCCCACGCAGAACAGGTTGGGAATCGTATCCAGATATTCCCGCAACTCATCCATCTGCGCGTACGTGTCAAAATAGGCCGGGTAGGCCTTTTTCACCCGCTCGACATGAGAATCGAGCACCATGTCCTCGCGGTCGATCAGACGCATGGCGACCATCTCGCGGATTCCCATGCGGGCGAACGCCTCGTCGCTCATCGACCACATCGAATCGCCCTCGTCGCAGAAGTATTCCAGTCCCAGCCATACCGTGTGCTCTACATCCTTCACCAGATACGGGGACCAGTTGTTATACACCTGAAAGCGTCCCATCTTCACGTTCCGGTCATGGACATAGACCCAGTCGTCCGGCACGATATTGCCCAGCGTGCGGATCTTCGTCTCGTTCTTCAGATTGAGATGCGGCACGAGCACGCCGACCGTCATATAATCCCGGTAAGGCAGGCCCGCCGCAATCCGGGCGCAGGCCTGCGGAACGTCGTTCATTCCCGCGACCAGATCTTTGACAGGCATGGAGGAAATCACATAATCTCCCGCCTCTTCTTCCGTCTTTCCGTTATATACATAACGGACTGCCGTCAGGCGATTATCCGCTCCCTTCACGATGCCGGTCACTCTGGCGTTTTTCAAAATTCTTCCGCCTTTTTTCTGCACCTCTTCGGCGGTCAGTTCCCACAACTGCCCCGGACCGAGCTTGGGATAGGAAAACTCCTCGATCAGAGAAGTCTCGACCTTGCGGTTTTTGCTGTGAAAGGCTTTGCCGAACATGTCCTTTAAGATCGCCAGAATCGACAGCCCCTTCGTGCGCTGCGCTCCCCACTCCGGAGAAATCTCGCTGGGATGGCGTCCCCACAAATTCTCCGTATAATGTTCAAAGAAAAGAGCGTACAGCTTTCTGCCGAACCGGTTGATATAAAAATCTTCCAGCGAACGCTCCGGACGTTTGTGAATCAGGCTTTTCAGATAACTGAAGCCCACCGCCACCGTCGTCCCGAATCCCATGTTCTTCAAAGTCTCCAGCTTCAGGGAAATGGGATAATCAAAAAAACGGCCCCGGAAGAAGATGCGGGAAACCCGGCTGCGCCGAAGCATGACCCGGTCCTCCTTCTCCGGATCCGGTCCGCCCTTCCGGACGCTGTGTTTCCGATGCAGGAGGATGTCATCTTTGGAAGGATGACCCTGGGTGGGCAGAAGCTTCTCCCACCATTCATTCACCTCGGGCACCTTGGAAAAGAACCGGTGTCCGCCCATATCCATGCGATTTCCGTTGTGCTCCACCGTACGTGAGATTCCGCCGAACGTATCGCTCTCCTCAAATACGACCACCTCGTAATCGTCTGACTTGTCCAACAATTCATACGCAGCGGTCAGACCAGCCGGTCCCGCTCCAATGATCAAAACTTTCTGTTTCAAACCGTCCTGCCTTTCTTCACCTGACGAAATCCCTCTGTACCTTCAAAAGCCGCCCGGAGCCGGCTCTGTCAGCCCTTTTTCCCGCAGCACTGCTTATATTTCCTGCCGCTGCCGCACGGACAGGGATCGTTCCGCCCGATCTTCGGACCTTTGACCACCGTACCGGACTTCTTCTGCTCCAGATAAAGACGCTTCCTCGTCTCCTCATCGTAGATCGCCTCCCACTGAGGAAGCTCGTACAGCCAGTCCGCCTTCGCGTCCACCATGTTCTTGTACAGCTTTTCCTTATCAAATTTCAGACTGACCTCCGTGTCCTCTTCCATCTCGTCAATGGGATTCGGCGTCACAAGGCTGTCGTTGATGCCGTCCAGAAAACCGGTCATCTCCATGATGCTCAGGCCAAAGCGCTCCGCCAGTTCCTTCACGGTTCCTTTGACCTCCTGATCCGGTTCTGCCAGAAGCTTCTCATACACACCCTTTTCCAGGTTGAAATAATTCGCCCAGAATCTCTGGATCACTCCCTTGTCTCTGGACTCGTCATATGCAATTTTGTGCCATTCTTTTAACAATGCCATCTCTGTAACCATCCTTTTCGTATTTCTATAGCATCATATACTATTTCCGCGCTTTTTTCAAGTTTTGCTTTCTTCCGCCTGGCAAAATCTGCGCATTCTCCTGCTCAGCCCCTCCGCGTCAAAGATCCCGAAAAATTCCGCCCGCTCATAATCGCCGACCACATCCTTCGCGTACAGGCAGTCCGCCGCCAGAATCCAGGCCCCCGCCGACCGGGCTTCCAGAAGCGGCAGGCCGATCGTCTCGATATAAGAGGGAAAGACAAGCACCGAAGAGGCGTACAGATCAAACAGCGCCCTTCTCGGCATGGGCCCCGCGAACATGATCGGAAGTCCCGCCTCCTTCGCCTCCTCCCGGATTCTGCGGATCCCCTCGCTCTCTTCCCCGGTAACCGTCCAGATCACTTTGTAACTGCCGCACCCGCTCTCTTTCAGAAGCCGGCAGGCCTCCAGAAACGTGCGGTGATTTTTATACGCCGCGTCGTTGGCCGGATAAAAGAAGACCGGGCATCCTCTGTCCAGACGATACGCTTCCGTCTTCAGCATTTCCACCTTCGGAAATTTCACCTCGATCCGTCCCGCAGGGATCCGGCACTGTCTCGCAATCTCCCTGCGCATCCACCCGGTCTGCACGATCACCTTTTTCGCATGGCGGATGGAACGGCGGATCATCCGCCCCAGAATCTGCTGGTAAACCCACAGATTCGCCGCCTCCGACCACCGGAACCGGTATTCGGAAAAAGGCAGCGCGTTATGCACATATACGGTCTGTGGCACTCCCGCGTGCGGCAGTTCTATATTCTGAAGCGAAAGCACCTCGTCCGCCCCATACCGCCTCACCAGGCCGGGCGCCGTAAAATGGTCAAAATACAGGCGGTGAAAGCGGCTTTTCTTGATCCACGGAAAATTTACCACCCGGATATGAGGACGTTCCTCCAGCCTGCAGACACTGAGAACAAAAATATATTCATTCTGCGTATCCTGACAGAACTCCTCGTAAAAGCTGTTCAGTACCGTCAGCGCGCCTCCGCTCTCCGCCGCCACGTCATAGACCAGAATCCTCATCGTTTCTCCCTCCGTTTCCTGCCCCTATTGTAGAACAACCTGCCCGCAGAATCAACGGTTACTTTTCGTATTATTGTTCACACCCGCCGGTTTCAGCCTGATGCGGACAGCTTATCCTGAAAGACCCATTGAAGGGCGCCGGTCCTTAGGCGCGGTTTTTTCGCGCCTTAGTACCGCTGCGTCCCTTCATTAAGCGCAAGCGGGGTCTGGAAGGATGAGCTGCCCGCGTCGGGCGTCCGGGTGGCATGGATGTGGACAGTAATCTTTTCGTTCCGAACTTCTTCTTGACAACCAATTCCATCATTGATAACATGAGGAACACAGGGAAACGCTGATAAAAGCGTTTCCCGCACCGGATTTGCGCTGCGGAGCAGTATTTTCCTCTGCAAATCCGTGTGCATCCGTCAAAGACTCTGTGAAAGCGGTGATTGAATCAGCGCTTTCATAGATTTTCGCCTCCAAAACCACACACTTACAAAGGGGATTCCGACTTATGGATGTAATGAAAATATATGACAGGCTGCCTGTACCGGCACAGGACCTTGCCTGCTCGCTCAAAGGCGCCCAGATCCGCAGAAACCGTTACGGACGCGCCTTCTCCTATTATCTGCAGCAGTATGAAGAACGCGGTTCCTGGAGCTATGACCGCCTGTGCGAATACCGGGACCGGCGGCTGCGCAGACTCATGAAGCACTGCTACGACACGGTACCGTACTACCGGAAGATGTTCGACTCTCTCGGAATCGACTACCGGCAGATCCGGCGGCTGGAGGATCTGCAGCGGCTGCCGGTTCTGGACAAGCAGACCGTGAACGAAAACTATCAGGATTTCATCACCACCGCCAAACCCCGGTCGAAGATCATCACCTCCCACACTTCGGGAACGACCGGAAGCGGCTTCGTCTTCTGTACCACGCACAACGTTTTAAGCGAACAGTGGGCCGTGTGGTGGAGATACCGGAAAAAGCTGGGAATCTCCTTCGACACCTGGTGCGCTCTGTTCGGCAGCAAAGGCATCGTGCCGGTGGAGCGGAAAAAACCGCCCTTCAGCCGCTTCAATCTGCCCTGCAGACAGGAATATTTCAGCAGCTTCCATATGAACGATACCAACATCCGCTGGTATGCGGAGGAAATCATCCGCAGAAAACACACCTGGATCCATGGCTACCCGTCGGCCGTCAATCTGCTGGCCGATTATATCCTCGCACACGACGATCTGCAGATCCGCGACGTCCGCTACGTCACCACCGGAGCGGAAAATCTGCTGCCCGTGCAGCGCGAACGCATCCGACAGGCCTTCGGCGTGGAGCCCCGCAGCCACTATGGGCTGGCCGAGGGCGTGGCAAACTTCTCGGAGGACCCAGACGGAGCCATGTTCGTGGATGAAGACTTCGCCGCCGTGGAATTTCTCGACATTCCCGGCCAGAAGGGCAAGGAAATCGTCGGCACCTCCCTGAGCAACTACGTGATGCCGCTGATCCGCTACCGGACCCACGACATCGCGGAGTACCGGGTGACGGACAGAGGCCGGCAGATCCTCTCGCTCGACGGCAGGCAGGAGGATTACGTGACCCTGCCGGACGGATGCCTTCTCGGTTCCCTCGATCAGATCTTCCGGGATATGCTTCATATCAAGGAGGCGCAGATCCGTCAGAAAGATCTCCGGCACATTGAGCTTCATGTCGTCCAGGGCGATCATTACACGAAAGATGACGAAGAACAACTGCTCCGGGAGGCGAAACTGTGGCTGATCGGCATGGAAATCCGCATCGTTTACACCGATAAAATTCCCCGCACCCAGAACGGCAAACTCCGTTTTGTCGTTTCCGAACTTTAAGGAAACGCTTGATAAAAGGTTACTGTTCACATCTACGCCGGTTTCAGCCTGATGCGGGCAGCTCATCCTGAAAGACCCATTGAAGGGCGCCGACACCAAGGCACAAAACGTGCCTTAGTGCCCTGCGGGGATTAGAGTACCTTTGCGGCCTTTATGCGTTCCATGGCCCGGATCAGCATCTCCTGCCCGAGGAACGCGTCCCTGATCGCCGCATTCTCTTCTCCGTTTTTCAGCGTCCGGAAAATAAACTCATATTCCGCCTGGATCCCCTTGTCCTGCTCCAGCTTTTCCTTGACGCTCTTCGTGCTTCCGTATTTGCGGAGACGGATGAAATTATCCATCTCGTACACCGCCCCGTTCGACAGCACGCGGAGCTGTTCTTTGGGGTATTTTTTGGAGCCCATGGAAGAATAGACAATATTGCCGACGGCCCCGGAAGCGAATTTCAGGGAGATCAGCATATTATCCATCATCGGATAGGCCTCGTTTCCGCCCGCGGTCAGATTCAGATCCGTCAGTTCGCTCCCGTCCAGATACTGTAGCAGGTCCACAAAATGACACGCTTCCCCCAGAATCCGTCCGCCGCCCGCGGCCTCGTCATGCACCCAGTGTTCTCTGGGGATGAACCCGGCGTTGGCGATGAAATCATAGACGGCCGGGATCCGGTCCGTCTGCAGCTCCTTTTTGATCTGCCGGATCAGCGGCGCATGCCTGCGGTTCAGTCCGCAGAACAATTCCCCCTGGGAACGTTCGTACGCCTCCCGAATCTCCTGCAGCTCCTCAAGCGTAAGGCAGAGCGGCTTTTCACAGTACACATGCTTTCCCGCGTTCAGCGCCTCGATCACGAATTTCGCGTGGCTGTTGTGCTGCGTGGAGACCGCGATCAGATCAATCTCCGGATCGGCCAGCAGCTTTTTGTAGTTGTTCGTCGTGTACCGAAACGGCGTCGCATCGTTCGCCTGGGCGCCGCCCACGCCCCCGGTGGTGGCCAGCCCCACGAACTCATATTTTCCGGTTTCCTTCATGACCGGAAGCATGGTGCTGCGCGCGAAATTTCCCGCTCCGATCAGTCCGAGACGGAGCTTTCCTCCGGATTCCCTCTTTTTCTTCGGACTGCGGATCGTGTTCCGCCATTTCTCCCGGTTCTCGCTGTATTTTAAAAGAACGCCGATATACCGCTCATGGCGGGGATTCTCCGTGATCATCTCATACGCCTTTTCCGCGTCTTCAAACGGAATCTCATGGGTGATCAGATCCGAAACGTCCATCCGCTTCTGTGCGAGCAGCCGCACAAATTCTTCCACATTGCGCCCTTCCGTAAAGCGCACATAGCCGATGGGATAATCGATCCCTTTCTGCTCATACACCTCGTCGTACCGTCCGGGGCCGTAGGAGCGTGCGATCCGGAAAGAAAGCTCCCGCTCATAGTACGGACGCCGGTCGATGTTCATCCGGGTGACGCCGATCATGCAGATGATTCCCCGGTCTCTGGCGATGGCCGCCGCCAGATCCATCGGCGCATTGCTGTCCGCCGCGGCCGTGATGATGACTTTGTCCACGCCTCGCCCGCGGGTCAGCGACCTGCTCATATCCGCCGCGTTGTCGTCGTTGGAATCAATAAATGCTTTCAGCCTCGTCCCCGGCAGCGTCTTGTCCGCCACGTCGTAGCCGATCACATCGCATCCGTAGGCGTCCAGGATGCGGCTGACAATGTGTCCCACAAGTCCCATGCCGATAACGGCGACGGTCTCTCCCGGAACGACCTCCGCCTGATGAATCCCCTCCAGCGCGATTCCGCCCAGCGCGCAGAACGCGGCCTGACGGTAATCGGTCAGCTCCTCCGGCACTCTGGCAATCATCGTCCGGCTGACCCGGTTGATCTCGCAGTGGTAGGCCGTCCCCACCATCGCTACCAGATCGCCCTTCTGCACCTCCGTCACGCCCGCTCCGCAGGCCAGCACGCGCCCCACGCCGGAATACCCCATCGGCATCGGCTCCGCCAGTTTGTGAAACGCGCTCTCCATCGTCGTCACGATGCCGTCCGTCGAGAGCTTCTCCAGTACCTTCTTCACCTGATCCGGCCGTTCGATTGCCTTCTGCACCAGATTCTTTCCTCCGAAGGAGGCGAGTCCCCGCTCCGTCCCCGCGCTGACGACCGTATACAGGCTTTCCACCAGCACCATATGCTCTTTCACGGTCGGCATGGGCTGATCAATCAGCTTCACGCTTCCGTCTTTGACATTCAAAAAAAGCTGTTTCATCTCTCTCTCCGTTCTCTGTTTATAAACGATAAGTTCCGTCAAGGAAACAGATATACCGGGTGTCCAGTACGATCTTTCCCTTCAGTTTTTCCATCTGCTGCCTGATCTCGTCGTGCCCCACCAGAAGCACCACCAGATCGACGTCTCCGAGGAAGGCCTCCAGATCATGATACTGATTCGGCACTTTGTCTTCCGTCACATATGGGTCATATACTTTGATCTGCCCGCCGCACAGATGGCGTTCCATGCTTTCGAGAAGCTGAAGCGTCGGGCTTTCCCTCGTATCGTCCACATTTTCCTTGTAGGTCAGGCCGTAGAGTCCGACCCGTCCCACATCGGTCATCACGTTTTCCTTCATGATCTGATAAATCCGCTCCAGCACAAAATCCGGCATCGAATCGTTGATTTTGCGGGCGGAAAGGATGATGTTCGCCAGTCCCGGATAATCCCCCACCAGAAACCAGGGATCCACGGAGATGCAGTGCCCGCCCACTCCGGGGCCGGGAGAGAGGATGTTGACCCTGGGATGCTTGTTGGCGATCCGGATGATCTCCTGGACATCCATATTGTCGGAACGGCAGATCTTGGCCAGCTCGTTGGCGAAGGCGATGTTGATGTCGCGGAACGTATTTTCCACCACCTTCGTCATCTCCGCCGTACGGATGTCCGTGACGATGATCTCCCCTTCGCAGAAGGAACCGTACAGCTCCTTCACCCGCTCCCCGACCGCGCGGCTGTCCGCGCCGATCGTGCGGGAATTGTGCTTCAGTTCATAGACCATATTACCGGGAATGATCCGCTCCGGCGCGTGCGCCAGATGAATGTCCTCGCCGATGACAAATCCTTTCGCCTCGATCACCGGGCGGACATATTTGTCAATTGTCCCCGGAGACACCGTGGATTCCACTACGACCGTCGCCCCTCTGGGGCATACTTCCATCACATTCTCCACCGCCCGCGCCACATAGCCCGCATCCACTTTCTTGCTCGTTTTGTCGTAAGGGGTCGGCACCGCGACAATATACAGATCCGTACTCTGGTACTCATAAGAGAAACGGATTCCTTTCGACACCGCCTCCGCAAACAGTTCCTCCAGCCCGTCCTCCTCGAACGTCGTCTTCCCCGCATTCAGTATGTCCACCAGCTCCCGATTATAATCCGTCCCCACCACTTCCACGCCGTGCGCGGCAAACATCAAAGCGGTCGGCAGACCGATGTAGCCAAGCCCTACTACGTTGATCATATGCGCTCCTTTCTGCTCCTGTCAAAGCCTTTCACAGATGATAAAATCTCCCGTCTTTTTCACGTCAAAGCCTTTCATAGACGATAAAATCTCCCGTCTCCATCACATTCACATAATTTTTCTCTATCAGTGTCTCTATCTTTTCCCGGAATGGAACCGGTTCCTCGAACCATCCTTCTTTTACGACAATAAACGGCGGCTCTGCCGTCTCCATCTGTTCCAGAAACCGGCCGCCCAGCTCCCCGGACATCTCGCAGACCGGATACGTATAGATAAATTCCGTCGCCGAACAGCGCCCGGTTCCGAGGTAGATATAGGCGACGTTCCCCAGAACCGTGATCTTCTCCTCCTCGGCGGTGTTCTCCTCGATAAACCGCATCATCTCCAGATTCTCTCTCTCCGCCCCGGTAATCTGCACATTGTAGTAAATTTTCTTCAAACCGTAGAAACCGCCCCCGTTTCCGTACAGCAAAAACAATATCAGCGTGATCACCCAGAACGGACTCAGAAACCCGCAGCGTCCCTTCCGGCGCTCCAGAAAGTTCCACAGATCGCCAATTCCTCCCGCAAGCGGCAGTACAAAGCCGGGAATGAGCGCGATCTCGTAATTCCGGTAATTGACCCCGGACATGGAGGCCAGAATCAGGTTCAAAAGGATGTACAGCAGATTGGAGCCGTACAAAAGCCGCAGTTCTTTCTTCCGCAAAAACAGATACAGATTCAGACAGATACAGGCAAACTGCAGCGGATGAAAGAAAAATTCCAGAAAAACACGGATGCGGGACAGAGAATCGGATTTCCCCACATAGAGGAAATTGAAGCGGACCGCCTCCTCCCAGCACGCGCTCAGAGCCCCGCCGCACTGCAGCCACACGCACAGCAGCGCAATCACCGCCGCGGCGCCCGCGGTAAAACAACCGGCGCACAGCAGCATCTCTTTGTACCGCTTCGCGCAGACGCCTTCCAGAAAGACAGCCGGAACGAAGACGGCCCACAGCGCGATCAGATTCGGCCGCAGGCAGAGTACGCTGCCCATGCACAGTCCCAGCAGCACAATTTCTTTTGGCCGGATCGTTCTCTTATCATCGCACAGATACGAGACAAACACGAACAGCGAAAGCATCAGAAAAGGAAGCGCCGCTTCCTCAATGGGGAAATCCTCCCCGCCGAAAATATTTCTCCCCAGCACGCCGCCCATGACCGCATAGGCAGCCGCGATGCGGTTGGCGACAAGCTTCCTCACGCACCAATAGGCGGCGGTGATCGTAACCGCCAGCAGAAGGCACTGCAGCAGCCAGACGCCGGTCGTCCCGCCCGCGCGGAAGAAGAGCGAATAAAGCAGAAACAAAAGCGGTCCCTTGTGGTCGAACAGATCGCGGTACACCATCCTGCCCTCCGACATCTCCCTCGCAATCTGAAGCCAGACGCCCGTGTCCGTGCTGATGACTCCGTCCCTGGAAAACGGCATGAAAGCGCTCTGCAGCACCAGATAGACGCCCAGCGCCGCCAGCACGAGAACCGCAAAATGCATCTCATAATTCTTTGAAATTTTCATTTATAATTCTCCGATACCTTTACTACGATCACGTCGTTTATGATTTTAATACAGCCGTCTTTGGGAAAGACCGGCATCTCTTCGACCTCGCCGCCGGCCAGAATCTCCTCGTATTTGGCGCTCTCGCACAGATTCAGGAAGACGCCGCAGCGCTCCGTCACCATCCCTTCCCAGGAATGCCGGTTGCAGTTCGGATCCACAAGCCACCGCCCGAAGGCCGCATAATCATTCGCCATCTCCCAGGCGGACGATTTTTTGAAAAGGCGGTTCTCCGCGGGAGTGCCCACAAATGCGAACCACTGGTTCCCCTCGTCCAGATATCCCTCGTCCATCAGCCGCGAGAGAATATTCTGCGTAAGCGTCGTCACGCCTGTCCTGCCCTCCCTCATCGCGGTCTGGTCGTTGTTTACGATGCAGACATTGATCCACAGCGCCGCGCAGAGAACGACGGCGTACACTTGATACAGCAGCCGCTTCCGGCAAGTGTGATAAAACAGTGCCAGAAACAGCGCCGGAACAAGCGCCATCGCCCCCGCCATCAGCAGAACGGTCCCCGCTTCCGTCGCAATCAGCAGGGTCACGTTGCATACGGCCGGCACCGCGGCAAACAAAAGCGCGAACAGCAGCGCGGAGCGCGGATTCTTCTTTCCCCACACGAGCAGCATGTACCCGGCAAACACAAAAATCAGAACAAGAACCGCCCCGTACGCCAGATCGCTGCCGAAAATCAGCCTCTGGAGGCGGTCCGTACAGAAATATCCGTAGAAATCCGCATACGCCTGCCCGAGCCGCTCCGGCAGCTTTACGATCATATTCCAGACGGTGACGTCATTCGCACCCTTATAATCATCCAGCGGAACCTGATAGATCCGCGAGACCAGCACGGTTACCAGTTTATAAAGGACACCGCCGGCCGCAACGCCCAGCACCGATCTTTGCACCAGCGCCCCGACCGTTTTTAACTGCGCTCCCCGCAGCACCTCTTTCATGACGAAGAACAAAAGGACCGCGCACAGTACGCCGATATAAGCCTGATAGCTTCCCATCGAACAGGCGAGCAGCATCCCTCCGCCCAAAACCGCCGTCCCAAGGCGTGCGGCCCTCAGGATACAGTACGCCGAGAGAACGCTCAGCAGAAACGCCGTACCGAACGTCGGCGACATAAAGGAATAGGAAAGTACGTCGCAGGTCACCGGGGAGGCGATGAAAAAAGCCCCCAGGAGAAACGCCGTCTTCTTCTCCCTGATCTCAAACAGGTCGGCCAGAAGCGTCAATGCCAGAGAATCCAGAAACAATGTAATCATCGAGTTCAGGGCATAGGAAACGACCCCGAACCGCAGCCGGTCAATGTACGGCCAGAACCATCTGCCGATGGAACGCTCCCATTCTCCCGCCTGATAGTTGGAGAACTCCCACAGTCCGTCAAAGGAGTTATAGAGGTCCTGAGAAAGCAGCGTGAAATAGACCGCCGCGCCGAAGAGGGTCAGCCAGAATACGTTCCGCCCGTACTCCCCGAACCAGCGCTTCGCCTTTTCCGTCAGGCTTCCGGGCCGTCCTGTAGTTATAATTTTCAAATGATACCGCCTTTCTGAAACTGAATCCGTATTTCATGCTCCGCATTCTTGCCCTCCCACGCGATCTGCAACACCTGTATGCGCCTGATCCTGCCGAACTCCGGAGCGTAGGAACAGATCGTCCCCTCTCTGAAAATCCGCAACCGGTCCTTTGGCCCGGTCCGAATACGGCACATTTCTTCCCCCTTCTGATTCAAAACCCGGACCAGCGGTCCGCTCTGCTCATACTCATATTCCGGTGCCAGATGGAGATAAGCCGCCGCCGGTCCTTCCGCCCGGTCGCGGATCACCACCGTGTGATCCCGCAAACCGATTCTCCGGCTCAGATGCCGGCCGGTGCAGGTCACAAGGCTTCCCGCCGCCCATCTGCCCCTGCAGCCACCGGAAACCAACCGCATCCTCCGGCCCACCCGGTGCTCGCCCCAGCAGACGGACTGCTCCTCTCCCCCGATCACGACGGTATTATGCGCCGCCGTGCTGCGGAAATAGCTCCGAAGCTCCCCCTGATACTGTCCGGTTCCGGAATTGACAAAAAAGGGCCTCTGATCCAGGCCCAGTTCGAAGCTGAGTCCGTCGCAGTGCCCGTGTCCGGGCATATAGGCGGGCGCCATCTCTCCCGCGTCCAGAAGAATCTTGATCCGCTCGTTCTCCAGACAGTAATAGCCTGCCTGCGGGAATGCGCTGCGCTTCTCCGCCTGCGGGCAGATTCCAAACTCGGCCTCCAGCGCCGCGAGAAGGCAGTGCTCCAGAGGTTTTGCCACGTTGTCCCCCGCGTCATTGAAAAGCGGCGTCCGCCCGAGACCGGATTCCAGAGACCAGGCGGCGTCCGCCATCTCCTTTAAAATCCTCAGAAGCTCTTTGTAAAATGCCTCGTCCGGACAGCGGACCGCTTTCGCCACGCGCATCAGATCCTCCAGGATGAGTTTGTGGTACATCAGGCTCCGCTCATAATGCACGCCGTCCGCCAAAATCTGCTCCCCGAGTTCCCTGCGCAGCTTCTTTTTATAGCAACTGTAGGTTTCCGCCTCCTGAAAGAAAACCGCGCCGAGCAGAATGGCTTTCAGGTTCTCCAGATAATGGTTTCCCAGCAGATGCCGCTCCGTATGCCGCCGAAGATGCACGTACTGCGCATACATACTGTCCCTCAGTTCCCGCGCAAACTGCCCGTCCTCCCGGAAAACGTCTCCGAACCCGTCCAGGCAGATCCACAGATTCGTCAGGCGGAGCGAGATCGTATACGGATGCCAGCCGTCGCCGGTCCCGTCCGCATTGTCCCTGATCCAGCTTCTGCAGTACTCCCGAAAGCGTTCGTAATACCGCGGCTCCTTCTCCCTCCGGTAAGCGGCCGCGAGCGGAACCAGAAATTCCAGATAATGCAGATTAAAATTCCACAGATGGGATCTGGACGGATGCGCCCACCGGCCGCCGCCCGGGCTGCCGCTCTCATAGAGCAGCGTCACCCGGCCGCTCAGGATCTCTTCCGTGTCAAAGCGCCTGAGATAATCCGGACAGGCGTCCAGCCCGTCCATCCACAGCCCCAGAGGCGCCGGTTCCCCGACCGGGCGGACGGTCGCCGGCTTCGCCTTCTTTCCGCGCTCCAGACGGTTTTTCAGCAGATAGAAAAGCTGGCTTTTCTTCAGATATTTTATTGTCCAGTAATAATTTTCAATCTTGTTCCACATAGCGAATTACCTGATAAAGTCGTTCGGTCAATACCGAAAAGTCAAAGTCCTTCGCCCCCTCTCTGGCGTTGCGCGCCATGCGGGAACTGCTTTCCTTTGGCATATCGTGAATCCTGCGGATCTCCCGCGCCAGTGCTTTGGGCGTACACTCTTCCAGCGACAGGCCGCACTGATACCGGTCCAGAATGCAGTAGCCCATCTTCACCGTGGAGATGATCGGTTTCCCGCTGGCCATGTATTCAAACAGCTTGTTGGAGCTGTTTCCTCTCGACCAGTTGTACTGGGACTGCGAATAGTTCAGGATATTCACCGAGGAGCGGCTCAGGATATACGGGATATACTTTTTCTCCACAAACCCTTTTAACACCACATTGCCGATCTTCTCGTCCTCCACCCTTCTCTGCATCCGTTCCAGCTCGCTCCCGCCGCCGTAGATCAGAAAGCGGATATCCTTCTGTTCTCTCAGAAGCTTCGCGGCGTCCAGCAGATTTCCCACATTGTTGACCGGGCGGATGGTCCCGGTATATACCACCCGGAAACTCTGATCTTCCAGATCGGGATCCGCCAGAACATCCTCCCGGATACTGCGGTCATAATCCCGGAGCTTTACACCATTGTTGACATAAAAACATTTGTCCAGATCAATCTTTCCGCCATGCTCCGTGTCCCAGCCCATCTCCTTGATGTGGTCCACGTCCCCTTCCTTGGTAAATACAACGGCGTCCGCGTGCACGTACATCCACCGCTCGCCCGCGCTCAGAAGTCTGCCGACCGGACTGTTCATCTTCACTTTGCCGAAAGAAAAGATCGCCTCCGGCCACAGATCCCGCACTTCCACGATGGCCGGCACCCGGAACCTGCGGGCGGCGAGAATCCCGGCGATGGCGGTCAGCGGATGCGCGCTCGATCCCATAATCACATCCGGTTTCCCGTATTTCCGGGCATAGCCTTTCGCAATGCGCAGAAGGCCGAAGAAGAAGGAGAGCATGTTTTTTACCCGCGAGAGGCCGTTGCCCTCGTAGGGACTTGTGCGGACAAAGACAAAGGGAACCCCCTCCTCTTCCGTCCGAAGATAAGGCTTCCCATGTGTGTCTACCCGGCCTCCGGTCTGATGCAGCTCGTTGGCGGCAAAGACCGTCGTCTCTATCCCTTTTTTCTGTAAGCACTCCGCGAAACAGTAATGCCTGAGCATGGGGCCTGTCCCCGGAGTAGTCGCGTAATGATTCCATATCCAAAATCTAAGCATGGTTCTGTCCGTCCTCCACACCCTCCGTACTTTCTTTCATAAACATGATCTTCAGCGTCAGAAACATCAGCCGGATATCCAGAAGAACCGAATACGTCTCGATGTACATCAGATCCAGCTTCAGCTTGTCCAGCGGAGTCGTATTGTATTTCCCATAGATCTGCGCGTACCCGGTCAGCCCCGCCTTCACCTTCAGCCGGTAGATAAATTCCGGCGTATCCCGGCAAAATTCTTCGATATACTGCTGGCGCTCCGGCCTCGGCCCGACGATGCTCATATCGCCTCTGAGAATATTGAAAAGCTGCGGCAGCTCATCCAGCCTCGTCGCCCGGATGAACCGTCCGACTTTCGTGATCCGGCTGTCGTTTTTGCTGGAAAACTGCGCCCCGTTCTTCTCCGCGTCCACAATCATACTGCGGAATTTATAGATAAAAAATCTCCTGCCGTTCGCCGTCACCCGCTCCTGCCGGAAAAGAGCCGGCCCGCCGTCCTCCAGCCGGATCGCCAGCGCGGTCAGAAGCATCACCGGCGAAGCAACCACCAGCAGCAGTCCCGAGATCACAAGATCCATCGTCCGCTTGATCAGTCTCTGCTCAAAAGAAAGCCCGTAGTTTCTAAGCAGCAGAAACGGCGTATCAAAAGAGTGGAGCTTATCCGCGCCCCTAAGCAGGATGTCCGTGACTTCCGGCGCCACGTAGATGCGGATGGACCGTTCATAACAGTATTTGATCAGCGTATTGCGCTTCTGCTCCTCGATGCCGTAGAGCATCATCGCGTCGCATTCCTGCACCTCCTGTTTCAGCCGGTACAAAGGCTCCGCGGCCGATACGCACCTGGTCACCTCATACAGGTCTTTGCGGCCGGAGATTTTGCGCACCAGATGGTCTTTATACTGCAGATCACAGATCAGCAGGAGACGTCTCGGCGGAAACAGCTTTCTGAAAAAGGGGTCCGACAGTTGATTGAACACAAGGATCACCAGAAAGTCCGCCCCGCTCACCGCGAACATCGGCCACACGTCCGGAACCGGGAAGATTCCCACAACCATGATGACCTGAAGATAAATCACCACATTGGCGATCAGGGTTCCCAGCGTCTGGGACAGGATCAACTGTCCTTTGCGGAAATACGCGTATTTCATCCCGCCGTACATGTAGATAAAGACGACCAGATAGAGCGCGTAGAAACCGATCATCATCAGATTTCCTTTGTTTTCAAACGGGCTGACTTTCCTGAGATTGTAGATGGAAAACCAGACCCAGGCAAAGACTGCCGTCTCGATCAGGATCTCCAGACAGGCGATCCCGAGACGCAGAAGCCTTTTAAACTGATCAAACTTGTCCATGGCAGTTCTTTCCTCAATTGCGTATCAACTTTGTAACGGTTTTTTGCTCCCGTAATTATCAGTCTTTCCGTATTCTAACACTTTCCCGGCGCTTTTACAAGGTTACTGTGAATCCGTTGCTGTCTTTCGCATTCACGCCACCCGGACGCCCGACGCGGGCGGATCATCCTTCCAGACCCCGCTCGCGCTTAATGAGAGGACGCAACGGTACTAAGGCGCGTGAAAGACCGCGCCTAAGGACCGGCGCCTCTCAATGGGTCTTTCAGGATGATCCGCCCACGCCGGGCTGGACATCGACATGTGCATGAACAGACAATAGCGCTTGCCGTTCCCGTTTTTTTACCGTATAATCAGGTTATCACAGCCTGTAAATCGATCAGGGATGATCTCTTCCCTGATCGCGCATCGGGCGTCCGTCAGCCCTGCTGACATATCTCCTTTGGACGCCCGCATGCATTTAGAAAGGAGCACATCCATGCCCGCGCCTGTATTATCAATTATAACGGTCTGCTTCAATGCCAGGGAGGAGCTTCGGCGGACGGTGGAAAGCGTCCTGCCGCAGACCTGGAGGCAGTTTGAATACCTTGTCGTCGACGGTGATTCCGCGGACGGAACGAAACCGTATCTGGAAACCTGCCGCGAAACCTTCTCGTCCGCCGGCCTCCCCTTTCGTTATCTCTGCGAGCCGGACCGCGGGATCTATGACGCGATGAACAAGGGGACGCGGATGGCCCGGGGCGCCTGGCTGCTTTTCCTCAACGCCGGCGACCTGCTGGCGGATTCCTCCGTTCTGGAACAGTTCTTTTCCGAACGGACGGACGCCCAGATCCTCTACGGGGACGCTCTGTGCACCTATCAGGGACGCCGAAAGCTCTACCCCGCGCTTCCTCTTCCGCAGCTTGTGCACGATATGGCCTTCTGCCATCAGTCCGCCTTCATCCGGCGGGAGCTTCTGCTGGCTCAGCCTTATGACATCCGTTACCGGACCGGCGCGGACCATCACTTCTTTCTGTCCATGTATCTGCAGCAGAAATCCTTTGCCTACCGGCCCGTTCCCGTGTGCATCTATGAGATCTCCGGATATTCCGACACGCACAAGCTGGCCGCTCACCGGGAGCTGCACCGCATGCAGAAGGAACTGGGCGTTTTCCGGTTCTCCACCGGCTGGCTCCTGCGCGAATGCCGCTTTTATCTCGTCCAGGGGATCAAGGCCGTCTTCGGTCAGCGGCTGACCGACTTTGTGCGCAGGCACCGCCTGCGCTGACCGCGGCTACTGTTCCTTTGGCGCTCCCGGCTCCTGCTTCCCTCTCAGGATGCCCGCGCCGAACATGAGCAGCCCGAACATGGTCACAAGCTGGGCCCGGTACGTATACCAGAAATGAATCTGGGAATGATTGGCCAGCACCAGATACCAGAGATACGGATACGCCGCCACCATCAGCATCGGCAGGCAGGCGAGGATCCGCCCGCGGTCCCTCAGCTTTCTCCAGAGGATCAGCGCCAGCATCACCAGAGCGAACAAAAGCGCCACCTTGCTCCAGGTGATGATCCCGCCGTCCTGCACATTCATCCAGGCCTTCAGATTTCTTCTCAGCATCCACAGACGGTCCACCGGATCTTCCTCGTTGCCCTGAAGGCGGTAGCGGGCGATCGTCATCGTCTGCCAGAAGCTTTCAAATCCGAGCGCCGCGGTGGCAAGGATCCATTTCGAGATCCAGCAGAGCGCGTAACCGATTCCCCAGGAAGCGGACGCGCCGAACGTCAGGCGGAAATTTCCCCCAAAACCAGACTGCCCGTCCCGCACTCTCAGCCACAGCAGAAGAATGAGCGGGATTCCCAGCGTAATAATCGGATACGTCAGGAAATCAAAGAAATTCTCGATCATTCCCACGCTGAAGAAGAACAAAAACACATCCCGGTCCCTGCCGGTATCCGTCTTTGTCAAAAGGCAGATCAGCGCCCCAAAGAGGACGTAAAAGGTCGTCAGATACTGAAAACAGGTCGTCACGACGACCAGATAGGCACTCGCCACGGTCAGAACATAAAAGACCGCCCGCAGAAGGCCCGCCCGCTTCGCCACCAGCCAGGCGCTGATAAAAAACAGCAGATAGAACAGCAGCATTCCCAGATAGCGCAGCTCCTGCACCTCGAATACGACAGAGAGCGGCCGCAGGACGACCTGATAACCGTGCCAGTAGCGCGGATACTGATTGATGCTGACCGCCTTCTGAATCAGGTTGTATTCTTCCCGGTTGGGAATCAGTCCGTGGTACATGGCCATGTCCGTATGGTTGTCGACGATGGCCGTGTGCCGGTAAAAGGCGTACATCGGCCTCTCCCCCTCCATCTCCATGACCTCCAGAGAACGGTCCACGTTCCCCTGAATCCACGAGGACGGAATGCAGTAGATCAGCACCATCGACAGAAAAAACGCGCTGACCAGCACTGCGTACCGTTTTGCAAAAGGTTTTAATACTTTCAGTCCTCCCATTTTCTGGTATCCTGCCCTTCCTCATAATCAATGTCCGCAAATATGACAAATTCGTCGGTTTCCCCGTATTTCCGGTATCCGTAGTCCTCCCACTCCCCCTGAAACGTGCGGCTTGCGGAGAGGACGATAAAGGTGCATCCTTCCTCCCTGGCCAGAGGAGCGGCCACACTGAGGTCAATTTCCGGCTCCTGCACCGCCCGGTACAGATTTTCCAGCGGGCCGTCCGCATCTATGGCATTGTAAATCAGCGCGTTTCTCGCGTAGGCCAGCGTCAGGCTCGGATCGTAGAGCCGCAGATAAGGCGTCAGGCGGTTGGACGCCAGCACATGAACATTCTCCGGAAGCAGGTCGCAGACCGACACCACATACTGCGGTACTTTGTATACGTTTGTTGAAGCCTCGAACCATTCCCGGGACAGCACGGATTTCCCGCCCAGCGCGGTCACGGCCATCAGAAGCAGAAAAAGCGCCTGCCTGCGGATTCCCTCAAACTTTCTCACGATCAGGCAGCCCGCGCAGGGAATCACCATGGCCGGAAGTATCAGCCAGAGAATCCGCCAGTACACATTCTCGCCCAGAAGGCGCATAAACAGCATCCCCGTCAGGGGACACCAGTAGACTGCCAGGAAAATACACGGCAGCAGGCCGAACATCAGCTTCTGCACCCGGTTCTGTCCCAGCCGGAAGACGCACGCAACGCTGACCAGCAGCAGCGGGAAGATCCAGGCTCCCTCAAAGGTCGCCGTAAAATCCGTCTTTGCAATTTCCAGAAATTCCTGCATACGCTCTACCCCTCTAACGCGTCAGATAAATATAATAGATTCCCAGCACAACGCAGGGAATACAGGCGGCGGCTCCCCGGCACAGATAACAGACGCTCCGCTTGTATACGGCGACGGTCAGCACCGCGGCGCCCACCAGCACCGGCGTGAGCAGGATCCCCATGGAGGACAGCAGACAGCCGCCCAGGCATGCGATTCCGAGAAGAATCCAGTTTCCGGCCTGTTCCCGCCCCGCCGTCCGCAAAATCAGCAGGAACAGCGCCGGCAGCAGAACCGCGGCCAGCACTCCTTTTCCGACCCAGGGCGTAATGCTGAGAAAAGTAATCCCCGCCGTATGCTCGCCGCTCATAAACAGATGCATCAGCACCGCCAGCGCCAGAAACATGCCCTGAAGCCCACGGTCGTCCCGGAACAGTTCTCTTCCCGTCAGCACATAGACGAGATAGGCGGACGGAACGACGATCCACGGCAGAATCGTATGAGCCATGATCGTCGGCAGCACCCCGGTCAGCCGCGAAAGCCACGCGTAGAAGACCGGCCAGAGCGACAGCACGTACCGTTTGTCAAAATCCGCGAACGCTCCGGTCTCCGGATACACCCAGTAGATCCGGTCGGAATAGACTGCCGCGTTCGCAAGGTTTACATAATATGCATCGTCCCATTCCAGATACATATGATGATGAATAAAAGAAAGCTGATAAGCGATCAGCGCCAGAGCCGCCAGATGTCCGAACGTCAGATGCTCCCGAAGTTTCTGCGGCAGTTCCCTGACATCCTCGAGAATTTCCCGCCAGCAGAAAACACCCGCCAGACAGCAGAGCGCGATCACCGCGCTGTAGACCGCCGTAAAGCGGTGAAAACTCTGAAACCGCATGGTCATCGGCACCAGAATCAGCTCCATCAGCGCCCACCACAGCAGGATACCGCACAGAATGCGGAAGAGAATCCCTTCTTTTTTCAGCCGCAGCACGCGGCAGAGCGCATACCCGGACAGACCGGTCCCGGCGAAAAAAAACAGCATCGTCAATAAAATTTCCAAACGCATATCCCGTCTCCGTCATTCCTCCAGCATCCAGAGCTGCTGATCTCCAATATTGTCTTCATAAAGTTCCCCCAACCGTTTCTCATACGAGAAATAGTCCTGGATCCGCTCCTGATTGAACACCGACACATATGGAAAATTCCATACCTTCACCACGGCGCCGTCGTAGCAGAACGATTCCTGAATCATGGCGTCCAGATTCTTGTATCCCATCAGACAGGTCAGACCGAAGAAAAATACCGCCGCCGTCCTCGGCACCCAGCGCTCTTTCTGCAGGAGCAGAAGCAGCACCGCGCCTTCAAGCACCTTGAAAATCGCGCAGAACCGGCTGGCGTAGTAAGAACTTCCGCCGAGCAGCAGATAGAAGCACACGCCGCACAGATAAGCCTTGAACAAGAGTTCGGTCTTCTCCGGCACCTCCCCGTTCTCCTTCCGGTACCAGAGATACAGAAGATACAGGACCAGAGCGCTCACCACCCGCTCCGCCAGCGCAAAATAACTGACCTTTCCCTCGAACAGAAGCTCCCACAAATGATAGGACGGAAAATGATTCATGAAAAACCATCGGACTGCGTTGATGCGCACGATCAGTCCGCCCGCCGCCGCCAGTCCGATGAATGCGGTCATCAGCTTCATGGGAAAATAACAGACAGGCAGAAGCACCAGCCAGGTATAGCCTGCCTGGTGGAAAGAGGCCGCGATCAGCACACACAGAACGTAACGCACCCATCGCTTCTCCACATAGAACGGAACCGCGACTCCCAGAAACACGCAGACGGCCAGCCCCTGACGGAGCCCGGACACCATGTAGGTAAGATAGAGCATCGGGTAGAGCAGGAACAGCCCCGCCGTTTTCGCGGGCACCAGCTTTGACAGAAAGCGGTGAATCAGCAGCATCTCAGCCAAGCCGAGCGCCGCCGCAAATACCCAGAACGGGGCGTGAGCCGTTTTAAACAAAGCGGAAATCAGCCTCCAGCCGATCTCCGGGTAAAAGCCGCAGATATATCCTTTCGACAGATCAATCACGGCGGGAATCGTCTCATAGATGGCGTGATAGGTGACATAATCCGTCCCCTGCCCGAAGCGGAAGCACAGACATGCCGTCATCACACCCCAGCAGGCCCAATAGGCCTGTCTCTCATACCGCGGACAGAACCACGTCAGCAGCGTCCCCGCCGCCAGCAGTAAAAATGTCAGAAAATACAGACTCATGCTTTTCCTTCCAGTATATCCGCAATCCTTCTGCTCGCGTACCCGTCGCCGTAAGGATTGCTGGCCATGCTCATCTTCTCATACTCCCGCCGGTCTTCCAGAAGCAGGCGGAAATTGTCATAGATCGTCTTCTCGTCCGTCCCTACCAGCTTCAGCGTCCCCGCCTCTATCCCCTCCGGCCGCTCCGTCGTATCCCGCATGACCAGAACCGGTTTGCCAAGGGACGGCGCTTCCTCCTGAATCCCGCCGCTGTCCGTGAGAATCAGATAGCTTCTGGCCAGGAAATTGTGAAAATCCAGCACATCCAGCGGCTCTATGATGCGGATTCTCTCATCCCCGCCGAGAATCTCGTCGGCCGTCTCCCGAACCGCCGGATTCATATGAATCGGGTAAATGGCCTTGATATCCGGATGCTCGTCGCACACCCGGCGGATGGCCCGGAACATATGTTTCATCGGCTCTCCCAGATTCTCCCGCCGGTGCGCCGTGATCATGATCAGCCGGCTTCCCTCGGCCCACGCAAGCTCCGGATGCGTATAGTCCTCCCGCACGGTCGTCTTCAGCGCGTCGATCGCCGTATTTCCGGTGACGTAGATCGTCTCCGCCGCCTTCCCTTCCTTCAGAAGGTTCTCTCTGGAACGTTCGGTGGGCGCGAAATTGTACGACGCCACAATACTGACCGCCTGGCGGTTAAATTCTTCCGGATACGGCGAATACAGATTGTAGGTGCGCAGGCCGGCCTCCACATGCCCCACCGGAATCTGCAGATAAAAGCAGGCCAGAGCGGTCACAAACGTGGTGGTCGTGTCCCCATGCACGAGGACGACATCCGGACATACGTTCTCCAGCACCTCCCGGATGCGGTTCAGAATGTTTGTCGTCACGTCAAACAGCGTCTGCCGTTCCTTCATGATCGACAGATCATAATCCGGAACGACCGAAAACGCCCTCAGGACCTGATCCAGCATCTGCCGGTGCTGGCCGGTCACGCAGACCACCGTCTCGATTCCTTTTCTCCTCTTCAGTTCGTTGACCAGCGGACACATCTTGATAGCCTCCGGCCTTGTCCCAAATACGAGCATTACTCTTTTCATCGTTCTCATTCCCCTATGATTTCCCGGATCTGCTGCGCCAGGCGGCGGTTGTTGTCTTCCACATCCACTCTGCCGACGTATCTTCTCACCTGCGCCTGCCACCGGCCGTAATGTTCCGCGATGTCCCGGAGCGCCCGGACGTAATCGTCCGAGGCCCGTCCGACTTTATATCTCTCACAGAACTCTTTCAGCGGCGGATTCGTGGACGTCACCACCGGCTTCTCTTCAAATAAGAACTCATAGATCTTGCCGCTGGCGCAGTATTTGTTATTCAGATCTCTCTGATGGTACGCCACCATCCCGACCTGACTGTGGGAGATAAAATATTTCAGATGATCCTGGTCCATGCGGGGGAAAATCTTCACGTTGGTAAGACCGCACGTCCGAATCGTTTCCCGCACAATCCATTCATCCTCTTCCGTGCTCTCGCCGATCAGCAGCAGCTCAAAGGCGTCCCCGAGCTCCTTCATGGCATCGAGCATCTTCCCCGTCGTACGGCTCATATCGCAGCCGGCCGTGGAGACGATCCGGAATTTCTCTTCCTCGAAAAACCCGCCGCACTCCGTTTCCACCTGTTCCCTTTTCTGATCGGAGGTGTACGCAAGACGACGGATATTCTCATAATTCAAAGGCTCTCTCTTCAGGCCGAACATCTTTACCATCCGTCTGGCGCGGTACGCGTTGGCGGCGATGACCACGTCCGAACGCCCGGTAAACAGCCTTTCCACCAGACAGCCGATCTTTCCCGCGATCCCGGCCGCGCTCTTCCTATCATACAGCTCCCGGCAGTCCTGCACCACGCGTCCGGCCCCTGTCAGCCTGCGGGCAATGTATCCGGGAAGAATCCCCTTCCGGTTATCAATAAAGATCAGATCCTGCCTGCCGAGCGCGCGCGCCTGCATACAGACAAACAGCAGAAAGCGGCTGTAGCCGCGGTCCCGGTAGAGGACGTGCCCCTGCCCGCCTGCCGTCTCCCCGTCCGAAGCCCGGGTGATATATGTGACCTCGCCCAGCTCCTTCGCTACCTGTATCAGCTCCCGCAGCCGGCCGTCATATTTGTAGTTGTCGTAGGAGATCAGCAGTATCTTCATGCGTCCGCTCCCGTCTTCTCACGGATGAGGCGGATAATCCTCTGCTGATCTTCGGCGGACAGATACGGAGACACCGGAATGGCCAGGGTTCTCCGGCAGATATCCGTCGTCACCGGCAGACGCTCCCCGTACAGGCAGCATCCGGAAAACACCGCCTGCTGATGCAGTCCCTTGGGATAATAGATCATCGTCGGCACGCCGTTCTCCTTCAGATGCGCGCGCACCTGATCGCGCTCCTCTTCATTTTTCAATAAGATGTTGTAAGACGCCCAACTCGACGTATACCCCTCCGGTATCCTCGGCACCTTGACGCAGTCTCCCAGGCCTTCCGTATATCTGGCCGCCACCGCGTTCACATTCCGGAGCTCATACTCCTGAAACGCCTTCAGCTTGACCTGCACGACCGCCGCCTGAATCGTATCCAGACGGGAATTCATGCCGATGCGCACGTTGTCGTATTTATCGCTGCCCTTGCCGTGTACCCGCAGGGAACGGATCAGCGCCGCCCACTCCCCGTTGTCCGTAAAAACGGCTCCTCCGTCCCCGTAGCAGCCCAGAGGCTTGGCCGGGAAGAAAGAAGTCGTGGAGATATCGCCCAGACTTCCGGCGCGCTTCCCATGGTACGTGCTGCCGAATCCCTGCGCGGAATCCTCGAGAATATACAGATGATAGCGGTCGGCAATCTCCCGGATCCGCTCATAATCCGCCGGCAGTCCGAAGAGATCGACCGCCACAATCGCCCGCGGCGTAAGCCTTCCCTCGTCCAGTACCGCCCGGATGACCCGTTCCAGGCTTTCGACATCCAGATTGAACGTATCTTCATACACGTCGGCAAACACCGGCGTCGCTCCCACGAAGGCAACCGACTCCGCGGAGGAGAAGAAGGTGTGATCGGGTACGAACACCGCATCCCCCGCGCCCACTCCCCACGCCTTCAGGGCCAGCGTCAGCGCGTCGGTCCCGTTGCCGCAGGTGACGCAGTGCTTCACTCCCACATACGCCGCCAGTTCCTGCTCCAGCTCGTCGATCTGGTCTCCCGCAATGTAATCAGAGGAATCCAGCACCTGTTCGATCGCCGCGTCCATCTCCTTTTTCAGCGCTCTGTACTGGCTCTTCAAATCCCGAAACTGCATCTTATGCGTCCTCCCCTTTCAACTGCTCCAACAGTCTCCACATATCCTTTGCAGAGTTGAAATTCTCCGGCACGATCTCCTCCGCCGGCACTTCGATCCCGAACTGGTCTTCAATCTCCGCAATCAGCGTAATCACGTCAAAGGACTCCAGCAGCCCGTCGTCGATCAGCTCCTGTTCTCTCTCAAAATCAATTTCCGGCTTCAGCGCCGTCAGTAATTCCATAAATTCTTCCATACGTCCTCCTGTTCTGTTCTCATGAAGGTGGCTTCCCCGCCGTCTATGAGGGGGGATTCGGCTGGTTGAGCGTGTTCAGTTTCCAGGTTTCGACGCCGTCTCTTATTAGCCGGGCGCCCTCGCGGCCGCTGTAGGTGTAGATCTTTGGCATCCTCCTGCTCAGGAAGAGATAGATCCCCTCGGTCACCGAATAGGCCCCGATGTTGTGAAACGCCAGATAATCTCCGACCCTCACGTCGCGCAGAGGCAGCTTTTTCAGCAGAACATCCGCTACGGTGCACAGAGAGCCGTAGACCGTCCAGCACCTTTCCTCCTTCTCCAGCGGATGCTGCGGAAAATAAGATAAGACGGGCGTTTTCATGGCCATATTCTGGCCGTAATAATTCACATGATGGATGCCCCCGTCCACAATGCACACATTGACCGCTTCGTTCTGCTTCAGATCCGTCACCTTCGTCAGGTAATAGCCGCAGCAGGCCGTCAGAAACCGCCCCATCTCAAACACCAGCTCGTAAGGGCGTTCCTCCTCAAAAAGCGCTGTGAATGCTTCCAGAAGCTTCCGATCCTCTCCGGCGTCGTCCTTCGTAAAATACGGCACTCCCAGCCCCGGACCGAACTCCAGCACCCGGATCCGGAACTGCTCCTGCGCGCGCAGCCGCCCGGAAAAGTCCTCGATATACTGCAGCTCGCCCGCGATTTTGGAAACGGACTTTTTCTGCGTGCCTGTAAAATACTGCAGCCCGGCGATGTCCAGATTCGGATAAGCGTCCCGCTCCCTGATCAGCGCGAGGACATCGTCCTCGCTCATGCCGAACTGATTTTTGCTCGTCACCCGCAGAAGGACCTCCGCTCTCTTCCCCAGCTCCCGGGCGCAGCGGTCCACCAGCAGAAACTGACGTCTGGATTCCGCCGTGTAGCGGACGACGCCCTGTTCCATCGCATAGCGGACATCCTCATATTCCCTGCTGACGCCCGACAGCACGACTTTGGCCATGTCCGTCCCGCTCTCCACACAGATGTGCAGTTCTCCCGGCGAGCAGACTTCATAGTGCTCCACCTGTCTGTCCATGAACCCCACCAGAAACGGATTGGCCTTTACCGCAAAGCACAGCTTTGCCGGCCGGATGTTACGGGCGACCCAGGCAACCCTCTCCTCCAGAAGATCGAGGTCAAACACATAGGACGGAGTTCCCAGAGACACCGCAAGCTCCTCAAGCTTCCTCTCTTCCATCAGACGCCTCTCCTTTTTCTTGTTTATTGAAACGTTTTCTTCTCCTGATATTCTGCCATCAGCGCTTTACGGTCAATCTTTCCGTTTTTCGTGATCGGCATACCTTCCACTTTGTGGAATATATTTGGAATCATAAACCGTGGAAGCCGTTCTGTCAACTGTTTGATGATCTCTTTTGCCTCCGGCTCTCCCACATAGAAGCCCATGATCTTCGTATTCGGCTCGTCGTAGATACAGCAGACCCGCTCGATTCCCGGAAGCGCCTGAAAGGCCGCCTCGATCTCGCCCAGCTCGATCCGGTGCCCCATATGCTTGATCTGAAAATCCTTGCGGGTTACATAATACAGCTCCCCCCGGGCGTCATAGCGCCCCAGATCTCCGGTGCGGTACATCAGTTCCGGATAGCACTCGTTGAGCGGATTCTGGACGAACGCGAGACGGGTCTTCTCTTCGTCCCGGTAGTAACCGAGCGCCAGCGCCGTACCGGTGACGCAGATCTCCCCCAGCCGGCCCGGTTCGGTCAGCAGCCGGTCCTCCTCGTCCAGGAGAAACACGCGTTCGTTCGGGAAAGCGGTCCCGATGGGAATCCCTTCCTCCCCGTCAAAACGCCGTTCCCTGTCAATCCTGTAATACGTACAGTTACAGGTAATCTCCGTAGGACCGTACAGATTCACATACAGGGCGTCCGGCAGATAAGAGCGCCAGTAATCGAGCTGTTTCACCGGCATCACCTCTCCGCTGAACATGACCCGGCGGATCCTCTTCGGCACCTTGTAGCGGAATCCTTTCAGCATCGAAATCACGCACAGCGCCGACACCGCCCACGTAAGACTCGTGACCTTTCTGTCATCCAGGAAATCCAGAAGTTTCTTCGGCACGCTGAAATATTTCTTTGGAATCACCTCCAGAGTGGCCCCGACCTTGAGCGACGGATAAATATCCTTCACGGAGACGTCGAAATCAAAAGGCGCCTGGCCGCCGATCACATCCTCCCTCTCAAAACCGAAGAGGCGGGTAAAATGCTCCGTAAAATCGATCACCGAGCGGTGGCAGACCACCACGCCTTTGGGCACCCCCGTGGAACCGGAGGTAAAGATCGCGTACAGTGGATCCGTGTCGCAGGCCGTCCTGCGCCTCCGCAAAAGCCCCTCCTCATCGATTTCGTGAAACGCCAGCTCCTCCGCCAAAAGCACCCGGCCGCCGAAACCCAGTTCCTCCAGCGGCTTCGACAATTCCCCGGTCGTCACGATGATCCGCGCCTTTAACGTCTCAAGAATCGTGCGGATCCTTTCCGCGGGCTGTTCCGGTTCCACCAACGTATAAAAGCAGCCTGCATAGACTGCTCCCATAAACACATTCAGAGTCTGCGCCCTTTTTTCCATCAGGACCGGAACCGGCGCATTCTGAGGAAGCACTGCCAGCAGGGCACTGCCAATCCTTTTCGCCTGTTCCACAGCCTCTTCATAAGTATAACTCTGTTCCAGATCCTCGTACGCCGTCTTTCCCGGACAGGAGGCCGCGCTTGCCTCCAGATAATCCAGTATATTCTGAACCATAGATCTCCTTCTCCTGTTATGATCGCGTATCCTGACGCTGCTTCATCTCCGGTACCCGGCGCGCCGGATTGCCGAACTGCTTCTCACCCTGCGGAACGTCCCGGATCGCCACGGCGCCCAGTCCAAGATACGCATGATCGCCGACTGAGATACGGTTTGTCGTCACAGCCATCGGCGCCACATAGACGTGCGCGCCGAGATCGCAGTGTCCCGAGATGCTCGATTTGCCTCCGACGGAGCTGTTCTCTCCGATCACGCAGTTGTGACCCACGTCTCCGAGCATGCCGACGACCGAACTTCTTCCGAGCACCGTCGTCCGTGAATCTCCCGCGCCGATCACGGCGCCGGCCAGAATCAGGCAGCCGTCTTCAATCACGGTCCCGGCCAGATGCGGCAGGTCCCGGCACACCCCGTCTTCCAGCCGGTAGACGTCCATATCGTCGGCGCCGATCACACACCGCTCGTGAATCCGCACGTTGTTCCCGATCCGCACATGGTCGCGGATGACCGTGCCCGAGCCGATCTCACAGCCGTCGCCGATCACCACGTCGTTCCCGATCACGCAGAACGGGGCGATCCGGACGTCCCGGCCCAGCTTTGCGCCCCGGCTGATGTAACTGCCGCCAACACTCTCGTATTCCGCCCGCGGAAGCAGCGCCTGATAGCGCTCCAGCAGGATTCCGTACATGCTTTTCTGCATCGCCGCTTTAATCTGCACGCAGGAAGGGTCCATTCCCGGCAGCTCCACCTCTTCTTTGGTCACAAATACGGCCTCCCGGACTTCCCGGTAGCTGCCGTCAATGTCCGTGCGCACGTAGACGATGCTGTTGCTTTTCGGCGCTTCCGGGTCGGACACGCCGAAGAGCAGAAACTGTTTCTGTGCGAGCTGGGGAAATTCCTCTCCCGCCAGCTCGCACGCCCTTACTTCCCCTGTCTTAAACATCGAACTCTCCCGCCATATCCGTGCTTCTGAAGTCTTTGAGCGGAAGCCGGACCGGCACTCCCTCCTTCTGGCTCTTGTAGATCGCCAGCACCAGTTCCAGAGCATTCCTCCCGGCAACCGCGTCCACGTACGGCTCGCGGTCCTGCGTGATCGCTTCGATCACATCCGCGTACAGGCTGGTGTGCCCGTTCCCGTAGACGTTGCTCGTCGCCTCCTGAAGATGCTGATTCTGCTCGTCCGCTTCCCGCCGGTCGGCAAATTCCCACACGTCGATATTGTTGGTGGACGTTCCTCCCAGCTTCACCGTGCCGTGTTCCCCGAAAATATACAGCGTCTCTTCCAGGTTCTGGGGATAGACGTTGGTCGTACCCTCGATCGTGGCCACAGCCCCGTTCTTAAACTTTACGATCGCCAGTCCAAGGTCTTCCGCCTCCAGATAATGGTGGAACTGCTGCCTTGTGACGCCGTACACCTCCTCCGCCTCGTCCCCGAACATCCAGCGCAGCAGATCAATGCCGTGGATGCACTGGTTCATCAGTGCTCCGCCGTCCGTAGCCCATTTTCCTCTCCAGTCCGCCTGCTCATAATAGCCTTCGTTCCGGTTCCAGAGCACGTGCACGGAACCGTGGGACAGCTTCCCGAAGCGTCCCTCAAGCAGCGCCTTTCTGGCCGCCTGCACCGCCAGATTAAAGCGGTTCTGATGGCAGGCGGATACTTTGACCCCCTTCTCCCGGGAGCGGCGGACAATCTCATCCGCATCCCCGATGCTCATGGCGATCGGCTTCTCGATGATGCAGTGGACGCCGTGATCAATACAGAACAGGGCGATCTGCGCGTGGGAGCCGCTCTCGGTAGCAATCCCCACCAGTACGGGCCGCACCTCCTCGATCATCCTGCGGTAATCCGTGTAGCGGGCAATCGACTGGTCTTTCTCCAGCCCGTGCTTCGCCAGAAGCGCTTCCATATGATCCGGATCCGCGTCACAGACCGCCGCAAACTCCAGATGATTGTTCAAAACTGCCTTGATGTGGTTTGTTGCAATGCGTCCACATCCGATCAATGCATATTTCATCTCAATACCTCGTTAAATAGATCCATATACTGCTTTGCCAGCAGGGAATAGCTGTAGTGCTCTCTGATCTCCCGCCGCCCTTTCCCGGCCATTTCCCGGCGCTCTTCCTCCGTCATATGATACACCCGCATCAGCGCGTCCGCATAGGCTTTCACATCCTGCGGCGGCACCACGATCCCGCCGCCGGACTCCCCGACCACATTCACGGAACCGCAGGCAAATACCGTGGGGTTTCCGGAATACAGATAGTCGTTCAGTTTGTTCAGGCTCAGCCCCAGATCGTTCAGCACCCGGTCGTCCCGCAAAGCCGCGATGCACACTTTCGCCTTTGACAGCGCCGCCGCCACCTGACTCTTTCCGATCCGGGGAAAGATGCGGACATTGTGCAGGCCGTCTTTTTCCACCCGCTCCTTCATCCGCTCTTCCAGATGCCCGTTTCCGATAAACGCAAAGCGGATGTCCGCCTGCTCATGCTCCTGCATCCAGGCCGCCACATCCAGCATATCAAACAGACACTCGGAGTCTACAAAGCTTCCCGTGTAAACCGCGCACCAGTGCGCGCTCAGATATTCCTCCAGTTCCGGCGGAAGCTCTGTCCTGTTCTCGCGCAGCACCCGGTCGATCTCCTCGGTGTGGTAACCGTTGGGAATCCAGTAGACCCGGTCCTGTCTCACATACGGGAACCGCTGCAGATAGCGGTAACCGAACTCCACGGTCGACACGACGGCGGACGCGCGGCGGTACGCCCTGCGCTCCAGCAGAGCAAACATCAGACAGGCCGGATGATACTTTGATTTTCCAAATATCTCCGTCAGCGACAGCGGCCAGAAATCCCGGATCTCGCAGATGAACGGCGCCCGGCTCCCGCGGGCGATTCTCCAGGCGCTCTCCCAGACAAACGGATGCACCGAAGAGCCGATCACCAGATCCGGTCTGCCGAACAGCCGGTAAAACTGCTTCTCGTATTTTCTCATCAGCACGCAGTAATCCATCATATTGAGAATCCGCCTCACGCTAATGCCGTGATAGGCCGGGGCGGTGTGCAGATAGACGTAAGTGATTCCCTTTTTGACTTTTCTGATCTTCACCTCTTCCTCGTAGACGTACTGCTCGCGTCCGTGGCTGTAAGAGGACATAAAGACCACAATTTCCACTCCGAGCGGAACCAGTTCTTTCGCCAGCTCATAGTGCCGGTCGCCCTCCAGCCCGGAATGATGGTTCAGTATCCACAGCTTTTTCATATCCGTCCGTTCCCTTCTCTGCGCATCATGATCTCATTGTACTTCATCATCACCAGGCCCTCTTCGTAGCAGCCGATCTCCGGGACATTCGTCTTCCCTTCCAGATTGCGGACGATGTATTTCATATGATTCACCCCGGCCTCGTAAGCGTGCGGATATCCGCCGCCGAAGCGCGGATTGACCTCCGAGATCACATACGCGCCGCCGCTTTCAAAGAGGTCGATATCAATCTGTCCGCGGAACCCGCATTCCTTCACAAACCGCTCCACCAGCTCAAAAAGTGCCGGATCCTGAAACGACACGCCTTTGTCCGTCTCCCCGGCGCGCATCACCAGCTTCTTTTTTGCGAATATCGAGATCAGTTCCCCGTTCAGCATATCAATATAACAGTCGACTCCGATCTCCTGTCCGTCAAGGCATTCCTGAATCAGCAGCCCGTCCGCATGAGAACAGAGAAGTTCCACCGTCTCCCGGTCTTCCGCCCGGGAGATCGCGATGCTCGCGCTGCCTCTGACCGGTTTCACAAAGACCGGATAGGCGATCTTCCCCTGCTCCTGCGCCCGGTAAAAGGCTTCCCTGTCCACATAGCTGTCGGCGCACGCATATCCATGCCCCGCAAGCCACCGGTACATCTGCCATTTATCCAGGGTCCGCTCGCACAGCTCATAAGAGGAACCGATGATCATCACTCCGGCCCTCCGGAAACGTTCTTCGTTCGCGGCCAGCAGCGACAGCTCCGGGTCGATCAGGGAAAAGGCGCCGTCAATCCGCTCCTTCCGGCAGATCTCAAGAATCTGCTCCACATACCCCGGTTCCGTGATCCGCGGCACCAGATAAAAAGCGTCCGCCTCATAGAGCGCCGGGGCGTTGGGGCTCATGTCCGTCGCGATCACGCGCCCTCTTCCCGAAAGTTCTTTCTTCATATACTGTACGATTTTATTTCTTGTTCCGCAGCTCAAGATCAAAATGTTCATACTTGTTTTCCCTCTGTCACGGATTTCTGCACATATTCCTCTACGCCCCATTTTTCACGGATACAGGAAATCTTCCCCTCTTCCTCCAGATAGACGGCCGGGTAATAGCCGATAAACAGCGGGGACAGGCACATCGTATAGGCTCCGACTTTTTCATAGACAATCCGGTCGCCCGCCCGCAGCGCCGGGGCGTCCTTCAGTTCAAACAGACGGTCGTTCTCCATACAGGTAAACCCCGCGATCACCTGCTTCTCCAGCCTGCCGCCCGCTTCCCGGCCGCCGGACGGCTCCAGCCGGTAAAAATAACTTTTTTTCGTCATCAGCGGGTCCACATGGATCCGGCTCCCGTCCGTCACCACAAAACGATTCCGGTTCGTGTCCTTTACATCCACCACGGAAGTGACATATTCCACAGGCGGACTGATCAGGGACGTCCCCGGCTCCATGATCAGCATCGTCCGCCCGGGATCGTACTCTTCCCGCAGAATCGACGACATCACACGCAGATAATCCGCGTACTGAGGACGGTCCGCAAGTCCCCCGAAATAACCGCCTCCCACGTCAATGTAGTCCAGATCCAGCCCGCACTCACGGCGGACCCTGCAGGCGGCGGCCGCGACCGCCTCGTAGATTTTCAGACTTCTCGTCTTTGAACTGCAGTGCAGATGAACGCCCGCAATCTCCACGCCCGGGAGCGCGCGCAGCTCTTCCACAATCCGGCCGAAGCTCCCGGTCTCATAGCTGAAACCGAAGCGTCCACCCTCCGCGCCGCCGGAAGCCTCTCCCGGACAGGCGGCCTCGAGATCGAAATTCATCCGGATCCCGACCTTAACCGGTCTTCCCTGCCGGCCGGCCGCCGCTTCGCGGAGCCAATCCACCTCCCGCGCGGCGTCCAGATTGATCACATCGCCTCTGCCGCATGCCCGGAGAAAGCTGTCCTTTCCCTTCACCGGACCGTTATACACAATGCGGTCATATCCCATATGCTCCGCCAGCTCGTACTCGTCTTCCGAAACCACCTCGGCCAGACAGCCCTGTTCCTTCATATACTGCAGCACCCACGGGAGCGCATTGGTCTTAAAGGAATAGCCGACGGCGGCGTTCGGCCAGTAGCGCGCGATCGCCGCTTTCAGCTTCTCCATCCCTTCCTCCAGTATGCCCCTGTGAATCAGATAATAAGGTGTCTTCATCTTTTACGCCTCTTTTCCCGGTTCCGGCGTCCCTGTGAAATCCTCCATGGTCGCAGAATTTTCGCTGTTGATTCCCTCCCGCCGGAACACCTTGAATACCGTCTCGAACAGGATACGGACATCCTCGCGGAAGGAAAGCGTCTCTACGTACCGCACGTCGTATTCAAACTTCTCTTCCCAGGTGATGCTGTTCCTGCCGTTGATCTGAGCAAGCCCCGTGATCCCGGGCCTGACCGCATGTCTTCGGCGCTGACGCCGGTTGTACAGCGGCAGATACTGAACCAGCAGCGGCCTCGGACCGACCAGGCTCATATCGCCTTTTAAAATATTGAAAAGTTCCGGAAGCTCGTCCAGGCTCGTGCTGCGGAGCCATTTCCCGAAAGGCGTCAGACGCACCTCATCCGGAAGCAGCTCTCCCCGCTCGTCCCGCTCGTCCGTCATGGAGCGGAATTTGTACATGCAGAAAATCCGCTCTCTGTAACCCGGCCGCTTCTGGACGAACAACACAGGCCTTCCCAGCTTCACCGCCACCAGCAGCGCCGTCACGCCCATGACCGGGCTGAGCACAAGGAACGCCGGAACCGTCAGACACAGATCAAAGATTCTCTTGCCATATCGTTTATAAAAATTCATCTACTTCCACAATCCTCTGATGATTCCGCAGATTCCCGACAGCTCTTCCTCCGTCAGCTTGGTGTCGCTCGGAAGGCATACGCCCTGACGGAACAGCTCCGCACCCGTGTTCCCGTGATCAATGTAACCGCATCCCGCGAAGACCGGCTGCAGATGCATCGGCTTCCACACCGGACGGCTCTCGATATCTCCCTTCTCCAGCGCGATCATCACATCCAGCGGCCGTACCGGACAGTCCGGCGCGAGCTGGATCACACTCAGCCAGCAGTTGGCCCGTTCGCCCTCGTGCACGGGCATAAAGGAAATCCCTTTCAGATCCCCCAGATGCTCCTGATAATAAGCGAAGATGCTGCGCTTCTGTCCGACCCGCTGCTCCAGCACTTTCAACTGTCCCCTGCCGATGCCGGCCACAATATTGCTCATACGATAATTATACCCGATTTCTCTGTGTTCATAATGGCGCGCCGGCTCTCTCGCCTGCGTCGCCCAGAAGCGCGCCTTTTTCATCCGCTCCTGCGCTTTCTCTTTCTCCAGATTGCAGACCAGCATGCCGCCGCCCGAGGTGGTGATGATCTTGTTCCCGTTGAAGGAAAATACTCCGTAATCCCCGAACGTCCCCGTATGCTGTCCGTGATAGTACGACCCCAGGCTCTCCGCCGCGTCCTCGATCACCGGAACCCCGCGTCTCCTGCAGATGTCCATAATCCGCTCCATGTCCGCGGGAAGGCCGTACAGATGCACCGGCATCACGGCTTTCACCTGCGGATATTTCTCAAACGCCTGTTCCAGCGCCTCCGGAGACATATTCCAGGTCTCCCGGTCGCTGTCGATAAACACCGGGACCGCCTTCTCATAGACAATCGGATTGGCCGTCGCCGAAAACGTCAGATCCTGGCAGAAAACCACGTCCCCTTCCCCGACGCCCGCCGCTTTCAGCGCCAGATGAATCGCCGCCGTCCCCGCGGACAAAGCCGCCGCGTCTTTGGCACCCACATACGCCGCCAGTTCTTTCTCAAACTCATTGACATTTTTCCCCAGCGGGGCGATCCAGTTGGTGTCAAACGCTTCTTTTATAAACGCCTGCTCATATCCCTCTTCGCTCATATGCGGAGAGGACAGATAAATATGTGCCATTATCCATGCCTCTTTTCTGTCTTGTTTTCTTCCATATGATAAGTCGGAACGATCTCCATCACTTTCTCCTTGATATCCGGACGGTCCAGTCTGGACCATTCGTCCAGTTCTTCCAATTGCTGACGGAAGCGCTCCTCGTCAAACTCAATCGGCTTCCCGATATGAATCAGTTCATTTTCGGTGCCCTGAAGCCCTTCCTCGCTCATCAGAAGTTCCTCGTACAGCTTTTCTCCCGGCCGCAGTCCGGTAAAGCGGATATCAATCTCTTCATAAGGCTTGTACCCCGACAGCCGGATCAGGTTCAGCGCCAGATCGAGAATCTTCACCGGCTTTCCCATATCCAGCACAAAGATCTCACCGCCCTTCGCCTGCGCGCCCGCCTGCAGAACCAGAGAAACCGCCTCCGGAATCGTCATAAAATAACGGATAATATCCGGATGCGTAACCGTCACCGGGCCGCCCTCCGCGATCTGTTTCTTAAAGAGGGGAATCACGCTGCCGTTGCTCCCCAGCACGTTTCCGAAGCGGACCGCCACAAATTCCGTCTCCGACTGATGATTCATCATCTGAATCACCATCTCGCAGAGCCGCTTGGACGCGCCCATGATATTGGTCGGATTCACCGCCTTGTCCGTCGATATGAGCACAAACCGGGACGTATGGAAGCGGTCCGCCGCCTGCGCGGTCTTCCACGTTCCGAGCACATTGTTTTTGATCGCCTCGTTTGGGCTGTCCTCCATCAGGGGGACATGCTTGTGCGCCGCGGCATGATAGACAATGTCCGGCCGGTAGCGCTCGAACACGTTGTTGATCCGGTGGGTATTTCTGACGGATCCGATCAGAACCTCCAGTTCCAGCCCCGGATAATCCCGCCTGAGTTCCTGCTGGATATCATACGCATTGTTCTCATAGATATCAAAAATGACCAGGCGCTTCGGCTCGTGCATGGCGATCTGACGGCAGAGCTCGCTGCCGATGGATCCGCCGCCGCCGGTCACCAGTATGGTCTTGCCGGACACGTAATCCATGATGCTGTCGATCTGCGTATCGACCGGCGCCCGCCCGAGCAGGTCCTCGATCTCCACATCGCGCAGCCTGGACACACTGACCTCGCCGTTCACAAGCTGATACAGCCCCGGAAGCACTTTCAGCTTGCAGCCGGTCTGGCTGCAGATGTCCAGAATCTCCTGTATCATCCCGTGGGGCGCGGAAGGAATCGCGATCATGATCTCGTCGATCGCGTACTCGTCCGCCAGCCGGCAGATGTCGTAGCGGGTTCCCGCCACCAGGACGCCCCGCAGGTACTTGCCCTTCTTCCCCGGATCGTCGTCCACGATGCAGCGCACGTTCTGCTCCACGAAACGGCTGTTCTGCAGCTCTTTCAGGAGCGTGTAGCCCGCTTCCCCGGCTCCCACGATCATCGTGTTCTTCCTGCCGTTTTTGGCGGCGCTGCCGCTGCGGGCCTGAAGATAGGCGAGGATCCGGTACTGGAAGCGGAACACCGCGATTCCCGCGGACAGGATCGCAAAATACAGAAACGGATAGCTTCTCGGAAAAGGAAGCCCGAACAGCTTCATCCCTATGGTCTGCGTCAGCGCCGACAGAAAGCAGGCCGCCAGAATGTTGGCCAGGTCGGAGGCGCTGGCGTATTTCCAGATCCCCTGATACAGCCGGCACATCCAGAAAGCCGCAAGCGACAGCAGGAGATGGACCGGAAGATACTGAAAAATATATTCGATAAATTCGATTGCCTGTGGTTCCCATATAAAATTATAGCGCAGATAGATTGCCAGCGGCCCTGCAAACGTGAGAATGACCGCATCCGTCATCATCAGCAGCAGGACCCGGTATACTCTTTTCGGATTCTTCAACATTCCATGCCCCGTCTTCTTTTATCCTTGTACTAATATATCCGTTTTCTTACATCCCGTCAAGTTGCGTTCCTGAAAATCGTTTATTTTATTGCTGCCTCGTTGCTTTCAAATCCATGCCACCCGGACGCCTGACGCGGGCGGATCATCCTTTCAGACCCCGCTCGCGCTTAATGAAGGGACGCAGCGGTATTTATGCCCTTTGGGTACTAAGGCGCGTGAAAGACCGCGCCTAAGGACCGGCGCCCTTCAATGGGTCTTCCAGGAAGATCCGCCCACGCCAGGCTGAGACACGCATGCGTCAAACAAAATCTTTTCAACGCTGCTTCCGCTTCACATCCCCCAGCAGCGACCGCGCCTGCTTCAGGTACTTCCACGAGCCCGCGTACAGCCGCACAAACGGTCTGGTATCTTTCCAGAGCAGCGGCGCGCCGAGCGCCACGATCATCTGCGACAGCAGCGTGCCGACGGCGGCTCCCGTCATCCCCCACACCTGAATCGCGAAGTAATTGAACACCAGATTGAACAGGCAGCCGATGAGGGTATAATATTTCACATAACGGTTCTTATCCTCCGCCACGTTCCAGATCGACCGTGCCGTACCGATCATGGCAAAACTGGTGGACCAGATCAGGATCTGCAGCAGCGGAGCCGCCTCCGCGTACTCTCTTCCGTACAGCAGCAGTATGACATATTTCCCGAAAAGCTGGATGCCGACGCCGACCATCAGGCCCATCACCGATACGCCCAGCAGCAGAATCTGAAACAGCTTCAGATAATTTTCCTCGTTATGGTTTTTCTTCTCCAGAATCACGGCGCTGGCGGAATTTGTGATCGACTGTGGAACAAATTCCCACAGCATGGCGACGGTCATGGCGCTGGTATAGAGCCCGACTTCCCTCTCCCCCATCATCTTTCCCAGCATCACTTTATCCATCTGCGTATACAGCGCAATCGCCAGCCCGGAGATGATGTAATGATTGCTCCGGCCGAACAGTTCTCCCGCCCGGCTCCTGGAGCAGCCGAGCCGGAACTGCTTCTGGCGGAAGAAAATGAAGAACACGATTCCGCCGCACACCAGCGTCTGAATCGTGGCCGACGCCGCGAACCACTGAACGGAAGCGCCCGCCATCAGCAGGACCACCTTCCATATGCCGACCATCGTCGCGCCCACGGAGGACGCTATGACATAGATTTTGGATTTCAGTTCCGACAGGAACCATTCGTTCAGCAGCTCGTAGACGCTGCAGATGATCGACAGCGCCTGCAGTGCGGTGACCGCCAGCAACAGGCGGTTGCCCGGTTCGATCACGCAGACAAAAAACGTCACACAGAAAAAGCTGACAACCGACGCCGCCAGCCGCATGACGAGCGCAGTCCCCAGCGTCTTTCCCTTTTCCTCCGGCGCCCGCAGAAGCTCGTTCATCATAATATTGTTCAGCCCCAACTGGCTGATAGAGGTAAAAAGGGTCACCAGAGAAGCCCCGTACCCGATCAGGCCGTAGTTCGAGGGGCCCAGATACCGCGCGGACAGCGAACCGATTACCAGCGACAGCAGCATGGAATATACGGTTTTAAACAGCAGCCAGTTTGTATTTACCACAAACCGGCTGTTTTTCAGCTTGTGAAACAATGTTTTTATGCTCATCGGTCTGTTTTACTTTCTGAATTTCTCTCTCATCCGCTTGAGCGCGAACCGCAGCAGATCCCGCCCGTCCATCACTCCGTAGCCGTATTCCAGCAGTTTCAGATCCACCGGTTTCTCTTTTTTTCGCTTCGTCGGCTCCGGCGTACCGGTGTCATACAGGAACAGCGCGTTCCCCTCCACCTGCTCCGTCACGTTCAGCTCCATCGGCTTCATCTGCATGCCGAAGCTTCTGATGACGCGAAAGGGCAGCTCCCTGCTGCTCAGCACGTACCTTCGGTAAGCCGCTCTCTTCTTCCGGCCCCACATGTCGCAGGTGAACTCCTCCTCCGAAAGCCCCAGACAGGCGGCGAGGCCGACCGGCTCTCCGTAGATATCGTACTTGACGCCCTCCTCAAATTCCGGCATCCGGTATTCCTTCTTTCCGTAGAACAGGACCGACTGAGACGTCGAGGAGACATTTCCGAAATGCACCCCCGCGTCCCCGAAATTGGTCGTCAGCGAATCATAGCTGTAGACAAAATATTTGCCGGTATCCACGATATACGTCTGATAGAATTTCGCCCACGACGTCTCCGGATAGTGGAGCACCACCTCCGGCACATCCTTGTGATCCGGCAGCTCCGGATGGAGGTCATACCACTTTTTGAATCCGTCCCACATCCGCTCGTTCCACACCTGCCCCCAGGAGGTGGCAAACTGCTGGAAAAAGATATCATATCCGCTGCGCAGCGGAAAGAACGGATACGAACTCTCCAGAAGCTCCCGCTTGGTATTGAGCGCGATCCCTGCAATCTTCGGGTGGTCTCCGTATCTGTCCAGCGTCTTCGCGGCGTAACGGTAGAAGTCCGGGGATACATACAGATCGTCCTCCAGAACCATCACCGCTCCGTACTTTCTCGTCAGTTCTCCGCAGGAGAGGATGTGCCGGCGCAGCCCCAGACGCTTCGGATGGCAGATCACCTGCTTCTCCCCGTATTTCCACTCAAAATGTTCCGCAGTCCGGACAACCTCCCCGTTTCCGCTGTGGTCGATGCTCACCACCAGCCGGATATCCGTATAATCCCCGTACGCGGCGGCCGCCAGAGACTTGAGAATCCTCGCCATCGCCTCCGGCCGGTTATAGCCCACCACTACAATCGTAATCTTTCCTTCCATAACGCTCCTGTCAGTGCAGCCGCTGCTCCAGAATGACGGATTTCCCTCTTCCGGTCAGTTCCAACTGCTCCACGTATTCAAATACGGTCTCGATTCCCGTATTTCTGTAGAAATTTTCCCGAATCTCGGCTTCGTCCTTTTCCGTATATTCGGATCCTTTTACAATCTGAAATCTGATTTTTCCGTATTCTTCCTGAATCAGCTTCCAGCGGTTGATGTGCGCATACGCCTGATAGTGCGGAGCGACGATCAGGGCGGACAGCGAAACCGCCTCCCCCGCTGAAGTATAGACCACATCCTGCGCCCGGCCCCAGACTTTGTTCAAAGTCACAACCGCGCCCTTCGTCCCTCCGTATTCCGCCATATCCCCTGTCCGATATCGGATGAAGGGCATAGCATAATTGAAATAAGAAGTAACGACGATCTCTCCGGTCTCGCCTTCTCTCACCTGCTTTCCGTTTTCGTCCAGCACTTCCACGTGACCGTAGAGCGGAGAACAGCGGTATCGGTAGCTTTCATCGTAGCTGTAAGCGAAAACCGCCGCTTCCGTATGTCCGTACTGCAGATATACCTTCGTCTGAAACACCTGCTCGATATAGGAGATCTGATGCTCGAACACCGTCTCCGAGGTGAGCTGGATTCCCTTCAGCCGGTATCCCGGCACGATCTGATGTTCGGCCGCGTACTGCGCCAGCCGGTAGATCGCGGAAGAATAGCCCCGAAGCCAGGACGGCCGGATCTTCTCCATAAACTCAAAATAATACGGCGCCGTAGCTTCCGTCAGGTAGAGGCAGGACAGCGCATAGCCCCCGTAGGGCATCTGCGTGGGAGAAAGCTCGCAGTGATAAATCTTCCGCTCAATCTGCTCCTGCGGAAAGCTGCTCCCGTTGATACAGATGATTTTTTCGCCCGTCCGGTAACCCATCAGCTTCCACAGAAATTCCTGATGCACCGGATCATGGTTGGCCGACAGCTCAAATCCGAAGGGAATCCCCGTACTGCCGCCGGTCGTCGCCGGATGAACGGCGAGCCACTTTTTATATTTTGAATGAAACAGTTCCGGGTGCGCGCGCATATCTTCCTTCGTGATCAGCGGATAATCCGCAAGGCATTCCGCTTTGCTCAGCCCGTAGAAACGGTAATACTCCGGATAGGCCTTTCTGCAGTAACGCAGCAGACGGCGCTGCAGGCGGCGCTCATCCTCCGTAAAATCCGCATCCGCCCGGTTCAGCGCCGGAAGCCGCTCCCGCATCTGCCGATCCTGGATATAATAATCCATCCAGAACGCGGTTTTACTCAAATTCTTCCATATATGCATAAGTTTCCCCTTTTTTCCTGCTATTATAGTCCATTCATCCAAAAAATGCAAACCTGCGCCGGTTTCAGCCCCTGATTCTTTTGTAGCACCCGTTCACCGCGCAGTACAGCCGCACGCTGATCCTGCAGAGCAGAACCCGCAGGCGGTTGTATCCGGTGGCCGCCTTTCCTTTGAGAAAGCGCCGGTCCACGAGCCCGCGGTACTGCGGCCGATCCATCCTCGCGTACTGCACCATGTTCAGATAATGGTCCACGATCGCGTTATTCATCCATTTCCGCAGTTCCGGCTCCTGTCTATCTGCCAGTTCAGCCTGTTCTCTCAGCGTGGCGAACAGGTCGCGGATATTTCTCTCCTTATTCTTCTGCGTGCTGATGGAACTGTCCCGCACAACATAATGATACAGAGCGTCCGGAAGCTCCACGATCTTCCCGCAGGCCAGCAGGGCGCGGGGGGTAAATTCCACGTCCTCGTGGAGACGCCCCTCCCGGAACCGAAGACCGTGCTCCTTCAGAAAACCGCTGCGGTAGGCGTACAGCCAGGCCTCCACACTCAGATTCCGGATCCGGTAATGTTCCAGAAGGTACTGCTTCCCCTCCTTTGTACAGCGTATTCTCTCAGCGGGAACCCGTCTGACGGAACTGCTCTCTTCCCCGTCATTCTCCACCCCGTTATAGCAGAGCGCGTCCGCCCCGCCGTATTTTCGGAGCGCTTCGCTCAGCCTGCAAAGCATGTCCGCTTCCACATAATCATCCGAATCGACGAAGAGCACATATTCGCCTTCCGCCCGCTCCAATCCGTAATTTCTCGCGGAAGACAGCCCGCCGTTTTTCTTATGAAACGCCTTCACCTGCGGTTCCGCCGCCGCGATCCGGTCGCACAGCGCACCGCTTCGGTCCGTACTGCCGTCGTCTATGAGCAGGATTTCCCACGTGCCGTCCGCCTCCTTCTGCTCCAGAAGGGAACGCACGCATTTCTCCAGATACGATTCCACATTATATACCGGTACAATGACCGAAAAAAGCGGTTTTTTCATTCTTTTCTCCCTTTCCGACAGGCTAAGCCCTTTTTTTGATCACAGACCCGATCACCGCGACCATCTCCCGTCCCGTCTCGTCCCCGCTCAGCAGCACCAGAACGGCATAAAGGCCAAATTCCACACAGGCGGCGCTTATGAAAAGCAGGATTTCATTCCGCACTGGTCCCAGATACAGCCAGGCGGCGCAGGCTGCAGTCGCCGCGGCGGACGCAAGGACGATACGCACCGCCGGTTTGATAAACCGCCGCAGATGAACGGTCATCTTTGTTCGATGGAAGATCAGCAGAATCAGAAAACTGGTCAGCGTATTGGCGATCAGCGTCGCCAGCACCACCCCCCGCAGCCCCATGAATCTTGAGAGCGTGACGGACAGCACGATATTCAGGCTCACCGTCCCCACTCCCACCTTCATGGGCAGCGCCATATCGTTCAGAGAATAGCACGCCCTCGTCAAAAGGACGTTGATACAGTAGGCCAGCAGGCAGAGCCCGTAGTACCGAAGCCCCTGCGCCGTCATCCCCACCGCTTCCGCGGAGAACGCCCCTCTTCCGTATGTAATCTGCACGATCAGAGCGGAAGCCGCCACGATGAAAAGCGAGATCGGAATACAGAAGAACAAGCTGATATGGATGCCCTTCTCCAGCTTCGCTCCCCCCTCCTCCATACGTCCCTCGGAGAACGATTCCGCCAGCTCCGTATAGATGATGGTCGTCAGCGGAATGCCGATCAGATTGGAGGCAAACTGGTACAGAACGACCGCGTAGGAGACGGCCGTCACCGCCCCCTCCTCCATGGCGGACAGCAGGCTCCGGTCCACCAGGCTGTTCAGTTCCCAGATCGCATTTCCCAGAAATACCGGGAACACCTGCACGCACAGCTTCCGGATCCGCTCGTCCCTCAGGCCGTAGCGGACGGACGGATGCCCGTACCGCCAGCTTTTTGCCTGCAGAAACAGATACTGAACCGCATAGGAGAACAGAACGGCCGCCGCCATCACATTTAAACCAAAGTGTTTTCCGAGGCAGAACACCGCCGCCGTCAGAATCAGGTTGTTGAGCATGGCGGTAAACGAGGAATAGCCGTATTCCTTCTCCGCGTTCAGCAGGCTCTGAAGCAGTTGGTTGGACATATAAAAACACATCCCCCAGATGAGAATCCGGAAATAAAACACCGCCAGCCTCACCGCTTCCTCCGTATACGAGGGAAGAATCAGCCGCAGAAGCCACGGCGCCGCCGCGTACAGCAGACCGGAGAGGACAAACGAGAGCAGAAAGATATCCGTGACCGTCCGGCTGGTAAAGACCTTCGCGTCCTCCCTGCGCTTCTCCCGGATTCCGATATAGACCGGAAGGAACGAGACCGCCAGCGCGTCCGAGATCGGAATGAGGGCGTTCTGCATCAGCCCCTCCGCCACATAATAGGCGTCCGTCTGCAGCGTCGCCCCAAACGCGGAGGCAATCACCATCGACTTGACAAATCCCAGCCCCTTATTCAGCAGTGACAGTACAAATAAAGTCATCGCCGAGCCGAAGATCATTTTTTTGCTGTTATCCGACATCGTTTATCCTTTCTTTGCTGCATCTTCAAATCCACGTCTCCCGGACGCCTGGTACGGGCGGCACAGGACCGTTTCGCCGCCTCATTTCCGGTACACCGCGTCCAATGTAAGCCCCGGCACGATCTGCGTCCAGCTTTTGTTCGGTATGCCCCACCGCCCCCGATAGCGGTCCATACAGGTCAGGGAGTCTTCCGTCCCCAGCTCTTTATAGACGTCATAGGCCTCCTTCTTCGCGTCTCCCCGGTACATCACGCCCAGCGTCATCACGCCTTCCGCCGGATCGTCGTTGTAGGCCCGGATGATATAGGCGTCCACCCTCGTATTCACGGAGGCCAGATAGAAGCCGTACCCGATGGCGGCCGCCTGCTGCGGCTCCTGACTCTTATTGGCCGCGATAAAGCCCTGCTCGCCGAGAATCACCCGGACATACTCTTCGTTTTCATGTCCCGGAAAGTATTTCTTTTCCAGTGTTCCCAGATAGTTTGTCAGCACCTTCAGATTTTTCATGGAAATAAACCGCGTGCCGGCGCCCGACGTCGTATTCGCCGAATCGTTCCAGAAATCATTTCTGGTAAGCGGCTGCGAATAGGGATGGTAATTCACGTTCCAGCGCATATGCGGCGCTTTCTGATACATATAAGCCGCAAATTCATCCAGATACGCCTTGCCGCCGTGTCCGTTCTCTCCCGCGTTCCAGTCGTGGTCCAGGGAGATGAACACTCTGGCGTTCGCATCCGTCCGCCGGACGCCCTGATACAGAAGCTGAAACGCCTCCGCGTAATTATCCGCACAGCCTTTGGCGGACAGGCTGCCGGAGTAATTCCACACCTTGCAGGCATTCACTTCATTGCCGAGGATCCAGTTGCAGACCCGGTACTTATAGGGGCCCTGCCCCCTCCATCTGGTGCCGCCGAGCCGCTCCGCCATATAGCAGAACAGCGCCTCGTACGTCTCTCTGGCCTCCTGATCCTTCATATTGAGCGCATAATAGCGGTGTCCCGACGACCGGGCCGACGGATGGATGAGATATTTCAGCTCCGCGTCCCAGCCAAGCAGCAGATTGAGCGATACATTGCGGTGCACGCCGTAAAACTGGCTGCCCGTTCCGGCCCATCCGTTGAGGTCCAGAACCGTCTCCATATAGCTGATCATATTATGGAAATAATACGTCTTTCCCTTGTACACATACGGCTCATAGGCGGCCTCTCCGAATTTTGACACATTCCGGCTGCTGCGGATCATCTCATTGAGACGAAGGTTCAGAAGCGCCGCCTGAATATCCAGATCTACCGTCGCGTTACTGTGAGTGCCCTGCATTCCCTTCTTGGAGGAAAGCTCGCCCTCATAGAAGCCGGTATACACCCGATCCGTGACCGCTGTCACTTCCGGCGTCTCCAGATAGGCTTCGTTGGAGCTGACCAGACGGTAACCGTCCTTCTCGATCACCGCCAGCACATACTTGTCCATCATGCAGCTTCGGAAACCGTCCTTTGAGGTCAGCACCGCGCGCACAACTCCGTCTGCGGATTCCTCTCTGTCAAAGAACCTCGGCGTCTGTTTACCGGCAGTACCCAGACGGACCAGATACGGCTGTTCTGCAGCCGCCCCGGAAGTCCCCGCCTGAAACGACGCCTGCAGCGCCATCGTCCCGGCTTCCGCGTCATAAGTCCCGGAATCCGCCGTACAGGAAAGAATCTTCAGGTTCTTCTGCCTTTTCAGCTCGGCAAAGCGAAGCGTCCGGCTTCCTTCGTAATTGCCGCCGGCTCCTTCCACCGTGGCGCAGATCACCGCGCCGCCGTCCGTTGAATAAACCACGGTGTACTCCGCGCCTTCCCTCAGGATCCGTTCCTCCTCAAACCGCGCTTCATCCTCCACCTGCACCTTTGGCACGCCGAAACCGGAATCCGTTCCCTCGCCGAACAGCTCTTCTTCCTCCTCCGGCGTCATCCGGGTCAGCAGACCGGAAAAGCACACGGCAACGCTGCCGGCGCCGAGGTTTTTCTTTTGAATTTCAAAGGAAATTTCGGCGCTGCCCGCATACCCGCCGGCCGGCATGCCCGCCACCCGGACCGCCGCTCTGCCGGCATTGACATTGTTCTGATAAGAAACGGTATACTCCGTTCCCTCCGTCAGCAGCCGCCCTCCGTCAACCAACTGCAGCACAGGCTCGATCGGACGTCCGGAATAGACATAATCTTCCGAAGCCATGGCATACTGAAGCGTCTTATCCCCCAGCTCCAGTTCCCGGAGCTCCCGCCCGCTTCCAATCTTCCATACATTCCCCGTGCGGCTGATATCGTACCAGAACCCGACACGGTCCTTGACAAACAGATCATCCTGAACCAGATATTTACAGGTCAGCACCTTCATCCCCGGCGTACACGATTCCGCCATGATCTGTACGGTTACCTTCGGCGATCCCAGCTCCCGCAGAACCGCCGCCTTCTCCTTTCCGCCGTCCCGTTTCACGTCCGCACCCTTGAGGGTGAAAGCGCCGCCGGAAGACTTTCGGATCACCGCCTCTCCTTCTCCTTCCTGCCGGATCAGCGTCATGGTCAGTGCCCGCTCTGTTTCCAGAACCGCCTGTTCTCCCTTCTCCGCCGCGAAACAGGTCTGATACACGCTGTAATTTCCCGTCGTATACAGCCCGCTGCCCCCGGCAAGACGCACCTCTCTCAGACCGCTCACGCCGGAAACGTCCAGCCTGCCGTTTTGCAGCTTCAGGCATCCGGACGCGGAAGAACCGCTGATTTTCCGGACCAGGGTATTCCCCTCCTCGTCCGCCGTCGCCACGCGGTCCAGCGTCAGCGTATATTTTCCCAATGCCCAGGCCGAGGCCGCGGGAACGCCCGTCCCTCTGACTCTCTTCATCGGGCAGAGCCTCACGTTCTCGAGCACTACATTGCAGCGGATCGTCAGCTTCCCCGCAAAGCGGATGCGGTAACCGCCCCCGGCGCCGTCCGCATCCCCCTGCACGCCCTCCGGACCGCTGAAAATCCGCACTTCCCCCGCGCGGGAAGGAAGCGTCAGCGCGCTGTAGGCTCCGTTGCCCAGCCGGTTTCCGATCTCGACGTCGCCCAGCAGCTCGATCTGATAATCCTCGTATTTCTTCGTCCCGCTCCGGTACCGGCACAGCGACTGAATCTCGGACACCGCCTCCTCGAACGTTTTAAAACAGGTCGTCCAGGCGGCCGTCTGCCCGCTCTCCTCCGACTCCATTCCGTGCAGGCGGACTTCCATATCGGCCATACGGCCGTACCGGATGGACTTTCCTTCCTTATAAGTATCATACCCTTCCGCCGGCTCTCCCATACCCGGACGGCCGTCCGCGGTGTAGAGCGGACAGAACCAGGAGGCCGCCGCTTTCGGCGCGTTCAGAAGGGACATCCCCGCAGCCAGGCGCGCATATCCGGAAGAATCGCCATCCCGGACCGCGATCAGAAGCGGAGCCGTCGCGGACGCTTCCCCCGCTTCCGGTTCCTCCGCGCGCACCTGGCCGCTGATCGTAAGCCGGCTGTTTCCTTTGGCGTCCGTCCCTGCCTCGAGGCAGTTCTCCCCCTGACCGACCAGCACCTGATTCAGCTTGCCGTTTCCGCCCGCGGACACCCGAAGCCGTCCGCCTCTGAGACTCAGCCCGCCGCTGACGGTGACGTTTCCGGCCTCAAGAACGCTGTCGTCCTCCAGATCCAGAGCGGACACCTTAAACGTTCCCTTCGCCCTGACTGCGGAACCGTTTTTCAGCACGACCTGCCCCGCACCGGTGATATTGCCTGAAAATGCGATCTCCTGCCGGTCAAAGGTCACCGCCTTCTTCCCGTTCCCCGCAAGACTGCCGAGCGCCATGCCCTCTTTTGTGCCGACCGTGCTTTCCCGAAACGTCAGATCATAAGCTCCGGTCCGGAAACCGAGCGCGGCGCCTTCCCCCCTCCTCGTCATGGGGCAGAACTCCACACGGTCAAAGACGAGCGGACATTTCAGCGTCAACTGGTTTACATAATATATTTTCCGGTTTTCTCCGCCGCCTGCACCGGCGACGGTCACCTCGGCGGCGCGGGAGGGAAAATTCACAGTCACCGGCGCAGACGCTTCTCCCACATCGCTCAAAAGGACGATGGTGTAGACCGCCCGGCTGTCGCGCAGCGCGTCAATGGCCGCGACAGCCGACGAAAAATCGGCGTAAGAGCCGATCACGTCGTCTTCCCCCGGCTGCCCGCCGCCGCTCCAGCCCCGGCAGAGCAGGACTCCCGCCTCCTCCTTTGCAGGAGGCTCCTCCGCGGCCTCCATATCGAATTGATTCGCCGACAGCGAACCGTCCTCCCCGGAGGCGGCGTCTCCCGCGCCCGCTTCTGGCAGTTGCTCTTCCGGATTCGTTTCCGAATCAGGCGCATCCGCGCTCTCCCCCGGTTCCTCCGCCGTATCGCCTGTTCCCGGCTGCGGACTGTTCCCGTCGTCCCCTCCGTCCGGCTCCTGACCGGGATCCGGAGTCTCTTCCGCATCTGTATCTGTATTCGCATCCCCGCCGGCCGGAGGCTCCGCCCCGGACCCGGGAGTCTCTGTGATATCCGTATCTTCCGCCCCCGGAGACTCCGTCCCTTCTTCTTTCTCCGAATCCGCAGTTTCCCCGCTCTCTTCCTCCGACGGAGACGCTTCCTCCGCGGTATTTCCCGACAGACTGCCGCTCTCCGACGCCAGCGCCGTTCCCGCCTGATTCCATAACAGCAATGCGGCCAGCGCCAGAGAGAGCATTCTCTTTCCTCTCATACCATCCGCTCCTTGTTCTTTCGTATCTTATCTTCCGGCCCGTCTATCTCCGAAGCTGATAGATGCCGAATCCGGCGACCTTGTCCACTTCCGTATAAGTCACATTCTCATACATCGTCGTCAAATATTCCAGCCCCCGGTCGAAACTGCAGATCAGGTACACATTGTCCTGGCGGTACAGCGCATCCGGCACATCAGTGATGCCTCGCTGCTCCAACTTCTGCGCCCAGGCAGGACTGAAGCTGATCCAGTCTCCGAGGGAAATATAATTCATCTCGTAAGGTTCCGGCAGCCACAGATGCACATTATAAGAACTCATGGCCATCGAAACCACATCGTTAAAATAAAAATTGTCGGGATGGTCCGCACAGTACTCCTTGAGCGCCTCCACGTCTTCGTTCAGACTCTGCATCTCCAGATTCTCCTGCCGGACCGTCCGCACATGCCCGGCAAACGCCGCCAGAAGCAGAAGCATCATCGCCGCGACCCCTGCCGCCCGCACTTTTGCGGACAGGTCTAGCTCCCTCAGCTTCTCCATCCACAGCAGAAGCAGGGCAACGACCAGCATCAGATTCATGCAGATCACTACGCGCAGCGGCGCCCTGCCCCGGTAGAGCAGATACATCCAGAGGACGAACTGGGCGCCGTACACACAGCAGACCCTCAGCGCCTGCAGCCATTCCTTTTTCAGGCCGTACCAGAGAATCAGCGCCCCATAACCCGCGAGAGCCAGCAGATGACCGTAACCGAACGCCCCGGTCAGCACGTTTTTCACATAACCGCGGAACGTCTGATACAGCCTTGCGGCCGGATCCCTTCGCTCCTTCACGATTTCTTTGCGCAGTTCCAGATAGTCAGAGAAGAAATCCATATCGATCTGATCATCGGCCGTATAGTTATAATAGAACAGATTCTTCGCCCGCACCTTCGATCGGATCCCCACTTCATTGTAAAGCTCCGTATCATCCTCATAGCGGGGAAACATATAATCGTCATAGTCAAAAATGACCGTGCACGTATCGTTGTAATCATTATAAGCTTTCCAGCCCTCGCTCCGATAGCCGATAGCAAAGCCGCCGAGATGGAGCAGCAGCGCACCTCCCGCGATCAGCGGGACCAGCAGATGCCCTCTGTCCTGCTTCCCCGCTTTCCGGTCGTTCCAGAAGCGGAACACCCAGAATACACCGCAGACCGGGACAATCATATAATACACGACCGACCGCGCCTCCGCCGTCAGAAAACACAGAAAAAACAGCACCGCCAGATCCGCTGCCCGGAACTTTTCCGCCGTCCTGTACCAGAACAGCGCGGTCACTGCCAGGACCGCCGCCGTGGTCGTAAACGTAAGCTGAGCCACCGTCCGCAGCCCCAGAAGCGCGCACCAGAGCAGAACCAGCACACAGATGCCGATTCTCGCCGCCCGCCCCGTCTGCCCCTTCAGCAGACGGTACAGAATCAGTCCCATGCAGACCGCCTGAAGCGCCAGAAAGCCCAGCGCATACCAGTCCACCCCCGGCAGAAGGCCGTACAGTCCGGCCAGCAGGCAGGAATACCAGTAGCCGATGAAGATCGTATGTCCGTCGGGCGTCCCCAGATACTGCCCCGATACCACCTCCATCATGGTGCGGTCGTCCACGATCCCGTAGACAAACGGCACCAGATGCCATAAGACAAACATATAAAATAACGGACACAGAACCGTCCACAAAATCCACATCCGGCTGTCTCTTCGCTCTCTCATAGAATTTACGCTCTCTCCTTTTTGTATCATCGTATGACCTGTATTATAGTCTATTTTGAATCGGTTGTCATCCTGCAAGTACTGACAATTTTCTCCCAGACGCCCGTGTGATCGAACAGGGAAGATTTCTTCCCTGCCCGCCACGCGGGATGCATGCTGCAAAGCGGCAAATTTCTTTACGCACCCCTGCAATCGAGTAGGGAAGATTCATCTTCCTCTACTCGCGCACCGGGCGTCCGTCAGCTTGCTGACATATTACATCTGGACGCCCGTGTGCATAGAAAGGCCGCCGGGCGCTCCCCCGACGGCCTCATTTCTATAATTAAAGCTCTTCCTGCAGCCGGTCAAATTCTGCCATGCACTCATCCACCGAAGCGCCGTTCAACAGTTCCCTCACGATCAGGCAGGTATTTCCCCACTGTTCCAGATCCATGTTCGCGTTGGAGCCGAGCACATAGACCCCTTCATTGACCCGGTCGTTCAGAGGTTTCAAGGCGTCGATGCATTCCACCTCCACATTGACGGACGGAGAAATGACATGATTGATATCCGAATACATCTTCAGACACTCGTCGGATGTGATAATGTCCAGTACTTTTTTGGCATCCTCAAAATGCTCCGCCTCCGCGCTGATCCCGTATCCGGTCATCGGCACGACCGGCATGGGACCGTAGTCGCTGGGGAATCCGATCACCTGGAGGTTAAAGTCCGGATTGCCGTAGACCGTCTCCGTATTGGCCGCGCCCCAGTAGGCCATGACGATGGGCGTCTTCTGCGCCAGGAAATCCGGTCCTTCTCCTTCGATCGCCTCATACGTGTATGCCGTCTCGGCATCAATATACCCTTTATCAATCATCTCTTTCAAATACTCAAAGCCCGGACGCATATAATCGCTGTATTTCGCTTCCTTATTGTTAAGAGCCTCGATTTTCGCCTCCGTATCTCCCCCGTTGTACAGATCCGCATAGGCCTGCGCAAAGACGATCGTCTCCAGCCACCAGCGGTTGGCCCCTATGGGCGTCTCGATTCCGTTTTCCTTAAAGACCCTGCAGCACTCCATAAGATCCTCCGGCTTCTCCGGAAGCGGCAGTCCGTACTGATCGAACATATCCTTGTTGATAAACAATCCGTAGACAACCACCTCCTGGGGGATCGCCACCAGTTTTCCGTCGATGGTATTGGCCGTCTTTACCACCTCCCGCAGGTTCTTTGCCGAATCAAGATCCGACAGATCCGCCAGTTGGCCTTCTTCGCCCAGAAGCTTGATCGAATCGGGATTCATAAGATACAGGTCGTCCATATGACTTCTTACACGGTCGACAAGCACGTCGTCATACGTCTTTTCCTGATAGTTCTCCGCCGTATAGGTCCGGTATTCCATCGTCAGATTCAGTTCTTCTTCCGCCTTCATGACCGTCATGTCGAAGGCGTTTCTCGCCACATTTTTCGCGTCCGGATTGGATTTTTCCATCGGTCCGAACAGATAGACGGTTGACCGCGCCTCTTCCCGGCCGCCGGCCAGATTCTTATCCTCGTTCTCCTTCTGCCCGCAGGCCGTCAGTGCTGTGCACAGCAGCACCCCCAAAAGCAGCAGCGCCGCCGCTCTTCGATTCCATTTCTTCATATTCCCCTTACACCCTTTCTTTTAACAATTGTTCCAGCGTCCTTCTCAGCGCTTCCATATCAATCGGTTTCGCCACATGCGCGTCCATTCCCGCGTCCATGGCCTCCTTCACGTCTTCCGCAAAGGCATTGGCAGTCATGGCCACGATCGGTATGGTCTTCGCCTCCTCATGGCAAGACTCCCGAATCTTCCTCGTCGCCTCATAGCCGTTCATCACGGGCATCTGCACATCCATCAGCACCGCGTCGTAGCTTCCCGGCGCACAGGCTGCAAAATGCTCCGCCGCCAGCTTTCCGTTGGCCATAATCTCGCAGGTCGCTCCCTCGATCTCCAGAAGCTCCTGAAGAATCTCCCCATTGATCTCGTTGTCCTCCGCCACAAGGAAATGCCGGCCCTCAAGACCGCTCCCGCCGCCGGCCGTTTTCTCCGGCTCCAGCAGTCCTCTTGCGGTAAATACCGTCAAAAGCCGCTCCTTCAGAGCAGATACGAAGAACGGCTTCGCCAGAAACCCGTCGGCTCCCGCCTCAAAAGCCTCCTCCTCCAGACCGTCCCAGTCGTGCGCGCACAGCAGGCAGACGGGAAGCTTCTCCGCCGGCTCTTCGCGGATCTTTTTCACTGTCTCGATACCGGACATGCCGGACATGGAAAGTCCCACGAGAATCAGATCGTACGGCTCCCCCAGCCGCTCCTGTTCGCGGATCTTCAAAAGTCCTTCTGCGCCTCCGGCCGCGGTATCCGTCCGGACCTTTGTCTCTTCCATCAGCATCCGGATACTGCCGCAGATCTCCTCTTCGTCGTCCACCGCCAGAATGCGCGTAATCCCGTGTTCTTTCCAGAAACGGTCTTCTGCGCGCTCCGCGATCAGCAGCTCGAGCTCCACCGTGAAAAGACTTCCCTTTCCCACCTCGCTGGACACCTCAATGGTTCCTCCCATGAGCTCTACGATGTTTTTCGTGATGGCCATGCCAAGCCCTGTTCCCTGCACCTTATTGGTCGTGCTGTTTTCTGCTCTCGTAAAGGCGTCGAAGATGATCTCCAGATATTCCGGAGTCATGCCGAACCCGTCGTCCTCCACCTCAATCCGGATTCGCTCATGCGTCTCCCGCCGGCTGTCAAGGCCGGTCATGCGAAGCTGGATGTTCCCTCCTTCCTGTGTGTATTTGACCGCGTTGGACAGAAGATTGATCAGGATCTGGTTAATTCTGGTCTCATCTCCGATCAGATGTTCATGACGGATTCCGGTCACTCTGACGTCAAACTTCTGCTCCCTGGCCCGCGCCGCCGGCCGGATGATCGCATCTACGGAGGCCACCATCTCACTGAGGGTAAATTCGTTCAAAGAAAGCACGACCTTTCCGCTCTCGATCTTGGAGACGTCGAGAATATCGTTGATCAGGCTTAACAGATGCTGGCCCGACACCATGATCTTCCTGGTATATTCCCTGACTTTCACCGGATAATCGGCATTCTCCTGCAGCAGTCTGGTAAATCCCAGAATCGCGTTCATAGGAGTCCGGATATCATGAGACATATTCGAGAGAAACGTCGTCTTGGAATTGTTGGCGATCTGAGCTTCTCTGAGCGCCTCCGCAAGCTGCCGGTTGTGCAGCTCCCGCTCCTCGTTCCGCTCTTTGCGCAGCTTCTTTTTCTGCCTCTCGTTGAACGCGAACAGAAGACAGCAGAGAAAAAAGGTCAGAAGCATCACCGCCACGACAATGAAGATGTTCTGATTCACCGCGCTGCCTTCCTTCTGAATCGCCTCCACCGGCACGTATCCGATCAGATACATACCCCCGTCGCCGATCGGCCACATATAAATCAAAGATTCTCTGCCCAATATATTATGATAGAACATCACATGTTCTCCGGCCGCAATGCTGTCCGTGATCATGGCTCTGATATCTTCTTCCACGATCCGGTTGGCGTGGCAGAAATCCTCCAGATTCAGATGTCCGGCATCCCTCTCGCCCATCCCCTTGGGCTTCAGGACAAAACGCTGACTCTTTACATCCATAATGTAAAGCGTGGCGTTGGCATTGTAAAAATTATCCGGCAGAGCGTCGTCGAAGGAATCATAAATATATTCCACATAGAGCTGCTTCGTCTCTTCCCCGTCCTTCGCGACCGGACATTCCATCGTGTAGGCCCATGTCCCCATATCGTTCAGATACGACTGGGAAATACGAAGACCGTCCACCGTATTGCCCGCGGAAAAATCCAGTTCCTGTGCGCGGAATGCTTCTCCGGTACTGGAGATTCCTTCCTCAGCTCCCTTCTCCGTCACGGAAACCTTTGTCATGATCTCGTTTCTCTCATAGAAACGGATGAATCCTTCCGGATCTTTGGATTCGGCGATCTCCTGCGCCATCAGCTTCTGATATTCCGCCTCCATCCTGAGCATGGTCTCGATGGTCCCCCGGATCAGGTCCAGACTCTCGCTCAGATTGCCGATGGCCGATGCCGCCATCTCCTGCGTGATTCTCCTTGAGACGGAAAACACGACCGCCCCCAGCACCATAAAAAACAGCACAATCGAAACGATCAGCGCCTTCGCACTGTCAACTCCCTTTTTTTTCTTATCCTTTTCCATATACCTTACACCACAGTTACTGATACTATTATTATAATCCGGAATGCATGTATCAGCAATCTGTTTTTTGTATATTTTATCTGCGTCCGCACCCCCCGCAGTCCCCGGCGCAGCCGCAGCAGGATTTTCCGTTCTTCGCATCCCTGTATTTCTTCCGCAGTACCCATATACAATATCCGCCGATCAGTCCGGCAATCACAAACGTCGCCATCCGTCTCCTCCTTTTACATCAAGAATGATCCGACCTGATAGACGAGAAACGCCGCCGTCCAGGCCGTCGCGAGCTGAAATACCGCCATGGCGCCGGTCCATTTCCAGCTCCCGGTCTCCCTCCTAATCGTCGCCACCGCCGCCATGCACGGCACATAGAGCAGACAGAAAACCATCAGCGCGCAGGCGTTCAGCGCACCGAAGCCCATGCTTCCAAGAAGCGCGGACAGATTCGCCATTCCCGCCTCCGTCGTCACGTTGCCGATGCCGAAGAGTACGGAACAACTCGATACGACCACCTCTTTGGCCGCAATCCCGGAGATCAGCGCCAGCACGATCTGCCAGTATCCCAGACCAACGGGTGCAAAGACCGGCGTCAGCACCCTGCCGACGACGGCGCCGAAGCTCTGGTCCATATCCGCCGTAAAACCGTGAAATCCGAAATTCATCACCAGCCACATCACGATGGAGGCCACGAAGATCGTCGTTCCCGCTTTGGACAGATAATCCTTGACTTTTTCCGACACGTACACATAGATCGTATGCGCATTGGGCGTCTTGTACTCCGGAAGCTCGATGAGCAGCAGGTTGCTCACCCGCCCCCGATCCGCAAGCTTCAATATATAAGCCGTCAGAATCGCCGCCGCAAGCCCCAGCACATACATGGAAAAGGCCGCGATCATCGCCCGCTCCCCGAAAAACATCTCCGAAAACATCACATAGATCGGAAGCCTCGCGCTGCAGGACATGAACGGGGTGATCAGAATTGTCTTCAGGCGGTCACGACGGTTTTCCAGCACTCTGGACGCCATGACCGCCGGCACCGTACAGCCGAATCCGAGAAGCATCGGCAGAAACGCCCGCCCGGACAGTCCGATTCTGCCCATGATGCCGTCCATCACATACGCGACTCTGGCCATATATCCGCTGTCCTCCAGAAAAGCCAGCGCCAGAAACAGAATAAATATATTCGGCAGAAAGGTGAGGATCCCGCCCACACCGGCGATAATGCCGTTCGTGATCAGGGAGATCAGCATCTCCCCGGCCCCCACCGCCGCAAGCCCGCCTACCACCGCCGCGGTGAACCATTCCAACGCCGTCTCAAAGTACCCCTTCAGCCAATCCCCCACCGTGAAGGTCAGGAAAAAGACCAGAGCCATAATCAGAAGGAACACCGGCAGTCCCAGCACCGGATGGGTCAGGAGACGGTCTGTCCGGTCCGTGGCCTCCGCCTTCTTCGTCCGATTCGCCACGCACTCCGCCATGACCTCCTCGATAAACCCGAACTTCTGGTTTATGATCTCCTTTTCGTAGTCCTGGTCGAGGATATCCGAAAAATCCAGCGGATACCGTTCCTTCATCTCCTGATCGTTTTCCATAATCTTGATGGCGTGCCATCTCAGATTCTCCAGATTCGGATACGCCGCCCGCAGCCGGTCTCCGATCTCGTCGATCTTGTCCTCGATCTCGTCCGTATACACCATGGCATAGTATTTGTGATGCTCCCCGGCGTCTTTATGCCTGCTTGTCCCCGGGTCGTGATGATGAATGATCTTCTCTCCCTGGGCCTTGTCCTGATGATGCGCCACCGTGTGAATGAGAATCTCCAGCCCCGTCCTGCGCCTTGCCGACACCGGCACACAGGGAATCCCCAGCATCTCCGGCAGCCGGTGCAGGTCAATCTCCATCCCGCGCTCCTGCACGATATCCATCATATTCAGCGCCAGCACGACCGGCTTTCCCAGTTCGATCAACTGCAGCGTCAGATAAAGATTGCGCTCCAGCGCCGAAGCGTCCGCCACATCCACGATCACGTCCACGTCGTCGCTCAGAATATACTGTCTGGTAACCGTCTCCTCCATCGTATAGGAAGTCAGGCTGTACGTTCCCGGCAGATCCACCAGCCGGTACGCCTCGTCGTGAAACCGCATGGCCCCTTCCTTCTTCTCCACCGTCACGCCCGGCCAGTTCGCCACCTTGAGATTCGCCCCGGTGTAGGCGTTGAACAGCGTCGTCTTCCCGCAGTTGGGATTTCCCACAAATCCGATTGTCAGTTCTTTCGTACTCATGCCTCTTTCACCTCGATACACTCCGCGATGCTCTGCCCCAGCGCAAAGCGGGTTCCTCTGATCTTCACGATCATGGCTCCCCTTTTCTTGCGGTTCACCACAAGGATCTTCGTCCCTTCCAGCATTCCCAGCACTTCCAGCCTCCGTTCCGTCTGTACCGGAAGGTCCATCCGCACCACCTGAAGCGTGCTTCCCTTTTGTCCTTCGTATAATTTCATTACCGGCCTCCGTCGTCCAAACAGCCGCAAAAATATAATGCAACTGATAATAATTATCAATTGCATTATATCGGATACAGACTCATTTTACAAGTCCAAAGTCAAAATGGAATTTATTCCCCCGTCTTCACCGGTGTAATCGTTATGTTCGCCGCCTCAATCCCGGTCTTGCGCTTTACGATATCCTCAATCTGCGCCCGCTGAGAATCGCTGACCTGTGTGCTGCTGACAACCACGTCCGCGCAGGCGTTGTTGATGCTGACAACCACCTCTTCAAATCCCTGTGCCACCAGAAGTGTCTCCGCCGCCAGCTCCTTCTCCGCAATGTCCGTCATCTCCACCATCTCGTTGATCGCGCTCTTCTTCTGTTCCTCCGTCACGCTGCCGCTGTTGATCAGCTCCATCAGCATCTCTTTATTTCTCGAACGGGTCTGTTCTCTTGTCACCTTCGCCTCCGAGACCAGACCGACGCCCATCGTACTGTTCGCTAGGACGGTCTTGCCCACATTCTCCTCCGCCAACTCCGTATCCTCGTCCAGACTCTCGATATCCGCGTGTTCGTCCTCTCCGCTCTGCGCATAGAGATCCTCCGCGGAAATATCCTGCGCAAGACTTGCGTCCTCCGCGTCCTCGACAGCGGTGCTGTTGGCGCTCAGCAGAGATTCATCCAGCCTGGTGCCTGAATAATTCAGATACCCGGCCACCGCGATCATGGCCGCAAGCGCCGTGATGATCATCTGATTTTTCTTAAATACGGGTTTTTTTAACTGCTTTAGCTGCTTCACTTGGTTCCCTCCATTTTCATTATTTTAATTTTATGTGCGTCGACGCCAAATAATGCCTGCGCAGCTTCCAGAATCTCCTGTCTGATACGGCTGCTTCCGCCGCCCTGTGCGATCACCAGCACGCCCTCCACCCTCGGATTGCTCTCCGACGTCACATACGGAGTCCTTTCGCTGCCGCTTCGCTCCTCATACACCGTCTCTTCCCGGCTCTCCTCGCCGGAAACAGTCGCGTCCTTCTCCACCCGCTTCTCCCCGCTCCCTTCAAAAGTCAGCAGAACCTGCACGGCGCCCACCCCCTCCACCTGTCCCAGAAGCGCTTCCAGACGCTGTTCCAGGCAGCTCTCATAATCCGAATCCGCAGCCGCCGGCTGCGGCTCTTCCGCCGGCTCCATCTCCTCCGCCTCCTTCTTCTTTTCCTCCGTCGGAACCGCGATCACGGCCAGCAGAAGGCCCAGAAGCACCAGGATCAGAAGCTGTTCCTTGCCGGGCGGCCAGTATTTCCCGCAGATTTTTTTTAATTTCTCACTCATTGCAGAGCGTCCACCTCCTGTTCCAGTTCATAGACCAGCACTTCCATATCCACCCGCCCGACCAGAGCGAACACCTCAAACACCGGCTGCAGCAGCAGAATCACCAGCAGAAGACCCAGATAAAAACGCACATAGCGCTCATAACTGTTTCCGGGAAGCAGATTCAGCACCATCTGTTCCAATAAATAGAACACCGCCACGCATCTCACCATTTCCAATATTCTCTGCATCCTTTTCTCCTTCCCCCGGCAGCCGGCCGTTGCTTTTCACACCCACACCAGTTCACAGCCCGATGCGGGCAGATCATCCTGAAAGACCCATTGAAGGGCGCCGGTCCTTAGGCGCG
>CAJUNR010000011.1:0-2194 GCA_910587765.1 uncultured Lachnospiraceae bacterium
GTCGCAGAGTATGAACCTTTGCGTCATTTTTCTGCAGGTACCTTTTATTTTGGATTATGGACACAAAAACAAAAAAATTACGCTGGCCGGAAAATGTTTTTTGCCGGGAGGGCAGGATGAAAAAGGAATGTGATGAGAGGGCGGTGCGATACAGTCCCAATATGGTCAATATGTGTATGGATTTTTATGATGGAGATATGCAGGAGGGAAGGCTGTATCATCCGTATACAGCAGAGGCAGTTTCGTTTTCCTCGCTTCTTGGGGCGCTGGCTTACATGGAACGGCTGTATGACAGGCTGCAGTTTCCGCAGGCGGCTACCAGAATCCGTAACTTTCAAAAGAACCGCAGAGAAAAAGAGCGGCAGAGAGGAAAAGAGATCCGGAAACGGACAGAATTTGAGAGAAGGGAGATACGGGAGTTGGAGACGTTCGACCATGTAACGGAGCAAAGAGGAAAAGACGCCACATTTCTTATTCGGGTGAAATACAGACAAAATTCCAGTTGGCAGGGCGAGGTGACCTGGGTCGACAGGCACAAAAAGGAGTATTTTCGGAGTGCGCTGGAACTGATCCGCCTGATCGACAGCGCAATGAACGAGGGATAACGAAGCAATATTATGGGGTGAGAGATCGTGAAAGAAAGGAAGACTCTGTATTTCCATCTGCTGGGTTCCTTTTTATGCAGAGAAGTGAGAGGAGATCGGATAAGAAACAGTGTTGTTCCGCAGAAAATCGGGAAAAAGGCATTGTCATTTCTGCAATATCTGATTGTGAATCATGCACGGAATATATCGTCCGAGGAGCTGATTGAACAGTTCTGGCCGGAAAAAAGCGATCCTGCGAATGTTCTGAAAAGTATGGTCTTTAAGACGAGAAATTTATTGAAGACCATGTTTCCGGAGGAAGAGAATCTGTTGCAGACGCTTCAGGGATGTTATGCGTGGGCTCCGTCTGTGCGGATAGAGCTGGATGTAGAGGAATTTGAAAGAGCATGTCTGGATGCGAGAAAGCAGAGAGGGAAAGGCTATCTGGACACGCTTCTGCGGGCGATTGCTCTGTATAGGGGCGATTTTCTCGCCGGCAATGACAGTGAATGGGCGGTTTCTCTCCGGCGGTATTACCAGACGCTGTATCTGGACGTCTGTAAAATGACGCTGCCGATGCTTCAGGAGCAGGAGCGGTGGACGGAGATGATCAGTATCTGCGAGCAGGCCGCTGCGGTGGATTTTGGTTCGGATACGTTTGTCGTGTATCAGATGCAGGCGCTGATTTCCATGGGCCATCCCGAGCGGGCGGTGGAAGCGTATCAGACCTTTCGTGAGATGCTCTGGGAAGAGTTTGAGATTGAGCCGGCGGAGTATGTGGAACAGATTCATCTGCTCGCGGACAGTATGTGCAAGAACAACATGGACAGTCTGGATATCCTGAAGCTGGTAGCGGAGGAGAGGGCGGAGGAGCGCGCGTTTTTCTGTACGTTTGGAGTATTTCAGAGTATCGTTGCCCTGGAAAGGCGTCATCTGGTGCGCTCCAGACAGAGTTCGGCGCTGGTGATTGTCAGTCTTGGCAATAAGGTGACGCCGACCACCGATGCCAGACGGCTGGAGCGGATTCTTCTGGAAGGGCTCAGGACCGGAGACCCGGTTGCCCGGCTGGATGCCAGCTCCTACATATTGATGCTGACCGGGGCATCCAAAGAAAACGCGGAGCTGGTTATGGAACGAATTGACCGGGCATTTCACAAAACCTATTCGCATTCTCAGGCCTGTATCTCTTTTCGGGTAGCGTCTTTGGAGGCGGATGCCGTATAGATTGCAGGGAAGCGTACTGCGCGGATTTGGAAAGCGTTTCTTCCGGAGCCGAAATAAGGCTGCCGCATGCCCGCGGCAGCCTCATATTTTGTAAATTACACGAGCACCAACAACCGTTCACTATGTTCCGCTACGACTTTTTTCAGCAGTTGAACATCCTCATAAACAGTTTCCATCCGGTCCGCGTCTCTTTGGTAACGCTTATATGTATCCAGATAGCACGATTCAATCGTTTTCAGGCGCGGCAGGATCACATTCTCCTGGAATAATTTTATCTGGCGTACTTCGGCTTTGAGCGACTGCAGTTCACGACCCTGAGCCTGTACCTGGATTTTAAGCGACTGCACATCGGCTTTGAGCGTCTGTACTTCAGTTTTGAGCGTTTG
>CAJUNR010000011.1:2294-111438 GCA_910587765.1 uncultured Lachnospiraceae bacterium
TTTTAAGCGACTGCACATCGGCTTTGAGCGTCTGTACTTCAGTTTTGAGCGTTTGCACGTCGGCTTTGAGCGTCTGTACTTCAGTTTTGAGCGTTTGCACGTCGGCTTTAATCGACTGCACTTCAGTCTTCAGCATTTGTATATCATCTTTTATCGGTTGTAAGGCGGATTCCAATTTGGCGTCCAGCATGTTTGACAGTTCAAGCAGAAATTCATTGTTACTCACATTATCACCACCTTTTGTATTTTTAATATCATCTATATGTTGTCAATGAGCATTGTATCATATCCGGAAGAAAATGTCCATCCAAAAAACTGTTGAATGTTTCCCCAAAATAACCGGCAGGTAACCGCCGCCTGTTAAAGTAATGCCAGAAACAGTCGGAAGCAGGCTTTTGCGGCCGGTCGGCCGCCGGCGGGGAGAGAAAGGAGAACTGCGGTATGATGCTTCGTGAAAAGATGATTCCCTGTCTGAGCCGGGAGGCGGTTGTCACGGTGATCTCCTATCATCAGGGAGTCATGGACGGCTATCTGCAGCATCCAAGGCTGCGGGGGAAAGAACGGATCTGGAGTCTGTCGCAGATGGTCCTGCTGCTGAACAGCCTGCTCGATCTGGAGGACTGTCTCAACAGTCCGCTGCCGCTGGTGCATCCGGACTGCCAGGAGCCGGAGCGGATCGCCCTGTTCCATATCCAGATCCTCTTCCGGGAACATTACACATGGCAGGGCAGGCTGATCTGGAAAGATCGGAATCAGGAGATTGTATTTCACAGCGCCATTGAGCTGATTCAGATGCTGGATGAGCTTCTGGCGGAATAACAGGCAGAACACAACGGGAACGTTTGATCGGATAGAAGACAGTGGAAGGAGAAGGAGAGAAAAGCCATGAAGAAGAATGGGAGAAAAGGAGTCGCCGGCAGAATCAGAAGAAAGCGCGTGATTGCTCTTGCAATGGCGCTGATGATGCTGCTTTGCAGCGACGCGGTTACAAACGCGGCCGCTGTATCTTCAAATTCCGCTGCTTCCGCGGCGGCGTCCGAAGAGAAGACCTCTGCTGCGGATCGCACGGAAGAGAAAGATGAGAGTCCGGCGGACAATTCCGGACAGGAGCCGTCCGGCGGTTCGGAAGGCGCCGGAGCGGACGATACCGCACAGGAGGAGCCGGAGGGCGACGCGCACGGTTCCGGACAGACGGGTACGCCGGAGGGCGAAGGGAGCGGTTCCGAACAGACGGATGCGCCGGAGGAGGATGCCGACGGTTCCGGACAGACGGATGCGCCGAAGGAAGACGCCGACGGTTCTGCAGGGGCGGATGCCCCGCAGGAAGATGCCGGGGGTTCCAAGCCGGCTGACATGCTGAAGGACGATATCGGCAGTTCGGATACGGATCGTCCGGAAGAAAATAACGACGGCTCCGTTAAAGAGAACGCACAGACAAAACCGGCGGAACCGGCGAGAGAAGAACTGGTGACGCCGATCAGTCAGGAAGAACTGGAAGAACTGCTGGAAGAGTTCGAGGCGCTGCCGGAGGACGAAGTCGGCGCGATCACCTGGAAGCTGGAGGAAGCCGGGGCTTCCGGCGGCAGAAGGGCCGCGCGCAGGGCGCCCCGGGCGCAGACGCTTCCTTTTCAGCTCACCGTTCAGTACGTGAATCAGCCGGATCCGAATCAGGTGACGATGGAGGACAATTTTAATCTGAAATATCAGATCAGCTTCACTGCGCCGGATACGGATATTGAAACAGGAGACATCCGTATCCGCATTCCTCAGAAACTGTTTGCGGACAGAGACGGCAGTCCGATCCTGACGGATCAGATCGCGGTGCAGCCGGGCGCCCCCGGGGCGGAGGATGACGGCGAGGGCGGCAGTACGGCGTTCAAGTATTATATAGAAGGTTCGGAGACGGACGATCCGGTTCTGGTATTCTACAATTGCCGTACGGTTGAGAAGGGAACGCACTCCATCTGGCAGGTGCTTTATAAAGTGCCGGATATTATGCAGATCGAAGATCAGACGTCGTGGAGCCTCCAGCCGGAATATTCCGTGACTGTCCGGGTCCCGAAGACCGACGACGAAGGCAATCCGCAGACCGATGAGGACGGCAGTCCGCTGTATGCGTCTGTGACGGAATACACGACGGAGACAGTCGGGGAAGACGAGGAGGACAGAACACACTGCGACTTCCCCGCGCCCCTGAGCGGGACGGTCGATACGAACGTGCGGCTGACCAGCGTCTCCAAAGAGCCCTATTATGAGCCGAACCGACAGTATGCACCCGGACTCTATACGAGAGCTCAGGTTGCGTACTACGCCGGATACGGAAGCGGGGGCGATCTGCCGGAAACGTTTTCCGGAGAGAAATTCAACGATTACCGCTATGTCGTCTGGGAGGTGACGGCGAAGGGAACGGCCACCCAGCCGTGGAACCTGATCGTCTCCGACCGTCCGGCGGTAGGAACAGGACCGGACGGCACGAAGACGGGGACGCCGGGCATCCTTGTCGGCTACCGCGACAATTCCAGAAGTTCGCTCGGCTATAACGTTCCGATCACGCGTCCGTCCGCCCCGTCCGGGACGGAAGATACGCTGAAGTCCAATTACGGGCTCGGGGAGAACGACAGCCGCGCCTGGGGCAGCCGCTTCTACGCGGTGACCGCGTATCCGAGAGACGCCGCGCCGCAGGAAGAGACGATGCTGTGCAATGAGATCACCGTCACCATGCAGCCGATCGACGAGAAAGGCGAAACCGCGCAGGCGGAGGCGGACGGCGACTGGAGATGCAGAGATTACCGCTGGGATTATGACGGCGACGAGATCACGATCAATAAATATTATTACGACGGAAACAACGAGGCGGGCTATGCCGGCTGGCTGGACGCCTGGCAGAAGGCGAAGGGGGAGGGGAGAGATTACGGAGCGCTTCCGTTCTCCACCACCGCCGTTTTCCGGGGCTATGAGTGGACCCATGCGGTCAACAGCGGCAGCGGCGAGCCGGGAGAGAAGATTGCGGGCCGGACGTACCGGCTCACGGTGACGGACGACGCCATGTACGCCTGGCCGGACGATAAGAACGGCCGGATGCTGACCGCGGCGGATTATTATTTCACGGAAGCGTCCGTGACGCCTTCCCTGTGGGACATCGACATTTTCGAAGATCAGGAGATGGTTCAGGACAGCAGGAAAGGGGAGCTGAAAATCTGGGCCATGTACGGACTCGGCGGAAGCGGCGCCTGGGAAGAAGTTCCGCTGTCGGAACTGACGGTGAAAGGCGCCGATTCCGGCCGGCCCGTGTATGCGCTCGGACCCGCGGCTCTGGCGCGCCGGCCGTGGCGCATCAAGGCCGAATATACGGCGGACGGTTACCGAACCGCCTGTACGGTGGATGTGAAAGTCTGCCTGAAGAAGGACTCTCCGGTCATGAACGCGATACTGACGGACGGGATTCGGTCCGTGAAGCTCGAAGATCTCTCCGGCGTTACGGGACAGTATTTCAAGGACGGCAAAGCAGCCGGGGAGCCGGTCTACATGCCGGACGGAACGGGCGGCGCCGGGGGCGGCGGGATTGAGGTCGATAACGAAGGTCTGGCCAATTACGACGGTTATCTGATTGGCGGCAAAAACGAGCTTCAGGAAATGACGCAGAAGCTGTACGGCGGTCTGATCTACCGCGACAACGACAGCAAGAAACTGAACCGTCTGACTCCGCATGCGCATGCCGCCAAGACTTCGGGCAGCATCAACGACTCCGCGGGCGGCCGCGTGGTCGTGGACTATCACCTGACGGCGTACGACGGCTACGAAGTTTACAGCCGGGAAGCCCGCGATTATCTCCAGAGCGTCGATCTGACGCCGGGTCAGAACCATGTCGTCTTCTACGATCTGCTCCCCTACGGGATGATGTTCGATCCCTCCCGTCCAGTGACGGCGGGACGCATCCGGGAGTTGGACGCGAGGCGGAACTATGAGACGCAGTCCGGGCTGTGGGATACCTCGCAGGTCCGGGTCGAGGTCGATCCGGACAGGGACATAAGCACCGATTACAACGGGACCGGCCGTACCCGCGTAGCGTTCCATATCTACTATGAAGGCGCGGATCCGACGGTATATACCAACAATATGTGGATCGAAGGCTGGGGCGTGCGCTTCAGCGCCTGGTACGACCGCAAGGACGCGGAGCTGATTCGTAAGGAGACCAATGTCTGCGCCTTTATGCCGGGGGAGGCCGGGAAAGCGCTGATCGGTATCCGGAATCAGGACATTTTCCCCGATAACGGCGGGAAGAATCTGCCGGCTTCCATGAAGGAAGCGCTCAAAGCGGAATACCGTGCGCTCGGCAGCGACATCAACGGCGACGGCGGTGCGGATGTCGGCAGCGGCCTCTATAACGTCATGTATGCCGACGAAGTAACGGACGACGATATCGCGCAGGACGGACAGACCGGCATCACCAAGAAAGTCATCGCGGACGCGGACCGTTTCGGCAGGCCCGCCCGCAGCGCGTCGGTCCCGGCCGGCGGGGGCTACACTTATGAAATCACGGTCGGAAATACCGGCGCCAATCCGCAGACCGGCCTGGTCGTCTACGACATCCTCGAATCCGGGGAGACCGAATGGAAAGGAACGTTCCGGTCGGTGGACGTCAGCGGTCTGAAGGCGATCGGGATCGCTCCGAAGGTTTACTACAGCAGCAGTACGGAACCGGGAGAACTCGCGGAAACGAATACGAACTGGATATCCGGCACAGGAGAGGACGGTAAGGAGACCCCGGCCGGTATGGGAGAAATCCGCGCCGTGGCCGTCGACATGCGCAGAGCGGTTGACGGAACGGAGTTTGCGCTGAAGACGCTGCAGAACGCCGGCTTCCGGATCCATATGAAGGTTCCGGAGGATGCCGCGGCGGGCAGTACGACCGGCAACACCGCTTCCTATCGGGCGGACGGGATGATGCAGGCGCTGTTCAGCAATCCGGCGTCCGTGAAAGTCAGCCCGATGCAGACGCTGACCGTGACCAAACAGTTCGCGTCAAACGTGCCGTCCGCGGTGCGGGACGCGGCCGCCGGCACGCCGTTTGAGTTTCAACTCTACAGGCTGGAGCGGGATGAGAACGGAAAGGAAGTCCGCAGGACACTCGGCGTGCAGCGCTATACCCTCTGGGAGGGAGAGACGCAGAAGGACAGCCGTCTCTACGCGACGGACGGCAGCGGACGCTTCCGGCTGCGCGCGGGTCAGACCGCGAATTTCCAGCTTCCCGACGTGGCGGGCGTCTCGGTCGAAGAGACAAAGCAGATTCTGTGGAAAGAAAATCCGCGGATCGATATTACCGATAATTCCGGCGCGGAGAACGGCCGAAGGGCCGTCACCGTGACGAACGAATACCGGCCGACTGTCTATGTTCAGAAGCTTCTTCAGGGAGCGCTGGATACGGAGCAGGGACGGGCGGACGCACAGACGGAGTTCACCTTCCTGGTCGAGACAAAAGCGCCCGGAGAGACGGAGTTCACACCGCTTTCGGGCAGGGAATTTTACTATGTGGATTCCGCCGGCCCGGGTATCCCGGGACCGGATCCGAACCACGGAGCGACGCTCGAAGCGTGCCGGGGCATGACCGGAAGCGCGGGGGACGGCGGGGAAAATGCGCCTGCTCCCGGATGCTTCCGACTCAGGCGCGGGGAAGTGGCGGCGCTGTGCTTCGATGCGACCGGCGTCGAGTACCGGATCACCGAGGTGACGGACGCGGACGGAAGAGACGCTTCCGGCAACTGGATCTGCCGGACCAAAGCGCAGACCGGCGTGACCTCGATGGAAGGTTCGGCGGCGTCGTTTACCAACACCTACCGCTGGAAAGAGCTGTACCTGACCAAGAACCTGACGCATCAGGCTCCGGCGGACTGTACGGCAGCGTTTACCTTCCGGATCCAGAGAGCGGAAGTGCAGGAGGACGGGACGGAGCGTCTTGTGCCCCTGTCCGCAGAAGAAAGACAGCGGATCCGCTGGCGGCCGGCGGCTGCGGCGGAGACAGAAAGCTGGACGCCGCTGACCGATGAAGGAACACTCACAAGCGTGTGCGCGGGCCGTACGCTGTGCGTCAGCGGGCTGGAGAGCGGAGTCTCCTACAAAGTGACGGAGCTTCCGGCCGCGGGCGGCGATTATGTGCAGACCGTGCCGGCGAACGGGGAAGGAATCCTCGTCGCCATGCCGGAGTACGGCAGCCGCAGAGACATCGGCTTCACGAACGATTACCGCTGGCGCGATCTGTCCGTGTCCAAGACGCTGGCTTCGGGGCCGGTGTCGGGCGGGAGCGAAGAACCGTCCTTCCCGATGACGGTCCGCCTGGGAGGGGAACTCCAGAAAAATGTCCCGTATAAGCTGATGAAGCAGGGACAGGAGGTCCCGCTTCCGGAGGGTGTAAGCGAGCGCAGGACGGACGCGCAGACCGGTGAGTTCCGGCTGAAATCCGGCGAGACGGCCGTCTTTGCGAAGGCCGGGAAGGTCGGAGACGCTTATGTGGTGACGGAAGTACATACGGCCGGGGAGGACGAAACCTATCCTCAGCTCTATCCGGCGGGCGGGCAGCCCTTTGCGGACCGTTTCCCGGAGGAGGAACTTCATCTCACCTTCATCAACGGCGCTGCCGGCAGCCTCTATCTGCGCAAGGAATACGTGTACGCGGCGGAAGATACGGCGGCGGCAAAATATCTGGAAGACCTCGGAAACAGGGACTATGAAGAGCAGGAGACGGACGGAGAACGGGATACGGATCAGGCGGAAGAGATGGACGGAAACCGGACGCCGGCGCTGAGAAAGACCAAAGGGGCGGTCAAAGTACAGCTCTTCCTGAACGGGGAACTGTTCACGGAGCCCTGTGAAGTGACTGCCGTCGGCCCGGAGGGAACGGTTTATGCGGACGCATGGCCCAGCCTGCCCGGGGAGGCGCTGGACGATTCCTTCTATCTGCTGGAGCCGGGTTATACGGTGGTCGTGCCGGAGAGCATCCTGCAGAAATACCGGCAGGACGGCGAACTCCGCTACGAACTGAGAGAGGCGGAGGACGACCGGCAGCGGCTGGAGAAATTTTCCTATTCGGAAGGAAAAGGGCTGAGCAGAAAGACCGTCAATGCCGTCATGGAGCTTCGCCAGAAGACTCCGGCGGACGGCGCGGGCGCCTGCGGCAGCGTGGACGAGAATCCGGTGGCGGAGATTGTCAACGAGATCATCGGACATCAGGTAAACTGCGAGCGGCGGAAGCTGATGACCGAGGATTCACAGCCGGTGCCGGAGGGAAAGAAGCTGGTATGGCGTGTGGAGCGTTACAGCGGCGGCGAATGGATTCCGGCGGAGAACATCTCCTATGCGGTTCTGGCGGTGCAGGAGGAGAGCGGACAGATCGTGACCGACGAAAGGGAGGTGCGCACGACCGGCGACGACGGCCGGATCGAACTGTACCGGAAGACGGGCCGCATGCCGGTCGTCGACTTCCTCGATCTGGACAAAAAGACCGGCGGGCGCGCATCGTCCCCGGGCGGGCTTGCGAGAGGCCTGCAGCAGGCCACAGCTTCAACCGCCGTATACCTCAATCTGGATCAAAACGCCTGGGAGGGCGCGCTGCGGCTTGTGGAGCTTCCGGAGGAGTCGGACCGCGAATGGGGTCTGCTGGCGGGATACTATTATGAAAGAACGCCGATTCAGGACATCGATGGTACAACAGAGGAGATGGTCTATCCCACCGCAGTCTCCGACAATCAGTTCAGGCTGAACGTGGGTGAGTTCAATCGAGAAGAACCGATGGAATACAGCGGATTCGTTAATTCCAACAAGACGCTTCCGGTGGAGATCGCCAAGGAGATGGAGAGCGGTTCCGACGGTACCTTCACGATGCTGCTTGAGCAGGTGCTGCTGCTGAAACAGGGAATTATGATTCCTGATTATAAATGGCAGCTTCAGGGAGTGATCGCCGACGACATCCTCGCCTCCGAGGCGCGCGGGGGTATCCCCTATCAGGTGTATCTGACGGAAGACACACAGGATGGTGAAGCTGCGCCGGAGAAGCGGCCGGTCCGCACCGGAGCTACCGGAGCGAACGGAGAGATTCTCCTTCATGCCGGCGAATACGCGAGACTGGAACTGCCGGAAGGGACGCTGTGGACCGTCCGTGAGCAGGAGCAGGCCGGCTATGAACTGAAGGATCTGCGGCCCGACAGCAGCGGCGGACGCCTCGCAAAGCTGAACGATCAGAAGACGATGCTGATCTATCAGACGCCGAGCCGCCTGCCGGCGGAGCTCCAGGTCGAGATTGTGAAGGATACCGTCTACTATGATCAGATTCAGTGGAAAGAGAATCCGATGGCTCCGGGATACGTTACACCCGCGGTTGATCTGCTGAAGGAGCATATCCGGGTCTACGGGAAATACACGGACGGGACCGTCAGGGAGCTGCCGAAAGGTTCGCTGGAGATCACTCAGATGTTCGGCGATCTTGCCGCAGTGATTAGGGATAATGACCCGACGGATCTGACATGGCATGTCAGGTGGCTTGATCAGGACGGCAGAGGGACGACGGTAACATTGAATTATCAGCCGGTCCAAAGCCTGAAGGCAGAGGTGACAGAGCGGTACGTGCTGGCGGAGGACTTTGTCAGAGGAGTTGACACCTGCAGGTTCGATCCGTTTAAGCGGCCCCATGTGAAGGTGCAGGCCGTGTACGGGGACGGCAGAACCTGTGAGCTGAGAAGCGATCAGGCGGCGGTGCATCAGATGAGCTGCAGATACGGCGGCACAAATAACGACATTCCTCTCGAACCTGATCAATGCGGCGTTCTGTTTGCAGCAGAAAACGACGCGGACCTTACGATCCAGTTTGCGCCCAGAGGCGTCAGATACCCTGAGATGCCGGGCGGAGACGATACGGTGACGCTGCGGTATCTGGTGGAAATCACGGAGGAGACGACGCTGACTGCAAGGGATATAAAGTCTAATAACATTTATGACGCAAATGGAAATCGGGTGGACTTTACGGGAACTGCAGTGACGATTCCGTCGCTGATCAGGCGAGGACAGAACGGTTCGCTGTATCGGGTCAAGGCGATTGGAACGGAAGCATTCAAAAATAATACAACGATAGAATCTGTGACAATATTGGGCGGCATAAGGGACATTGAAGTGGAAGCGTTTTATGGCTGTACGTCTTTACAGGAGCTCAGCTTGCCGGAAAGCGTAGAATCGATAAAGATGAGGGCATTTGGGAACTGTAAGGGACTGAAAGAACTTGTGATTCCGAAGAGTGTGTACAACATTGGCATCAGTGCTTTTGCAGGTTCCGGGTTGGAGACAGTTAAGATTCTTCCATATGAGCCGTATCGCAATACTACAGAGTCGAGGATCGGATTGTATTTGGCCGGCGATGTATTTACGGACTGCGAAAAACTGAAAACAGTCATTATTTTAGATGTTGGAAGCTGTAGCAGCGGTAAATTGTTTGGCGGAACGACGAAAGTAAATACTTTGACAGTATTAAAGGCTGATGGAAATATTAAAAACTGGTTCAGCGATTTATCTGAATTGCGGACGCTGACAATATCGGCGCAGGTGACAGGTAAACTTAATAGTCTTTCTCTTAACAAATGTATTGCTCTTGAAGATTTTACTATTATCGGTTCACCCGCTGATGTGACTATGTGGGGTTCTGCATATGGATGGCCGGGCCACACAATTGCGGATATCGTCTGGCAGGACGAATACACGCCGTAAGACATCAGATAGTAGAAAGGAGGAGCGGGTCCCCCGACTTCGGCAAAGCCGGGGAACCTGTAAGAAATGATGAAAAAGAAATACAGAAAACTGCTATCCTTCCTGACCGCTGTCTGCTGTCTGGCGGGGAGTCCGGGAGCGGTGTACGCTTCCGGCGGGGCGGCGCCCCGGGTCGTGTTCGAGAACGAATCCGACGGCCGGTCGGACCTCAATATCGGCAAGGAGGTGGAGAACGCGGAGGGCTGTACGGCCGATGCGGAGGATCGCTTTACCTTTACGCTGACTTTGAGCAGGAACGGCGAGACACTGGAGGAGGAACAGGCCTACGTGCTCTGCGATCTGAGCGGAAAGCCGCTCTCCAACGCGGGCGCGCTCATGACGCAGGGCGGCGGCAGATTTACCCTCAAGGCCGGACAGATGGCGAGATTCCCGGACATTTCGGCGGGAACCGATTATGTGATTCACGAGACGCCCAAGGACGGTTACACGCAGATCAGCCCGGCGGGCGGCGGAGACGAGATCAGCAGCAAGGAGAACCGGACGCAGACCGTGATCTTCCGCAACCTCTACGACCCCGGCGGAAGGGGCGAGGCCCGGCTGGAGATCGAGAAGACATTCGCCTTTCCGAACGGTTACGAGGCGCCGGAGACACCGGACTTCACCTTCCTGCTCAAGCTGGACGGGAGACCGGCGGCCGGACTTCCCTATCAGATCCGCGACAACGGCACCGGGCAGATCACCGGCAGCGGTACGGCCGGCCCGGACGGCGCGTTCGTCCTCAAGGGCGGGCAGACGGCGGTCTTCGCCGGAAAGGACGCGGCCGGCGTTCCGTACATCGCGGAGGGTGCGGATTATGAGGTGCAGGAGATCAACCTTCCTTCCGGCTGGCGTCTGACCGGCGGCCGGCAGCCGCTGAGAAAGGGCGGCGTCAGCGGAACGACCGTCGAGCGTTTCCATAATTCGCAGGTGTCCTTCGTGGTGACCAAGCGGATGGAGGATTTCAGCACGCCGGACGTGGATTTCCGTTTTGAGCTGCGCCGCGCGGACAGCGCGCTGTGGCAGGGCGCGGACTACTATCTCTACGATGCGCAGAAACGCCCGGTGCCGGCGGGAAACACAACCTCCGCCTCCTGGCTTCATCACACGGAGGCGGACGGCGTCTTCACTCTGAAGCCCGGTCAGACGGCGGTCTTCGTCGGCATCGAGCCGGGGACCGGCTACAGCGTGAGCGAGATCGCGGACCCGCGCTACGTTCAGGTGCAGCCGCCGGAGACCGGGGGCTATACCGGGCAGGAGGTGGCGGACTCCTTCCGTACGCTGCCGTTCGTCAATCAGGAGACGCAGTACAGCCGTCTGCTCACCGTGACGAAGAACGTCGTCAACCAGAAAGGCGACGCTTCGGACACCGAAGGCGGGGACCGGTTCCATTTTATCCTCAAGGATGCGGACGGGAATCCCGTCGAGCATGCGCTCTACCGCATTCTGGTGGGCGGTTCGGAGAGGACCTGCTACACAGGCCCTTCCGCGGAACCTGTCCCGGACGGTGACGGTCAGGATGTACTCCGGCCCGGCGAACTGATTCTCAAGGCCAATGAGACCGCGCGCTTCGAGAATCTGCCCGCGGGCATCTGGCAGGTACAGGAGATTGATCTGCCTGCGGGTTACGGGCTGTCTGCGGAGGACGGTTTTTCCGGCGGCGCGGGCCGTTCGGACGCGGCTTTGACCACCGCCGATACACGCACTGCCGTGCTGGAGGAGAAGGGGCACGCCGCGCTCACGTTCACCAACTGCTACTGGTCCGACCGGGCCGACCTGCAGCTTGTCAAGGTCAACCCCTCGGGCGGGCCGCTGGCAGACGCCTCGTTCCGTCTCTGGCAGGCGCAGACCGACGCGGAAGGAGAGGAGACGCGGACAGAGGCCGCTGCCGGCACGACCGACAGCGAAGGAATCCTGACCTTCGGCACGCCGATCGGCGCGGGAACGTGGTACGTGGAGGAGACAGGGGCTCCGCTCGGCTATCAGGTCATGGAAGGACTGATAAAGATCACAGTGGAGGAGAGAGCCGGCGGACCGCCGGAAGTGACCGTGTACGACGTGAAAGGGACCGCGCTTGTAAAGGACGCGGATTTCGCGGAAGACTGTCCGGTGAAATACGCGCTGCGTCAGCAGGCGCACGCCAGAGACTGTCTGGCGCTGACGGTCCGCGACGAATACCTCTACGACCTCCCCAGGACCGGCGGAAGCGGAACCGTTCCGTATACGCCGGTGGGAATGTTCCTGATGGCGTCGTCGGCGTATTTGTACATAAGAAGGCGCAGGACGGCGGCGCTCCCTGTACCGCAGAAAGCAACCGGAAACCATGTCCGCTGATGCCGGACATCGCCGCAGACCCGCCCGCCGGATACCGTCCGGCGAAGCGTCTCCGCGGCAAATAACGGGCACAGCCCGCAAAAGAAAGGAAAGAAAGATGAAAAAGATCAAGAAGTTATTGGCAATGCTTCTGGCAATGACGATGGTGCTCGGCATGAGCGCGACGGTGTTTGCAGAAGGACTTTCAGCAACGATTCACGTCAACGGAACGGGTGCAAACGCAAAATTTGCATTTGTACAGATCATTAAACCGGCGCCGGGAACCGCGACCGGCTGGCAGTTTACAGAGGGTTATGCGGCGCATTTTAAAAATACCAATGCGTTCGGCGATGTAGATGAGCAGACCATTCTTGCCGATATGGTCAAATTCAAAGCAGGAACGCTTGGGACGGCTACGGCTGACTTTACAACAAAGTACGCGCAGGCGCTTCAGAATATCTTTGACAGCATCACGACCGTAAACGAGGACAATGATAAGGCCGTCAACGGCGCAGACGCTGCGGGCGTGTATTTTATCAAAATTACGGAAACAACCGGAGAAGGAGAGAACGAGACTGCGGTTGCTTACAAACCGGTTACCGCGTATGTAAGTTTCGGCACTTATTCGGGTGCTCCCACCTCGCTGACCGTCGACCCGGTGTATGCGAAAAAGGGCGACATCACAGTGAATAAGACAGACAACGTTACGGATAAGATTGTGGCGGTCGGTGATACGGTACAGTTTACGATCGAGACAACCGTTCCCGCAGTTGCGGCCAACCTGATCGACAAAGGATATAAGATCACCGATACCATCACGGGTGCGAAGTATAGCGGAAATGCGGTGGCGACGCTCGAAGGCACAACTGAGCCGGTTAAGACACAGGCGCTTGATGCGGATGCATCTTCTTTTGTGATGGATCTTTCGGACCTGATCGACAATGCGAACTCCAACGCAGGCAAGAAGCTTACGATTGTCTACAGCGCAACGATTACCGCGGTAGACTCTGTCACGAATAAGGCGAAAGCCGGACACACCGATGACGACGACGCATACGGTACGGAGGTAACGGATACGCTGTACACCGGCGGAATCGAGATCAATAAATATGCGGCCAGGCCGGAAAATGCCGGTGCAGATTATCAGGAAGTACCGTTATCCGGGGCCAAGTTCAACGTCTATCTCAAAGGCGAAGGTACAGCAAGAAGCCTTGTGACCTTCAAGACAGACAAAGACAGCGCGGGAGCTTATGTAAGCAACGGCGACAATGGTCTCAAGGCAGCTCCGACCGACGCGGAGAAGACGGCGAATGTCGTAGTGAGCGGCACGGACGGCAAGATCAAGGTTACGGGTCTCAAGGCGGGCACTTATATCTTCAAAGAGGTCGAAGCTCCGCAGGGATACCATATCGGGGAGCAGGATGAGACAGAAGTAGCGCTTGTCCTCGGAGCAGAGAATGCGGATAACAAAGGAACGACAGAAGCACCGGTTTGGGTCGCGAAGCAGGATATCAGCAAGACGCAGACCATTTACAACTCGCAGTTATCCTCCCTGCCCTCCACCGGCGGCATCGGCACCACGATCTTCACGATCGGCGGATGCGCGCTGATGATTCTCGCGGCCGGCCTGTATTTCGCAAGCCGCAGAAGAACCGCGAAATAAAAAATACGTTTTGGCGTCTGCCGGTTTCGGCCGGCGGACGTCACCCGAACGGCGATACGGACCCGGCAGTCCGGAAGCCGTCCGCAGATTTCACAGCGACAAGGAGAGCCCGGATGAAGAAAAAAGCGACCTTACTCATATTTCCTCTTTTGTTTTTAGCCGGTCTGTCCTTGCTGCTGTATCCGCTCACAGCCAACGAATGGAACAATTACCGGCAGCAGCGTCTCATCTCCTCTTATGACCAGGCCGTCGCGCAGCAGGAAGCCGACGGGACCCTGGATTACGGGGAGGAATGGGAGAGAGCCAGAAGCTACAACGAGGAACTGCTCCCTTATATCCTCCCCGACTCCTTCGCGGCGGCGCAGATCGCGGAGGAGGATGACGAGGAATATCTTTCCTGCCTGAATCTGGCGGGAAACGGGATGATGGGCTACGTCCATATCCCCAAGATCAATATCCGCATCCCGATCTTCCACACCACCGCCGAAGACGTGCTCCAGACGGCGGCGGGCCATCTGGAGGGCAGTTCCCTTCCGGTCGGCGGGGAAGGGACGCATACCGTGATTTCCGCTCACCGCGGCCTGCCGAGCGCGGCGCTCTTTACCGATCTGGACCGGCTGGAGGAGGGCGATTATTTCTTATTTCACATACTGGATGAAGACCTCTGCTATCAGGTCGATCAGGTGTCTGTGGTGGAGCCGAGCGATACCCGGGATCTGACGGCGGCGGACGATCTGGATCTGGCGACGCTTCTGACCTGTACGCCGTACGGCGTGAACAGCCATCGGCTGCTGGTCCGGGGACACCGGGTACCCTACGAGGAGGCGGAGGACGAAGCCGTGGCGGCGTCGGCTTTTGCAGGTCCCAGCCTGCATACCAATTATCTGCTGTGGGTTGTGGTCGGGCTTCTGATCACCGGAGGCTTTATCCTGCTCCTGTATCTGTATGACCGAAGAAGCAGGCGGCCCGGAGGTGAGGTGTAGTGTCAGGGAATTTACGAAAAACAACATCCGGCCGGGCGGCAGCCAATGTCCTTTTCGGCGTGCTGTTCCTTGCGGGGTTCGTGGTTCTCGTCTATCCGACGGTGGCCGACCAGTGGAACACCTGGCGGCAGCAGAGGCTGATCGCTTCCTATATGGATACGATGGAGGAACTGGAGCCGGAGGACTATACGCGGGAATGGGAGGCGGCGGAAGCGTTCAACGATTCCTTCCGGGAAAATAATCTGTCCGGGGACGCGTTCGGAGAGGACGGTACGGAACTTGCGGACACGGAGTACTGGAAAGTGCTCAATCCGGCCGGCAACGGGGTGATGGGATATCTCTCGATCCCGAAGATCAATATTCGTCTGGCGATCTACCACGGGACGGCGGAGGATGTGCTGCAGACCGGAGTCGGACATCTGAACGGCACGAAGCTGCCCATCGGCGGTGAGAGCACGCACAGCGTGCTGGCTGCCCACCGGGGGCTTCCGAGCGCCAGATTGTTCACCGATATTGACCAGATGAATCGGGGCGACCGTTTTTATATTTATATTCTGGATGAGATTCTGGCCTATGAGGTGGACCAGATTCTGCCCATGATAGACAAGGACGATATGCCGGCGCTTACCGAGGCGCTGCGGATGAGGGAAGGAGAGGATCAGGTGACGCTCTTCACCTGTACGCCGTACGGCGTGAACAGCCACCGGCTGCTGGTGCGGGGAACGAGAGTGCCCTACGAGGGAGAGGAGGAGGCGTCCACACCGGTCGGCACGATGCTGCGGGCCGTGCAGAATTACTATATGCTGTACCTGATCTTCGGGTTGTCGACGACGCTGCTGGCGATCCTGTTCCTGAGATTCCTGTTCCGAACAAAAAATGTAAAATGATGGTATCTGTTGGGAGATGCTCCGGGCGGATACGGAACTTAAATAGGAGGATGAAGATGAAGATAAGAAGCAGAGTGCCTGCGCTGGCGGCGGCTTTTGTCCTGCTGGCGTTGACGGCGCGGCCGGATGCGGCGTACGGCGCGGCCGGAATCGACACGGAACGTACGGACTGCTCGATACGGTTCGATCTGAGCGGCAATTACCAGACGGGAGCGGCGCAGGAGACGCCGGACGGAGGGGAGAGGCCGTCGCCGGAGGATGCGGAGTACGTCCGCACGGACGGCTATGAAGAGCTGCAGGATCGTTCGCTGACTGTGGAGCTTTACAAGGCGGCGGATGTGGACGCCGGCGGCCGCTATCAGGAGCCAAAAAGCGGGGATCAGACCCTCTATCAGGCGCTGAAAGCGAAGCTGGAGGCAGTGAATGCGGATACGAAAGCTGCCGAGTGGCTGGAGATGGCCCGGACGGCGGAGGAAAAGACCGCGGGGCTTGCGCTTCCTGCCGTGCGGACGGCAGAGATCAGCGCGTCGGACGCGGTCGTGGACGGCCTGTCCACCGGATTGTATCTGGTCTCGATTCGGGAGGTGACAACGGAGGAGTCGGTCTACACGTTCACCCCGTATCTGGTATCGCTGCCCGGTTACGAGCGCAGCGGCGGGGAGGAGAGCTGGAACTATACGGACGTGGAAGTCGGTCTCAAGGCGGGCCGGGAACCGCGTTACGCGAAGCTCGCGATCGAGAAGACTCTGAAGACCTGGAACGAATCGGCGGGAGGCGCTTCCTTTGTCTTTCATGTGAAGGCGGAGAAGGATCGGGAGACGGTATACAACAACGTCCTGTCGTTGCTCTTTACGGACGCCGGGACGAGGAGGCTGGAGATCAGCGGGAAGATCCCGGCGGGGTCGTCCGTGACTGTGACGGAGGTCTACAGCGGGGCGGGTTATGTTCCGGTCTCTGCGAAGGTGCAGACCATTGAAAGGGTGTCCGCGTACGACGGAACGGATCCGCAGAGCGTATCGGTTGTCCGCTTCGTCAATGATTATGACGGGCGGAGCCTGAACACCGGAACGAGCGTCGTCAATCATTTCACTTATTCGGTGTCCGGAGCCGAAGGAGATGCGGACGCGCAGGAGAGCTGGGACTGGAAGCCGCTCGCGGATTCCGCGGTTCAGGCCGCAGGAGGAGAACAGTGATGAAGAGAAAGCAGAATCTGGGGATTGCGGGTCTGGCGGCAGCGGCGTTTGTGCTGACTGTCTCGGCAGCAGCCGGCCGGACCATGGCGTATTTTACGACCAATGTGACCGCCGTCGGCAAAGGGCAGATTCATCTGGCGCCCGGAACCGCCGAAATCCGGGAAGAAGAGGTCGTCGAGTGGCGGAAGCATATCACGGTGACCAATACCGGGGAGCGGGACTGTTTCGTGCGGCTGCGGGTATTTGCCGGCGAGCAGGAGCGTTTGACGTTTCTTCCGGGCGCGAAATGGAAGAAAGGGACCTCAGCGGACGAGTACGGCAGCGCCTTTTACTATTATCAGGAAATACTGCCCGCGGGGAGTACGACGGAGGAATTTCAGGTACAGATCAGCCATGAGGGACTGACGGACGATCTGGATGTCATCGTCGTGCAGGAGTGTACGCCGGCCGATCTGTATGAGCCGGGAATGGATCCGGAGCAGGCGGAGTGGACGGCAAAGACGGAGACGGTGCGGACGATTTCAGGAAATGACGGGGAGGCGGACGGAGCATGAGGAAGAGAAGAAAGCTGTGGGCGAAGCCGGCGCTTCTGTTTCCGCTCTCGGCGGTTCTGCTGCTGATGAGTACGGTGGGCAGTACCCGGGCGGCGCTCACGTATTACAGCGACAATTACGGCGTACAGGTGGAGGTCGCCGGCATCGGCGTGACCCTTCTGGAGAACGGAGACCGTCCGGTGACGGACGGAGCGCTCCTGACCGGCATGACGGGGGAAGGGGAGAATCTGGTGCTGGGAAAGAAATACGAAGAGGAACTGAGTGTCCGCAACAGCGGAGAGATTGATACTTATGTGCGGGTGATTCTCTGGAAGAGCTGGAAGGATGCGCAGGGAAAGAAAGATACGGCACTTTCGCCGGAGCTGATTGATCTCAGGCTGAATTTAAGCGCCGGCGGCTGGGTGATCGATCCGGCGGCTTCCACGAAGGAGCGGACGGTGCTGTATTATAAGAAGCCTCTGGCCGGCGACCCGCAGGGAGACGGCAGCGGCGGCATCACGCCGGCGCTCTGCAGTGCTATTCGGATCGACCCGTCGCTGCGCAGCAGTGTGAAGAAGACCGTCCTTCGCACGGACAAAGACGGTAATCAGACGGTGCGTACGGAGTATGAATATGACGGTTATTCTTTCGAGGTAAAGGCGGAGGTGGATGCGGTGCAGGCGCGCAGCGCAGCCGACGCAGTCAGAAGCGCCTGGGGCGTGGAGGTGCAGATCGCCGCGGACGGGACGCTGAGCCTTGCTTCGGGCGAGAGCACGGTTCCGCCGGAAAATCCGTAGGAAAGAGCTGCCGGTGGAAAGAGAAGACAACAAAAGAGAAGGCTCCGGGCGGCGGGCGGCCTTTTGCCTGCGGGCGGCCGGTACGGTTCTGCTGATCGCGCTGGTGGCATTCTGCCTTCCGCTTACGGTTCCCAGACTGTTCGGCTGTCATATTTACGCGGTCGTCAGCGGCAGTATGGAGCCGGCGATTCCGACCGGAAGCCTGGTCTATATCGGGGAGTCCGCGCCGGAGGATGTGGAGGAAGGAGCAGTCATCGCTTTTTACGGCGTCCGTGATCAGGCCTCCATTATCACCCATCGGGTGACGGAGAACCGCAGGCTGATGGGCGAGTTTATCACGAAAGGCGATGCGAACCGGACAGAAGACCCCAATCCGGTCCCCTATGACCAGTATATCGGCAGGGTGGTGCGCTGCATTCCGGGCGCGGGGTCTGCGGCGGAGGCTTTCACAAGCCGTGCCGGGAAACTGACGGCGGGAGCGCTGATCGCGGCAGCGGTATTTTTGCAGGCGCTGGCGGCGCTGCTGGAGCGCAGATCGGGATAAAAGCGGAACTGAAAAAGCGCGGCCGCGGATCCTTTGACGGGGCGGATACTTCAAGTAAGAGGTGGAGAGATGAAGAAAAAAAGATATGGCTGTCTTTTGCTGGCGGCAGGTCTGCTGATGAGCAGCGCGGTTACGGTGCGGGCGGATGATTATAAAGGAAAGGACGGCTGGAAGGCGGAATTTACCGGCAGGGAAATCCGCAGTAATTTTACCTCCCAGACGTTCGCGGACGAGGTGGCCGATCTGCTGCCGGGAGACAGTATCGAGATCCGCATTGCCGTGAAAAACGGCTCTGACCGCGGCGCGAACTGGTATATGAGCAGCGAGACGGTGCGGAGTCTGGAGGACAGCAGTCCGGCCAGCGGCGGCGCCTATACCTACGAGCTGACTTATGAGAAAAAGGGGAGCGCGAAGACGATCTACAGCAGCAGAAGCGTGGGGACGGGCGAAGGGCTTCACGAGGTGTCGGACAGTCTGGAGCGGTTCTTCTATCTGGATAATCTGTCCAAAGGAAGCCAGGGGTATATTACGCTGAAGGTGGCACTGGACGGCGAGACGCAGGGCAATACGTATCAGAACACGCTGGCGAGACTGCAGATGAATTTTGCGGTCGAGGGGACCGCGGACGGAGGAAGCGGCAGCGGAGGCGGAAACAGAGGCGGGGACGGAGAACCGGCGGGGACGCCGGGTTCGATGGTCTATTCGCCGGGGGCGGTGCAGACCGGCGATCCGGGTGGTCTGGTGCTGTGGTCCGCGGCGGCGCTGGCCTGCGGCCTGCTGCTGATGCTTTTCGGAATCAGGCGCCAGAGAAGAAACAGGGGAGGGCATGAGGATGAGTAAGTACCGGAAATTGTTAACAGCACTGCTTGTGTTCTGCATGGTCTTTCCGCTCTGCGTTTTGAAAAGTCAGGCGGCGGAGCAGGCCGGGCCGTATACGTATACCATTCGTTTCTACGCGGGAAATCAGGGAACCTTCGCGGGAACAGGCGGCGTCCGCGTGCTCGATGAACAGGGGATACCGGCCGGCGGCACGGCGCCGGTGCTGGAGCAGAATGGGACGGTTCTCACAGTCAGCGGCCTGAAAGCCGGATACCGGGTGAATTTTCCGGAGATTCAGGACGGCGCGGTGAAGCTGCGGACGGACAGCCGGTATTATGTGCGGGGGCTGCGGCGCAGCGGATATGACAACGATACGGTGGACGCGCCGTCCTTTCTGGTGGAGCAGGATCAGGACTATGTGGTTGCCTACGGCGTCGTCGGTGATCAGGTGTCGTATGTCGTCCACTACCGGGATACGGACGGCAATCGTCTGGCGCCCAGCCGCACGTATCAGGGAAACGTCGGCGACCGGCCGGTGGTAGCGTTTCTGTATATCGAGGGCTACCGGCCCCAGGCTTACAATCTGACCCGCACGCTGTCCAAAAACGAGGCGGAGAATGTCTTTACGTTCGTATATGAGCGTACCGGCGGAAGCGGCGGCGGTGGAGGAACCGGTGGCGGCGCGGGCGAAGAGCAGCCGCCGGCGGGCGCTCCGGAACCGGGGGCAGCCCAGCCTGCCGCTCCGGCGCCCGTTCCGGCAGCGGCCCCTGCCGGCGGAGCACCGGCGGGCGGAGGCGCCGCTGCTGCGGGCGGAGACGCCGGAGAAGCGGGCGTACAGCCGGGCGTGGAGGCGCCGGATGAGGAGGTCCCGCGTGAGGAAGAGCCGGATGAGGTCCGGCGGCTGGACGAGGATGAGAAGGTACCGCTGATCGACACGATCCAGAACCTGCCGGAGAACGGGACGGCCCGGATACTCGGCGCCTCGGCGCTCGGAATCGCCGCGGCCGCAGCCCTTCTGCTGCTGATCTTCTTCTGGCAGAAGCAGCGCAGAGAGCATGCTTCGGACCGGGATTCCGGCGAATCGTAAACATAACGCAGGACAGAGAAAAGGACAGCGTCTGCCTATAAGCCGAATGCGGCGGAAAGGGCGGCCGGGGTCCTTTTTTGTATGGCTATGAGATATTTAAAACAGATACCGGTATGGTAGTTACTCCATATAAAGAAGGTTCCGTGGTGATCGGAAAAGAGTGTATGCTTAAACGGACTGCGGAGTGCGCGGAACAATGCAGGGACGGCGGCTGTATCTTTGCGGTTCATATAGATTTTCATACAAACGCCGTAAAAAACGGGGATATGGCAGGCTGGAAAAAATATATTTATTGATCTGCATACTTGCATTTCGGGAAAATCACACATATAATGGAATAAACACTTTATAAACTGTTTAGAGGTGTGCTGCATGGGAAGAAAGAGATTAAGCAACATTTGTAAGGAAATACTGGGTAACTTGCAGGACAAAAGGAGACCGGACGAGGAACAGACGGCGATTCTGTTCGACGGAATTGTGGATTGTATTATGGAGGAGGACAGGGAGCTGACCGCCGACTGCCGGCGCGTCTCCGATCTGCTGAAACGAATGCGGCAATATAAGGATTTTGACGGGCTGTCGGCAGAAGACGTGTTTTCACTGGGAGGAATCTGGGGAAGCATCCGGGTATCGGAACTGTATTTTGAGAGGCGGAATTATCTGGTGGAAACGGACAGGCTGTGTGAGGTTCATAGGAGGAATTACCGGTTCTTCAAAGAGATTCATACAAATCCCGGTATCTGCCATAAGGACCTGGCCGCAAAGGTGCGGCAAAGTCCGTCGCAGTTGTCGCAGTTTGTTTCCCGTTTGACCAGAGACGATCTGATATCCTGCAGCCGCGTGGGACGGGAGAAGCATTATTATCTTCGGAAGCGGGGAGAACAGATCTATAAAGTGCTGGAGAAAGAGAGAAAGCATTCGGCTGTGCAGAAGGCGGGAGGTTTGCATCCGGCTTTGCCTCAGAGAATCTATGGCCCCAGAGAGGCGGCGGATAATAATCTTTTCTACAGCGGACAGATGCAGGTGCTGACGGCAGCGCCTGTGCCCTGCAACTGCTATGCTGAAATTGTGGGGAATGGGGAAACGGCTGCCAATGTGAGTGCGGTGATCAGAAGAGGAGGAAACGGAACATTATGTCAACCAATAGCATTACAGGAGAAGAATATGTCAAACAGCTTTTGAATTACCTCAGAAAGCATACAGGCTCTAAAGCGGATATAGCGGCGTGGGTCTACAGACTGATTCAGCGGACAGAGAATAAAGAGGCAGCTTTTCGGTATTTTCTGGAGAATGCGGACAGAATCGGTTCCTCCAGGGAGAAAGAGGCGGAAGTCTGTTTTACGGCGTCGGAGCTGCAGGAGCTGGCAATGAACTGCGGTCAGATGGTCTCCGGAATCCTGGACAATCTTGTCGGCCGGAATCCGGATGCAGAGACATTCTATGCGGAATTGTGGCGGCGGGGAATCGAGTCGGATACGAACTTTGCGGATGAAAAAGAGAAGATCTACGCACTGTTCTGCTTTTGGAGCGACGGCAGAACGCCGTATTTCCAGTTGGAAAAGGGACTGTATATGTCGGAGGAAGACTATGCGGAGACGATAAAGGCGAGAGAAAACGAGATCAGAAAAGCGGGCTTTATTCTAAGCCGGAGATTTTCACAGAAGACGGAACGGAGCAGCCTTCTGATGAGAGTGCTGGATTCCTGCGTGACGGAGGAAGAGAAAGCAGTTGTTCTGGCGCAGATTTTGTCCATGCTTGAGGACAGGTGATCCGGCAATGAAAGACACAGGCATCAGGGAGAGCGTAGTCGAGGAGATATGCTCTCTGGCGCGAAAACATCGTATAAAAAGAGTTCTTTTATTTGGTTCCAGGGCAAGGGGAGACTATCAGCGTGCCAGTGATATTGATCTTGCTGTGTGCGGAGGAGATATTGTTCGTTTTGCTCTGGATGTGGAGGAAACGACATCCACACCGTTGAAGTATGACGTGGTGAATCTGGATGGTGAAGTACAGGAGGAACTGTTGGAATCGATTTTCCGGGAAGGGAAAGTTTTATATGAAGAAATATGAGAATTATGTTTCTAATCTGCGTGTGCTTGAGAGGGCGGACAGGGAGAGTCTGGACAACGAGTTTATTATCGGCGGCATTATTGATAAATTCTCTATTCAGTTTGAACTGGGATGGAAAATGCTGAAAGAATTACTATGCTACGAGGGCAGCAGAGTCTCTGCTATCGGTTCGCCCCGAAGCATTATTAAGGAGGCTTATACAGTCTACCCTTTTTTTGACGGTGATACCTGGCTGGCGATGCTCAGGGACAGGAATGATATGGCCCATATTTATGACGGAAATGCCGCAAAAAATCTGGTAAAACGGATACTGGCAGAATATATACCGCAGTTTCAGAAGCTGGAAGAGGAAATTGTCGGATATTATGGAGAGATTCTCAGGAAAGTGTAGAGTAGGAATCATCGGACAGGGAAGCGTCCTTCCCTGCCCGATGGAGATTAAAATCATAAGTTACGCCATATATTTTTTCAGCACTTCGCGCACGGCGCCGGGGCCGGCAATCTCTTCGAGGAACAGAGCCTCGATCTGGTCGCCGATGCCGGCTTTGTACAGGTCAATACCGAAGATATTCGCGTTGGAGAGAATCTCCTTCAACTGTCCTTTGTAGGTTTCCGGCCTGCCGAGTTCGATGCCTGCGAGTTTCGCGGTCAGTTCCGGAAGCATGGGATCCGCGGACAGCTCGAACGGCTCGCCCTTGTCATTCACGCCGAGGAGATAGCGGCACCAGCCGGCGATTGCCAGCGGAATGGCCTTGAGCTTCTTCGCGTCGCCGTATTTCTCCACATAGGACTTGATGGTTTCGCCGTAGCGGATGCCGACCTTCTGGGAAGTATCGGTAGCGATTCGCTGAGGCGTATCCGGCATGAACGGATTCGGGATGCGGACGTTGATGACCTCGTCCACAAATGCCTGCGGAGAGAGGATCCCCGGGTCAGTCACGACCGGCATGCCCTCCACCGGTCCGATCTCGTGCACCAGTTTGTTGAGCTGCGGGTCTTTCATTTCGTCTGCGATCAGCGTATAGCCGAGCACGCAGCCGTAGACTGCCAGCGCCGTATGGAGCGGATTCAGGCAGGTGGTCACCTTCATACGCTCCACCTTGTTGACGGTGTCGCGGTCGGTCATGTAGACGCCCGCTTTCTCCAGCGCGGGGCGTCCGTTGGGGAATTTGTCTTCCACGACCAGATACTGCGGCCCTTCCGCGTTGACGAAGGGCGCGATATAGGTTCTCTTGGAGGTGATGACCGGTTCGATCTCCTCGACTCCCAGCTTCTTCAGCTCCTCGCATACGGAATCTGCCGGGCGGGGCGTGATCTTGTCGATCATGGACCAGGGGAAGGTGATGAGGCTTTCGTCGGACAGATATTCGACGAATCCGGCTTCTGCAAAGCCCTTTTTCTCCCATTCCTTTGCCATGGTGAGGATGGAATGCTGCAGCTTCTCTCCGTTGTGGGAACAGTTGTCCATGGAGACGACTGCCAGCGGAAGCTTTCCGGCCTTATAACGCTCCAGGAGAAGCGCGCAGACAACTGCCATGGCAGAGCCGGGTTTTTCGGGTCCGTTGTCGATATCGGCCTGGATGAACGGGAAATAGTTCCCGTCGGGTCCGCTTAACGCATAACCCTTTTCCGTGATCGTGAAGGAGATCATCTGCAGGCCCGGATTGACGAAGATCTCTTTCAGGCGGTTCCACTGCTGCGGATCGCCGGAGATGGCTTTGATGGCCTCGGTGAGAGAGCCGATCACCTGCTTCTCGGTGGAAGCGTCGGCTTTCAGGGTGACCGCCAGCACGAGGTTGTCATAGGGTTTGTAAATTTTGTCGACGACGTCAAAGTCGAAGGTTTCCACGCAGGTGATGCCTTTGTCGGCCGCGCCCTGACGGATCAGCCTGTCAGCCAGGCCGCCGATGAAGATGCGGAAAATATTTCCGGCGCCGAAATGTACCCATACCGGGGATTTTCTCGTATCTGCGGCAACCTTTTCCACATCATAAGACGGGAGAATGATGCCTGCCGCGTTCCATGCGGCAGTGTCTTTGAGTCCGTTTAAAGTAAGTTTCATCTTCATACACTCCTGTTATACCGTTCTGCAGCCGTCCGGAGGAGCCGGGAAGGTGTCCCCCGGACGGACAGCGCGTTTGTTATTTCGATAATCTGTCAATTGCTTCCCAGAGACCATTCAGATAGGTAGCGCCCAGCGCCCGGTCATACAGGCCGTAGCCGGGGCGTCCGACTTCGTCCCAGATCATTCTGCCGTGGTCCGGGCGGACGTAAGCGTCCGGACAGGTGTCGTAGATCGCTTTCATGATGGCGAACATGTCCAGATCCCCGTCCTTGGACAGATGGCTTGCCTCGCGGAAATGGTGATAGCCGTCCAGGAATTTCACGTTGCGCACATGCATGGCAGCGATGCGGTTCTTCTCGCCGAAATGACGGATGATCTCCGGTACGTTGTTTCCTTCGTTGGAGCCCATGGAACCGGTGCACAGACAGAGCGCGTTGGCCGGCGAATCATGGAGCGCACAGATCTGATCGAACTGTTCCTGCGTGTGTGCGATACGCGGGAGTCCGAAGATCGGCCATGCGGGATCGTCCGGATGGCAGGCCATGCGGACGCCGACTTCCTCGCAGACCGGAATGACTGCGTCCAGGAAATATTTGTAGTTTTCGCGGAGTTTGTCGGCGGTCATGCCTTCATACTGTTTGAGCGTTTTCTCCAGCTCCGCCAGACGCTCCGGCTCCCAGCCGGGAAGGGTAAAGCCGTTGCTGTCGGCAGCCGTCTTGCGCACAATCTCCATCGGGCCCATGTCGCCCAGATCTTTTTCGTCGAAGTACAGGCTGTTGGAGCCGTCCTCGGGGATCGGATGCGCCAGGTCCGTGCGCAGCCAGTCAAAGACCGGCATGAAGTTGTAGACGATGACTTTCACGCCGTATTTTGCCAGATTGCGGATCGTGATATTGTAATTCTCGATGTATTTGTCGCGGGTGGGAAGTCCCATCTTGATGTCTTCGTGTACGTTGACGCTCTCGATGACCTCGCATTCCAGTCCCGCTTCGTGTACTTTGTCGATATACGCCTTGATTTCTTCTTCGGTCCAGACTTCTCCGGCCGCTTTGTAGTCGAGAAATCCCATCAGGCCGGTCATGCCGGGGATCTGTCTGATCTGGCTTAATTTTACAGAATCGCTGTTTTCTCCGAACCAGCGGAATGTCATTTTCATAATTTTGTTCCTTTCTTATTAAAGTTCCGCCTCCGCGCGTCCGGTACTGTATGCCCAGAGTTGTTTTTGCCGGGAAAACAGACAAAAACAACTCTGCGTACCGTACGCGCTCCGGCTGAGGTTGAAGTTCCGCCTCCGCGCGTCCGGTACTGTATGCCCAGAGTTGTTTTGTCCGCAGGGCAGACAAAACCAACTCTGCGTACCTTCCGCGCTTCGGCTGATAGATTAAAGTTCCGCCTCTACGCGGCAATCATTGAGCTGCAATCAGCCGGCTCCCAGTACCAGATTGGCGATGCCTGCCGTCAGGAACGGCACGTAGGTTACCAGAATGAGGACTGCAAAGTTGGAGATCAGATAGGGGACCAGCTCTTTGACAACGCCGGTCAGCTTCGTCTCGCCGATGTTGGTCGCAGCGAACAGACACACGCCCACAGGCGGCGTACAGAGGCCGAGCACCAGGTTCAGCACGCACATTACGCCGAACTGAATCGGATCTACGCCTACCTGAAGCACCAGACCCAGAAGTACCGGGAAGAGGATCAGGATCGCGGCGATCGTTTCCATAAACATACCTACGAAGATCAGCAGCAGATTGATCAGCAGCAGGATGATGTATTTGTTGCTCGTCAGGGAGAGCATGGCGTCCGCCACCATCTGCGGGATCTGCTCCTTGGTCAGGATGTAGGCAAATACGTTTGCCATGCCGACCAGAACCATGATGGCCGCGCTGGAGGTAACGGTCGATTTCATACACTCAATCAGACGTTTCACGGTCAGCTCTTTGTAGATGAAGAAGCCGACGAAGATTCCGTAAACCACGGCCAGAATGGAAGCCTCGGTCGGCGTCACGATACCGAAGCAGATACCGGACAGGATGATCAGAGTCATCAGGATGGCAAAGAAGGATTCCTTGCCGGTGGAGATGATTTCCCTGAGGGTTGCGCGCCTCTCCGCCTTGGGGTAATGACGTTTCTTGGAAATGTACCAGGAGACGAAGATCATGCCAAGGCCCATGAGGATGCCGGGTACCATACCGGCGATGAACATTTTCGACACGGACAGGCCGGTCATGGTCGCCGCCATGATCATTGGAACGGAGGGCGGAATGATCGGGCCGATACAGGAAGAAGCGGCGGTAACGGCGCAGGAGAAATCCGCGTCATATCCGTCTTTCTTCATGGCGGGGATCAGTACGCCGCCGACGCTTACAGTGTCCGCAAGAGCCGTACCGGAGATTCCGGCAAACAGCATGGATGCGACGACGTTGGCGATGGAAAGGCCGCCGGTAATATGGCCCACGATCTTGTTACAAAAGCCGATCAGCCGCTCGGTGATGCCTCCCTGATTCATGAGCGCTCCGGCAAATACGAAGCCCGGAATACACAGCAGGGTGAAGGAGTTCAGACCTGCGAAAAATCTCTGGGCAAACATGTACACGGACATTCCGTTTCCGATAAAATACAGAAGGGAGGAGACGCCCAGACTGAAAGCGACCGGCACGCCGAGTGCCAGGCATACAATAAATGAAATAAACAATAATGCTACCATATCCTACCCCTCTTTCTTCGCAGTCAGTATCATATAGATTCTCATAAGGAAGCTGATGATATAGCATCCAAACAGGAATGCTTCCGATAAGTAGATGTATTTCATCGGAATCAGCAGTGCGGTGGATACCATGGTGACCGGTGTCACCGCCAGAAGGCCCTGGGGACCGACGACGCAGTTGATGAAGATGAAGACGGAGAACACGCACAGAACAGCCATAATCACGATTTTAATGATTTTCTGTACGATTTTCGGGAACATTTCGGTCAGCATCTCCACACCTACGTACTCATCACTGATCACGGCGGCGTTGCCGGCGAAAGCGACCATATAGATGAAGAGGTAGCGCGCGGCTTCCTCCGTCCAGTTTGGCGCTACCGGAAGGAAGGTACGGGCGATGACCTGGATCAGGACGCTTATGATAAAACCCACAAGCCCGACGATGCCGACGGCGGTCATGATCTCCCGATAAACTTTAATGATCTTATCCATATTTCCTCCTATTTATAGTTCCGTATCTGTCCGAATAAAGCCCTGGATCTGGAAGGGTTTTCAGCCACCTGCGTGTCAGAAAATCCTTCCGGCTTTATCCGGACAGATACGTTTTCAGCGGATTTTTAACAGTTCCCTGCAAAATCAATGCCGGTTCCATAAGTGACGGGAAACCGGCGCTGATTTTCCATATGCGGCGAACAAAGACGTCCACCGGGAGCCGGTTTACTGTGCTGCCGGATCTGCCGCCACCATCTTTTCGTAGATCGCTTTCTGCCTGTCTGTCAGAACTTCGAGAACGCCTGCAACCGCCTTCTCTTTGAACGGAGCCTGATCTACCTCGATGAAGGTCATGCCTTTCTCTTCCAGAGTGGATTTCAGGCTTGCCTCCTCCTCGAGGAACAGCTCATGCTCGTAATTGATTGCTTCCGTTGCGCATTCCTGAATCATAGCCTGGGCAGCCGGGGAGAAAGAACTGAATCTTGCCTCGGAGATTGCCATGTAGACCCATGCTCTTAAATGCTCGGTCTCGATGACATAATCCTGTACCTCGTACAGAGACGCGTCGAAGATGTTCGCGAGCGGGTTCTCCTGTCCGTGAATGACGCCCTGCTGCAGGGAGGTAAAGATCTCGGAGAAGGCCATCGGAGTCGGTTTTGCGCCCATTGCGTTGAATGCCGCCATCGTCATGCTCGATTCCGGAGTACGGATGATGAAGCCCTGAAGGTCGTCCGGGCTGTGAATCTCTTTATTGGAAGTGATGTTGCGCGGTCCTCTTCTGACGGCGCCCAGATTGCGCAGGCCCGCGGAGAGCATCAGGGAATCCAGTTCCGCTCCTACTTCTCCGTTTAAGACTGCTTCCATATGCTCGTCGCTGGTGATCGCGTAAGGCATGCCGATGATGCCAAGCTCCTCGACATAAGTCTGCATGGATTCGCCGGTGAGAACGATGTCGCAGTCTCCCATGCCCGCGATTGCGGACTGCACGGTCTCGATCTCACTGCCGAGCTGATTGTTCGGATAGATGGTAACGGTGATATTGCCGCCGGATTTCTCTTCGATCAGTTCTTTGAACTTCACGGCCATCTTATGCCAGGTGTGGGTTTCCGCGTTGATATGGCTGAATACCAGATCAATCTTTTCAACGGAAGCCGCGTCTCCGGCCGCTGCCGTATCGCCGGCTGCCGCCGCGTCCGCGCTGCTGTCGGGCGCCGGCGCCGTCGTATCTGCTTTGCCGCCGCCGCATCCGGTCAATACACCTGCTGCCAGTACTGCTGCCGTACCTAAAGCTGCGAGTCTTTTCAGTTTTTTCATGTTATAATCCTCCTTTGATTTTTGCCTCGGCGTTCCGCAGGGGTCAGGCCCTGCGAAATGCCGTCATTAAAAACTGTACTTGTATGGTACCATACTTTTGACAAATATTAAATACGGAATAGTTCATAAAAATTTCATCAATTTTTTGTCAATAATTAACAAAAACATTCTTTTTGAGCGGGATATATTGACATTCTACAAAAAAAGTGCGACAGTAACTTGTATGGCAGACAAAAACATTTCTGCGGATCATAAGAAAAAAGGAGAGTGGATATTATGAAAGCTGTGCAAATTGCCGGCCCCGAACAGTTGAAAATCATTGATGTAGAGAAGCCGGTTATTGACGACAAGAACAATGTTCTTGTGAAAATGACGGCGGCCGGGATCTGCGGATCCGATGTGGGCATCTACCATGGTACTAATGCGGCGGCTACCTACCCGCGGATCATCGGACATGAGATGGTCGGACGCGTGGAACAGGTCGGGGCTTCGGTAACCGGGTTGAAGGCGGGCGACCGGGTGATTATCAATCAGGTGACAAGCTGCGGAACCTGTTATCCGTGCCGGATCGGACGGGGGAATGTCTGTGACAATCTGAAAGTTCGGGGAGTGCATATCGACGGAGGATACCGGGAGTACATCACGGTGCCGGAGGCGGACTGTTATCTGCTTCCGGATTCCCTGTCGGACGAAGACGCGGTTATGATCGAGCCGACGACCATCGCCATCCAGTCCTGCACCAGAGCGCAGCTTGGGAAGGACGATATGCTTCTGCTGCTGGGGGCGGGCGCTCTTGGAAGCTCCGTCCTGAAAATTGCCCGTCAGATGTGCGATCATATCATCGTGGCCGACATCCTTGACAACAAGCTGGAAGCGGCGAAAGAAAACGGTGCGAAATATACGATCAATGTGCTCAATGAAGATCTCGAGGAGAAGGTAAAGGAATACACGGGCGGGCACGGCTCCACCGTATCCATTGACGCTTCGGGGACCAGCGATTCTCTGATGAAGCTTTTGCGGGCGACCGGAAATGCCGGCAGAGTGATGGTGATGGGGTTCTCCACCGCGCCGATTGAGATCAATCAGTTCCTGATTACCTCCAAAGAACTGGACGTACGGGGTTCGAGGCTTCAGAATCAGAGATTCGGGGACGCCATCCGCCTGATTGAGGAAGGGAAGCTTGATCTTAACGGTTCCGTTTCACACACCTTCCCGCTGACGAGAGCGCAGGAGGCGTTCGACTTTGTGGACAGCCGCGATCCGTCGATCCGCAAGATTGTGCTGACCTTCGGGGATCTGGACGCGTAACAGAGAGGCAAAAACAGCATTTGCCCGAGCGGAACCCCGGAAGGATTATCGGAAGCGGAACAGGGCCGAAAGTTCTTCCGGACCAGGGGATAGAGAGAGTGGCAGATGCGGAACATGAATCAGGAGGTATTTGAATATGAAGGCAGTGAATCTGGAGAAACCGTGGGAGATCGGTGTTGTCGAGCGGGAAAAGCCGGTTCCGGGGCCCGGCGAGGCTCTGATCCGGGTGATGACCGCCGGAATCTGCGGCAGCGATATCGGGGCTTTCCGGGGGAGCAATACGCTGGTAAGCTATCCGCGGACGATCGGTCATGAGCTGGCGGGTATCGTGGAATCCATACCGGAGAACAACAAGAAGGGGCTCAAGGCGGGAGACAAGGTGATCGTGGATCCTTATCTTTACTGCGGCGAATGTTATCCCTGCAGCATTGGACGCACAAACTGCTGCCAGGATCTGAAGGTGCTGGGAGTGCAGACGGAAGGCGGCATGGCGGAATATTACTGCCATCCGGCGGATATGCTGATTCCGATGCCGGCGGATATGAGCTGGGTGGATGCGGCTATGGCGGAGCCTCTGACCATTTCCCTGCACGGGATTCACAGAGGCGGTCTGAAGGCGGGAGAATACTGCGCCATTATCGGGGCGGGGCCGATCGGTCTGCTGGCAGGCATGATCGCAGAGGCGTACGGCGCGCATGCCATTCTCCTTGATCTGGTGCAGGAACGTCTGGATTTCGGAAAAGAACTGGGAATCGAGTATACGATCAACTCCAGAGAAGAGGATCCGGTGGAGCGGATCCGCGAGATTACCGGCGGCGTCATGGCTCAGCAGGTGATGGAATGCAGCGGCGCCAACGCGGCGGTGCGGTCGGCTCTGGATTATGTCAGCCACGCGGGCCGTATTACCCTGACCGGATGGCCGAAGACGGAGACTTCCCTGCCGACGGACAGGATCACCCGCAAGGAGATCGACATCCGCGGCGCGCGTACGAGCGCGGGGGAATTTGAAGAAGCCATCGAGCTGATCTGCAGCAGAAAAGTGGATGTGGCGAAGATTCTCACGAAAACCATATCTATCGACGAGGCGCCGGATACGATCCGCGACATCGAGAAACATCCGGGCAATTATATGAAAGTGGTCGTGAATGTCGGAAAATAAAGAGACGCCGGCGTTTGGCCGTCCGCAATTCAAAAAGAGGGAGCCGTGCGGTTCCCTCTTTTACATGTCAACGATTTGTGTAAAGTAATCCGGACAGTAATTGTCCAGTTCTTTTTTGTCGATCTCATGGCGGGTCAGATGCCTCGTCATGACCATCTCGGCGAGCTCGCCGTCCCGTTTTTCCAGAGCGTACAGGACGTTTTCGTGATCGTTGATCATCTGATCCACCTTCGCTTTCTTTAATGTCTCGTAAGCCAGGGTGCGGAGGCGGTCGAAATGGACCATCTGCGTCTGCAGAAATTCATGGGTGCGCAGCTTGCCGACGGACGCGAAGAGCAGCCGGTGGAACTCTTTGTCCAACTGCATCATAATCCCATAGTCGGTACAGGTCTCCGCGGTCGTTTTCTGCGCCGCCATGCAGTGCCGGATTCGCTCCATGCTCTCCTCGCTGATCCCCTGCCCGCAGATCAGGCGGAGGACCGAGTTTTCCAGGGACAGGCGCATGAACTTGGATTCTTCAATCAGTTCGTAGTCAATCCGGGTCACGAAGCTTCCTTTCTGCGGGATGATTTCCACCAGCCCCAGACGTCCCATCTCGATCAGCGCCTCACGGACCGGCGTTCTCGACAGCCGGAGAGCAAGAGACAGTTCGTTTTCGCTGAGGGCGCTGCCGGGAGGCAGCTCCAGATTGATGATATTGTCGAGAATCATACGCTGCGCGTACATTCTTGCGTTTTCTCCCGGTCTTTTTTCCTCCAGTTTCATGTGTTATCCGCCCCTAACCATACAATATATAAATAAAAGATCGAATACAGTTTAACACAAAACAACGGCAGGATTCAACGGATTTTTCGCGACTTGTCCCTTTTTCCCAAATGTCATATAATGATTCCAGCGAAGGCGGATGCCGCCGGTATCCGCCCGGAAACGGCAGAAGGAGGAAAACGTTCATGCTCTCCATACTGGAACGAAAAGAACGGGAATCGGCGAAAGACTATGTGGTCCGCACGCTGGTTCATAATATTATCAACGTCAATCTGGAACCGGGAGAACAGCTTCTGGACCAGGAAATGTGCGAAGCCTTGAAGGTCAGCCGCACGCCCTTTCGGGAGGCGGAACTGGAGCTGGCCCAGAGGCGGCTCATTGACATCCGGCCCAAGATCGGCACCTATGTCTCTTATATCGATGCGGCGCTTGTGGAGGAAGTACGGCACCTGCGCAGCGTTCTGGAGGCCGAACTGGCGGTGATGGCCTGCGGGCGGCTTACCCGCGGAGAGACGGACCGTCTGTGGGAGAATGTGGCGGTCTGGAGGCTCTATATCGAGAGAGGGCAGGAGGAGCGTATTTTCCTCCTCGACAAGCAGTTTCACGGCATGCTGTATCAGATGTGCGGAAGGGATTACTGGCGGGAACTGGTGGAAAGCGTCGCGCCTCATTTTGACCGCACAACGATTCTCAGTTTCCGCTGCAGACCGATGGAGCATATATTAAAAGATCACGAAGAACTGATCCGAGCGATCGAAGAGCGGAATCCGGAGCTGGCGGAGAAGACCGCGAGGAGGCATCTGACGCGGTATACGGAGAATCTGGACGCGATCCGCGAGGCCTATCCGGGATATTTCAAATGAGCGGGCTGGGCGTTACTTTTTACGCCTGCGCCGGTTTTCAGCCTGATGCGGGCAGATTATCCTGAAAGACCCATTGAAGGGCGCCGGTCCTTAGGAGCGGTTTTTTCGCGCCTTAGTACCCAAAGGGCATAAATACCGCTGCGTCCCTTCATTAAGCGCAAGCGGGGTCTGGAAGGATGATCTGCCCGCATCGGGCGTCCGGGCGGCATGGGCGTGAAAAATAACCCGGTGGCCGGTAAACGCCAGAAATTTCCGTCCTCCTATTGACATTTGCGCCCGCATGTAATATATTTGTATATATGAAATATATTTCATGCTTTCAGAAATAAAAGAGGTGGAGCAAATGTCGGAAACGTATGATGTGATCGTGATCGGTGCGGGCGTCGTCGGAAGCGCGATTGCGAGGGAACTGTCCAGATACCGTCTAAGGACGGCGGTGCTGGAGAAGAATCTGGACGTGTGCAACGAGACGAGCGGGCGCAATTCCGCCGTGGTGCACGGCGGTTTTGCGTATGATGAGGGAACGCTGAAGGCGCGTCTGTGCGTGGAAGGAAACCGGATGATGGAGCGGCTTTCCAGGGAACTGGATTTTCCTTTTATCCGCTGCGGCAAAGTGCTGGTAGGGAATACGAAGGAGGATATGGAACAACTGGAACGCACGATGGCGCAGGGGGAGAAGAACGGGGCGGAGGGTCTGACTCTGATCGGAGAGGAAAAGCTTCATGAACTGGTTCCCGCTGTCGTGGGGAAATTTGCCATGTGGTCGCAGACCAGCGGGATTCTGGATCCGTTCCTCTATACGGTGGCTCTGGCGGAGAATGCGCATGCCAACGGCGTTTCTTTCTATTTTGACCACGAGGTGACCGGAATCGACCGGGGAGAAGCGTATGTGATTCATACGAATCACGGGGCGTTTAAGGCGCGCTGGGTGGTGAACGCGGCGGGGCTTGGCTGTAAGAAAATCTCCGACCTGCTTGGCATCACCGGCTACCGGGTAATTGGTTCCAAAGGGAACTATATTATTCTGAATAAGAAGCTGGGCGCGCTGCTGCCGATGCCGGTTTACCCGGTGCCCAGCAACACTTATATGGGGATTCATGTGACGCCTACGGTAGACGGAAATGTAACGGTAGGTCCGGACGCGGAAAATACGGATAATTTTGCTTATTATGGCGTGCCCGGGGAGAAGATGGAGTATCTGGCAAAGAGCGCTTCCGGGCTGTGGCCCCACATCCGCAAAGAGGATCAGATCCGGAATTTCTCGGGTATTCTGCCCAAGTGGGTGGACGAGAACGGGACGATTCAGGATTTCAAGATCGAGATCAGGGACGAGACCGCGCCGCGTGCGGTGAATCTTGTGGGTATCGAGTCCCCCGGGCTGACGGCGGCGGTTCCGATTGCGCAGTATGCGGTGGGGCTGATGCGGGAGCGGGAAGAATTTGAGGAAAATCCTTCGTTTGATCCGGTCCGAAAAGGAATCGTGCGGTTTGCGGACAAGAGCCGGGAAGAGCAGGCGGAACTGATTCGCCGGAATCCGGATTACGGCGAGATCGTCTGCCAGTGCGAGGAGGTTACGAAGGCGGAGCTTCTGGCGGCGATGCACAATCCGCTGGGCGTCTCAACGATGACAGGAATCAAGTACCGGACCAGGGCGATGATGGGAAGCTGTCAGGCCGGCTTTTGCCAGATGAAGATCGAGAAACTGCTGGAGCGGGAGCTGGGGCTTGCGCCGCAGGACGTCTGCTACAGCCGGAAAGGCTCCTGGGTCGTCTCCGGCCGGTTAAGGGAACAGGCGGATGCCAGGCGTTGACAGGAAAGGGGTGGAAAAGATGGAACAAAAAGAAGCGGTGATCATCGGCGGCGGTCCGGCGGGTCTGGCGGCGGCGCTGAAGCTGTGGGAGAAAGGGGTGCGCGATCTTCTGATTCTGGAGAGAGAGGATCATCTGGGCGGAATCCTGCGGCAGTGTATTCACGACGGTTTCGGCCTCGGAAGATTTAAAAAAAGCCTCTCCGGACCGGAATACGCTCAGGCGTTTATTGACGAGATTGTGAAACGGGAGATTCCTTATCTGACCGGAGCTACGGTAATGGAACTGACCGGGGACCGCGAAGTGACGTTTATCACAAGAGAGGGCGTCCGGCGCTGTCAGGCGAAAGCGGTGATTCTGGCAATGGGCTGCAAAGAGCGCAGCCGCGGGGCGCTGGGGATACCGGGTGAGCGGCCGTCCGGCGTCTTCACGGCGGGGACGGCGCAGGCGTATATGAATCTGTACAACCGGATGCCGGCGAAGGAGGTTGTCATTCTCGGTTCCGGGGACATCGGCATGATTATGGCCAGAAGGCTGACGCTCGAGGGCGCGCATGTACAGGCCGTCTTCGAGCTGATGCCGCATCCGAGCGGCCTTCCGCGGAATATCATTCAGTGTCTGGAAGATTACGGGATTCCGCTGTATCTGAGCCATACGGTGACGGAGATTCACGGGGATTCAAGGCTGACCGGCGTGACCGTGTCGGAGGTGGACGAGCGTCTGGTTCCCATACCGGGGACGCAGAAGCGTTATGACTGCGACACGCTGATTCTGTCGGCGGGTCTGATACCGGATAACCAGCTCTCCACGGACGCGGGAGTCGTGCTGGATCCCCATACGAGAGGGGCCGTGGTGGACGAGCATTTACAGACGAACATCCCGGGTGTCTTTGCCGCGGGAAATGTGCTGCATGTGCATGATCTGGTGGACTTTGTCTCCCTGGAAGCGGAGGCGCTGGCCGCCGACGCGGCGGCTTATATCAGAGGGGAAGCGTTTGCGCCCTGCGCGCTCTCCGTCAGGGCCGGAGAGGGCGTCGGCCACACGGTTCCGCAGAAAATCAGCGGCGGGAGAGACTTTCAACTGTCTCTGCGGGTCCGCGGCCATTACAGGGACTGCCGGATCGTCGTGCGTCAGGCGGGAGAGATTGTCGCCTCAAAGAAGCTGAAGAAAGCCATTCCGGCGGAGATGATACAGTTCCGGGTAAAGGCGGAGAACCTGAAGACAGAGGGAGAACTGGAGGTGTGCGTCGAATGAAAATGAAGAAGATCTATACCTGCATTATTTGTCCCAACGGCTGCGAGATCGAGACCGAGATCGAGGACGGCAGGATCCGGTCCGTCACAGGTCAGACCTGTGACCGCGGCGAGGAGTACGTTCGTCAGGAGCTGACGGCGCCCGTGCGCACCATTGCCACTTCCGTGCGGGTGGAAGGGGGAGAGCTTCCGCTTGCCAGCGTGCGGCTGACCGCGCCCATTCCCAAGAATATGATCTTTCCGGTGATGGAAGAGGTGAAGAAACTCTGTCTGAAGGCACCGGTCCGGGCGGGGACGGCGGTCGTTGAAAAGGTGTGCGGGCTTGACAGCGATGTGATTGTCACAAAAAATGTAAACAGGGGCTGAAAGCTGACATATTTCATTTGAATGCCCGTGTATATACAAAAACAGCACTGTCTATGGGGTGGACAGTGCTGTTTTTAAGGTGTGTAAGGTGATAGGGGTTTCTCTATCGGGTTCATATAAAGTATAACATAACAAAAAAAATTTAACAAATTCCATTTTTTTATGGAAATTTGCCAAGTTTAGGTTATAATGTAAGAATGGGGTATGCAAGTAGTGCTTTTTTGGGGATGTAGATCCAAGGGGGAAACTGGATGCGTTTGAATCAGTTGGAATATTTTATTAAGGTAGTGGAGTGCGGCTCCATCACAAAGGCCGCGCAGGAACTCTACCTCAGTCAGCCAAGTCTCACCAAGGCGGTCTCCGGTCTGGAAGCAGAGTACGATCTGAAATTGTTCGACCGCACGGCAAAGGGACTGAGTCTGACGCCGAAGGGAAGAGATTTTCTGGAATATGCGAAAGGGGTGATAGACAGTTCACAGGCGCTGAATACGACATTCGGGAAAGAGGGACATCCGTCCATACAGCGGGTGGCAATTGCCAGTCAGCAGTTTGACTTTATCTATGATATCCTGCTTTCTCTGTATAAGGAGAATACGGAAGAGCTTCTTCAGATTGATCTGCAGGAGAACGACCGGGGCGAGATCGTGAGGATGGTGAAGGAACGCCGGGCGGACATCGGGATCCTGGTGGTGACGGAACGGAACTCCAAACCGTTCAAAAGCGAGCTGCAGGGGAAGAACCTGGAGGTGCATATACTGGACCGGTCGCCGCTCTACGCGTGCATGGGAAGCCGCTCCGGTTTGTATGACCATGAGACGGTCGACGTGGAAGAGGCGGAACAGTATCTTCATGTAGCTCTGGATACCGAACAGACGCTGCGCAGAGAGCTGCGTTACAAGAACGGAATGAGCGAAGGACTGAATCGGGAGCACCTGATCTTCTGCAATACCATGGGAGTCTGCCGGAAATTTCTCGAAGAGACAGAAGCGCTTTTGCTGGCGCCCAAGTGGGTGCTGGGTTTTTTTGAAGATACGAAAATACGTTCCGTGCCTCTGATGATGAACGGAGAATCCTATCCGCAGATCCATTATCTGGTGTGGATCAAGCGTGTGAAGGAGGAGTTCCATCCGTTGGAGGAACGGTTCATGAAACTTTTAAACGAGCACTTTTCATGCAGTGATTAAACCGGCACAGAAGTGTTCATGTGCCGGAGACAAGGTCAAAATCTTTTACGATTCTGCGGATCAGGGTGTGCAGATAGGGTTTTAATTCTTCTATATCCGCGGGATCGTGATAGAGGATGGCGTTGTAGCTGACGCCTGCCACCAGTTCGATTACGAGGTAGATAATGATCTCGGGGCTGGCAAACCGGCAGCCGGAGCGGGCGATCAGTTGTTCGTACATTTCCCTGGCGGAGATTCCGTCAGGGGTTTTTTCTTCCGTCATCGAGCTGCGGAAGATGCCCCAGCTTAGATGTTTGGACAGGAAGAACAGAAGAGAGCGGTCCTGTTCCAGGGCGTAGAGAATCTCGTCGGTCAGGAAGATGAATTGTTCGTCCAGTCCGGTGATCTGCGTCTCGTTCAGCTTCAGGCAGGCTTCCCGGAACAACTGCGTTGCCTTGGAGGAGATGAGCCGGTTGCGGATGTCCGTTTTGTCTTTGAAATACAAATAGAAAGTTCCCTTGGCAATGCCTGCTTTGGCGACGATATCCGCGATGGAAGTGTTGTGAAAGCCTTTGCTGATAAACAGTTCAAATGCGGCGTTGAGCAGATCTTTCCGCTTGTGTTCTTTTTTTTCTTCTATTTTCCCCATGAAATCATTCCCCGTTTTTCTGTTTTATATTAGCTGTTTTCTATAACTGTATCTTATCCGGACGGAAAATGCAATGTACAGTTTGTTCAAAATATTGACTATTGGTCATTTTTGTATAATGACAGATATTCGCTTTCCCGCATATAGTGATTATAAAGCGGAAATCAATCGGAGCATATATGATGAACGATTCAAGAGAATGGACCCCCGGTTACGGGAATCCTTTTGGCGGCGCGAATTTTGAGCAGCGTGCGTTTCCCTGGCTCTATCCCTACGGAAATCAGATGAATTACTGGAATCTGTGGAATACGCCGGAGCGGATGGAGGACGAGGCGGACACCATGCGTCTCAGAGAACTGTATCCACTGATGGCGAGAAGGCTGCAGCCGTACGTGGAGGAGGTATGCACCCGCCTTGAGTATCCCGGAAGTATGATGTATGATGAGTATCCGGACCAGCTTTCACTTCTGCGGAAGGCGAAGGAGGTATGGACGGAGGCGGAAGCAGCGGAGGATTTCGGGGAGCAGGCCCCCGGGTGGGAGCAGCTTCGGGATCTGATCGGCGTACTGCTTCTTCAGGAAATGATGAGGAGGAGAAAAAAAGCCGCTTTCTACACCCGCGCCGGTCTGGGAACCGGTCAACGGGGAACCGCGGCCGCATTCCTTTCGCACATGGGTTGACCATGGAATAAAAGATTGCTAAAATAGTTACAGCCATGTGGGGACCATGCACATGGCTGGAGCATGGTGTGAATGAGAGAGATGCGGAAACAGAGATTCCATAGAATAGAGAAAAGAATAATATGAAGAAACTGATGATCAGATGCATTACGATCCTGCTGGCGTTTGCCGCGGGGATGGGATTTATGAGCTATGCGACTTACATGGGCAACCGGGATATGACGACGGTGATGGCGCAGGCGACACTGCCGGTGGTCTATGCGGAGAAAAACGGCCTTCTGTACAATGAACTGCACGGTTATGTGGAACCGATGGACGGAAGCTATATGGACGGGACGCTTCTGGGGCTTTCGCAGGATCACGGCGCGGGGCTTGCCGTGGAAAAATTCAATGCCCGAATCAGGAACATTTACTACGAGGTCCGCAGTCTGGATACGGAGCGGCTGATTGAGAACGGCGACCTGCTTCCGGCGGAGGAGGACGGCAGATATCTTTATCTGACGCTGCATTTTAAAGACCTGCTGGAGACGGGGAGAAAGTATCTGCTGATTCTGAAGCTGGAAACGGAGGAGCATCCCGAGATCTTCTATTACTCCCGGCTCTGCTATCTGGGGGAAAATCATGTACAGGAGTGCGTGGATTTCGCCAGGCAGTTTCATGAGGCAGTTTTTGTGAAGGATACGAATCAGGAGATTCTCAGAAAGCTGGAGCCGGACGGCAGCATGGACGGGACGGATCTGGGATACGTAAATATTCATTCCTACCCGCGCGCGGTTGTCTGGGGGGAGATGCCGGTCAAGCAGGTGAGCGAAGAACGGCTCCGCTTCACGGATATCCGGGGCAGCGTGACGTCGCTGGTGATGGATTACGAGATTGAGAATACGGATACCGGGGAGCGGTATGAGGTATCGGAGGCGTTCTGCGTCCAGTATACGCAGAGCCGTATGTATCTGCAGAACTATGAGCGGACTACGGACCGCATTCTGGAGGTGGGAAATCAACTGGTGGAAGACAAACGGATTCGTTTCGGAATCCGCAGCAGGCCGCTCCGGTACCGGAAGAATGAGGAGGAGAATGTCGTCGCGTTTGTGGAGAGAGGGCAGCTCTGGTGCTATGATTTCGGGCAGAACCGTCTGAGCAGAGTGTACGGGTATGAAGACGGGGAGGATGCAAGAGGACTGTACAACGCGCATGATTTCCGGATCCTGCGGGTCGAAGATTCCGGGAGCATGGATTTTCTCGTCTGCGGCTATATGAACAGGGGACTGTATGAAGGGAGGTGCGGCCTCCTGCTCTGCCGTTACGACGCGCTTCTGAATACGGTGGAGGAGCGCTGTTTTCTTCCGGGGGACAGGCCCTATGAGGTGATGAGGGAAGAGACCGGCAAACTGTCGGTGGTAAACGACCGGAATACGGCGTGGCTGTCTTACCGCAATCTGATTCTGCGCATTGATCTCGGGAACTGCAGCATGCGGGTTCTGTCGGAAGGGATCAGCGAGGAACAGCTTCAGGTATCCGAAAGCGGCAGTCTGGCGGCGTGGACAGGCCCGGACGGAGATGCGGTCAGTCTTCTGAATACGGCTACCGGTGTGGTTACTCAGGTCGGCGGCGAAGAGGGCGAGATGCTGCAGGTGCTGGGCTTTATGGAAGACGATTTTATCTACGGGATCGCGTATCGGGAGAACGTACGGGTTGATCAGGCGGGGCAGAGGGTGGTTCCCATGCACCGGGTCGTCATCCGGGACCACACCGGCAACGAGATCCGCGAATTTGACTATGCGGCCAAAGGAAAATATGTCACTGCGGTGGAGATCATCGAGAACCGGATCGACCTGTCCTGCATCGCGCTGAGGGAGGACGGCGGCTATGAGGAGATGCTGCCGGAGCCGATTACCTATACGAGCGAGCCTTCCAGAGAGAAACTGCGTCTTGCAGAGGAAAATGACGAGATCAAGAGAAAGGAATATCATTTTCTGTATGAGGGAACAATGAAAAGCGGAGCGATGAAGCGTCCGCGCGTCCGCATGGTGCTCTATGAGGAAAATCGGGTACTGGAACTGGAACAGCCGGGCGCGGAGCATTATTTTGCCCGCTCCTTCGCCGGAGAAGTGAAAGGGTATGAGCGGCTCCCCGACGCGGTCCGGTACGCGAACGACGGTATGGGTTCCGTCTGGCGGAACGGATACGAGCTGATCTGGGAGCGCTGGAACCGCCTGCCGGGAACGCAGATCGAAGGGTATGACGCTTCGGAGCTGTCGGATATGCAGGGAAGCAGTCTGGCGCAGTGCCTGCAGCTTCTGCTGCGCAGCAGGCAGATCTATACGGACGTGCAGGAGCGTCTGGATCAGGGAACGGCTGCCTGGGAGCTGTGCGAACAGGAACTGGGCGAGAGCTGCATCCTGCTGCCCGGCTGCAGTCTGCGGATGGTTTTGTATTATGTCAATTGTCAGGTCCCGGTCGCCGGCATCACCGACACCGGCGGGGCGGTGCTGATCGTGGGCTATGACACGCAGAATATTATCTATTATGAGCCGGGACAGGATGCGCTGAAAAAAGCGGGAATGAAGGACAGTACGGAGATGTTTGAGAGAGCAGGAAATCTGTTCTTTACTTACCGGCCGTAGAGGGCCGGACAGAGCGGAAAGGAAAACAGGAGGAAGACAAGATGGATGAGAGAATCAGAACACTGGCGGATGGGCTGGTCAATTATTCCTGTCAGGTAAAGGCGGGAGATAGGGTTTATCTGCACTATACGGGAGAGAGCACGAGGCCGCTGGCGAAAGAGCTGGTGCGCGCGGTCTACAGGGCGGGAGGCGTGCCGTTCGTTCACTATACGGATCCGCAGCTTCAGAGGCTCCAGATTATGGAGTGCACGAGAGAGCAGATGGAACTGATGGCAAAGGTGGACGCGCTGGAGATGTCGAACATGGACTGCTACATCGCCGTGCGCGGGAGCGGAAACGTCTCGGAGTTGTCCGATGTGCCGGCGGACCGGATGGCGCTGTATGAGAAATATTATGTCACCCCGGTGCACCACGATATCCGTGTGCCGAAAACCCGCTGGGTCGTGCTGCGCTACCCGAACGACGCCATGGCCCAGTTGTCAGGAACGAGCACCGAGGCGTTTGAGGATTTTTACTTCCGGGTATGCAATCTGGATTACGGGCGGATGGAAGCGGCCATGCGGCCGTTGGTGGAGTTGATGGAACGGACGGACCGGGTACGGATTACGGGACCGGGTACGGATCTTACATTCTCCATCCGGGGAATCCCGGCGGTTCCCTGCGCGGGGAGGATGAATATTCCGGACGGAGAGGTTTTTACCGCGCCGGTGCGGGAGTCGGTCAACGGGACGCTCAGCTACAATACGCCTTCGGTGTTTCAGGGCTTTACGTATGAGAATATCCGCCTCACGTTCGAGAACGGAAAGATCACGGACGCTGCGGCGAACGATACGGAGCGCATCAACCGTGTGTTTGACACGGACGAGGGAGCCCGTTATATCGGGGAATTTGCCATCGGAGTAAATCCGTATATTCTCAGTCCCATGAAAGATACGCTGTTCGACGAGAAGATCATGGGCTCGATCCATTTTACTCCCGGCAACTGCTATGAGGACGCGCCCAACGGCAATCATTCCTCCATCCACTGGGATCTGGTTCTCATTCAGCGGCCGGAATACGGGGGAGGGGAGATCTGGTTTGACGATGTGCTCGTGCGCAGAGACGGGCGGTTCGTACTGCCGGAGCTTGCGTGCCTCAACCCGGAGGAGCTTGTGAAAAGATAAAAAAAGCCTGCTGTCCGTGTTCCGAGCGAAAGGGCAGCAGGCATTTTCTTGTATGAAAGGGAAAGCTTAAAAGAATCTTAATAATTTTGCTTCTGTCATCTTAAAAACCGGATGTTATAACAGTAGTTGAAATCCGGAGAAGAGGTGAGGAGCTTTTGTAGTGAACGGAAAGGCCGGCTGCGGCCGGGGAGGTAAATTATGAACATACTTGTATGCGACGATGATCGCGCGATCGTGGATGCGATAGAAATTTATTTGAGTCAGGAGGGCTATACGGTGCTGAAAGCGTACGACGGCCAGGAGGCGGTCGAGATGCTGAAAGAAAACGAGGTGCATCTGCTGATTCTGGATATTATGATGCCGCGGCTGGACGGGATCCGCGCGACGATGAAGATCCGGGAGAGCAGTTCGGTGCCGATCATCTTCCTGTCGGCCAAGTCGGAGGATGTGGACAAAATTCTGGGACTGAACATCGGAGCGGACGATTACATCACGAAACCGTTCAATCCGCTGGAGCTGACCGCGCGGGTGAAATCGCTGCTGCGCCGCTATACGCAGCTTGGAGCGATCACGGAGAAGACTGCGGTATTCCGGATCGGAGGGCTGTGCGTGGACGACGAGCGCAAGGAAGTGACGGTAGACGGGGAACCCGTGAAGCTGACGCCGATTGAATACCGGATCCTGCTTCTTCTGGTGCAGAACCCGGGCAGAGTCTTCTCGATCTCTCAGATCTACGAACGTATCTGGAACGAGGAGGCGATGGGAGGAGACAATACGGTAGCGGTACATATCCGCCATATCCGCGAGAAGATCGAGATCAATCCCAGAGATCCCCGTTATCTGAAAGTCGTCTGGGGAGTCGGCTACAAGATCGAGAAGCAGTAGTCCGGGCGCACGGGCGCGGAACTTGAATCAGGAGGTATTTATGGAAAAAAGGGGATATCGGATATTTTTTGCCTGGGTCCTTGTGCTGGTGAATCTGGCCGCGGCCGCGGCGCTGGCGCTGGGGGTTTCGGCAGGGGTCCAAAGCGGCTACACAGGGAAGATGTGGGAGGATGTTCTGCGGGGAAAGCCCTGGCTTGAGTCCGGCCAGTATGAGCATGCGGCGTCGGAGGCCGTCTATCAGGCGATGGAGGCCGCGTCGAGGATCAGCCGTTTTGAACGGGGCGGGGAGTATGACCCGGAGCGGGTCATCCGGGTCCGGGATTACCTGGATTCGCGGGCGGTTTATGACATGATTCCGCAAAATCAGAAAGAGGAGGGGATCTGTTACCGGCTGGGGGATCTCTATGAGTGGAGCCTGAAGGGAGCCAGCGTCCATCAGGATGTGCTTCAGGAGGCTTATCGGCCGCTTTTCTACAACACCATTCAGCAGTACGCCGGCGAGTGCGACGAGGAATACAATGTGGTCGTGAAGCAGATCACGGAGGCTATGGAAATTCTGCGCAAGGACGTGGCGGAATATCAGAAGATGAAAAAGAACTGGTCGTACGAGTCGGTTAACGTCCGCTTCGCACTGTGGGATCTCGGAAACGGCAATCTTTATACCAATGTAAAAGAGCTTCAGAAAGAAGAACTGCTTCAGGAGGAGCTGGAACAGTATTTCTACGGCATGGGAAGTTATTATTCCTTCGACAGCCGTACGGCCGGAGTCGTGCAGAAAAATGTGGGCGACTATTATTCCTACAATACGCATGAGCTCCTGACCGGCTGGAACGCGCATCTGGTGGGAGAGTATCAGGTCTATGTGGGAATCGACACTTCGTTTCCGGTGGCGGATTTGTTCGCGCAGGAGAAGCGCGCTTATGAGGAGGGGATGGACCGTCTGCAGGACCGCGTCATGGCGGCCGCGGCCGGCGCGTGCGTTCTTCTGGCAACCTTTCTGTATCTGTTCTGGAAGCTGGCAGGCTATTTCAGCGGCCTTTTGAGCGAACTGTTTGCGCATGTGGGGATGGCCGTGCAGGCCTGTATCTTTTTTGCCGGCTATGAGCTGATTCAGATTGCGATCCGGATGCTGCTCGGGGAGAGCGCTCTTACGGATATGGTGCTTGTAATCTATAAATTCACGGCGCTGTTTCTGATTCTGTGGGAGGCAGTTCAGCGGCAGAAGCTTCTGGACCGGGTGGAGGCGCTCGCGGCAGGGCAACAGGAGGAGCAAAGCTGCGCAGAGCATCTGCATCTGGGAAACAAGAGGATGGCCGAAGCGGTCGATCATCTGGGCGAGGGGCTGAGAAACGCGCTTCAGGAGCAGATGAAGAGCGAGCGGATGAAAGCGGATCTGATCACCAACGTGTCTCATGACTTGAAGACGCCCCTGACGTCGATCATTAATTATGTCGACCTGATGAAGAAAGAAGAGATCGGCAACCCGAAGGCCAGGGAATATCTGGAGGTTCTGGAGCAGAAGGCGCAGCGCCTGAAGCAGTTGACGGAGGATCTGGTGGAGGCTTCCCGCGCAAGCTCCGGAAACGTTGTGCTGGAGATTGAAAAAATTGATCTGAGAGAGCTGCTGATGCAGACCGGCGGAGAATTTGAGGAACGCTTTGCCGCAAGGGGGCTGACGCTGATTGCCGACTATCCGCAGGAGCCGCTGTATGTGGAGGCGGACGGCAGGAAACTGTGGAGAATTATCGAAAATCTGCACCGCAATGTGGAAAAATACGCGCTGCCGCAGACCCGGGTTTATCTGGAACTGAAGGCGGAGGGGGACCGGGCGCTCATGTCGATGAAGAACATCTCGGAACAGCCGCTGAATATTTCCGCAGAGGAACTGATGGAGCGTTTCACCAGAGGGGACGAGTCCCGCAGCACGGAAGGCAGCGGGCTGGGACTGTCGATTGCCAGAGACCTGACGGAGCTGCAGGAGGGAACGTTTACGGTGAGCCTGGACGCAGATTTGTTTAAGGTTTATCTGACCTTTCCGCTTGCAAAAAAAGAAGACTGAGGTTTCCGGAAAAAAGTTGCGTAAAGACATTGAAAAAGAGGCCGTTCAATTGTATAATCGTATACAATTAGTAAATACATATGCAGTTTGGAGGTATCTATGATTGAATTATACAACGGCGGAGCTTATGTGCTGAATGGCAAGGAGATCGTGGCGGATACGGCGGAGGCTTCCGCGGTGCTGGCCGGGAAGATGGCGGAGGTTCCCTCCCGGGAGGAGGCCCGCAGGCAGACGATTGCGTACGGGATTCTCAGGGAGCATAATACATCGGGAGACATGGAAAAACTCCGGATCCGGTTTGACAAACTGACGTCACACGACATCACTTACGTCGGGATTATCCAGACGGCGAGAGCCTCGGGACTTACAAAATTTCCGGTGCCCTACGTGCTGACCAACTGTCATAACAGCCTGTGCGCGGTGGGCGGTACGATCAATGAGGACGATCATATGTTCGGGCTGACCTGCGCGAAGAAGTACGGCGGCGTCTATGTGCCCCCGCATCAGGCGGTGATTCATCAGTACGCCAGGGAGATGCTCGCCGGCGGCGGAGAGATGATTCTTGGTTCGGACAGCCATACCCGTTACGGAGCGCTGGGTACCATGGCGATGGGAGAAGGCGGTCCGGAACTGGTGAAGCAGCTTCTGAATCAGACTTACGACATTTCAATGCCGGGAGTTGTCGGCGTGTATCTGACCGGCGAGCCGGTGCGCGGGGTAGGTCCCCAGGACGTGGCTCTGGCGATTATCCGCGCGGTCTTCGACTGCGGTTATGTGAACAACAAGGTGATGGAGTTTATCGGCGACGGCGTGTCGCGCCTGAGCGCGGATTTTAGAATCGGTATCGACGTGATGACGACGGAGACGACCTGCCTTTCCTCTATCTGGAAAACGGATGAGACGATCCGCGAATTTTATGAGATTCATGGACGGGAGGAAGCGTACAGGGAACTGAATCCGGGAGCCGTGGCTTATTATGACGGTATGATCGTGGTCGACCTGAGCAGCATCCGGCCGATGATCGCCATGCCCTTCCATCCGAGCAACGCTTACACGATTGAAGAACTGAACGCGAACCTCATGGACATTCTGGCAGACTGCGAGGCGCGCGCGTGTGTGAGTCTGGGCGAACAATCCGGATTTTCGCTCAGAAACAAGGTGCGGGACGGAAAACTTTATGTAGACCAGGGAATTATCGCCGGATGTGCCGGCGGCGGCTTTGAAAATATCTGTGCGGCGGCGGATATTCTGGACGGGAAGAGCATCGGAGCCGACGAATTTACTCTCAGCGTTTACCCGGCTTCCATGCCGGTCTATATGGAACTGGTGAAGAACGGTTCCGCCGCCATGCTGATGCAGACCGGCGCCGTGCTGAAGACGGCGTTCTGCGGTCCCTGTTTCGGAGCGGGAGATACGCCGTCCAACAACGGCTTCAGCATCCGCCATTCCACGAGGAATTTCCCCAACCGGGAAGGCTCCAAACTCCAGAACGGGCAGATCGCGTCCGTGGCGCTGATGGACGCCCGTTCCATCGCGGCGACGGCGGCCAACAAAGGATATCTGACGGCGGCGACGGAACTGGATACGCAGTACCGCAATCCCAAATATGTTTTCGACCGCCGCATTTATGAGAACCGTGTCTATGACAGCAAAGGAACGGCGGATCCGGAGGTGGAGATTCATTTCGGACCCAATATCAAGGACTGGCCGGCCATGAGCGCTCTTCCGGAGCACCTGATTCTCAAAGTCGTGTCGGAGATTCACGATCCGGTGACCACGACGGACGAGCTGATTCCGTCCGGGGAGACGTCCTCCTACCGCTCCAATCCGCTGGGGCTGGCGGAGTTTACGCTTTCCAGAAAGGATCCGGAGTATGTGGGGAAGGCGAAGGCTGTCCAGGCGGCTCAGAAGGCGGTTGTCGCCGGAGAAAATCCGGTCGAGGCCGTACCGGAACTGAAGCCGGTCTTCGAGGCGGTTCACACCGTGTATCCGCATGTGGACAGGACCAATACGGGAATCGGAAGCACGATTTTTGCCGTGAAGCCGGGAGACGGTTCCGCCAGAGAGCAGGCGGCCTCCTGTCAGAAGGTTCTGGGCGGCTGGGCGAACATCGCCAACGGCTACGCGACAAAGCGTTACCGCTCCAATCTGATCAACTGGGGAATGCTCCCCTTCCTGATTGAGGAAGGCGAACTTCCCTTTACGAACGGGGATTATCTGTTCATTCCGGACATTGCCCGGGCGGTGAAAGAGGGCGTGTCGGAGGTGAAAGCCTTTGTGGCCGGAGACGGCCTGAAGGAATTTACCCTGCGGCTGGGAGAGATGACGACAGACGAGCGTGAGATCATTCTGAAAGGCTGTCTGATCAACTATAACCGGGTATAAGCCCGGACACAGAGCAGGCAGGCGACTCCTCCCGGGAGCGCCTGCCTGCTGCGTTTTGTCTTATTCCGTGGGTTCTTCGGTATCCGCCCTGCTGAGAGAGAAGATAAATTCCGTGCCTACGCCCTCGGTGCTGATCACATTGATATTTTCGTTGTGGAGCTGGATGATTTCTTTTACGATCGCCAGCCCCAGTCCGGTTCCTTTCTTGTCCCGGCCCCGGGAGATATCCGTCTTATAGAAACGTTCCCATATCTTTTTCAGGCTGTCTTTGGGGATGCCGGCCCCGGTGTCGCGGACCGATACGAACAGCTTCTCATATTTAAGCGTCGTCTCAACGGTGATCGTCGAGTCGGGCGGACTGAATTTGATGGCGTTGTCGATCAGGTTGTAAAGTACCTGCTGGATTTTTCCCATATCGGCATAGACGTAGGATTCCCAGTCCGTGAAAAGCAGCTCAATGGAGATATGACGGGAAGTACAGGTTCCCTCGAAGGTGGCCGCCGTGTTCTTGATGATGGTGTTGATGTCGAAGCGGGTTTTGCACAGGCGGTTCTGCTTCGGATCCATGGAATTGAGCGTCAAAAGCCCGCTGGTCAGCTTGGTCAGCCGTTCCGTCTCCCGAAGGACGATGTTCAGATATTTTTCCTGCATCTCGGACGGGATCGTGCCGTCGAGCATCGCTTCGATATAACCCTTGATGGAGGTCAGAGGGGAACGGAAATCATGGGAAATGTTGGAAATCAGCTTTCGCTGGTCTTCCTCCTGATCTTTCAGGGATTCCGCCATAAAATCCATGGTGTCCGCCAGAAATCCCAGCTCGTCCTCGCGGTTCATGTGGATGGGAACACTGTAGTTGCCGAGCGCGTATTCTCCGGCTCCTCTGCGGATCCGGCGTATGGGCAGGATGATCATCAGCCAGTTGGCCGCCGCAAAGAGAAAGGCGAGTCCCAGAAGGAGGATCATGGTGATGTAGAAAGAGATCAGGTATCCTTCCTTTTCTCTGACGATGACCGACATGGGAGTGTGGATGGCGATATAGCCCCGCACATGGTAATTATGGGAGACGGGGATCAGGACGCTCAGCGTCTGTTCGGAGAACATGCCGAAGAAATCTTCGGTCATGTAATATTTGCCGCCGGGGAGCACGGAGTTGAATTCCGGTATGACCCGGCGTTCCTGCACAGTCCCGGAATCGCCGGAGTCCAGAATCAGTTCCCCGTCCCGGCTGATCAGCCAGATCCGCGCGTTCAGGTAAGTGTCCAGGGAGGCCAGATGCGAGCGGATGGCAGAGAGCGTATTGCGGTTTTCCTGCTCCTCGAAATAGTTGACTACATACTGATCGGACAGGTAGATTCCTTCCTGATAGAAGGAAGAGGATTTCGCGGATACGGCGTTCTCCATCATCAGCCGGGAGGTGACGGTGGAGATGCACAGAAAGCAGCAGAGTCCGAAGACCAGGAAGGAGAGGAAATATTTGAGGTTCAGAGAGATGCGCATTATTTCACCTCGAACTTGTAGCCGATTCCCCAGACCGTCGCCAGCCGCCAGGCTTCGTGATCCTTGATCTTTTCCCGCAGCCTTTTGATGTGCACGTCGACCGTGCGGGTGTCTCCGATGTATTCATAGCCCCAGATATGGTCCAGAAGCTGCTCTCTTGTGAATACCTGATTCGGAGAGGAGGCGAGAAAATAGAGAAGCTCCAGTTCCTTGGGCGGCATATCCACGGTTTTGTCCCGGTAAACGACAGAGTAGTTGCTCTGGTTGATGATCAGATCCGGGTACTGTACCACTTTGGAGGCCGGAGCGCTGTCTGTTCTGGCCGGCTGGAACCGGCGCAGCACGGCCTTCACTCTCGCGACCAGTTCCTTGGAATCAAAGGGCTTGATCATGTAGTCGTCTGCTCCCAGTTCCAGTCCCAGGACCTTGTCAAAGACTTCTCCCTTGGCGGAAAGCATAATGATCGGGACGTCGGAGCGGGAGCGGATATCCCGGCAGACCTGATAGCCGTCGATGCCCGGAAGCATCAGATCGAGAAGGATCAGATTCGGCCGGAACGTATTGAATACCTGCAGCGCCTGTTCTCCGTCTTCCACGATCTGTACCTCATAAAATTCCTTGGTCAGATAGAGGGAGATCAGTTCGGCAATATTTGCATCATCGTCTACGATGAGTATTTTCTGCTTGGATGGCATGGAAATCTCCTTTGTGTCATTTAAATTCGGCAATCGTAACGCCCGCGTCTCCCTCGCCCAGGGAGCCGAGGCGGAAGGTCTTGATATATTTGCAGCGTTTTAAATGCTGCTGGACCGCGTTTCTCAGAGCGCCCGTGCCCTTGCCGTGTACGATGCGTACGGCCGGCACATGGGCGAGATAGGCGTCGTCCAGGTACTTGTCCAGATGAGCGACGGCTTCGTCCACCGTCATGCCGATCAGATTGATCTCGGTGCTGACGAGGGCGGACTTGGACATTTTGATCTTTCCGCTTCCGCCCGCCGATCCTTTGGTCTGAAACGGTTCTGCCTCTCCCAGATATTCCAGATCGTCCACACGAACCTGAGAGCGCAGTATCCCCATCTGCACGAACAGATCGCCTTTGGCGTTGGGAAGGGTGCTGACCGTACCTTCCAGATTCAGGCTCAGCACTTTGACCCGGTCTCCGATGTGCAGAGCGCCCGCCCGGACCTTTTTCTTCGGTTTCTGCACGGAAGGCTGCATGCCGGTTTCCGTGGATTTGATCTTTTCCCTAAGACGCGCCCGCTCGGCTTCCATTTCTTTGGCGGAGATGCCCTCGCGGCCGAATTTATGGAAATTTTTCATCGTTTCGTCGGCGTACTCCTTTGCCTCGCGCAGGATGGCGTTGGCCTTCTCGTTGGCTTCCCTGAGAATTTTCTCTTTCTGGTCGTCCATGCGGTCCTGCTTTTTCTGGAGGGCGTTGCGCAGTTTGCGGATTTCTTCCTTATAGCGGGCAATATCCGCCTGTTCCCGCTCCAGCGTGACCCGGCTGTTCTCCAGCTCGGTGATCATGTCCTCAAAGCTTTCGTCCTGCGCGCTGATCTGCTTCTTCGCTTCTTCGATCAGATATTCCGGAAGCCCCAGCTTTTGAGAGATGGCGAACGCGTTACTCTTGCCGGGAACGCCGATCAGCAGGCGGTAGGTAGGCCGCAGGGATTCCACGTTAAATTCACAGCAGGCATTCTCCACGCCGTCGGTGGAAAGCGCATAGACTTTCAGCTCGCTGTAATGGGTGGTCGCCATCGTGCGGATTCCCTGACGGTGCAGATGGTCCAGAATCGAGATGGCCAGAGCCGCGCCTTCGGTAGGATCGGTACCGGCTCCCAGTTCATCGAAGAGGACCAGTGAATGAAGGGTGGCCTCCTGCAGGATGGAGACGATGTTGCTCATATGAGAGGAGAACGTACTGAGGCTCTGCTCGATACTCTGTTCGTCCCCGATGTCCGCGAAGATATTGTCGAATACGGCAAGCTCGGAGCGCTCAAAGGCCGGGATATGGAGCCCGGCCTGTCCCATGAGGGTAAAAAGCCCCACTGTTTTCAGAGAGACGGTCTTACCTCCGGTGTTGGGTCCGGTAACGATCAGCAGATCAAAATCATCTCCCAGGCGGATGCTGACCGGAACGACTTTCTTCGCGTCCAGCAGGGGGTGACGGCCGTCCTTAATGCGGATCCGCCCCTTGTCGTTGAAGACCGGTCTGGAGGCGTCCATGTCTCTGGCCAGCGCGGCTTTGGCGAAGATAAAATCCAGGCGGACCAGCAGTTCGTAATCTTCGGCGATCAGTTCCATGGACTGGGCCGCGGTTTCGCTTAATGTGGCCAGTACTTTTTCGATCTCGCGCTGTTCTTTGATCTGAAGCTCCTTGTATTCGTTGTTGAGACGGATGACGGCCATCGGTTCTACAAATAAAGTGGCGCCGGTGGAACTCTGGTCGTGGATCATCCCCGGCACCTGACCTCGGTATTCCGCCTTTACGGGAAGGCAGTAGCGCCCGTCCCGCATGGTGACAACCGCGTCCTGCAGATAGGTGCGCGCGGAACCGTTCACCATCGAATTGAGGGTGCTGTGCACCTTGTCGTCCATCTGACGCATGGCGCGGCGAATCTGCAGAAGAGCGCCGCTGGCGTCGTCCGCCATGGCGTCGTCCGCGAGGATGCAGCGCCGGATTTCGCGGGCAAGGGGAACAACGGGTTCGAGCAGTTGGAAAGATTCCTCAAGGGAGTCTTTTGCCGTATCGTCCGTCTCTCTTTGTCCGTACTGTTTTATTTTTCCGGCGGTCTCCAGAAGAGACATGATCTGTAAGAGCTCGCCCATGCCGAGCACGCCGCCGATCTCCAGACGTTTTACCGATCCGCGGATATCCCGGATTCCGCCGAAAGACGGGCTGCCTTTGAGCAGGATCCGCTGAAGAGCGTCGGCCGTCTCCGTCTGCGCCTGCCGGATTTCCGAGAGAGAATCCGAGGGCAGAAGCTGCCTGCAGAGTTCTTTCGCTCCCGCGGAAGCCGCGTGCTCTGCCAGTATATGAATAATTTTGTCAAATTCCAGTTTGGATAGTGCTTTCTGATTCATAAGAACCTCCTGTCGCTGTTACCTTACCATCATACCGCATTTTGGCAGGATTGAAAAGGAGAAGTTGGTATTTTTCGGCGGCGGGTTGGCGAAGGATGCTTGAAAGGGAAAAACGGGAATGCTATAATTGAAAACAGAAGAGGAAAGCGGGGGACGTCATGGCGAGAACGGTAGGGATCGGAATCCAGAGTTTTGAGAAGATCAGAAAGAATCATTGTTTCTATGTGGACAAAACTTACTTTATCAGGGAATGGTGGGAGAGCCAGGATGACGTAACTTTGATTACACGTCCCCGCAGGTTCGGGAAGACTCTGAATATGAATATGCTGGAGCGTTTTTTTTCCGTGAAATACAAAGGTCAGGGAGAGGTGTTTGAGGGACTGTCCATATGGGAGGAGGAGAAGTACCGCCGGCTTCAGGGGACGTATCCGGTGATCTTTTTAAGCTTTGCGGATATCAAGGAATCTACTTTTGCGGGCGCCAGAATCAGAATGTTTCAGATTCTGGAAGAACTGTACGGGCGGTATGCGTTCCTGCCGGACAGCGGCTGTCTTGGCGAGAGGGAAAGAGAAGCTTTTGACCGGGTGTCCGTGGACATGACCGATCAGGAGGCGACCAACTGCATCAAAGCGCTGTCCCTGTACCTGACGCGTTATTACGGGAAGCAGGTAATCATTCTGCTGGACGAGTATGATACGCCGCTTCAGGAGGCGTGGGTGTACGGCTACTGGCAGGAGATGGTGGAGTTTATCCGCAGCCTGTTCAACTCCGCCTTTAAGACCAATCCGTATCTGGAACGGGCGGTTATGACCGGAATCACCAGGGTCAGCAAGGAGTCGATCTTCTCCGATCTGAATCATCTGGAAGTTGTGACCGTCACGTCGGAAAAATATGAGACCTGCTTTGGATTTACGGAAGAGGAAGTTTGGAATGCGCTGAAGGAATGCGGGCTGTATGAACAGAAGGAAAAAGTCAAAGACTGGTATGATGGGTTTACTTTTGGAAATAGAAGAGATATTTACAATCCATGGTCCATTTTGAATTATCTGGATAAGGGCCGCTTTTCCGCGTACTGGGCCAACACCAGCAGTAACGGTCTGGTGGATAAAATGATCCGGGAGGGAAGCACGGATATCAAAATCATCATGGAGAATCTGTTGAAGGGAGAACACCTTTATCGGAAACTGGATGAGCAGATTATTTTTATCCAACTGGAAGAGGACGAAAATGCCATCTGGAGCCTGCTGCTGGCGACAGGTTATCTGAAAGTGGAGAATCGGATCTGGAACGAGGAAGAGGGAGAAGACCTGTATGAATTGTCTCTGACGAATAAGGAAGTATCTCTGATGTTCCGCAGAATGATCCGGAAATGGTTTGCGGGTTCGGCTTCTGTCTACAACGGCTTTATCAAAGCGCTGCTGGCGGGGGATGTAAAGGCTATGAATGTGTACATGAATAAAGTTGCCATGGCTACGTTCAGCTTCTTCGACAGCGGAAAGAGGCCCTCGGAGGCTGCGGAACCGGAGCGCATTTACCATGGTTTTGTGCTGGGACTTATGGTGGAGCTGGCGGACCGTTATGTGGTCACTTCCAACCGGGAGAGCGGACTGGGAAGATATGACGTGATGATGGAGCCCCGTCATCCGGAGGATCAGGCGGTGATTCTGGAATTTAAAGTCCACGATCCGGAGGAGGAACGGACGCTGGAGGATACGGCCAGGGAAGCGCTGGCGCAGATTGAGCGGCAGAATTATGCGGCGCTTCTGGAAGCAAAAGGGCTGGGTGCGGAAAAGATCCGCAAATACGGCTTTGCCTTTGAAGGGAAAACCGTGCTGATTCGGGCGGCGGAAGCCCGGAGGTGAGTCCAATCATATATTTCTGGTATTGATTCAAAACCGGAAGCCGAAAAAGCATCGGCTTCCGGTTGTCTGCGCAGGGAAATTTACTGCTTCGCGGCACGCGGGCGTTCAAATAAAACGATGCGAAAATCCTCGTCCCGGAATCAGGGAACCGGATCAATCATAATCTCTCCGCTGTCGCATGAGATCTCGACGGTCCTGCCGTTGGTTCCGGCGGACGTGTAATGACATTCATTCTCATTCTCATCTTCGTCATGATTCGCAACGTTCTTTCCGTCCAGGAGGATGGAGCCGTATTCCGTCATCAGCCGGTATTCATATGCGGACAGTTCTTCGGGAAGCCGGATGCGGACCGTCCCGTACTCGTTGTTTACTTTCAGAAGCGGAAAGTCCAGACTGCCGGCCAGAAAGGAACCGGAGCTTAAATCCGCGCTCAGTCTGTCTCCGGACGCCTGCTCAATCTGCACTCCTCCGTACTCATTTTGAATCTCCGTCTGTTCCGCTTTCACGGAGCCGAGGGAAAGGTCGCCGCTGGACATACGGATCTCCAGTGAATTTCCGGTATAGCTTTCGAGGTCGACGTCTCCGTATTCGCTCTCAAGCCGCGTCTGTTCCGCGCTGACCGTTCCCGCGGTCAGATTGCCGCTGGACATATGAAGCGTCCATGCGCTTCCGGTGTAACTGTCCACAGAGACGTCTCCGTACTCGTTCCGGAGCTCCAGCGTATCCGCCTGCAGATGCGGAAGCTTCAGATTACCGGTTTCCATATCGATGATGACATCGGTAAAAGTCTGACCGGCAGGATATTCGATTTTTACATAATAAGGTCCGGGCTGCAGTTCTCTGGTATATCCGGAACCGGCATACAGAAACCAGATTCTGGACTCGCTGCACCCGGCGGGAGTTTCGCGGAAGACCAGCGTGCCGTCTTCGACCCGACAGACAGGTTTTTCAGAGATGCCGGAGACGCGGTATTCAACAGCGTAACGGTCGGAAGGGATGAGTTCCACATCTTCCGCATAACGAATGCTTAGTTCCATGCGGTCAAACGCGTCCAGCTCCGCCGTATCCCGAAATACTTCCATCGTCTGGTTTGCCGCGTCTCTTGAGGTATGGATCCCGTGCCTGTCCAGATAGAAGCCGGGGATACCGCCCAGCAGGGTGCCTGCAAGCACAAAGAAGGTTCCGGATAACAGACATCCGAGTGACAGAAGAAACCATAGTTTTTTATTTTTCATAATGTCTACCGCCTTTCGCAATGGATCCAAACAGACGGGTCATACCGTGCAGACACCATCTGGTGATGAAGAGGCTGAGCATGGTCATGAGAATGCCGACGCCCAGAGATAACAGTCCGAATCCCAGTGTGGCAAGCCCGTCTGCAAAAGAGGAAAAGAGCAGCCATACGCTGACAAGGATGCAGGGCAGGGCGGACAGGACGAGGGAAACGGCGATCAGGAACACGGAAAAAATCAGCGCGGCCGCCACCAGTATCATGGCGAGAAGAACGGCTCCGAAGGCCAGCGCCAGCGGCAGGGCGATCGGAGCGGCAAAGACCGCCAGAATCCCGATCCACAGAGCGGAAAAGCTCCTTTTTACGCTCTGTGCCGGTTCGGAGGCATTTTCGACCGCGAAATCCCGGATGATCTGATCGGCCGCCAGCTCCGGACTCCCCAGATCGTCGATGGCCTGCGCTTCCCGCTGCGGCCCTGCGTCCTCAAAATATTCTGTAAAATAAGCGATCGCCCGGTCGTAATCCTCTTTCGGAAGTCTTTTCAGCCGGTGCCGCAGCCGTTTGATGTATTCTTCGCGGTTCATTCTTTCATTTCTCCTTTCAGAATCTGATCAATCGCTTCTTTGTGAAGCTGCCATTCTTCCATAAGCTCCCGGTATCTCTGCCTGCCGGAATCCGTGATCCGGTAATACCTCCGGTTCCGTCCCTGAAAGGGCTGGTCATATACGCTCAAAAATCCCTGTTCCTGCAGACGCTTCAGAATCGGATAAAGGGTGGAGTCTTTGACCCCGGAAACGTTTTTGATTTTCTGGCTCAACTGATAACCATAGGAGTCTTCTTTTTCGGTAATGGAAAGGATCAGCAGATCGAACATGGGCGGACTCAGCGGAAAAATCATCTGTGCGCTCCTTTCGTGTATTTGATTTTTATATATTATATAATGTATAATATATAATGTCAACATATATACAAAAATAATAATATAAAAATCTCAAAACAGACAAAAATCGAAAAGATAAAAAGTCGAACTGTCAAAGTGGAAAACGCCGGAGATCAGAAACAATCGCAGGCAGTGGATGATAAATCATTGACAAATGTGAAAGCAGGAGTTTTCAGTGGATACGGTGCATGATATAATCAGATAGATACGGGAGGCAAGGCTGAGAGGAAATCTCTCGGCTCTGATGAAAGGATCAGGCGGCCTGGTCCGCAGGATCGAAGGAGACAGAAAATGAGAAAATTTGCGAAAACATGTTTCTTGCTGCTTTTGGCGCTGCTTCTGGGAATGGGGGCGGGCATCTGCGGCTACAGGCGTTATACGGCTCCGAAAGAGCCGGAGCTGACCTCCGCTTTTGTCAGCGGAAAACTGGAGGCAGTCAGCGAGCTGACGACCGCCCGGCTGACCTATACGGGGCTGATTAAATATTCGGAGGGGAAGATTCCGTTCCTTACGAAAAACAGCTTCTCCATGATCTATACGGCGAAGGTTCGGGCGGGACTCGATATCCGGCAGGCGGAGATCGACATTCAGGAAGACCAGGTGGTGATCACCCTGCCGGAGTGTGAAGTACAGTCCATAGAGATCGACGAAGATTCCATTGAGTTCTATGACGAGCAGTGGGCGCTCTTTAACCGGACGGAAAAGGAAGACGTCATCGATATGGTGGCGGCGGCGAAAGCGGATGTGTCGGAAAAGGCGGACATGGAAAACCTGATCCAGAACGCCAGGATCCAGACCGAGCGCATCGTCCGGGGGCTTCTGGAGGATGTGATTGGGGAGCGGGTGCTGGTGATTCAGTGAAAAACAGGGTTTCAAAAATAATAATTAGGAGGAACAAGATCCATGTTTTACGAAAAAGTAAAAGAATCCGCACAGTTTATTGAGAGCAGGACCGCGCTTCGTCCGACCATCGGCATCATCCTGGGCAGCGGCCTGGGAAGCCTGGTGGACATCATGGAGGAGCGGACCGTGATCCCCTATAAGGAGATCCCGAACTTTCCGCAGTCCCATGTGGCGGGACATGCAGGCAATCTGGTGATCGGCAGGATCGGACAGGAGATCATCGCCGCCATGCAGGGACGCTTTCATTATTATGAAGGCTTTACCATGAAGGAAGTGACGTATCCCATCTACGTGATGAAGCTTCTGGGCATTGAAAATCTGATCGTGACCAACGCCTGCGGCGGGATCAACCGGGACTTTGCGCCCGGCGACCTGATGCTTCTGACCGATTACATCAATATGCTAGGCAATAACTCCCTGATCGGCGAAAATGACGAGCGTTTCGGCGTGCGGTTTCCGGATATGTCGGAGGCATATTCCATAGAACTGATGCGGAAAGCAGAGCGGACTGCAGAGCGGCTGGGGCTCTCTTATCAAAAAGGCGTCTACGCCATTTTCTCCGGCCCCTGCTATGAGACGGCGGCGGAGATCCGGGCCTATGAACGGCTGGGAGCGGACTCCATCGGCATGTCCACGGTGCCGGAGACGATCGCGGCCAACTATCTGGGCATGAAGGTGCTGGGAATCGCCTGCATCACCAACATGGCCACCGGGATCGCGAAGACGAAGCACAGCCATGAAGAGGTGGTGCGGATCGCAAATGAGAGCAGCGAGAGGCTGTGCGGCTGGGTCAGGGAGCTTTTGCTGGACTGGCAGGCAAAAGAGCGGTAAAGAACAGTCTGCATCTGCGGCGGTTCTGAATGCCGGATGCCGGCAAAAGAATCAGGAAAAAGAAAACAGCAGGAAAGGAACAAAACCGGTCCGGCATTCGTCCGGGCGGGCACTGGAAGCATGGTGCCTGCCCGAAGATGAAAGGACCGGTCTTTTTTGAAAGCTGTCAGGTTCGGGAAATCGCAAAATAACATAAAGAAAGATGCGAAATGGCATTTCGCCGGTTCGCTGCACCGGGTATTCAGGAGATTCCCGGGACGCCTTTCCGTCGCTTTTTGCGAAAAACACGCAGTTCTTTTCCGATCCCTGTGTATTTTTTCAGAAGAAAAGAAGGGGGCGGCCCTGCCCGGCCCCGGATTCCGGTAAAATCCAACAAAGAAAAAAGCACGATCATCCAGCATAATTCCATATACATCTAACACTGGAACATATGAGGAATACAGGCTTCTTGCTATACTGAAACTGCCAATAAGAAGCAGCAGTGAAAACATGCAAGGAGGAGAAGACATGAAGAGAAAATGCAGAGTAATGGCGGCAGGGCTTGCGGCGATGATGGCGGTATCGGCGACAGGCTGCGGTTCCGGAGGCGATGCGCCGGCGTCCCAGGGCGGCGCGGGCAGCGCGGATGCGCTGGAGGTGAAGATCTGGGACAGCGCCCAGGTGGACGGCCTGCAGCAGATCGCGGACGAGTGGACGGCGCAGTCCGGCATCAAAGTAAACATCCAGGTGCTGGGCTGGGATGAGTACTGGACCCTGCTGGAAGCAGGAGCCACCGGCGGAGACATGCCGGATGTATTCTGGATGCATTCCAATGTGGCGCAGAAGTACATGGAAAATGATCTGCTTTTAAAACTTAACGACTATATCAGCCAGTCGGAGGACATTGACCTGGCCAATTACTATGAGGGAATCACGGGAATCTATCAGTTGGGAGATGCGCAGTATGCGGTCCCCAAGGATCATGACACCGTCGCCCTGTGCTACAATAAGGCGATCTTCGATCAGTATCAGGTGGCGTATCCGGATGAGACCTGGACCTGGGATGATTTCTATGAGGCGGCGAAGGCCATCACGGATGCAGGACAGGGCAGTACATACGGGTATTCCATCGACGTGGGAAACAATCAGGACGGCTGGTGGAACATCGTCTACGATTACGGCGGATATGTGATCAGCGAAGACCATAAGACTTCCGGGATGGACGATCCGAAGACGCTGGAAGCCATGGAGTTCCTTGGAAAACTGATCGCGGATACCATGCCGGCTCAGTCGGTGATCTCGGAGAACGGCAGCGGCACCCTCTTCACCTCCGGCGTGACGGCCATGACCACCCAGGGAAGCTGGAATATCAATACCTTCTATACCAGCGACAACAGCGAAAACTTTGCATGGTCCGTGCTTCCCTACTATGATCAGAACGGAAACGGAACCGCGGACCCGGGAGAGCGCTGCACTATTTACAACGGTCTTGGCTGGGCGGCAGCGGCAGGCACGGACGCACCGGATGCGGCATGGAGCCTGATCGAGTGGTTCTGCAAGGAAGAAAATCAGGTGAAACAGGCCGATCTGGGCGTGACCATGGCAGGCTTTAAAGGCGCTTCCGACAGCTATCCGTCCGCCTTTGAAGGAATGGATATCAGCGCGTTTCTGGACATGGAATCCGAGGGAACGCTGGTCGTACGTCCGTGCAGCAAGTATACGACCAACTGGGAGACCATGATGGGAGAGACGCTGGTAGGCGCGTGGAACGATGTGTCCACCATGAAAGACGCCTGTACGAAGATCGCGGCGGAGATGAACGCGCAGCTTGCACAGGAATAAGGGGGATGAGGGTGTGAAACGAAAAATGACGAAGGCGGAGAAGACGGAGGCCCTCTGGGGATGGTTCTTTATCGCTCCCACCATGCTGGGGCTTCTGATCCTGAATTTTTATCCCATAGTCAATACGGTCTGGCAGAGTTTCTGCAAGACCGGAGACTTCGGCCGGGGCAACACGTTTGTGGGGCTTCAGAACTATATCGACGTCCTGTCCGGCAGTGAATTCTGGGTGAGCTTGTTCAATACGTTCAAATATGCAGTCATTGAGGTGCCGTTCTCGGTCTGCATCGCGCTGGTGCTGGCGGTGTTCCTGAACCGGAAGATGGCAGGGCGCAGCATCTACCGCACCATTTATTTCCTTCCCATGGTGGCGGCTCCGGCAGCGGTGTCCATGGTATGGAAATGGCTGTACAATCAGCAGTACGGACTGTTAAACCATCTCTTCGGCAGCAGTACGGGCTGGATCTCCGATCCGAAGATCGCCTGGATTTCCATCGGAATCATCGGCGTCTGGTCCATCCTGGGTTACAATATGGTCTTGATGATCGGCGGGCTGCAGGAGATTCCAAGAGATTACCATGAGGCGGCGGATATCGACGGCGCCAGCCCTATCCGGCAGTTTTTCAGCATCACGGTGCCGCTCTTAAGCCCCACGATCTTCTTTATCGTACAGACCCGGATCATCGGGGCCCTGCAGCAGTTTGACCTGATCTACATGGTGATGGATACGTCCAATCCGGCGCTTTCCAGCGTGGAGACGGTGGTGCCGGTGTTCTACCGCTATGCATTTACCTATGGAAATAAAGGCTACGGCGCAACTTTTGTCATTCTGCTGCTGCTGATCATTCTCTTTCTGACGGTGCTCCTTCAGAAAGCAGAGAAGAAATTTGTGTTCTATAATTAGAGGAGGGAGAGAAAAATGGCGAAAGACAAGGCCAATGGAATTCTGATCCATGTGATCCTGATCGTTGTGGCGTTCGTGATGATCGTGCCGTTTCTGTGGATGTTCCTGACGGCGTTCAAGACCATCGGGGAGGCCACCAGCATCAATCCGTTCGTAATCTTCCCATCCAGCTGGAAACTGGACAGTTTCCTCAATGTGTGGAAAAATTATAATTTTCTGGTGCTCTATAAAAACACCCTGCTTATGATCTTCTTCCGGGTGGTCTGCGCGGTGCTGACGGCGACCATGGCGGGCTATGCCTTCGGACGGATGAATTTTCCCGGGAAAAATATTGCGTTTTCTCTGGTTATGATCCAGATGATGGTGCCTGCGCAGATCTTTATCATTCCACAGTACGTAATGGTATCGAAGCTGGGACTTCTGAACACGCTGTTTGCGCTGGTATTTCCGGGCGTGGTGACGGCTTTTGGAACCTTCCTTCTGAAGACCAGCTTCCAGGGGCTTCCCAAAGATATGGAAGAGGCGGCCATGGTGGACGGGTGCAATTACGGCCAGAGATTTCTGCTGGTCATGGCTCCCCTGACCAGAAGCGCCATGGTATCCCTGGGGATCTTTACCGCAGTCTTTGCGTTTAAGGATCTGATGTGGCCCATGATCGTCTGCTCGGAAGCGTCCACGACGACGCTGTCCGCGGCCCTTGCCAAGATGCAGGGACAGTTCTCTTCCAATTATCCGGAACTGATGGCGGCGGCGCTGATGGCATGTCTTCCCATGATTATAATCTACGTGATCTTCCAGAAACAGTTCGTGGAAGGAATCGCTACTTCAGGAGGAAAACTGTAAAACCTATGGGTGAGATCAGGCGATGGGATACGCCCCATTACAGCAGTCTGGCGTATCAGCAGAAGATATCGGAAGAATTGTATCTGACCCTGTGCGGGCGGGAGCGGTGCGCCGCTTCCCAGCACGTGGGTCCGGTGGCAAGAGACGGGTATCACCTTCATGTGATCCTGTCGGGCAGAGGGTATTACGAGACGCCCTGCGGACTGTTTTCCCTCCATGCGGGACAGATGTTCATGATCCGGCCGGAGGAGACAGTCACCTATTACGCGGACGAAGACAATCCGTGGAGCTACTGCTGGCTTGCCTTTGACGGAGAGAAGGCGGACTATTATGCAGAGCTGGCGGGCTTCGGCCCCGGCGTCTACTGGCGGGACTGCCATGTGGATCCGGAGCGGTTTCTGAAGATTGCGGAGAAGATGATACAGAATATGAAGCCGAGCATCTCCTCCGTGCTCCAGAGGACGGCGGTGATGTATGAGTATCTGGCGCTGGCGGCGGAATCCCATATCCGGTCCGGACTTGGGGACGCATACCAGCCGGTCTTTATGCCGGATATGTATGTGGACTATGCCGTGGAGCTGATCAAAAAGAATTACAGCCACATCACCGTGGAGGAGCTTGCCCGGTATGTGGGGATCAACCGGAGCTATCTGTCGGATATCTTTAAGAAAAAGCTGGGCATGCCGCCTCAAAATTACCTGGTTCATTATCGGATGGAGCGGGGCGGGGAGCTTCTGCGGACGACGGAGCTTCCGATTCAGGAGGTGGCGAAACGCTCCGGCTATGATAATCCCCTGACCTTTACCAAAATGTTTAAAAAAACTTACGGAGTCAGCCCGAGAGAATACCGCATCCGTATGGCGGTGTCCGAGGGGCTGCCGGACGGAGGAGAAAATGAGTATTCTGTTTGAACAGGAAAGCCGTACCTTTTATCTGAACACGGCCCACACTTCTTATCAGATCCAGGCGGACTGCCGCGGATATGTGCACCACCTTTATTATGGAAGGCAGGTGGGGACGAGCCATATGGAATATATGCATTATTATTCCGACTGCGGATTCTCCGGCAATCCCTATGAGCTGATGGACCAGAAAGATTTCTCCCTGGACAATGTCTGTCAGGAGTATCCCGGATGCGACGCGGGGGACTATCGGGTGAGCTGCCTGTCGCTCCAGAATCCGGACGGGAGCTTCGGCGTGGAGTTCCGGTATGTGAGTCATGAGATCATCCATGGAACATACAGACTTCCCGGCCTTCCGGCAGCTTATGATGACGGCGGCAGAGCCGAAAGCCTGATTCTCTGTCTGGAGGATCCGGTGACCGGGCTGGCGCTGAAGCTTCTCTACGGCGTTTTTGAAGAGGAGGATATGATTACCCGCAGCGCCATCGTGGAAAATCACACAAAAGGAACGGTGGTCCTGCACAAAGCGCTGTCCGCGTGTCTGGACATTCCGTTCGGGGAGTGGGATCTGATCCATTTTCCCGGAAGGCACTGTATGGAACGGCAGGCACAGCGGCAGAAGCTGCCGGACGGGGTCCTGACAGTGGGTTCCAGAAGAGGAAGCAGCAGCCATCATCACAATCCCTTTGTCATCCTGGCGGCCCCTGAGACTTCCGAGGACTACGGAGAGTGCCTGGGCGCCATGCTGGTCTATTCCGGAAGCTACCGGATCGACATTGAACGGACGCAGATGCGGGCCGTGCGCATGGTGCTGGGCATTCAGGACGAACAGTTTCAGTGGGAGCTGCAAAAAGGAGAGCAGTTTGTCATGCCGGAAGTGCTCTTTGGTTTCAGCAGCGATGGCCTGACCAGGCTGAGCCATCAGTATGCGGATTTTATCCGGGAGCATATCTGCCGGGGAAAATATAAGAAGGCCCGCCGCCCGATCCTCATCAATAACTGGGAAGCGACGTATTTTGATTTTGATTCCGGGCGTCTTCTGGATATCGCAAAACAGGCGTCAGAGCTTGGCATGGAGATGCTGGTGCTGGACGACGGCTGGTTCGGAAGGAGAGACGGCGAGAAAGACGGACTGGGCGACTGGTACGTCAATGAGAAAAAGCTGGCGGGCGGACTGGCTCCTCTGATCAGGGAGATCCATGGGATGGGAATGAAGTTCGGCATCTGGGTGGAGCCGGAGATGGTGAATGAGGCCAGCGATCTGTATCAGAAGCATCCGGACTGGGCGCTGACCGTACCCGGAAGGCCGCCCGCCATGGGGAGATGCCAGCTGGTGCTGGATCTGGGCCGGAGAGAGGTCCGGGACTATCTGTATCAGGTTCTGTCGGACCTTTTGAGAAATTATCCCATTGATTATGTGAAATGGGACATGAACCGGAATATGACGGATATGTACAGCCGCGCCCTCCCCGCTCACCGGCAGGGAGAGGTCCATGTCCGTTACATGCTGGGGGTCTATGACCTGCTGGAGCGACTGACCGGCAGCTTTCCGGAGGTGCTGTTTGAGGGCTGCAGCGGGGGCGGCGGGCGTTTTGACTGCGGGATGCTCTATTACTCGCCGCAGATCTGGTGCAGCGACGATACGGACGCCATCGAGCGGCTGAAGATCCAGTACGGGACCTCTTTTGGATATCCCGTATCCGCTGTGGGCTCCCATGTATCTGCGTCGCCCAACCATCAGACCGGCCGGTGCACCTCTCTTGCCACCAGAGCGACTGTGGCCATGTCGGGGACCTTCGGCTACGAGCTGGACCTGACGACGCTTGACGAACTGGAGAAGCAGGAGATCAAGGGACAGATCGCCCGGTTTAAAGAATATGCTCCGCTGATTCAGGAAGGGGATTATTACCGGCTGACCAACGCCGTCGAAGACCGGTATTTTACCGCCTGGCAGCACGGGGCGAAAGACGGCACGGAGGCGCTTCTGAATGTGGTGGTTCTCGCGCCGCAGGCGAATCCGACGCCAATCCATGTACGGCTGAAGGGACTTCGGGAGGACGCCTGCTATCAGGAGCTGATCTTCGGGAAAACATACAGCGGCGCGGCACTGATGCATGGAGGATTCACCCTCCCGATCATGAGCGGAGACTATCCGTCGCTGACTTATCACTTTAAAATCATGCAGGAACGCTGAACACAGCGGAGAGCCCGGGGACTGAGAGGGCTGAAGCGGAACTAAAAAACAGCGGAACTAAAATCAGGAGAAACAGTATGAGCGGTATTGCACAGTTATTTGACAACGACAGCCCGCTGGGACGGGCCGTCACGAAGGCGGGAACGTATATTGCGGTCAATCTTTTATTTATCATCGGCTCTCTGGGCATTGTGACGATCGGAGCCTCTCTTTCGGCCATGTACTATACACTTATGAAATACCAGCGGGGAGGCGGAGAGATCAATCCCTTCCGTCTGTTTGTGAAAGGATTTCGGGAGAACTTTTTCAAAGCGACGGCCGTATGGGTGGGCGTGCTGTGTCTGATATCGGTTCTGCTTCTGGAGATGTTCTGGTGCGGGCAGGCGGCCGGAGTGATGCATCTGTTTCTGTACGGGCTTGGAACCGTGCTTCTGACAGCGGCAGTGACGGCTGTCTATACCTTTCCGGGGATCGCGGCGTTTGACGCGCCGGTCGGAAGGCAGCTTCTGAACAGTCTGTTTTTTGCAGGGAAGTCCCCGGTTACGGTTTTGCTGACCGCAGCGGCATGGCTTCTGCCTCTCTATGTTACTTATTCTTTTAGGGAATGGATGCCTCTGTGGGCATTCCTCTGGTGCTGCTTCGGTTTTTCGGCCACCGCTTCGGTGCAGTCACATTTCCTTCTGAAATTATATACGCCGTATCTGGCGGTGTCAGAGCGCAGGAAAACGGCAGGAGAGAAGTTTCCGCAGAGGAGATCAGTCCGGCAGACTCTGAAAGACATGAAACGGATGGGAATGTAGAAACGCTTCCGGTCTTTTCCGTCCTTTATGAATGCGGGCGCCCATTAAAGGAAGATTGTCAGCAAAGCTGACGGGCACCAGATGCGCGGGCAGGGAAGAAACCTTCCCTGCCCGATTCATTTTTTCTTGATTTCATTTTCAAAATACGTATCGCGGATCTTCTGGTTCAGACTGCTCATATCCCGGTTTTTTAACATCAGGCAGATGGTTTCATGGGCTTTATACAGTTCTTCTCCCCGTCCGGATTCCACCATAAAGGTGACCGTTTCCAGGCGGATGGACCAGGTCAGCATCTGCACAACCCGGTTGATCTTGTCGATCAGCGGATTGTGTCCCATCCGGGATACCGCGTCATGAAATTCGTTGTCCGCCTCAAAGGTCGCTTTCGTGTTGTGCGGGCCCTTTTCGATCTCGGCTTTCATGACGGAGAGTTTTTCTTCCAGATTCCGCATGTCCTCCGCGGTGTACTTTGCCATGGCAAGCCGGACGACGCCCGCCTCCATCATCTCGCGGAGTTCCATGAGATTGTCGTAGGAGTCGGCTTTGTCCAGGATAATGCCGTAGATCATGGGGTCGATCATACTTTCCGTGAAACCTTCGCAGACAAAGGTTCCTTCCGCCCGGCGGATCTCGAGGACGCCCAGATAGACGAGGATCTTGATGGCTTCCCGGATGGAATTTCTGCCCACGCCCAGCGTCTCGGACAGCTCCAGCTCCGTGGGGATCTTGTCTCCGGGGCGCAGTTCTTTATTGATCATGGCGTCGGTCAAACAGTTGATGACTCTTTGCACGACCGATTCGTTGTTCAGTTTTTTCAGATAGCTGATGTTCTGATTCATAAGTACCTCCTCACTGTTAAAATCCGATATCCTACATAATACTTTATTACAAGGAGATAAAAATGTCAAATACTGCCTTTTGACTTTTCCGATATCCGGCTGCGTTCCGCCCGGACGTTCAACGCAGGCAGATTCTCCTTCCGACCCCAGCTCTTACACGATCCGCTGCTCCAGAATCTGGAACGAGAGCAGCAGAACGAGCCGTTCTTTCGCATCCTCATAATCAATATCCGCCAGCTTTCGGATCCGTTCCAGCCGGTAGAAGAGGGTGCTTCGGTGAATAAACAGCGCTTTGGCAGTCTGCAGGACATTTCGTTCGAGCTCCAGGTACACCTGCAGGGTAAGATAAAGCTCTGTTTTGTTCTTCTCATCGTACTGTTTCAGAATCAGAAGCTTGTTGGAGCACAGAAGCTCCGGGGAGAGATGCTCTCCTCCCTGATTTAGCAGATATTCCAGAAGATAGTCGTCAAAGCGGCAGCACCAGTTCATGCTGCCGCTCCGTTTGCCCAGTTCCAGCGCCATACGCGCCTGATAATACCCCTGAGAAATCTGCATGAAATCATAGATTTCCGAACTTGCGCCCATTTTCAACAGTCCCTCTCTCAGCAGGATGGCGAGGCTGCTCAGTACATCGGAGATACGGGTATGGGAGTAGGTAAGGTTTACCAGCACAGTAATACCGTTGTTATGCATGAAGGCGTGTCCCTCCGGGATCTGTGTCTCGATATGGCCGAGCGTGGCGGCGGAGGACAGCATGCGGATGTTCTGCCGGTCGGTTTCCAGGCGGAGACAGAGATAGTGATCGTTGCGCTGCCAGTTCAGAAACTGCAGCATCTTCATGACGATCGACTGGTCCTGGACGGAGCCGTCCAGATATTCCCGGAAGAATTGTTCAATATCGTTTCCCATGTTCAGGTGGAAGAGACTGTTGTTCTGCATGGCCTGAAGGATCCGCTCGGCCAGATGGGTAATCAGAAGATGCTGTCCCGGAAGGAGCGGTGTCTCCAGCTCATCGACACAGATCCGTCCTTCATATCTGCCGTTGTTCCACAGGTTCATATAGAGGATCGGGTATCCGCGCTGTTCCGCGGGATAAACGCCGGCTTCCGTGGTCGTAAGCGTGCTTAAATATTCCGGATCGACTTTGAAGTCATGGATCAGGCTCAGGGGTACGATGTTCCATCCGGTCCTGGCATCTCTGTCCCAGACGAGCATATTGGGAGCCCGGTGGGGGCAGGAGAGAATGTAGAAGTTGGTGTCGTGGATGAAAATGGGGTTGTGGAAGACTTTCAGGCTGGCCTCCAGCATGGCGTCCAGCGGATGATCGCTTTTCATGGCGGCGTACAGTTCCCGGTCCCAGCGGGTATAGCGCTCGAAGGTGTCCTGGGCGAGGTTAAACAGCTCGGGGATGGAAGCGCCGTCTTCCACCACCAGCAGGGAGCAGCCGGCGGGAATCTGTCCGGAGGAGATCTTTCCCGAGACGAGAAAGGAGAGCCCCTCAAGGCAGGAAGACATCTGCTCCAATTCGTCCGAATAGAGCAGGTAGAGACAGGACGGAAGAAGCCTTCGGTCTTTTTGATAGAGACGGACGGCTTCCAATCTGGGCGGATCCGAAGCGGAAAACAGGGTAACATGTTTATAGTAATCACAGAACGCGTCGTTAAGAAGCTGCATATTTAACAGAAAAGATTCCATAAAACTCACCTCTATTGGTTATTTTCCACATTATAACACATTGCTCAAAAATTGTGAATATTGCTGAAATAACTGCGGCAAAAAGTAGGAATATCATAAAAAAGAATGGGGCTGTCTGTCGGATTTACGGACGGGTCGGCGGAGGATATACTGGAAATAACATAAAAAACGGAGCAAAAACCAGAAGGGGGTAATGTGCAAATGAGTAATGAAAACAACGGAAAACAGAAAAAGGAACTGAGCAGTACACTGAAATATTTCTTCGGTGTGGGCGACGCCGGTTTCGTCCTGATGAGCAACATCGAGACGTTCTTTTTCATGACGTTCCTGACCGACGTGGCGGGCTTTGGCGCCGTGATCTCAGGTATGATCAACTCGGTATTCACGACCGTGGACGCCTGCCTGTCCTGGCTGTACGGCGGCATCATCAACGGAACGAAGGCAAAGAGGTGGGGGCGCTACCGTTCCTGGCTGATCATCGTGCCGTGGATGGTCCCGTTCCTGTACGCGTTCATGTTCCTGCGCATCAGCGACAATGAGATGTTGTCCGCAGTCGTGATCATCGCGGCGGCGATCCTGTCCCATGTAGTGTGGAACTTCGGATATGTGGCCAATGCGACGCTGGTCAGCGTGGTGGGAAAGACGCCGGAAGACAAGGCGACCCTTGCTTCCTCCCGAGCGACGTGGAACAACATCGGCGGTCTTCTGTTCTCTTACCTGGGCCTGCCTTTCGCAACGCTTCTGGCCGGTTATGTAGGAGAGAAGAATAAATTTGCGGCGGCGGCTTTCTGCCTGGGCGTTCTGATGGTGGTCACTTATTTCGCTCACTTTAAGATGACTGAGGGCTATGAGGAGATCGAGACGGAGGAGCAGCAGACGAAAGGGAAGGACAAGACGAAAGTGTCCGTACCGGAGATGTTTGCATCTCTGTTCCAGAACCCGCCTCTGATGATCCTGATGCTGGCGGATCTGGCAAAATGGTGTGTAAAATTTGTAACCGCGGCTTCTGCGATCTACTATTTCCGTGATGCCATGGGCAATCCGGGACTGATGAGCATCTATACGCTGAGCGTATCTCTGGGAGCGATTATCGGCGCTTTTGCCATGCGCTATATCGCACAGAAGCTGTCTTCCCGGACAACTATGATCGTGTCCTACGGCGGAATGGCGCTGTTCATGTTCCTGATCTATGTAATGTACGCCAACGCATCCGTCGTCATCGCCCTGATGACCATCGCTCATGTATTCTATGGCATGGCGTTCGCGGCGTCGCCGGCGCTCTATGCGGATACGGTGGTTTACGCGACCTGGAAGACCGGCAGAGACGCTTCCGGATGGATTATGGGTCTGCAGAATCTGCCGCTGAAAGTCGGCGTCTTTATGAGAGGCGTAATCCTCAGCGCCTGCCTGGTGGCAGTGGGCTGGCAGTCCGGCGTAGCTCTGGAAGGGAGCGCGCGTCAGGGAATGACCATCGCGTTTGCGCTGGTCCCGGCAATCCTTTGCCTGGCCGGTATGATTCTGCTTCTTGTCGGATTCAAGATCACCCGGGAAAAAGTGACTCAGTATCAGAAAGAGATCGACGCAAAAGGCTGAGAACCGTTTCCTGAAAACTAATACATAGTAAAATGAAGGAGGACATGAAAAAAATGCTTACATCCGTACAGAATTTTCTGGAAACCGTGAAACCGGACGGGAAGCCGGAACGGCTTTCCAGACAGTATGAAGGGACTACATTTTTCCCGCCGAACCCGGCATCCACGTATATCAGAGGAGTCCGCAAGGCGGGGATGGATCCGATGAAAGACCGGTTCGGGACAACGATTCTGTGGCCGGAGGGCCAGGTGGCGGCGATGCCCCATGTGACCGATGAGAACAAGGTAATCAGTGATATTACCGAATGGAAAGATCAGCTTGTGATGCCGGATCTGGCGGCGAACTGCTCCGATCCCGCGCTGTGGGAGCCTTTTGTCAGGCAGGCGGAAGAGATCCGGGCGAAGGGAGAGCTGGTCATGGCGTTCATGCCTACCGGCGTCTTCGAGCGGCTGCACTTCCTGATGGGATTCGAAGACATGCTCATGAACTTCCTGCTGGAGCCGGAGGACATGATGGATCTGTGCAACGCCATCGGAGAATATCGTTATCAGTACATGAAGCTGATTGTCGACCATATCAAACCGGACATTATGCTTTCCCATGACGACTGGGGTTCCAAGAATGCGCTGTTCGTAAGCCCGGACACCTGGCGTGAGTTTATCAAGCCCAATTACACGAAGACTTACGGATACATGAAGGAAAAGGGCGTCATCATCATACACCACGCGGATTCTTTTATGGAGCAGATCGTGGAAGACATGGTGGATCTGGGAATCGACGTCTGGCAGGGCGTACTTCCGGAGAACGATATCCCCAAACTGCAGAAGCAGCTGAACGGAAGAATGACGCTGATGGGCGGCATCGACGCTTCCGTCGTGGACCGGGCGGATTCAACGGAGGAGGAGATTCGCAGGGAGGTCAGAAGAGCCTGCGAAGCTTACGGGCCGGGCGGACATTTTATTCCGTGCATCACCTACGGCGCTCCGGGATGCCTGTTCCCGCATGTGGATCCCATCATTGACGACGAGATCGCAAAATATAATAAAGAAGTGTACGGGATCTAACTGATATTCGGTGCCCCGAAGAGGCGGTTGTCTCTTCGGGGCTTTTTACTTACGGAAAACCGTGTTCCCTCAAACAGCCGCAGTCTGTCCTGGGGAACGGTGAAGAAAAGGGTGGCATATGAATCAGGAAGAAGCGGGAAAATATCTGGAACGTATCGGCTATACAGGCCCGATTCGCAGGGAGAAGGAGACGCTGAGCGGGCTGATCCGGGCGCATCTGGAAAAGGTGCCTTTTGAGAATCTGGATGTCTGCGAGCTTGGACAGGTTCCTTCTCTGGAAGAGGAGGAGCTTTTTGAGAAGGTCGTGGGGAGGCGCAGGGGCGGCTATTGTTTTGAATTGAATACGCTTTTTCTGGCGCTTTTGCGGACGCTGGGGTTCACGGCGTATCCGGTGGCCGTGCGGGTGCTCTGGAACCGGGACATACTTCCGCCGGTATCCCATATGGCGTTGGTGGCGCGGCTGCCGGACGGGAAGTATCTGTGCGACGTAGGTTACGGCGGTCCGGGACCCAAGGGAGTCCTGCGGCTGGAGGATTCCGTGCAGGAGATTTTCGGGGAGCGCTTCCGGGTGCGGGAGATATCGGAGGATCTTCTGGTAGAGAGGTTTCGCAGCGGAGTATGGAAGGCGGTGCTGCAGTTTCATGATCAGCCCTTCCGCTTGCTGGACTTCCGGGTGCTGAACTTCTACTGTGCGGCGAATCCGGCGGTTCTCTTTTCGCATGAGAGAGTTGTGAACCTCTGTACGCCGGGCGGAAGCAAAGCGCTGACCGGAATGGAACTGGTCATTCGGGAGCGGGGAGAAACCGTCAGTCGGCGGCTTGAGAACGAAGAAGAACTGCGGATGTGCCTGGAAGAAGAATTTGGGATCTACCGGGCGTGCCAAAGACGTATTGTCAACCATAGCCCTGTGGAGACACAGGCGGAAAATTGAATCAGGAGGACGGATATGATTCGTAAATATAAAAATCTTTGCAGGCCGATTACCATCGGTAATGTAACGTTTCGGAACAGGATGTTTTCGGCGCCCATGAGCGGGGCGGAGATCACTCCGGAATGTACGATCGGCTCCAAATCGACGGCATTTTATGAGCTGCGCGCAAAAGGCGGAGCCGCGGCGGTGACCGTCAGCGAGCTGATGGTTCATCCGGCCACGGACGCGTCGCATGCCTACCATTTAAATACGCAGACGGTGGGATCGGTGGCCAGCTTCACCTATACGGCGGATGCCATCAAGAGGCACGGCGCGGTGCCGAGCGTGGAGCTGTCTCATTCGGGCCAGTATGCGGGCACCTATTTGCTGGACAAAAATAAAAAGGAATCCATGACTCAGTACGGGCCGAGCGCGGGCACCCGTCCGGACGGACTTCCGGTGACGCCTCTTAGTAAAGAACAGATTCAGGATATCGTAGAGGCGTACTATGAGAATGCGAAACTGGCAAAGCTGTGCGGATATGAGATGATCATGGTTCACGGCGGCCACGGCTGGCTGATCAACCAGTTCCTGTCCCCGTATTTCAATCATCGGACGGACGAGTACGGCGGGAGTCTGGAGAACCGGGTGCGGCTGGCAAGAGAGGTGCTTCAGGCGGTCCGGCGGGCGGTAGGTCCCGGATTCCCCATCGAGTTCCGGATGAGCGGTTCGGAGATGTTTGAAGGCGGTTATGACCTGAACGAGGGCGTGAAGATCGCGCAGGCGGTGGAGGATCTGGCGGATCTGATTCACGTTTCGGCGGGCTCCTATAAATTTGGTTTCTCCATCACGCATCCCTCCATGTTCCGGGATCACGGATGCAACGTCTTTCTGGCGGAAGAGATCAAAAAGCATGTGTCCAAACCGGTGGCAACGATCGGCGGCCTGAACGATCCGGCGATGATGGACGAGCTGATCGGGTCCGGGAAAGTGGATATCGTGGTCATGGGCAGAGCGCTTCTGGCGGATCCGGAGCTTCCGTCGAAGGTGATGGAAAACAGGGAAGATGAGATCGTCCGCTGCCTGCGGTGCTTTGTCTGTATGGCGGAACGGGGCACGACGCAGACCAGACGCTGTTCGGTCAATCCGCTGATCGGCCGGGAGTGGGAAGGAATGGATCCGCAGCCGGCGGGGAAGAGAAGAAAGGTTCTGATCGCGGGCGGCGGCGTGGCCGGTCTGGAGGCGGCGGTAACCGCCGCGCGAAGAGGGCATCAGGTAATCCTGTGCGAGAAGAGCGACCGTCTGGGCGGTATCCTCAAATGCGAGCAGGGGATTGATTTTAAACATGAGATGTACGAGCTGGGCGTGACGCTGGAGCATCTGGCGCGTCTGGAAGGCGTGGAAATCCGCACCGGCACGGAAGTGACGCCCGAATACGCGGAGGAAGTCGGCGCGGACGCGCTGATCATCGCGGTGGGCTCCGCCCCGATCGTTCCGCCGATTCCGGGAATCGACGGGGAACAGGTAGTGGTTGTGAACAATTATTATCTGGAAAAGGACAAAGTAAAAAGCGACGAGGTGATCGTCCTCGGAGGCGGCCTTGCGGGATGCGAGAGCGCGGTGCATCTGGCGTCGGAGGGGAAGAAGGTTCATCTGGTGGAGATGCGCATGGAGCTCGCTCCGGACGCCAATATCCGCCACCGTCCTATCCTGCTCAAAGAACTGGAAGATCGGAAGGTCATCTGCCATATGGGATATCAGGGGCTTCGGGTTACCGAAGAAGGCGTCTGGTGCAGAGCCGGCGAAGAGGAGGTGCTGGTTCCGGGCGGCTCTGTGATCTGCGCGGTGGGTCAGAGAGCGAGAAAGGATGCAGCGGAGTCTCTTCTGGACTGCGCGCCGATTGTTAAAAGAATCGGAGACTGTATCAGACCGGCGAATATCTGCATGGCCGTCTATCAGGGTTACCATGCGGCTATGGATCTGTAGAAAGGGTACATATGAAACAATATAAAAAATCTTCCTGGATCAAATTTCTTCTGTTTTCTCTGGTGGGCATCTATGTGTTTTTTATCAACTTTTATGTGCCGGAGTATCAGATCCGCCTTGGTCCGTGGGAGTGGGGGAAGGTGGCGGGGCAGTCCAACGTGCTGGTTTCCCATTTTACCAATCTGGTGAAAGCCGCCTTATTTACAGGGAATTTTCACGCCATGCCTTTTGTCGTGTGGCTGATCGGCGTCTACAGCATTGTCGATCTGTTTCTGTTAAGACCCGGAAAGTTCTGGCATACGACGAAGGTGGCGGCGGTTTTTGCGGTGTTCAAGGTGATCGGCTTCGGGCTTTTGTGCTTTGCTGTCATCGAACTGTATTTCGGCTGGAATCCGTTTTTCATGGACTGGTTCTTCCATCCGGTGGCGTCGCTGGGAGAGAAGAGCATCTGCGCGTTTATCATGAACAATATCCTGGTCACCATCTGTATCTCCATCCCGGCGGCGTCGCTTTTCCTGCCGCTGCTGGTGGACTACGGTCTGGTAGACTTTGTGGGCGTTCTGGTGCGTCCCGTCATGCGTCCGGTGTTCAAGCTTCCGGGCCGGGCGGCCGTGATCATGGTGTCGGCTTTTCTGGGAAATTTCTCGGTGGGACATATTGCGGTCAACGACCAGTACAAGACCGGACGGATGACCGAACGGGAAGCCGTGGTGATCGGAACGAGCTTTTCCACAGTGTCGGTGGGCTTTCTGCTGGTGCTCGCGAACAATACCGGCCTGAACGAACGGGGATACTGGAATCTGTATTTCTGGACCGCCTTTCTGATCACGCTCCTGGTCAGTCTGATCGGAGTGCGCATCTATCCGCTGAAGCAGATTGCCGACGATTTCTGTCCGGGGGCGGAGCCGAAGCCGGAGCTTCCCATCCGGGAACGTCTCTTTACGGTGGCCGGGGAGGAAGCGCTCAAAACGGCGGAGAACCAGGAATCTCTGGGCAGGCGGATCGCCTATATCATGAAGGAGACGATCGGAGTTCTGGGGACGGTGGCGTCCGGAACCGCCTTTTTTGCCACGGCGGGAGTACTTCTGTATACGTACACGCCGCTGGTTCGGTGGATCGGTTATATTTTCTACCCGTTTATGCGGATCTCCATCCCGGCGCAGGAAGCGGTCACTGCCTGTACCGGCGCGGCGGTGTCTTTTATCGAGGTGACGATCCCGGCGCTTCTGGTTACGGTGGGCGAATGGAGTCTCAGGACGCGCTATATGATGGCGGTGGTGCCTGTGACATCGATCATCTTCCTTGCCAGCTTTGTGCCCTGTCTGATGGCGACGGACATTCCGGTCAGCTTTAAGGATATGGTCATCATATGGCTGGAGCGGATGCTGCTCTCGGTGGTGATCACGGGTATTTTCGCGGTGCTGCTGTTTCCGTAACGGGGCGTCCGCACAGATCTGTTTTGAAAGTGGGGGACAGGCATGGAGAAGGCTCACGTACCTTATGTGGATCCGGAAATACTGGAAGATGTAAAGCAGCCTCTGCTGGCGGCGGTGGATCTGGGTTCCACATCGATTGCGGCATATCTGATGGACGGTCTGACCGGCAGGCGTCTGTCCGTCAGAAGCATGCTGAATCCGCAGAAAAAATACGGTGCGGATGTGGTCACGCGGAGCAGCTACGCGCTGGAGCACGGCGCCGGGATCCTGAGCGGATGCGCCGGAGAAGCGGTGAATCATCTGCTGAGGGAAGCGGCCGGGGAGTGCAGAAGGAGCAGCGAGGATATCGTCCGCATTGTCATGGTGGGAAATACATGCATGCATCATCTGTTTCTGAACATTCCCACGGATACGCTCGTGGTTGCGCCTCACGAGCCGAGAGTGAAAAAAGCGGTCAAAGGCTATGCTGTCGACTATGGGATTTTGGTTCATCCGTCCGCCGAACTGTGGTGGCTTCCCAATATCGGCGGCTTTGTCGGAGCCGACACGGTGGGCTGCATTCTCGCTTCCGGCCTCTGTGATCAGGAGGAGCTGGTTCTTCTGGTGGATATCGGGACCAATGCGGAGCTGGTGCTGGGCAGCCGCGGCCGGCGGATCGCCTGTTCGACGGCTGCGGGATCGGCCTTTGAAGGCGTGAAGACTTCCTGCGGCATGAGGGGAAGCGAAGGCGCGATCAATCATGTGACGGAGAAAGACGGACGTCTCCTCTATCATGTGATCGGAGAGTCGGAGCCTGTGGGCATCTGCGGTTCCGGGCTTCTGGACGCGGCGGCGTGTCTTCTGAAAATGGGAGTGATTGATGAGAGCGGCCGGATGGAACGGCCCTGGCATTTTACACCGAAGGTGGCGGTGTCCCAGAATGATATCCGCGAGCTGCAGCTGGCCAAGGCGGCCATCGCCGCGGGCATCCGTCTGCTGTGCAGACATTATGGAGCCGGGTTTTCCGATATCCGGGAGGTGCTGCTTGCCGGGGTCTTCGGCAACGAGATGGATCCGTCAAGCGCCTGCGCGGTCGGACTGTTTCCGGCGGAGTTCAAAGGCCGGATCCGCCCTGTCGGAAACGCGGCGGGCGAGGGCGCGCAGAGGGCGGCTCTGCATGTGGAAGAGTTTGAGGCCTGCAGCCGTCTGGCGGAGGAAACGGAATTTCTGGAACTTGCCCGGGACAGGGCGTTTCCGGATATCTTCATCGAAGAACTGATGTTTCCGGTGTAACGGGCGCTAATGCCGCTCTTCCATGTCGATTAGATAGAAGGATAACAGCAGATAGAGCAGTTCGTGGGGATCTGAGAAATCGGTTTTCAGAATATTCTTAATCTTGTCCAGCCGGTATAAGAGGGTGCTGCGGTGGATATACAGCGCTTCTGAAGTCCGGGCGATGCTCTGGTGCAGTTCCAGATAGCAGCGGGCCGTCTGGTACAATTCCGTATGGTTGGCCTCGTCTTCATATTTCAGTTCCAGAAGCCGTTCATGACAGATCATATAGGCGGGAAGTTTCCGCGTCGCCTGCTCGTAGATGTAATACATGGCGATCTCGTTGAACTGGTGGATCCAGCGGGAAGGGTTCTGACGGCTTCCCACCTGAAGTGCGGTGGAAGCCTGTACATACTGGCGGTAGAAATTAAAATGTCCCAGCATGCTCCGGCTGTATCCGGCCGTCAGGAGGCTGTCCCGGATAAAACCGGCCAGTTTCTGATGAATCTGGTCCAGATCGAGCGGACAGAGGGACAGGTTGATGAAGATGACCGCATTTCCCTGATGCTCCGCTGCGCAGGAGCCGGGGAGGATCTCTTCCACATAACTGCAGATGGAGCGCAGGGTAAGATTTTTCGTGTCCAGGATGCTCACATTGATCAGGACGCACAGGTAATGATGGGAAGAAAGCCAGCCGGCGGCCGTCAGCTGACGGCTGACCTCCACATAGTCCGCGCTGGGCGTGGTGAGGAGCGTCAGGAAGATCTGGTGGAGCATGTAAGCGCTGTCATGGCTTTGAACTGCGTTCGTGGAAAGGGCGTGCGAAATCATCTTTGCCAGATATTCCAGCAGGAATCCGAACGTATCGTCAAGAGGAACTTCCCCTTCGGAGATCATCAGGCGGAAGACCGTCCTGCCGGCTCTGGGAATGTTGACGCAGAGTTTGGGCGTGGCAACCTGATTGCCGGGATAGTAGAAGTATCCGGTGCGGTCAAAGGATTCTTCGTAGTAGACGTCCTGCTTGAGCGCGTTGACGATCGGCTGCGTCGCTTCGGTGGAACCGAGGACGGAATTTTTCAGTTTTCCGTAGGTGAGTTTTTTGGAGGCAATGATCGAAAAATCCTTTCCTGCCACCATCATCGGATTGGGGATCACCGGGTCTGTCAGATCGAGAAGCTGCTGGATGGAGCCGTTGGCAAGCCGGGAGTCCATAAGACTCTGGTTCCAGCGGTCGTAGCGGTCATAGAGCCGCTGCAGAAACGACAGAAGTTCCTCGGCCGTGACGGCTTCCGGAAGAAAGCAGTAGCTGGGCCGGCAGGATTCGGACAGATGAGCGCATCTGCCGGTGAACAGCACCATATTTTTGGACAGGCGTCTGGTGGGCAGAGGAAGACCGGGGTCGTCTACCAGATAAATGATCCCGTTGTCGGGAAGGAACGCGCCCTCGTATTTTATGGAGTATTTTAAGATCGGGTCGCGGGACAGCCATGAGGAGACAATGGTCTGCGGATACTGCTTCTGGATGTGCCATGCGACCAGCAAAGCGCTTAAATACATGATAATCACTCCTTTATATCCTTATTATACAATGAAACAGAGCGGGACGCAATCGTCCTATAAAATGTAGGAAATCGTATCTTTAAAATCAACATTTCTGGCGATAGTACGGAAAGGCTGTCTGTGCTACACTTTCTATAAAGAAAACGGAAATGAAAAAATTGAATCAGGAGGAACAAAAATGATCATCATTGGTGAAAAAATCAACGGTTCCATTCCGGCTGTGGCGGATGCTATCGCAAAACGGGACGCGGAGTTCATCAAAGAACGGGCGAGAATCCAGACGGAAGCAGGCGCCACCTATCTGGACTGCTGCGCATCGGTTCCGGAAGCGGAGGAAGTGGAGACCTTAAAGTGGATGATCGACTGCATCCAGGAGGTCAGCGATCTTCCGATTGCCGTGGACAGCCCCAGTGCGGACGTGATCGCGCAGGTATTCCCGTACTGCAGGAGACCGGGACTGATCAACTCCGTATCCGGTGAGGGCGGCAAGGTGGATAAGCTGTTCCCGCTGATCGCGGATACCAAATGGGAGGTGATCTGCCTTCTGTCCGATGACAGCGGAATCCCCAAGTGCGCGGAGGACCGTCTGAAGGTATTCGACTATATCATCGCAAAGGCTAAAGAATACGGTATCGCGCCGAGCCGCCTGCACATCGACCCGCTGGTGGAGATGCTCTGTACGTCGGAAGACGGCATTGCGATGAACGTGGAAGTGATCAGCACCATCCGCGCTAAATATCCGGATATCCATATCGCCGCGGCCGTCAGCAATATTTCCTTTAACCTTCCGGTGAGGAAGATGATCAATCTGGGTTTCACCGTGCTGGCCATGAACGCAGGTCTGGACAGCGCGATTCTCGATCCGACCAACAGAGACATGATGGGCGTGATCTACGCGACGGAAGCGCTTCTGGGACAGGATGACTATTGTATGGAATATATCAGCGCGTATCGGGAAGGGATCTTCGGACCGAAAAAATAAAAGGGTGCTTTCCGTCCGCATCAGGCCGAAAACCGGTGTTGAGGATAAACAGTAACAAGAAAAGAATTGGAGGAAAAGAAAAATGGCAGGAATTCAGGAAGTACATGAACTGGTAGCAAAAGGCAAGGCAAAACTGATCGCGGCGGCGGTCCAGGAAGCGCTGGACGCAGGATGCGATCCCACCGATGTTTTAAACAAGGGCATGATTTCTGCGATGGACGAGGTCGGCGCCAAATTCAAATCCGGCGAGATCTTCGTTCCGGAGATGCTGGTGGCGGCACGGGCGATGAAGAAGGGCGTAGAGGTGTTAAAGCCCCATCTGGCATCCGGCGTGGCGGGCGCTGCAGGCAAAGTGGTCATCGGAACGGTGGCGGGCGACCTGCATGACATCGGCAAAAATCTGGTATCCATGATGCTGGAGTCCGCGGGCTTTGAGGTGATTGACCTCGGCGTGGACGTGGCGAAGGAAAAATTTGTCGAGGCGGTGGAGGCGAACCCGGATGTGAAGATTGTCTGCTGTTCCGCGCTTCTGACCACCACCATGCCGTCGCTGAAAGATACCGTTACCTTATTGAACGGAGCGTCTTTCCGTTCCAATATTAAGATTATGGTAGGCGGTGCTCCGATCACACAGGCATTCGCAGATGAGATCGGGGCGGATGCATACACAGAAGATGCCGCTTCCTGTGCACAGAGAGCAAAGGAACTGGTGGCATGAGAATCCCTGAAAGGGCTGCCGTAAAATCTGCGGCGGCCCTTTAGTTTTGCCGGAAAGCGCCGATATAATGTCTAAAGGAAACTTTTTAGACCACATAAAGGAGGAGGTTTAGTATGCAGGTCGGTATGAATCAGGATGCTGTCATCAGACAGTATACCCAGAATGTACAGAACACAAAGCCGGTGACTGCGCCGGCAGCGGAGACGAAGGAAGAGGCTTCTGCGGATGCCGTCAAGAAAGATGTGGACCAGGCAGCGTTCAGCAAGGATACGGCAGTGACAGGCAAGATGAGCGATTCCGAGAGAGCATCTCTCGTTCAGAGTCTGAAGGATGATCTGAATAACCAGATGTCCCGTTTCACCAATATGATGACCCAGATGTTCCAGAAACAGGGCATCACGGCGAACCTGTCCCAGGGCAATGATTTCTGGCGGTTTATGGCCAGCGGAAATTATACGGTAGACGCGAAGACGAAAGCGGACGCTCAGGCGGCGATTTCCGAGGACGGCTACTGGGGAGTGTCCCAGACATCTCAGAGAATCTTTGATTTTGCGCATGCGCTTGCAGGGGATGACCCGGAGAAGATGAAAGAGATGCAGGCGGCGGTCGAGAAGGGCTTTAAGCAGGCCGGCGAAGCATGGGGCGGAGACCTTCCGTCTATCTGCGGCGATACGCACACGGCGGTCGGCAAGCTGTTTGACGATTACTATGCGAAGAACGGCGTAAGCGCATAAGCAGTTTCATAAGGGGGCGGTTTTATCATCAGTCCGATATCCATGAACAGCAGTTATGCGTATTTCTCACCGTTTCGGATGAGCAGGGGCCCCGGCAATGCCATGGCGGCTGCCGGCTCCGGCAGGACGGATCCCGCGGCCGGGACGATGCCGGGAGACGGCAGAAGAGTGGACGGCCGGAGCGGATCCGGCACCGAAGAGTGCCAGACCTGCAAGAACCGTAAATATAAGGACGGCTCCAACGACCCCGGCGTCTCTTTCAAGACGGCGACGCATCTGGCTCCTGAGACGGCGTCGTATGCGATCCGTGCGCATGAAGGAGAACACGTAGCTCACGCCTGGGCGGATGCGGCGAAGAATGACAAGGAGATCGTCTCCCAGTCGGTCACCTACCACACGGATATCTGTCCGGAATGCGGGCGGACTTACATGTCGGGAGGCACTACGCGGACCGTCACCCGTTCCGCTCCGGAGACTTACGAGGCGGAGAAGGTGGAGAGGGGCCGTTTCATAGATGTAAAGGCGTAACCGCTCATGCGGAGAATGACAGACAGACAGCCTGTCCGGGCATCGGGAACAGAAGATGCCGGGCAGGCTGTTTGACGTGCGGTTCGTATGTGCGGCGGGGAGGTCTGTCTTACCGCTCCATCCGGCTGATGGATTCGATGCCCACGCTTCCGCCGCGAACTACTTCGATGTTCTTAAATTCGCTCTTCATAAGCTGTACGACGGCGTCGTTCTTCGTGGCCGTCTGCACAAATTCCAGAAGAAGGCTGTTCTTGCCGTAATCAATGACTCTTGCCCGGAACGTCTCGGCGATCTGAAAGAGTTCGACTTTGTCCTCGGCGGAACAGTGAAGCACTTTCACATACAGGATTTCCTTCATGCGCACGAAGATATCGGTAAAATCAATCACTTTGATGACTTCAACCATGCGGTTCAATTGTTTCTTGATCTGTTCAAACGTCTCGTCGTCGCTGACTGTGGCGATGGTCATGCGGGATACCGTAGGGTCTTCGGTCGTTCCGACCGTCAGGCTGTCCAGGTTATAAGATTTCGCGGAGAAAAGCCCGGAGATCTTGGAGAGCACGCCTACCTGATTTTCTACATACAGAGAGATCCATCTTTTTTTCATGATATTGTCCATTTTTCTTCCTCTTGTCTTGATTCTGCTGATTGAAGGTTCCGTCTTTAACAGTCCATGATCATATCTTCCAGAGTGCCGCCCGGTTTGATCATCGGGTAGACCATCTCGTCCGGATCAATGATAAATTCGATCAGCGTCGGCGCTTTGGTGTTTTTCTTTGCTTCTTCAAATGCCGCCGCAATCTCCTCCTTGTTTGTGACGCGGATCCCTTTGGCTCCGTAGCTTTCCGCCAGGCGTACAAAATCCGGGGTGTATTCCGGATATTCCGTCCGGCCGCTGCGGCGGGAGAGCGCGCCTGCCTTCAGATTCGTCATGCCGTAGCGCTTGCCGTAGAACAGGTGCTGCCATTGACGCACCATCCCCAGATATTCGTTGTTGAAGATGCAGACGATGATCGGAAGCTCTTCCAGAACCGCGGTCGCCATCTCCTGAATGTTCATCTGGATGCCGCCGTCGCCGGAGATGGAGATCACCGGTACGCCCGGGTTGCCGATCTGAGCGCCGATGGCTCCGGGGAGTCCGTAGCCCATCGTGCCGAGGCCTCCGGAGGTGACGAGCTGTTTTTTCTCCGTGATATCCGCGTACTGGGAGACCAGCATCTGGTGCTGTCCGACATCCGTGACGATCAGCGCTTCGTCGAACTGGCGGTTGATCTCGCCGATGATGTCCATGGGGCTCATGCGGCTGTTGGGACGCATGACCAGAGGATGCTCCTTCTTCCAGCTCTCGATCTGGGTCAGCCACTTTGCGCAGTGATTTTCCTGCACGTATTCGTTCATACGGGTGAGCGCTTCCTTTGCATCCGCTACAATGGGGATGTCCACCTGAATATTTTTGGAGATGGAGGCGGTATCAACGTCGATATGTACGATCTGCGCGTGCGGTGCAAACTCATGTACTCTTCCGGTAATCCGGTCATTGAAGCGGGTTCCGATGGAGAACAGAAGATCGCAGTTGCTGACGGCATTGTTGGCTGCGTAGGAGCCGTGCATGCCGATGTTGCCGATGTACAGAGGATGCAGGGTGGAGACGGCTCCCCGTCCCATGATGGTAGTGACTACCGGAATGCCGGTCTTTTCCACCACCTGGGTAAATTCCGCGTTGGCCCGGGCGATATTGACGCCGCCTCCGGCCAGGAAAAGCGGTTTTTTCGCCTTCTGGAGAAGCTTGATCGCTTTCTTGAGCTGTCCCATGTGGATGCTGGTGTAGGGCTTGTAGCCGCGGATATTGACCGTCTTCGGATATTCCGCGGACCCCATCTCCGCCATGACGTCTTTCGGCAGGTCCACAAGAACAGGCCCCGGTCTTCCGGTGCGTGCAATATAGAACGCGTCTTTGATAATACGTCCAAGATCCGCGCGGTTGCGGACGGTGACGCTGTATTTGGTAATGTTTCTGGTGATGCCTACGATATCCACTTCCTGAAACGCGTCGTTGCCGATCAGATTCTTCGCCACCTGTCCGGTAAAGCATACCAGCGGGACGCTGTCGTAGTTGGCCGTGGCAAGTCCGGTGACCAGATTGGTGGCGCCGGGTCCGCTCGTCACGAGACAGACGCCGACTTTGCCGGTCGTTCTGGCGTAGGCGTCCGCTTCGTGCGACAGCGCCTGCTCATGCCTGGGCAGCACGACGGCGATCTGGTCCTGCCGGTACAGCTCATCGCTGATGTCAATGGTACAGGCGCCGGGATAGCCGAAGACGACTTCCACGCCTTCTTCTTTTAAAGCGTTGACCAGTAATCTGTTTCCTGAAATCTGTTTCATCTTTATAAACCTCCTGTTATAAACCTCCTGATTGAAGTTGTTTGAAGCCGTATGCATAAAAAACGCCCCAAGCTCTAAAGCTCAGGGCGAATGGGTCCGCGGTACCACCTGATTTCAGAAAGAATCTTTCTGCACTCATCCGATACAGGTTCTGCCTATATCGTCTCCCTGTAACGCGGGAACGCGTCGAAGCCTACTTGGCAGTCTGCTCTCTGCCGTTGGGTCCGCTGCTCGAAGGCTACTTCCACAATACCGTCACGAAGATTTTCACCATCCATCTTCTCTCTGGGCATCGGAATACTGTGTACTCCTCCTTGTCACTGCATTTGCCGTTTGTTAAAAGTGATATTGCTATCATTATAGTGGCAGAGGGCGTGGTCTGTCAATCAGTTTTTCGCCGGTTTGCAGTGTTTTGCAGTGTTTTCACCCCCTCTGGATTTTTTTCCCGATTTCTGGTATAGTATAAAAATGATGATACAGGTATATGCGGTGGACGCCGCAGGGCAGAATTTTATGGATGAGCGGTGGAGCCGCTATCTGTCGGCCGGGCGCCAGGAGGAGGCGGCCGGAATCAGGCAGGAGCGGCACAGACAGCTATTTCTCGGAGCGGAGGCGCTTTTGAACCGGAGTCTGGAGGCGGCGGGAGCGCCGGTGGAGCTTCCGGCGGCGTATACGAGAAACCGGCATGGAAAGCCTTATCTGACGGCGGCGGAAGGGCTGTATGTGAACTGGTCTCATTCGGGGACCCGCGCCGTCTGTGCGCTTTCGGACAGGGAAGTGGGAATTGATCTGCAGGACACCTGCAGAGAGCCGGGAGAGGCGCTGATCCGCAGAGTGCTGCAGCCGGAGGAGCGGGATTTCTATGAACGGACGCCGACAGACCGGCGAAAGAAGCTTTTTTACGAATACTGGACGGTCAAGGAAAGCGTTCTGAAAGCATTCGGGACAGGATTTTGCACTTCTCTGGAACGGTTTTATGTACGGATGGACCGAACGTATCCGGAAGTGATTTCGTCAGGCGCACTGCCTTCGTATACGTGCAGGCTTCTGGACGCGGGGGAAGGCTACGCGGCTGCGGTTTGCGTAGAAGGCGTGCATCCCGGGATGGACGCGCAGATTCCCGTGAAATATTTGTGAGGAGGCAGAGGATATGACAGATGCAGTGAATACGCTGAAACAATGGGTGGACGAGAGCGATAATATTGTCTTTTTCGGAGGTGCGGGCGTCTCTACGGAGAGCGGCATTCCGGATTTTCGGAGTGTGGACGGACTGTATCACCAGCAGTACGACTATCCGCCGGAGACGATTTTAAGCCATACCTTTTACCGGAGGATGACGGAAGAGTTCTACCGTTTTTACAGGGCCAAGATGCTCGCGCTCTCGGCACAGCCGAACGCGGCCCACAAAAAGCTCGCTCAGTGGGAACAGGAAGGGAAGCTCAGGGCGGTTGTGACGCAGAACATCGACGGGCTTCATCAGGCGGCCGGGAGTAAAAAAGTCTACGAGCTCCACGGCTCCGTGCACAGGAACTACTGCGAGAAATGCGGGGCGTTTTACGACGCGGAATATATCCTGCATTCCACCGGCGTGCCGGTCTGTGAGAAATGCGGCGGGCGCATCAAGCCGGATGTGGTGCTGTACGAGGAGGGACTCGATACGGCGACGATGCAGGGCGCAGTGCGGGCGATCAGCCATGCGGATGTGCTGATCATCGGCGGAACCTCCCTCACGGTCTATCCGGCGGCCGGACTGATTGATTATTATAACGGCAGTAAGCTGGTGCTGATCAATCGTTCGGTCACACCCATGGATTCGCGGGCGGACCTCCTCGTACAGGGGAGCATCGGCGAGATTTTCAGCAGATTATAGGGCGGAAGAGGTATGGAAACGGAGGCGTCTATGGAATATCAGGTAGGAGATATTGTGAAACTGAAAAAACCGCATCCGTGCGGGAGTCAGGAATGGGAAATACTGCGTGTGGGAGCGGATTTCCGCCTGAAGTGCGAAGGCTGCGGCCGTCAGGTCATGGTAGCGAGAAAGCTGGTCGAAAAAAACACCCGAGGACTGCGAAAAAAAGCTTGAAAATAAAGGGAATTTATGTTATAGTTTTACCCTGTGATATATGACGGCCCTGTAATCAGGGCGATTCCTTGCGCATGGATGAGAACGTGCGCCAGAGACCAGAAGGAGGTAAAGGCATGAACAAATATGAATTAGCACTGATTGTGAATGCAAGAATCGAAGATGATGAGAGAGCGGCAGCCGTAGAGAAAGCAAAAGAGATCATCACACGCTTCGGCGGCGTGGTGACGGAAGTGGAAGACGGCGGCAAGAAGAGACTCGCGTATGAGATCCAGAAGATGAGAGAAGGATTCTACTACTTCATCCAGTTCGACGCACCGGCGACCTGTCCGGCGGAAGTAGAGAAGCGCGTGCGTATTCTGGACAATGTCATCCGCTATCTGTGCGTTCGCAAAGATGCATAATGACGGCATATTAAGAGGTGATTGTTAATGAATAAAGTAGTTTTAATGGGACGTCTGACCAGAGACCCGGAGATCCGTTATTCCAACGGCGAGAATGCGCTCGCAATTGCGAGATTTACACTGGCCGTGGACCGCAGATTCAACCGGAGAGACGATCAGACCGCAGATTTTATTACCTGTAAAGCCTTTGGAAAGCAGGCGGAGTTTGCCGAGCGTTTTCTTCGCCAGGGAATCAAGGTGGCTGCGTGCGGCAGAATCGAGACCGGAAGCTATACCAACCGGGAGGGCCAGAAGGTTTACACGACGGAAGTGATTCTGGACGAGATCGAATTTGCGGAGAGCAAGGCGGCGAGCGACGCGAATCGCGGCAGTATGGGTATGGGGGGCGGATATCAGTCCGCGCCGGCACCGGCTCCGATGCCAGGTCCCATGGACGCGGCAGGAGACGGATTTATGAATATCCCGGATGGGATCGACGAAGAACTGCCTTTCAATTAACAGTCGGATTTGATACAGGAATGTGAGAAGGAGGAATCATCATGGCTTACACCAAAAATGAAAAAAGCGACGCTCCGAAAATGAGAAGAGGCGGACGCAGAAGAAAAAAAGTTTGCGTATTCTGTGGCAAAGAGAACAATGAGATTGATTACAAAGATGTAAATAAATTAAAGAGATACGTTTCCGAGAGAGGAAAGATCCTTCCGAGAAGGATCACCGGAAACTGTGCAAAGCATCAGAGAGCACTCACCGTTGCGATCAAGAGAGCAAGACACGTGGCTCTCATGCCGTACACAGCAGAGTAGGAACAACTTTTTGGGCACCGCTTCGGCGGTGCTTTTTTATGCATACTTCTCACACTCATGCCGGTTCTCAGCCCGATGTGGGCAGATCATCCTGAAAGACCCATTGAGAGGCGCCGGTCCTTAGGCGCGGTTTTTCACGCGCCTTAGTACCGCTGCGTCCTCTCATTAAGCGCAAGCGGGGTCTGGAAGGATGATCTGCCCGCGTCGGGCGTCCGGGCGGCGTAAGTCTGACGGGCAACCATCTTGCGGGAAAACCCGGCGGGATTCTTTTTTCTGCTTGTCCGGGGGTAGAGTTAATGGTATAATCAAAAGGATGTATCATTCCAACTGTTGAGCAGAGGAACCAAACATGAAAAAGAATGTAAAACTGAACGGTCAGCTCCGCATGTATGTACGCTGGCCTCTGTATCTGACCCTGCTTCTGATCGGCATGAATGTATGGATTTATTTCATATCCCGTGACGCGGGCGTGGTTATGGCGGTCTTTGTTCTGGTGTATGCGGCAGCGGCCGGCATCCTGTATGTCAGCAATCAGCCGGTCCTCTATACAGAGCTGGTTTCCTTCGCCACTCATTACGGGCAGATTCAGAAAAATCTTCTGAAGGAGCTGGTACTTCCGTATGCGCTTCTTACGGAAGAGGGCAGGATTATCTGGATGAATCGGCAGTTCATGGAGATTACGGGAAAAGGGCCGGAATACAGCAGGAGCATCAGCACGATTTTTCCGGAACTGAACCGCAGGATACTGCCCGGCAAAGATCAGGATCACACCTCCGTGGAATTCAGTTACGGAGAGTCCGACTACCGTGCGGACATGAAGCTGATTCATATGGAAGAAAATATGAAGAACAGCCACCTGATCAATACGGTGGAATTCGAGGGCAGCCTGATCGCGCTGTATCTGTTCGATGTTACGGAGATTAACCATTACATTCGGGAGAATCAGGAACAGCGGATGGCCGCGGGACTTGTCTATATTGACAATTATGACGAGGCGCTGGAAGATGTGGAGGAAGTGCGGACGTCTCTTTTGGTGGCGCTGATCGAGCGGAAGATCAACAAGTATTTCAACGCCTATGACGGGATTGTCCGCAAGCTGGAGAAGGATCGGTTCTTCGTGGTGATGAAGGAGAAGGCGCTGTCCCAGATCCGGGAGAACAAGTTTGATCTGCTGCAGGATATCAAGACGGTCAATATCGGAAATGAGATGCCGATCACTCTGAGTATCAGCATCGGTTCCGGCGGAATTTCCTATATGGACTGTATGGAATACGCCCGCAGCGCTATGGATCTGGCGCTGGCCCGAGGCGGCGATCAGGCGGTCGTGAAGACGAAGGAGCAGATCACTTACTACGGCGGCAAGACGCAGCAGGTGGAGAAAAATACGCGGGTTAAGGCCAGAGTCAAGGCCCAGGCGCTCCGGGAGATTATCGAGGCGAAGGACAAGGTTGTGGTCATGGGACACCGGCTTACGGACGCGGATTCCTTCGGCGCGGCGGTGGGAATCTACCGTGCGTCAAAGGCCCTGAACAAGAAAGCCTATATCGTCGTTAACGATGTGACGACTTCCGTGCGCCCCATGCTGGAGACGTTCAATGAAGCCAACGGCCCGGAGACCGGCATCGTCATAGGAAGCGGGCAGGCGCGCGAGATTGTGGACCGCAATACGGCGGTCGTGGTGGTGGATACCAACCGACCCAGTTATACGGAGTGCGAGGACATCCTGTCCATGACGCCGACGATCGTTGTCTTCGACCATCACAGAAGGGGAAATGAAGCGATCAGCCACGCGGTGCTTTCTTATATTGAACCGAACGCTTCTTCGGCCTGCGAGATGGTTGCGGAGATTCTGCAGTATTTTGCGGATAACGTGCGGCTCAAAGGCGGCGAGGCGGACTGCATGTACGCGGGAATTGTAATTGATACGGATAACTTTATGACGAAGACGGGCGTCCGTACCTTTGAGGCGGCGGCGTTTCTCCGCCGGTGCGGGGCCGATGTAACCCGTGTGCGGAAGATGTTCCGCAACGACATGGCGGAATACAAGGCGCGGGCGGAGTCGGTCCGCCATGCGGAAGTATATAAGGGCTTCGCGCTTTCTGTCTGTCCGGGCAAGGGGCTGGAGAGTCCGACCATCGTGGGAGCTCAGGCGGCCAACGAGCTTTTGAACATTATCGGAGTCAGGGCTTCGATCGTATTTACGGAATATAACGGGAAAATTTATGTGAGCGCGCGTTCGATTGACGAAGTGAACGTGCAGGTCATTATGGAGAAGATCGGCGGCGGCGGTCATCTGAATGTGGCGGGAGCGCAGCTTCAGTGTTCGATTGAGGAAGCCATGACGCTGGTGCGCGGGACGCTGGATCGTATGTTGGAGGAAGGAGAACTGGAATGAAAGTAATTTTACTGGAAGATGTGAAGTCTCTCGGGAAAAAGGGAGACTTGGTGGAAGTAAACGACGGATACGCGAGGAATTTTATTCTGGCGAAGAAGCTTGGGCTTGAGGCAACGGCAAAAAATATGAATGATCTCAAGCTGAAGAGAGCGCATCAGGATAAACTGGCGGCGCAGAGACTGGAGGAGGCAAAAGCCTTTGCGGAAGAACTGAAAAAGCTGCAGATAACTTTGAAAATCAAAGCCGGGGAGGGCGGAAGGCTTTTCGGGTCCATATCTTCCAAAGAGATCGCACAGGCGGCGAAGGAACAACTGGATCTGGAGATTGATAAGAAGAAGCTGGTGCTTCCGAGCCCGATCAAGGCAGTGGGAACGACGATGGTTCCCATCAAGCTGCATCCGCAGGTGACCGGCGAGCTGAAAGTGATCGTGCAGGAAGCCTAGGCAGAAGTCGGGAGCGGATGAGGGATGGAAGAAGCGCTGATCAAACGTGTCATGCCTTACGATGAGGAGGCGGAAAATTCCGTCATCGGAGCCATGCTGATTGATAATGAGGCGATCATGATCGTTTCGGAGATGATCTCCGGAGAAGATTTCTACCAGAAACAGATCGGCATGGTCTTCGATACGATGGTGGGGCTGTACAATGAAGGAAAGCCGGTGGAGCCGGTGATCCTCCATACGAGCCTCAAGGAAAAGGGGATGCCGGAGGAGGCGTGCGGCATCGAGCAGATTCTGCGCTGGATGAATCAGGCGATTACCTCCGCGAACATCAAATATTATGCCCGCATCGTCGAGGAAAAGGCGGTAGCGAGGCGTCTGATCCGTCTCAATGAAGAGATCGCCAATATCTGCTACGCGGGCTCGCAGAGTGTGGCGGACACGCTGGCGAAGGCGGAAGAGCAGGTCTTTGCTTTAGCCCAGAGGGGCGGCGGGAGCGAGTTTGTCCCCATCCGCCAGGTCGTTATCAACGTCATGAAGAAGGTGGACGCCGCTTCCAGAGCCAGAGGAAGAGTGACCGGTCTGGAGACCGGTTTTCTGGATCTGGATTATAAAACTTCCGGCCTGCAGCCTTCGGATCTGGTGCTGATTGCTGCGCGGCCGTCCATGGGCAAGACCGCGTTCGTGCTGAATCTGGCGCAGCATATGGCGTTTAAACGCGATCTGGCAGTGGCGATCTTCAGTCTGGAGATGTCCAAGGAACAGTTGGTGAACCGTATGCTGTCGCTGGAATCGCACGTCGACGCCCAGAAAATCCGTACCGGACGTCTGACGGATGAAGAGTGGATGAATCTGGTGGAGGGTTCCGCCAATATTGCCAACTCCAGGCTGATTATTGACGATACGCCGGGAATCACGCTTCCGGTCCTTCGTTCCAGATGCCGGAAGCTGAAGATGGAGCACGATATCCGGATTGTGATCATCGACTATCTGCAGTTGATGAGCGGGGACAATAAATACAGCAACGCTTCCAGGCAGCAGGAGATCTCGGACATTTCCCGCGGACTGAAAGCGCTGGCCCGTGAGCTGAATGTGCCGGTGGTGGCGCTGTCGCAGTTAAGCCGGGCGGTGGAACAGCGGCCGGATCATCGGCCTATGCTGTCGGATCTGAGGGAATCCGGAGCCATTGAGCAGGACGCGGATGTGGTGATGTTTCTCTATCGGGAGGGATACTACAACCGGGATCTGTCGGAAGCGGAGCAGAGGGTGGCGGAAATTATCATCGCCAAGCAGCGCAACGGTCCGATCGGGACCGTGAATCTTCTGTGGATTCCGGAACTGACCAAATTCAGCGACATGGACCGGGGTCCGGAAGGATGAGTGCCGGGCCTCCGGGCAGCTCAGGTTGGGACAGCCATAAAAATTATGTCGAAAAACGGATTGGAAACGATTTGCGCTTGCATATTACGGCAATTTATATTAAAATAGATGCAGAGCCTTAAAGGGCATCGAAAAATAAAAAAGGAGGATTAAGAACTATGGCATATGTTATTTCCGCAGATTGTCAGGGATGCGGCAACTGTGCAGAGGCATGTCCGGCAGACGCGATCACCAAGGGTGATGACGGAAAGTACGTAATCAATGCAGACGAGTGTCTGGAGTGCGGCACCTGTGAGGGTGAGTGCGAGCACGGAGCAATCTCCGCTGAATAATTTGCATTACATATTTGCAGAGAAGAAAGACATAGTCCTAAAGGACTATGTCTTTCTTTGGCTGCGCACCGAAAAACCACGGTTTTCTGTGCGCCGTTTTTATGTTCTCTTCTTTTATCCTCGGCTCTTTGGCCTTTGCTGTCTTTATCCTGGGTTCCTTCGCCTTTTTCTCTCTCTTTCTTCCGAGTGCCAGAAGCCTTCTCTGTTTCTGAGAGGAACGGATCAACTCGTCCAGCTTTTTGTAATGCGTCTCTTCGCGCTCCTCCTGAAGCCGGAAAAGGTAATCCATCTCCTTGACAACCTGCGTGGAAACCTGATGGCTTAACTCCTTTCCCATCTCCTGCTGATTCTCCCGGATGGCCTGAGAGACCACTTTGCCGAGAATCTGCTGAAACTGCTCCATTCGGTCGTCCAGGGGCGGCTCGGGTTCGCGGACAATCGCCGGTGGTACATTACCCTGTTCCATCTCCGGTACCAGTACTTTAATCGCCTTCAACTGATAGCCCTGTTCTTTCAGCTCCTTAATGTGATGAAACATACGGATGTTATCTTCAGTATAGCAGCGATGACCCATCTCGTTGCGTTCGATCGGCAGTTCAAGCTCGTCCTCCCAGTATCTGAGAACGTGAGACTCTACATCCACCATCTTCGCAGCGTCGGAGATCATATAGCGCTTTGATTCCATATACATCCCTCCACCTGTGAAATTGTCGGCCTGTCCATGTCATTCAGGAGGATCAGCCCGCGCCGGATTGAGACCGGCGTGAGTGCGGACGGCAGCCCTGTATGACTGAACTGTTTAAATTATACCATACTCCCTTGATTTTGCAAGTAAATAGGCTTATAATAATTCATATGTGGCGGGGTAAAAGGCCGCATGGCTTAAAATACGACAGGAGGTTAGCGGGAATGGCTAAAATTTCAAAGGATATGATCATCGCCGATCTGGTAAAGATGGATCAGAATATTGTTCCGATTCTCATGAGAGAGGGCATGCACTGCATCGGATGTCCTTCCGCACAGGCGGAGAGCCTGGAAGAGGCGGCGCTGGTGCACGGGATGGATCCGGATGTGCTGGTGGCGAGGCTGAATAATTTCCTTGGGGCATAAGGAGAGGAAAAGAAGCAGTAAAAGGCAGCCGCGGAATACGGCTGCCTTTTTGTGAACGTTCCATTCTATGTGTGTCAGATGTCGGCAAGCTGCTGAAGCGCGCGGCCGTCCATCAGAAGCGTATAGTGCTCCTTCATGTAAGCTTCGTTGGAAGCGGAATATTTGCCGCTGGAACCGTATTCGGACAGAATATTGCACACCTTGTTGAACTGTTCGGGCGTATGGTCCGACTTGGTGATCACCAGGTGGTACTGTGCGGTGTCCGGGTTCTTATAGAGCCGGTTCTCTCCGTGATAGAGCCCCTTCAGTATGAAGGAGGCTTCCACGATGGAATCCAGCCGGTGGAAGAGATAGAGCTTGCGCATATCCAGCTCGCTGGCAAGGGTCGCCGCCTGCTCTTCCCTGGTCTCTTTGGGCGCGTTTTTCAGACGGTGCTCCAGGAGCTTCTGAAAGAGATCCAGAACCTCATCTGCGCCGTCAGGCAGAAATTCCCTCACGGATTCGTCGGCGGAATCTCCCGCACCCTGAGAGAACCGTGAGAAACGCGTATCCAGTTCCTCCGGGTCCGACACTTTTGTTATATCCAGAATGATGCACTCGTTGGGCATCGGAATTGCTTCGATCATCAGCGGAATGTTGTCGGCCTCGAACCCAAACTGGTGGGAAGCCTGTTCCATCATATCCCGGAAAAGAGAACGGGCCTTCTCGGAACCGTAGGCGATCTCGCTGAGCTTGATATGACGGACTTCCAGATCGTCGCGCGTCAGAATACAACGTATTTTATTTTCATTGATTTTTTCTATTTTCATGCGATCACAACCTGTTTTCAAAATATTATAGTTTAATATAGTATAAACAATAATCAGGAATATGTAAAGCCCGCCGGCTTGTGAATTAGAGGAAAAATTTCTGAAATTTTTGTGAAAAGTCCTTGAAAAAGGTCGGATGTTGTGTATAATGGAACTGTAAGTCTATGTTTCTGATTCTTTCACAGTATCAGTGATCAAATTCCAATTGTTTTTTGAGGCATAAGGGGGGATGCAGAGCCGGAAGGTATGTGCATTTTTTACATATATCACAGAATCTCCTTTTGAAAATATGCATGTACCGCGAATGAAAACAACGGCTGCCGGGAAATCTGTTAAATAAGGAATCACGAAGAAAAGTCTCCATGCCCTGAGATTCTTGTGGTGGGAACGGCAGCTTTATGTTATAATGTCGATAAGAATTATAACGGAAATGCTTACACGGACGGATGCAATGCGGAGGACGGTCAAAAAATTGATCTGTAAAAACGGATCTGAAAGGAGCTGCTCCCAAAGGAGTTCATCCAAGGGGCTGCTCTCAGGTGTCTTCCGCAGAGCCGTGTCCGCGGCTCCGGCGTCAGGATACGGCTGTGTCATGTACGGACCGGGAACCGTTTACGAGGGATAAAGTAGTCAGGAGGACGTTCATGATAAGGGAAGAGAACGAAGAATTGGAAGAGAGAGCAGAGCGGCAGGAGCGCAGGAAGAAGAGGCCGCCCCAGGCGGGAAGAAGCCGGAAAAGGCGTCCGGGGAAGCGGCGCAGGAGGCGGAATCCGAGGATGATTCCGGTGATGATCGCTTTATTTCTGTTTCTGGTTACAGGCGGGATTATGGCGGGGAAGATGCTGTACGACAAATATTCGCCTTCCAGGGAGATCGCGGATCCCATGGAGTATTTTCATCTGGAAAACGATCAGGAAATCGCGGTTCTGCTGAACGACGACATGCTGGGGGATAAGGGCCGGCTGATGGACGGCAGAGTCTATCTGAATGTGGAGACCGTGTACCAGTATCTGAACGACAGATTCTACTGGGATGCGTCCGAGAATACGTATCTGTACGCGCTGCCGACGGAGCTGGTCAGCGCGGGAGTGGGAAGCAGCGAATACAGCGTGGCCAAGGCGAAGCAGAGGGAGGATTATGTCATACTCCGCGCGGACGGAAACGATATCTATGTGGCGCTTGACTTTGTTAAAAAATATACGAACTTTATCTATGAGTACTGGGAAGACCCCAATCATGTGCACATTGTCAATGAGTTCGGCGGACGGGATGTGGTGACGGCGCAGAAAAAGGCGCAGGTCCGCTATCAGGCGGGAATCAAAAGTCCCATATTGACAACGGTGGAAAAGAACAGCACGATGTATGTGCTGGAGGAGGACGAAGAGCTGGAAGAATGGTCCCGGGTGCTCACAAAGGACGGATACATCGGCTATGTGCGGAACCGGCAGATCTCCGGCGTCACGCAGGAAACCATCGAGGAACCGGAATTTACGGAACCGGTCTATTCCAGCATATCGAAAGATTACACCATCAATCTGTCCTGGCATCAGGTGACCAATGCAGACGCCAACGAGAATATTTACCGGGTGCTGGCCAATACCAAAGGGCTGAACGTCATTTCTCCAACCTGGTTCCGCCTGAAAGACAACGACGGCGGCATTGAATCTCTGGCAAATCCGGAGTATGTCAGCTACTGTCATCAGAACGGAGTCGAAGTATGGGGGCTGGTGGAGGACATCACTTATAAGGATACCATACTTGATCTTGAGATTTTTACAAGGACGGCAAGCCGGCAGAAGCTGGTGAACAATCTGATCGCACAGGCGATTCAGTACGACCTGGACGGGCTGAATCTGGATATGGAGTTTATCAACAGCGAAAGCGCCAGAGGGTATCTGCAGTTCATCCGGGAACTGTCCATCATGTGCCGGCTGAACGGGATCGTGCTCTCGGTGGACAATTATGTGCCTACGGAGTACAGCCGCTATTATAACCGTTCGGAACAGGGAGTTTTTGCCGATTACATCATCATTATGGGTTACGACGAGACGCCGGGCAATTCTGAAGAGGCCGGTTCGGTGGCTTCCATCGGTTTCGTGGAAAACGGGATTCAAAAGACGCTGGAGGAGGTCCCAAAGGAGAAAGTCATCAATGCGATGCCGTTTTATACCCGTTTCTGGCGCACGGATGAGAACGGAGAAGTGACGAGCGAGGCTCTGGGGATGGACAGTGCCGCCCAGAAAGCGGTAAACAACAGCGTGGAACCGGTATGGGACGAGACGAGCGGACAGTATTATATTGAACTGGAATACGAAGGAAGCATTTACCAGATGTGGATGGAGGAGGAGCGTTCCATCGAGGAGAAATTAAAGCTGATCAAGCAGTATGAGCTGGCCGGAGTCGCTTCCTGGAGACTGGGGTATGAGCGCGCGTCTATCTGGGATATTATTCTCCGCTACGTGAACTGACAGACAGGCGTTCAGGAATCAGAAAACAGGCCATCGCATATACTTTACGGAAAGTATATGTGGTGGTCTTAATTATTGGAAAGAAAAAAACTGGAATTGCTGATGTCGGTTATCCTGATTTTCTGTGCGTGTATTTTGGCCGGGAGGGGCTGGGAGAAGGCTGCCAGCAGTCAGGTGCAGTCGGAGGAAAAGAGGTGGACGGTCGTGCTGGACGCCGGGCACGGCGGAGACGACCCGGGCAAAATCGGAGTGGACGATTCGCTGGAGAAGGATCTGAATCTGGTGATAGCGGGGAAAATCTGCAGGCTTCTGGAACAGCAGGACATAGAAGTGATTATGACGAGAGAGTCGGACAAAGGACTTTATGAGGAGCAGACTTCCAATAAAAAGGTTCAGGACATGAAGAACCGCTGTGCTTTGATCAATGAGACGCAGCCGGACTGCGTGGTCAGCATCCACCAGAACAGCTATCATGAAGAGTATGTGAACGGCGCGCAGGTCTTTTATTACGGGACTTCCCAGGAGGGAAAGCGTCTGGCGGAGCTTTTGCAGGAGAAGCTGGTCTCCTATGTGGATCCGGACAATCATCGTCAGGCGAAGGCCAACGAGAGTTATTATCTGCTGAAAAAGACGGAAGTGCCGATTGTGATTGTGGAGTGCGGTTTCCTGAGCAACTGGGAGGAGGCCAAGAAGCTGCAGGAGGACGGATATCAGAATCAGATCGCATGGGCGGTAAGCATGGGGATTTTGTCGTATCTGGGGGAAGGAACGGAGTGATGCGTTCCTCCTTCTTTTTATAGATTATTTCTCTGCTTTATGTTAAGATAAGACAATAACAGATCGGACGTGGGGGATGCGGTAATATGACAGACTATGAAAAGGCACTTGCCCTTTGGAAACAGAAGAAAATCACCACCGATGCGGAACTGGCGGAGGCGTTGAACAGCCACAGCATTGCGTTTGCGTACCATTCCGGCAAGATGGAAAACGAGAAAATTACCTATCATGATACCAGGGAAGTTTTTGAGCATGATGGAGTGACTTCTTATACCGGGGATTTGAGAACTCTGTTTGAAATCCGTAATGCAAGGGAGGCGTATGAACGGTTCCTGACGGCTTTTCGGGAGAAGCGTTCGCTGAATGAAGGTTTGATCAAGGAGTTTCAGAGGCTTTTGACGCAAAATACTTATGATCCCCGAAGGTGCAAGCTGGGAGAGCGGCCGGGAGAATATAAACGTCATGATTATGTGACGGGAAGAGAAGAGGTGGGAGCCGCTCCGGAGGAGGTGGCTGAAGAGATGTCGGAGCTTTTGGAAGAACTTGAGGAAGTGGAGGACAAGAACGCCCTGACTGCCGCCGCTTATTTTCATGCCAAATTTGAAAATATTAATGCATTTGCCGACGGCAATGGACGAGTCGGCAGGCTGGCGATGAATTATTTTCTCGTTATGCATGGACATCCGCCGGTTACAATTCATGAAGAAGACCGCAGGGGGTACTATGAGGCGCTGGAGGCATGGGATTCGGTTCAGAATCTGGAACCACTGAAGGTTTTTCTGAGAGAACAGACAGTAAAGACCTGGCGTAAGCAGATCGAACGTGCCGGGAAGAAACGGGTATAATAAAACGGTATGTTGCGAAAACAGTTAGTTGGCTGAGAACAGTTGCGAGGGACAGACATGGGAATATATCTAAATCCGGGGAATGAAGGGTTCCAGAGTGCTTTACGTTCACAGATTTATGTTGATAAAACACAGATGTTGGAATACACCAATTCTGTGCTTGACACGGAACAGAGATATATCTGCGTCAGCAGGCCAAGACGTTTTGGAAAATCTGTGACAGCAGAGATGCTGACGGCTTACTATGACAGAAGCTGTGATTCGTCAGAACTTTTTAGAGGCAGGAAGATTGCAGAGAAAGAGGACTACGAGCGGCACAGGAACCAGTATGACGTACTTCATATGGATATCAATTCTTTTAGAAACCAGACTGCAGGTGCAGAGGGGATTGTCACTGTTTTGCAAAAAGCGGTGATGGAAGAACTGAGGGAATGTTATCCGGATTACTTTGCAGAAAATACTTTGCAGTTGTCTTCTGCTTTGTCTCAGATCAATAAGACTTGCGGCAGAAAATTTGTGATTATCATTGACGAGTGGGATGCCGTTTTTCGGGAGGATAAATATGACGCAAAAGCGCAGAAAGAATATATTGCGTTTCTTCAGAGCCTGTTTAAAGATGCACCTTCCAAAAAGTTCGTAAAACTTGCCTATTTGACAGGGATTCTTCCTGTAAAAAAATATGGGACAGAGTCTGCGCTGAATAATTTTGATGAGTTTACCATGCTGGAGCCGGATGTGCTGGCAGAGTATGCGGGATTTACAGAGACAGAAGTGCGTGAACTTTATGAGAAATATCATATGGATTTTGAGAAGGCAAAGCAGTGGTACGATGGGTACAAATTGGGGGATGGTCTGCACATTTACAATCCAAAGTCTGTAGTGGATTCTATTCGCAGAAAACGGATTGGCAATTACTGGACAAATACAGAGACTTACGAATCACTGAAAAGCTATATCAATATGAATTTTGACGGTCTGAAGGATGATGTAACAAGAATGCTGGCCGGAGATGCCTGTGCAGTGAATCCGGCGAAATTTCAGAATGATATGACTTCATTTAAAAGCAAAGATGACATCTTGACATTGCTGGTACATCTGGGATACCTGTCCTATGATGCGGACTGCCAGAGAGTGTTCATTCCTAACGAAGAGGTAAAAAGCGAGTTTGTGAATGCGATGGAAGATGCCGGATGGGAGTATGTGGTAAGCGCCATTCGTGCGTCTGATAAACTTTTAATAGCGACCTGGAATATGGATGAGGAGACGGTGGCAAACGGTATTGAGTCCGTTCATCTGGCGAATACTTCCATACTTACTTATAACAATGAAAATTCTTTAAGCTGTGTACTCACGCTTGCTTATTATAATGCGGTAAGGGATTATACTTTAATCCGTGAAATGCCGTCGGGAAAAGGATATGCAGATGTGATCTTTCTTCCCAGAAAATATTCGGATAAACCGGCGATGGTTGTGGAGCTGAAATGGGATCAGTCTGCGGAAGGGGCGATTGCTCAGATTAAAGACAAGCAGTATATGAAGGCAATTGAGATGTATAAAGATCATATACTCCTTGTGGGGATTAATTACGATAAAGAGACGAAAGAGCACAGATGCAGGATTGAGAGAGCCTGATATATAAAAATCCGTCAAAATTGCGCAGGCAATGCGGTTCTGGTAAAATGACGATGGGAAGGTGGTTTGTGATCGTGAAGAAGAACATTCAGACAAGACTTTTATGCATTCTGCTGTCGGTTGTGATGATGGCGTCCGGTGTACAGATGCCGGTCCGCGCGTCCGAAAACACAGAGTTCGGCGAAGCGGTCATTGAAACGGAAGCTGCCGCGAAGGAAGCGGACGGCGGAAACCTGGAACAACCGGAAGCGACGGGAGCGACGGAGGAAGAGGAGCCGGAACAGGGGGCGGATCAAGCGTCTGAGGAGAGCGGCGAAGAAGAGCCTGCACCCACCGGGGCTGCGGAGGATGCTTCGGATTATGATACTCTGGATTCCGGCGCTTCGGTTTCTGATGTTTCGGCTTCTGATGAGGCCCGGGCGGAAGAACCGGAAGACGCCGCCGGTTCTGACACGGCTTCGGAGCCGGAGGAGATTTCTCCGGAATATTCGCTGTTCGTTGTCAACCCGTATTATGAGGAGCTGCTGGATGAGGACGAACTGAGAGCGGAGACGGAGCTTCTGCAGGAAAAAGCTCTGGGCGAAGAATTATCGGCATTCGACAGCAAAGAGTCCGCCAATGCATTCCAGAGCGCGGAGGCTGCGGCCGGTTACATATGCGGGCAGATGGTAGAACGTTCCAACACGGTGGAAGTTTATCTGCCTTCCAGTATGATTTCCTCGCAGGAAGCGTTTGAGAAGCTTGTGAAAGAACTTGTGGAAAAAGCGGTTGCCTTCACATCCGCATGCAGCGGACAGGAAGGCGATGCTCTTGCGTGGGGCTATAAATCCTATCAGGCCAGTGCGGCTTCGGATCCGAACAGCGGGCAGTACCGGGTAACCTATACCTTTACCTATTATACGACGCAGGAAGAGGAGCGGCAGCTGACCGTGAAAGTTGAAGAAGCGCTGAAAAGTCTGAGTCTGAACACGGCGACGGAGTATCAGAAAATCCAGCAGATCTATGACTATATCTGCGATCATGTAAATTATGATTACTCTTATACAAAATATTCGGCGTATGAGGCGCTGTGCAGCGGTACGGCGGTCTGTCAGGGGTATGCGGTATTGTTCTACCGGATGTGTAAGGACGCCGGACTTTCCGTGCGTGTGATCACAGGGCTGGGCTATGGCGGACAGAGCTGGGAGAATCACGCATGGAACATCGTGAAGCTGGAGCAGAAATATTATAATGTGGACGCCACCTGGGACGGTCAGGACGAGGAGACGAGGCATACGTACTTTCTGCTGAACGAGAGCGACTTTGGAACCGGCCATAAAAGAGGTGAGGCATACAGCACAACGGTGTTCTATCAGCAGTATCCGATGGCGCCGCTGTCCTATGCAGGGGAAAACGAGGGCGGGAGCGATACTGCCAAAGACAACTTTGATTTTGAGTTCACAACGCTGGAGGGAGAAACCATCTCCTCGAAAGCGGAAGGCAGGCCCAAGCTGCTGATCTTCTTCAGTACCAACTGTCAGAACAGCAGGAATACGGTGAAAAATCTGGCGGATAACATGGAGGCGCTCGGTATCAAGGAGGTTGACATTTACGCGATCGAGTGCAACAAGGGGACGGAGGAAACCGTAGAGGCGTTCAGAAATACTTATGCGCCCGGAAAAGATGAGATTCTTTTTTCCTATGATATTTATTTAGGAAATTCGGGCTGTATGTGGGACTATGTGGAAGCGTATTCCGGGAGCGGCAGCGTTACGTTCCCGGTGATCTGCTATATCGACGCCAATAACAAATTCCGGCATCTGACCACCGGCTACAGCGGCGCTTCCGCTATAAAAAACAATCTCATCAGCTATTGCGGCGCCGATTCCGGCGCGGGCGAAAGATATACGATCACTTACATACTGGACGGCGGGGAAAACAGCGGCGCCAATCCGGCGTTCTATACTTCCGCGTCGGATCCGATTGTGCTGGAGGCGCCGGTCAAGGAGGGCTATCGCTTCCTCGGCTGGTACAGCGACCGCGAATATGCCCGGAAAGTAACACAGATTGACCGCGGAAGCACCGGCGATCTTGTACTCTATGCAAAGTGGGAGAAGGAAGAGGCGGAACCGAAGCCGGAGCCGGAGCCTTCCGGCCCGGCAGAAGTGGATGTGACTTTGACAGGGGACAATGTACTGATGGGTTTTTCCGGAGCCTATTATACCGAGACTGCGGAGAAGATTCTCGCCAGACTGAACGCGATCCGTCTGGAGGCGTGCAGAGAGGGCGTAATTGATCCTGCGACTGGAAAGGCTCTTAGTAAGGCGGATTATGTACCGCTTCAGTGGTCCTCCGATCTGGAGGCGATCGCGCGGCTGAGGGCTGCGGAGGCGTCGGTGCGGCAGGCGCATGTCAGGCCGAACAGTCAGAGTTGTTTCAGCATAAACACGGTGAGAGGAGAGCAGTCCTGGGCGGAAAACCTTGCCTGGAATTATTCCGGACTGATGCAGGGAATCGAGCAGTGGTATGAGGAAAAAGGAGATTATGTAAACAACAGAAACGGACAGACAGGGCATTACAAAAGTATCATCAGTACCCGTTACCGTTACGTCGCGGTCGGCGCGTTCCGGCTCTCCAGAGGGGGCTGGTACTCGGTGGCGCAGGAATTCAGCTACAAAACGTCTCTGGATTCCGCCAAAGACCGCTCGTCGGGAAACTGCGTGCAGTATATCGAGGTGGAGAGCAGCGCGGTGCGCGCGCTTACGTTTGACGCATCGGCGGTTTCCAATCTGGAAGTTGGCAGTTCCTGTCAACTTCCGCTGAACGCGAAAGCGTCCTATAAGGACTATTATGGAGAGGCGCAAAGCTATAACGGACCGGTGAAAGCGGGAGGCAAGTGGCGCTCCTCCGACGAAGGCGTGGCCACGGTGGACGCAGGCGGCGTTGTGACGGCGCACCGGGAGGGCAGCGCGGAGATCACCGTGACAGCCGGAAACAGCTCCGCTGCCCGGAAAATAGCGGTCTATGCAAAGGGAGACAACCCGTTTGAACTGAAACTTCCTGATAAAACAACGTATGTGGCGGGAGAAAAACTGAATCTTCGGGGCGCGCAGATCATTGACCGCGCCACTGGGGAAAAGACAGGCGTCACTCAGAACATGACCGGCGGTTTTGACTCGAGGAAGGAGGGCATTTCTGAGGTATCGATCGTCTATAAGGGTTATGCGCTCTCTTTTGATACGCTGATTGTGAAGGTGCCGGGGTTATCGGCGGCCTATGGACAGACGCTGTCGCAGGTCACGCTTCCCGGGCATGAATACGGGGCATGGCGGTGGGAGGATGCGTCGCAGAAGCTCTCGGAGGCGGGAATCCATAAATATAAGCTCCGTTTTATACCGGCGGATCAGAAGAAATTCCAGGAGCTTACGAATCTGGACGCGGAGGTTCACGTCACGGTTTCTCTGGAAAAAGAAAAGGATCTGCGCGTGATCTTTCTGAAAGATTCCTATGTGTATAACGGCATTTATCAAAAGCCCGAAGTCCGCGTGATGATCGGTGAAAAAATACTGACCAGGGGGAAGGACTACGAACTTTCCTATGAGAACAATAAAAATGCGGGTGAGGCGCGGCTGACCGTAACCGGCAGGGGAGATTATCTCGGCAGCGCGGACAGAACGTTCCTCATCGCTCCGGCACAGCTGACCGTCACGGCCAAAGACCGGAATCTTCTGTGCCATGCTCCGCTGCCGCCCAGGTATGAATATACGGTCACAGGCCTGGCGGAAGGCGAGCATCTTACGAAGGAGCCGACATTTGTTTGCAGTATCCGCAATACTGCCGCCAGCGGCGTCTATGAAATACTGCCGGGCGGCGCGGCGGCGGATGATAACTATGATAAAAATATTCTGTACAGAAAAGGTATACTAACCGTTGCTGAGGAACGGGTGGCTTATAAAGTGACCTTTGATCTGCAGGGACACGGCGCGGCGCCGGGCGCCGCCGCAGTCGTCAGAGCGGGGGATACCGTCACGGAGCCGCGGAAACCTTCGGCGGAAGGATACATATTCGACGGCTGGTACCGGGACGCGGCAGGCACAACAGCGTGGGATTTTGAACGGGATACCGTGCAGGCCGATTTGACACTGTATGCCGGATGGCTGATCGCGGCGCCGGAAAAGGACCTGCGCGTCAAGGAAATTGCGGACGTACCCTATAACGGCAGGGCGCAGAAGCCGGCCTTCGCCGTATATGACGGGGATCGGCTGCTGAAGCCGAATAAGGACTATAAGGTGTTCTATTATCACAACAAGGACGTAAATTCCGTTCAGAAGCGCGGCAACGGGGCAGGCGCGTATTTCAATCAGGCGCTGCCTTATGCGGAAATTACCGGAAAAGGGAATTATGCGGATGATAAGGTATCCGTGAATTTCAACATTGTGCCCGCCGTGATCGGCGAGGACGGCGAGCCGGCGAAGGGCGTGACGCTGCGCTGTACAGAGCAGGCGGCCGTGAACGCCCGGAAGGCGGTGAAGCCGTTTTCTTCCATCAAATGCGGGAAGGCGATGCAGGCGGGAACGGATTATACGCTGACCTTGAAAGCGCTGGACGCTTTTGACGAGAAAGGGCTGAAACTCGACAGCGGCCGGAACCTGGAAGAGGCGCGGATCCCCGCAGGGTATTCGGGAGAATACGAGCTGACGGTCACGGGTATCGGCAATTATTCGGGAACGATCAGCAGACGTATTTACGTGGCGGATAAAACGAAGCTGATGAAAAACGCAAAGATTACGCTCGGGAAAAATATAAAGAGCGTCAACTATACCGGCGAACCCATAAAACTGCAGCCGGCCTATTATGACAGGACGGAAAAGAAATATTATCTGGTCAAAGACGGCGAGGTCACCTCGTTGGAAGCGGAGGCGGCGGATGTATTTACCGTTTCCTGCGGCAATGAGAGCCTGATCTGTCAGAAGGATTTCGAGCTGTCCTACGAGAAGAACATCGGGACGGGCAAAGCCGTGCTTACCGTGACCGGACTGGGATTTTATCAGGGAAAGAAAACAGCCTTCTTCCGGATTACCGGAGAGGCGTTCAGGGCGGGTACCGTCGCCGTGCAGCCGGAGAGTCAGGTGTATACCGGCAGGGCCGCGGTACAGAACCAGATACCGGTGATTTATACAGGCGCGGACGGCGCGTCTAGGGAGCTGGTATACGGCGAGGATTATACGATAAGCTATCAGAAAAATATCGATAAAGGGACTGCGGTCATGATCTTTACGGCGGCGGAGGGTTCGGCGTACAGCGGCTCCTTCCGCAAGACGTTCCGGATTGACGCGGCCGATCTCGGGAATCCCTCTCAGGTGACGCAGGGCGCCGGCATGGGGCGGATATCCGCGGTCTATGAGAAGGCCGGCGCGCAGCCGGCAGATCAGATAGCGCTCACTGTCTCCGGCGGCGTGCGGCTGAAGAACGGCAGAGATTACACGGTCAGTTTCCGCAATCATAAGGCAGCGGCAAACGCCGACGGAGAAAACGGACCGGTCATGCTCATAAAGGGAAAGGGCAATTATAAAGGAACGCTGACGGTTCCCTATACGATCACCCGGGCAGATCTGGGCAGAGAGCAGATCCGGAAATCGGTGGCTGCGGTTGCTTACAACGGCACGAAATCACCGGATTATGAATACCGGCCGGCGGTCAGACTGACGGACGGGGGAAAGGTATTAAGCGCAGGGACGGACTATGAGGCAGAGTACAGGAACAACACCCAGGCCGACTATGAGGCTTACCTGCAGAAGCTCGCGGGCGGAAAGGCCGCGGAGCAGGAGATGCCGTCCGTCGTGATCCGGGCGAAGGAGGGCGGCAATTATACCCGGACGGAGCCGATCGTGCTGCCGCTTCCGATCTATCGGAACCGGCTGACGAAGAATAACCTCCACGCGGTTGTGGAGGAGGCCGTCTATACCGGCTCGCAGCTTACACCCGCGGTGAGAGTGTACTACAGCGAAGACCCGGCAGTCACGGCGAAGGCCGCAGGCCTGACCGAAGACAGCGAGATCCGGGCGTTGGGTCTTGTCCGTCTGCAGGAGGGCGCGGACTACACGCTCACATACGGCGCCAATCTTGCGTCCGGGAAGAATAAGGGAAGTGTGAAAATCGAAGGAGCAGGGATGCGCTATGGCGGGAGCGTTACGGTGAGGTTTACGATTGAGAGGAAGGGGCTGGAGTGGTGACGGCTTTTCTCATGGCTGCGCGGCAAGGTTTGTGCTTTGCGCCAGCCGTGGGTCCTCATAACGATTAAGCTCCTTCCGGATATCGTCCAGCCTTGTCCCGATTTGATCTTCAACTTTATAGAGTTCGCCCTCTTCCGTCCGCAGTACAGACGAGGTTACGGATTCTCTTCGGTCATAGATGTTTGAAGCATTCTCATATGCTGTCCTCGCTTCTTCCAGAAGTGCGTTATAGTCCTCCGAGGGGACTGTGTAATCCAGCAGCGACAGCATATGGAGAATGGTTTCGCACAAATAACAGTATCCCAGAAGGCTCCATTCATTTGGCGCGCTTCCTTCGACGGTGACATTGCGGAAGCAGCAATAAGCGCATTTCATGAAATGATCTTCATCCTCGATGTTTTGACCATGATCAGACAGGGTATTGTATACTTTGCCGTTTCTGTAGTATAATTCCTCAGGCATTACTTCCCGCTTCTCTTCGCCGCCTACCATATGGTTCTCATGAGCATAGAAAAGCTGAAAGCCGCCGATACTGTAAGATGCATATTCCAAAAGGACATGGTAGTCACAAACAAGAGAACTGTGGTGTGCCCAGAACACATCCTCTGCGGCTCGGGCGGCCTGAAAGACATTCTCCGCGGCTCTGCAGATCCCGTTGATTGAGGTATACAGTTGGTATTCCCGGACAGATTCTTCTTCCGTGAGCTTCCGATTCTTTTTTCCCTCCTGAAGTTTTTCGATTTCTTCCGAATACGCTCTAACCGCAGCGCTCTGTTCCTCGGGAAGCTGCGAAAAGGACATGTTGGAAATACCCTTGTTCGATAAATAAAGCCCTGCAAATTCACGCCGGTACTGCTTCAGCGGCTTGCTCCGCAGATGAGAAAAAAGGGGATCGGCACTGTCCGTTTCCGGCTCTTCCTTTGGTTTTGAGGAAGAAATTTCACGGGAGAACATCCGGCTGATCTCTGCGTCCTCATCCTCCGGGAAGGAGACAATCTCAATATCTTCATCCGGTATGGACTGTGCGAAAACCGACTGCGTATGAAGCAGTATCTGCACGGTCCAAAAGCCGATTAAAAGGATACTGCATAATCCGGAGGCAAGCCGGATTCGGTTGAATATCATTTCAATCAGATTAAGTTTTTGGTCGCAGGCCTGACGGTACTGTTCGTTCCCCCGCTCTCTTTCGTCAAGATAATAAGTGTGAAACAGATAACATGCAATATAACTAAAATAACTTATAACCGGTATTAGCCATACCAAAAATGACATTATGAATTTCATTCGTTCCTCCAGCTCCCCGCACAGTCGGCTGTTTTTTCAGAAGTTGCTCACAGTCATTTGTAATACATTTCAGCCCCTCGAAAGGGTCATTGACATTGAGTTTGTAGTCTTTTCCACGTCTTTTGACATCATTCTCAGAGACAGGATAGACCTGTCTGTCCTGCATCTTATAATATATTGTCTCAAATTGATCGGATTTTTTATTCTTGTACTCCAGTTCCATAAGTACAATCTGATGAATCTCAACTGTCTCGGACAGTTCTGCAAGTTCCTGCTTGATTCCGTAAAACGTTTCCGCCATAGAATCCCACGGACCGGATGCCACCCGGAATCCATTGATATCTGAATCGTAATAGAGGACCGGATCAGGGTAAAATTCATCCAGATGAACCATTCGGATAATCCGTTTGCCGTCTGTAATGACAAACTGCGGATATAAAACCAGAGTTCCGTTTTTTAACTCGATATCGCATTTGTAAAACTCGTTCCCGTCTTCTTCTGAGTAGATCATATCAGGCCTCTTCCAGCGTTCATTCAAGATTTGTTCAATGGTGTCGCTGCTTTCCAGAAAGTTTCCGACTGCGGCGACAAACATCCCAATGACCGGCCCCAGATAAGCACATATTTTTTCAAATTTATTTACAAAACGGTTTTCCTCGTTATTGTTTTCCCTTCCGGATTCCTGATTGTCTGCCATCATGCTTCCTCCTGAAAAATATGAGATATTCGGCGGCCGTTATAGATGTCCGCATTCTCGGACATCATTTTACATGATATGATGAGGTGTTCTCAATTTGTGATTCCAATGTTTGTAAAAAATATCCGGATTCATCAAGAATAGACAAAAGAACATCGTATTCACATGATAAAATATGGTAAAAATTTACAGAACAACTTGAACATCAACGATGCACATAATATAATTATTTCAGACGTTGTAAATAGTGGATAAGGTTATGAGGAGAAAGAACGGTGTTCAAATGCAGTAATATGCCTGTACGCGGCGGTTTTGCAGAAGGGAGAAGAGAGGGATGGAATGGACGTAAAAGATGAAAAATACAAAAAAATAGCGAAGGAAGTGAATGAAACCATATGTGAAAATCTGGAGAAGCTACTGGAGGCCAGGAACCTGTCACAGAGAGAATTTTGCCAGAAGATGGCAGAGAATCAGACATCGGTCACGAGAAGTTATTTTAACAGACTCCTGAAAGAACGTCAAAATATACCGGCGGCGTTTCTGCTGAGCTGCTGCGATTTTTTCGGCATCACTCTGCAGAATCTGGCTTCACCGGATTTTGACGCAGCGGAGTATATATACAATGAAACGAAGGAGCACGAGGATTATCTCCGTATTGAGGCCCTGCTGAGGAAAGCGGATACCCGGAAAGAGCAGACCGCATCTGCTGTATCACAGAATGCGGGCAAAGGCAGGCCGCCGCGGTCCGGCAATTTCTTAACTCCCTTTACGGACACAGAACTGATAACGGATCCGTCGCACAGTCAGTTTGCGGGATATCTGCAGAGATACTACTGTTATTATTATCCGACTCATTCCTCGGAAAACAGAGAAGAAAAGGAAAATATCCTGAAAGGTGTTCTTGAACTGTCCGCGGAAAAAGGTTACTGCAGAGCGTTTTTGAAGATTAATACGAATACCGTGAACGAACACGGAGACATTAATTACAAAAAATATGACGGGTATGCGGCAATATCGACGACTGTAAACAGTCTGAGCTGTATCATGTACAGCACAGAACTCTGCGAATTTTGCTTTCTGATGTTCCGGCACTTTAAATTGAATTTCGGAAAACAGGACTGCAGGATTGCGGAAGTGCTCTCTTCATCGTCGGCTGCGGAGGACAGGAGACCGACTGTGCTGCGGATGCTTTTGAGCAGGGAAGAGATCGATGACACCGATCTGAAAGCGGTTGAACCGTCATTTCTGCTGAACTATTCTACGATCGCGATCAGCGGGGACAATCTGCAGAAAATCGGAGATCAATCCGATGCCGGCAGAAAAATAGCCGATGCGTGGATGGCAGAACATGATCCGGAACCGATGTATTTTTGCAAGGAGGACGATATGGTCAGTCTTGCATCCAGATATTTAGATAAGAAAGAGACTTTGGAATTTATCATGAATCTGAGAGCCTGCTCCTATGCATACCGGTATAACAAGGTAAGCATGAAAGCAGACGACGCTGTACGGCAGATTCTGCTGGCTCGGGGATATTATAAAAAGAACTGACAGACGGGGGGGTGTCGGTTAATACCGATTTTTAACCTCTGACAAGCAAGGAAGATACAAT
>CAJUNR010000012.1 GCA_910587765.1 uncultured Lachnospiraceae bacterium
CGGCGGAGCTGGAGGCAAAAGGGATACCGGCGGAGCGGATCCGGAAGTACGGGTTCGCGTTTGAGGGGAAGACGGTGCTGATCGGATAAATGAGACCTGGAACAAGGGTATGGAAAGGACAGGATATGGCAAGAACGGTAGGAATCGGACACCAGAATTTTGAACAGCTGATTACAAATGAACTTTTCTATGTGGATAAAACACGGTTTATCAAAGAGTGGTGGGAGAACCAGGATGCGGTCACTCTGATCACCCGTCCCCGGCGTTTCGGCAAGACGCTGAACATGAGCATGCTCGAGCAGTTCCTGTCGGTGGAGTACGCGGACAGAGGCGACCTGTTTGAAGGGCTTACAATCTGGGAGGAGGAAGTATACCGGAAGCTGCAGGGAACGCTGCCGGTGATCTTTTTAAGCTTTGCGGACGTGAAGGAAACGACATTTCCGGAGGCAAAGGAGAAAATCTGCTATACAATTGAGCGACTGTTTAACCGTCACCGGTATCTGTTGGAAGGGAATCTGCTCAGTGAGAAGGAAAAAGATTTTTTCAACAACGTTTCGGCGGGAATGAAAAACTATATGGCGACGTCTTCCCTTGAGGCGCTGTCGGAATACCTGTTCCGGTATTACCGGAAAAAAGTGATCATTCTGCTGGATGAATACGATACGCCCATGCAGGAAGCGTATGTGTACGGGTACTGGGACGAACTGACGGAATTTATCAGAGGGTTGTTCAACTCCACCTTTAAAACCAATCCCTGGCTGGACCGGGCGGTGATGACCGGGATTACGAGAGTCAGCAAGGAGTCTATCTTTTCGGATCTGAACAATCTGACGGTAGTGACCGCCACTTCCGATCTGTACGCGGACTGTTTCGGCTTTACAGAAACGGAAGTATACGCCGCTCTGAAAGAGTACGGGATGGAACAGGAGATGCCTACGGTAAAAAAATGGTATGACGGTTTTGTGTTCGGAAAACAGAAAGAGATTTATAACCCCTGGTCCATCCTGAATTATCTGAAGACAGGAAAACTGTCCGCCTACTGGGCCAACACGAGCAGCAACCGTCTGGCAGGGAAGCTGATTCAGGAAGGAAGCGGCGAGGTCAAGATCATCATGGAAGATCTGCTGAAGGGAGAAAGGCTGTGCACCGACATCGATGAACAGATCGTGTTCAGCCAGCTTGGAGAAAATGAAAACGCGATCTGGAGCCTGTTTCTGGCGTGCGGATATCTGAAGGCGGATCATTATCAGGCGGACGAAGAGACGGGAAAAGAACACTACGAGCTGTCTCTGACCAACAAAGAAGTGCGGATCATGTTTGAACGGATGATCCGCGGCTGGTTTTTGCAGCGGGTACCGGCCTATAATGATTTTATCCGGGCGCTGGAGGAAGACGATCTGGATGCAATGAACGAATATATGAATCGAATCGCCCTGACGACGTTTGGCAGTTTCGATACCGGTGTTCAGCCCTCAAAATCAGAACCGGAGCGGTTTTATCACGGATTTGTACTTGGACTGATGGTGGACCTCTCCGGGCGTTACCGCCTTCTGTCCAACCGCGAGAGCGGTCTGGGAAGATATGATGTGATGCTGGAGCCGGTCAGCGGATCGGACAGGGCGTATCTGTTTGAATTTAAAGTGAGAAATCCGCGGAAAGAGAAAGATCTGGAGGAGACCGTGCAGGCGGCGCTGAAACAGATCGAGGAGAGAAAATACGCGGCGGAGCTGGAGGCAAAAGGGATACCGGCGGAGCGGATCCGGAAGTACGGGTTCGCGTTTGAGGGGAAGACGGTGCTGATCGGATAAATGAGACCTGGAACAAGGGTATGGAAAGGACAGGATATGGCAAGAACGGTAGGAATCGGACACCAGAATTTTGAACAGCTGATTACAAATGAACTTTTCTATGTGGATAAAACACGGTTTATCAAAGAGTGGTGGGAGAACCAGGATGCGGTCACTCTGATCACCCGTCCCCGGCGTTTCGGCAAGACGCTGAACATGAGCATGCTCGAGCAGTTCCTGTCGGTGGAGTACGCGGACAGAGGCGACCTGTTTGAAGGGCTTACAATCTGGGAGGAGGAAGTATACCGGAAGCTGCAGGGAACGCTGCCGGTGATCTTTTTAAGCTTTGCGGACGTGAAGGAAACGACATTTCCGGAGGCAAAGGAGAAAATCTGCTATACAATTGAGCGACTGTTTAACCGTCACCGGTATCTGTTGGAAGGGAATCTGCTCAGTGAGAAGGAAAAAGATTTTTTCAACAACGTTTCGGCGGGAATGAAAAACTATATGGCGACGTCTTCCCTTGAGGCGCTGTCGGAATACCTGTTCCGGTATTACCGGAAAAAAGTGATCATTCTGCTGGATGAATACGATACGCCCATGCAGGAAGCGTATGTGTACGGGTACTGGGACGAACTGACGGAATTTATCAGAGGGTTGTTCAACTCCACCTTTAAAACCAATCCCTGGCTGGACCGGGCGGTGATGACCGGGATTACGAGAGTCAGCAAGGAGTCCATCTTTTCGGATTTGAATAATCTGGAAGTCGTGACGGCTACTTCGGAAAAATATGGGACCGCATTTGGTTTTACCAGACAGGAGGTGCGGGAAGCACTGGAAGAATATGATTTGTCCGGACAGGAGGAAAGGGTAAAAGACTGGTATGACGGTTTCAAGTTCGGCGGACACACGGGCATCTACAACCCCTGGTCGATTCTTAACTTTCTGGATAAAAGGAAGTTTTCCGCCTACTGGGCCAACACGAGCAGCAACCGTCTGGCAGGGAAGCTGATTCAGGAAGGAAGCGGCGAGGTCAAGATCATCATGGAAGATCTGCTGAAGGGAGAAAGGCTGTGCACCGACATCGATGAACAGATCGTGTTCAGCCAGCTTGGAGAAAATGAAAACGCGATCTGGAGCCTGTTTCTGGCGTGCGGATATCTGAAGGCGGATCATTATCAGGCGGACGAAGAGACGGGAAAGGAACACTACGAGCTGTCTCTGACCAACAAAGAAGTGCGGATCATGTTTGAGCGGATGATCCGCGGCTGGTTTTCGCAAAAGGAGCCTGCGTATAATGCGTTTATCAGTGCGCTGCTGGCCGGCGACGTGAAGGCGATGAACCGGTATATGAATCAGGTGGCGCTATCGACTTTCAGTTATTTTGATACAGGAAAAAGTCCGTCAAAAGAGGCGGAACCGGAGCGGTTTTACCACGGATTTGTTCTGGGGCTGATCGTGGATCTGGCGGACAGATACAGAATCAGTTCCAACCGTGAGAGCGGTTTTGGCCGTTACGATGTGATGCTGGAGCCCAAGAACAGCCGGGGGGATGCGATCCTGCTGGAGTTTAAGGTTTACGATCGGATGGAAGAGCACTCGCTGGAGGAGACCGTGCAGGCGGCGCTGAAACAGATCGAGGAGAGAAAATACGCGGCGGAGCTGGAGGCAAAAGGGATACCGGCGGAGCGGATCCGGAAGTACGGGTTTGCGTTTGAGGGGAAGACGGTGCTGATCGGATAAACCATACTTTCCGATGCGATTAAAAAATAATGGAGGCGGAAGAAAATGAACTATCTGCTTGTTGATCTGTACAATGATTTTCAGTGTATTGCGGAAAAATGTCCGGATACCTGTTGTGCAGGATGGAATGTTTTCATTGATGAAGAGACTTATGAGAAGATGGAAACTCAGGAGGAGGCGCTGGGAATCGCGGCAGAGGACTGGATTATAAATAAAGATGGATGCCGGTCCGTCAAGATGGACAGCAGCATGAGATGTCCGATGCTTGAAGAAAACAAATTATGCAGGGTGGTCCGGAAGCTGGGTCCGGAATATCTGAGCAAAACCTGTAAGTTTTATCCGAGAAACCAGAAACGGTATGGCAGTGTAATAGAAGGGCATCTGGTCCTTTCGTGTCCGGAGGTCGTCTCAAGACTCATGGATAAGCCGGAACTGGAGTTTGACTTTATAGAGGGGAATGAAGCATCCGGACAGACAGCATATCAATATGAGCAACTGTATTCTTTTGAGGCGGCCGTTCGTATCGGCATGGTGGAAATCTTTCAGCATCCTTCGGCCGTTTCTTTGCAGGTCCGCGCCGCAGCTGCTTTTGAATTACTGGAGGAAGCAGTACGGATGTATCGTGATGGTCAGACGGATGTTGAAATGTTCAGAAAAAAAGCAGACTGGTATCTTGAGGGAGGCCGGCTGTATAATATGGATTTGGGATTGGAGAGAATTAATAACAGAGACAGCCGGTATCATTTTCGGCGGTGGGTACAGATGCTTTTAGACAAAAATAACTGTTCCAGGCGTTTTATTGAAATGATTTGTCAGATGAATCAATATTTTTCTGAAAACAGTCCCGAACGGTATGCCTCAGATGAACAAAAATTTCAGACTGCGCAGTCAGGATATTACGATTTTCATCTTAGATATTGGGTGTATCGTATTTTTTCGGAACTCATCGTTATTCCGGATTTTGACAAGGCAAAGGAGAAATTTATGAGTATTGCCGCCGGGTTTTGTGTGATACAGAGTATGGCACAGGCAGCTTATGCGAAGAAAGGTATTCTGGAACGGGATGAATATATCTACATAATTTCCAATATGAGCAGGAAATTGGAACATAACAAGGTGTTTCTCACGAATTTCAATATAGAATTGGAGAAAAAAGGTGTGAACAGCCTTGCCGGGTTATTGTTGTTGGTCTGAGGCGGGGGATAAGGATGGAACAGAAAATAAGGCTTTCTCAATGCATGATCGTAAAAAATGAAGAAAAGAACCTGCGGCGCGCGCTGTCCTGGGGCCGGGACATCATGTGGGAGCAGATTGTGGTGGATACCGGCAGCACGGACCGGACCGTCGCGCTGGCAGAGCAGATGGGGGCGAAGGTGTATCATTTTCCGTGGGTGGATGACTTTGCGGCGGCGAAAAACTATGCTTTGGAACAGGCGCAGGGGGACTGGATCGTTTTTCTGGATGCGGACGAGTATTTTCTGCCGGAGGATGCCGGGAAGCTGGTTCCGCTGCTGGAAGAACTGCAGGACAGCGGCTTTCATGCGGTCACTGCAGGCTGGATTCAGATCGATGAAGATACGGACGTTCTGCAGAGCAGGAAAGAAGGAAAGCTGGAGTGGCTTCGGACGGCCCGGGCAGACGGGGGCGGCGGATTTTCCCTGGCGGGGACACAGGTACGCATCTTCCGAAATCAGCCGGGATTGAGGTATCAGGGGAGGATTCACGAGAAACTCTGTATGGCCGGAGGGCAGGTCCGGTGCATGGATGCCGGCAGAGAGCTGTCGATTCTGCATACCGGTTATTCGGCTGCGGAGATGAAAGAGAAGAAAAAAACGGAGCGCAATATTGCCCTGATCCGTCAGGAGATCGCACAGCACCCGCATGATTATAAACTTCTGATTTATCTCGGGGATTCTTATTTCCAGCAGAAAAATTACAAAGAAGCGGCGCATTGCTACGAGACGGCGGTTTTGTATCTGCCGGAGGATCTCGGGGAAGACAATATCCAGGGCGCCATGCTCTTTAAACACCTTCTGCTGATCTATATGGAATCAGGAGAGTATGAAGCGGCGGCAGAAGCCTACGAAAAAGGAACGGCGCGTTTTCCGAAGGAAGCAGATTACGATTATCTTGCGGGCAGGGGCTGTACATACGGCGGGCGGTTCCGGGAGGGCGCGTTTTATCTGCAGAGAGCGCTCGGATTGCTGGAGAGGTACGGAAGTGAGAGCCGGTCGGCGCTGCTGGCTCACAATCTCCTGGAAGCGTGGGAACTGCTGATCCGGTGCGACTGCGAAAACGGTGATCTGCAGCAGTGCGTAAGCAGGGCGGTTACCGTTCTGCGGGCGGCCCCTTATACCTGCGGGGTGCTGAAAAATATGCTGATGTCTTTTCGCAAAGACGAGGAGGCGAATCAGGGGAAAGCGGCGTCCGCCCTGCAGGTGCGGATGTTTTTAGGCAATCTTTATGATCTGCAGAAAGCCGCGGACCGGCGGTTTGTTCTGGAAGCGGCAAAGGATGCGGGATACGATGGTCTGGCAGCGCTTCTGGAAAATGACGTCCCGGAAAAGAGTTAAAAAGGTCAGGGGCCGGGATGGAAAATTCATCGGCGTTTTCACAAAAAAAACACATAATCTGCTTATCAGAACCGCTTCCTCTGCCGATATAGTAAATAACGGCAGAAAGAAGACCATAAGAATCAGCAGCTTATAAGGATATGGATGGTCAGGGAAGACGATAGGAAAAAGGCTGCGGGAACGAAAGGTGGTTGATAGATTATGATTATACAGCACAACATACCCGGCATTAACGCCACGAGGAATAAGGGGATCTCGGAAGGAAGGCTGAAGAAGAATCTGGAGAAGCTCTCCTCCGGTTACCGGATCAACCGTGCGGGTGACGATGCGGCGGGGCTGACTCTGTCGGAGCTGATGAGAGGTCAGATCAGCGGTCTCAATCAGGCGATGAGGAATGTAAACGACGGCATCAGCATGACGCAGACCGGCGACGGAGTGTTGACGGAAGTGCATGCCATGCTTGGCAGGATGAAGACGCTGGCGGTACAGTCCGCGAACGGAACCTACACGACGGCGGCCAGGGAGAATCTGGATGCGGAGCGTCTGCAGCTCCTGGATGAAATCAACCGGATTGCGGACAGTTCTCATTTTAACGGGATTCCGTTTTTTGCGAGAGGGGCCGTTCAGGAACCGCTTCCCAATATGGCGGACGGCGATGAGGCCAATATTCAGCTCCAGGTCGGCTACAGCGCGCCGGAGACGATGGACGTGCACCGTTATAAGCTGGGCGACAGCGAACTGATGCTGAAGGATACGAAATTTACGACAATTGAAGATGCGAATGCGTCGATTGATCAGATTGAGAAGGCGATTGAGGCGGTCTCGGATATCCGGGCAGATTTCGGAGCGGCGTACAATCATCTGGAGCATACGCACAATAACCTGAGCGTGACGACGGAGAATATGACGGCGGCGGAAAGTCAGATTCGCGATACGAAGATGGCGGATGAGATTACGCAGTTTACGAAGAACAATATCTTCTATCAGTCGGCAAATTCTATGGCCGCACAGGCGAACGCGGTCGTGCAGAACGTCCTCAGTCTTATCCAGTAGCCGGACGGCAAAGGGAAATTTTTAGAAAAATCCCTTAACTTTTCCGGAATACGGACGATAAATAAGAATGTAAAGAAAGTTTTCATAGACTTTACAGAGCTTATCTGGAGTAAGGCCCTCTTTGGATAGGCGGCCCGGGGACAGGGAAGTTCCTGGTTACAAGAATCATAAGCAGGAGGAATATTTTATGATCATTCAACACAACATAGCGGCTATTAACTCTTACAGAAATCTGGGCACGAACCAGAGCGCACTGAGCAAGAACCTTGAGAAACTGTCTTCCGGTTACAAGATCAACCGTGCAGGCGACAATGCAGCAGGTCTTGCAATTTCCGAGTCCATGAGATCTCAGATCAACGGCCTGAACCAGGCAGTGAGCAATGCGAACGATGCCATCGGTCTGATCCAGACGGCAGAGGGTGCTCTGACCGAGACTCACTCCATGCTGCAGCGTCTGACGACTCTGGCAACCCAGGCTGCAAACGGTACCTATAACTCTGTTGCAAGAGGCAACATTCAGGTCGAGGTTGACCGTCTTCTTGAGGAGATCGACCGTATTGCGAACTACACCGATTTCAACGGAATCAAACCGCTGACAGACACCGGTAAGGGAGCTGTATCGGCTGCGAAGATGACCTTCCAGATTGGTCCGAGTGGATCAGAGACCATTACGGTCAGCACCGGTCTGATGACCAGCGCAGGTATCAAGGTTGATACTATTAATCTTGAGGATATCACGGATGCAAACAAAGCGATTGATACGATCAACAGCGCAATCAATAAGGTTTCCACTTACCGTGCACAGCTCGGTGCTGCTCAGAACAGACTGGAGCATACGGTGAACAACCTGAAGGTTACTTCTGAGAACATCACCGCAGCAGAGAGCCGGATCCGTGATACGGATATGGCGGATGAGATCACCGCATTCACGAAGAACAACATTCTTCTGCAGGCATCTCAGTCCATGCTTGCTCAGTCCAACTCTGTACCGCAGAGTGTCCTGAGTCTGCTTGGTTAATTGCCAACCGGCATTATTGGTATTATCATGGCCTGACCCCGGTCAGGCCGACATATAACAGGGCCTTGTTGCAGAAAGCCATTTCCATAGCGATTGCCTGGAAATGGCTTTCTGTTTTCTGCAAAACGGGAAAGGAGAGGAGCAGCTTTGAAAGCAGAGAAGAAGATCCGCATCTCTCAGTGTATGATTGTGAAAAACGAAGAGAAGAATATAGAAAAGGCGTTATCCTGGGGCCGGGAAGTCATGTGGGAGCAGATCGTGGTGGATACCGGCTCCACCGACCGTACGGTGGAGATTGCCGAACGCATGGGGGCGAAGGTGTTTCACTTTTCCTGGATTGATGATTTCTCGGCGGCCAAAAACGCGGCGATCGGCAGGGCGCAGGGAGACTGGATCGCCTTTCTGGACGCGGATGAGTATATGATGCCGGAAGATGCGGCGAAGCTTCCGGCGCTTTTAGGCCGCCTGCAGGCGCAGGGGTTCGACGGCCTGCAGACCGGTCTGCAGCTTGTGGATGAGACGGGACGGATCCTTTCTTCCGGTACCCATGTCCGCTTTTTCCGCAACGATCCGGATATCCGTTACCGGAGGAGGATTCATGAGCAGCTTTCGAGGATGAGCGGGCGGAACCTTCGTCTGGGGGACGCGTCCGGCGAGCTGTCGGTGTTCCATGTCGGTTATCAGGCGGAAGCAGCCGAAAAGAAGAAAGGGCGGAACCGGAGGCTGATCCTGGCGGAACTGGAAGAACATCCGCAGGATTCGGAGCTGCTTGGATATATGGGGGACGACTGCTTCGGCGACGGGGAGACAGAGGAAGCGGAGCGGTGGTACCGCCGGGCGGTGGAGCAGATGCCGGACCGGCTTGCGGAGTATGACCAGCGGAGCGCGTACACGTTTACGAATCTGCTGAAGATCCTGACCGGAAAAGAGGGCGCGCAGTGGGAGGACGCGGAGGAGGTCTACCGTCTGGCGGTGCGGCTGCTACCCGGGGAGGCGGATTTTGACTATGTCGCGGGCTGTTTTTTTGCAGAAAAGGAGGATGCGCAGAGCGCGGTACAGTATCTGGAGACGGCGCTTGGCAAGCTGGAGACTTACGGCTGCAGCAACAGGGCGTTTCTTCTGGCGGGAAACCTTCTGGAAGCTTACGAGCTTCTGTCGGTCTGCTGCCGCGAAACAGGAGAACTGCAGAAATGCGTTAATTACGCGGTAGCCTGTCTGAAGTACGACCGCTATCGGATGCGGGCGCTTGACTGTCTGCTGGGGACATTGCTGCCAGGCGGGAGCGGACCGGAAGGAACGGCGGAGCAGGAAGCGGTGCTGGGTTTTCTGCAGAAATTGTATGAGGTAAAGGATCTGAAGGATCGGTTGTTTCTTCTGAAGACGGCGGAGCGCTCCGGGCGGGGCGGTTTTGCCGGTTTTCTGCGGAGCAGGCTTTTTACGGAGGAAGAGCTGGGACGGTTCGGCCTTCAAAAGGACTTTGTGCGGGAAGGAGCCGGAGACAGAAAATGAAAAAACAGAGCGGGGCGCGGATTTCCCAGTGCATGATCGTTAAAAATGAAGAGGAACATATTGCCGGGGCCCTTTCCTGGGGGGCCGGAATCGTATCGGAGCAGATTGTGGTGGATACCGGCTCTACGGACCGTACGGCGGAGATTGCCCGCCGGATGGGGGCGAAGGTCTTCCGCTTTGAATGGATTGATGATTTCTCTGCGGCCAAAAATTATGCGCTCAGCAAGGCAAAGTATGACTGGATCGCCTTTCTGGACGCGGACGAATATTTTCTGCGGGAAGACGCGCAGAAGCTTCCGGCGTATGTCAGCGAGCTTCAGGATACTTCCTGCGACGGGATTCAGACCGCGTGGGTGAATGTGGATGCGGAGGGGAAGGTGATGTCGGTTCTGACACAGATCCGGGTGTTCCGGAATCGGCCGGATCTGCGTTACGAGGGGAGAATCCACGAATATCTGGCCTATGCGGACGGCCGGATTATGGAGGCGGCGGACGCTGTTCACGAATTGTCCATCTTCCATACCGGTTATTCCGGGGAGACGCATCAGAAGAAAACAGGACGGAATCTCCGGCTGATTCAGAAAGAACTGGAGCAGCATCCCGGGGATTACCGTATGCTGGGATACTTGGGCAAAGAATATATGCGTATGAGGGAGTATGAGAAAGCGGAGGAGGCGTTTCGCGGAGCGCTTTTTCATATTCCGGAGGAACGGAGGCGCGATTATAACGGGACGACTTCCGAGATCGCTCTGCGCCTTCTGGTTCTTCTGACCATGCTTCCCGGGAATCAGGAGCAGGCGGTAAGAGAGGCATATGGGCAGGCAGCCGCATGCTGGCCTGAGGAAGCGGATTATGATTATACGATGGGGAAATACCTGGCATCTAAAAAGAACTATCAGGAAGCCGCAGAGCATCTTAGACGGGCGCTGGGGATTCTGGAGCAGTACGGATACCGGGAAAAGTCCATGCTTCTCTCCGCCGAGGTGCCAAAGGCCTGCGAGCTTCTGGCCGTGTGCTGCTACAATATCGGCGATCTGGCGGGGTGTGTGAACTGCACGACGTCGATGCTCAAGGAGAATCCGTATCTGATGAGCACGCTGACCGTGCTTCTGCTGGCGTTTCGCAGGGATACGGCAACGGCGGCGGAAGCGGTGTCGGCTTTCCTTGGCAGGTCATTCTATGATTTCCGTACATTAAAGGATCGGCTTTTTGTACTGAGAGCGGCCATGGCGGCGGATTATGAGGCGCTGACGGCAGTGATGCGCGCGATGTTTACCGATCAGGAGCTGGCGGCGGTGGAGCAGGGACTGAGAGTCGGAGCCGGATCGGAGGAGAGTGGAGAAAAGGAGGAACGACGGTGAGCGGACAGAACAGAGCGGGAATTTCTCAATGTATGATTGTAAAGAACGAAGAGAAGAATATTGAGCGCGCGCTTTCCTGGGGAAAGGGAATCGTGTCGGAGCAGATCGTAGTGGATACCGGTTCTACGGACCGGACGGTGGAGATTGCCCGCCGGATGGGAGCGAAGGTTTACCATTTTGAGTGGATCGACGATTTTGCCGCCGCCAAAAATTACGCCATCAGTAAGGCAGATTATGACTGGATCGCTTTTCTGGATGCGGATGAGTATTTTTCTTCGGAGGATGCTGAGAAAATCCGCTGTTATGTGGAGCGGATCCAGGATCGCTATGACTGTATAATCAGTGCGTTGATAGAGCTGGATAACAACGGAAAAGTGCTCATGGTCAACAGTCAGATACGGATTTTCCGTAATCTGCCGGTGATTCGTTACCGGGGAAGGATTCACGAATATCTGGAACGCACGGACGGAAGAAGCATGAGCTGCGTGGATGCGGTGAACGAGCTTTCACTCTATCACACCGGATACGGCGCGAGGGAAAATCAGGAGAAAAAGGCAGACGGGCGGAATCTGCGCCTGATCCGTGCAGAGCTTGCGGAACATCCTGAGGACTGGAGAATGTGGGGCTATCTGGGGAATGAATACAGCGCAACGGGAGAGTTTGCGCAGGCGGAGGAGGCGTACCGCAAAGCGGCAGCCCTGATACCGGAGAAACTGGAGACGTATGATTCCAGGGCGGCCGATATCTTCTCCCGCCTGCTGGACCTTCTGGCTTTTCGGACGAAAGCAGAGCAGTCCGAGGTGATGAAAGTCTATGAACAGGCGGTACGGTGCAGGCCGCAGGAAGCGGATTTTGACTATGTCCTCGGAAGATACTTTGCGTCAAAAGGAGATTACCGCGGGGCCCAGGAACATCTGAAACGTGCGCTCGGACTGCTGGAAACGTACGGGCACACGGAGAAAGCCGCCATGCTGTCTGCGGATCTGACCGGAACCTATGAGCTTCTGGCGGCGTGCTGCTACAACAACGGCGAGCTGGCGGAATGTGTGAAGCTTACGACGATGCTGCTGAAGACGGAACCCTATCTGATGAGTACGGCGATGCTGTATCTTTCCGCATTCCGTAAGGATCCGGGGACCGCTGCCAGAGGGGAGGAAGCGGCGCTGGAAATTATCGAATTTCTGGGAAGTACGCTGTATGATCTCAGCACGCTGAAAGACCGCCTTTTCCTCCTGCGGGCGGCGATGTCCGCCGGCTATGAGGAGCTTGTCACGGTACTCCGGCGGATGTTCGCTCCGGAAGAACTGAAGGCGGTGGAACAGAGCCTGGGATTTTCTTCCCGGGAAAAGAAAAGGATTGCGTTGTTTTATTCGGGGACGGAGTCTTTTAACTTTTTTACGGACCGGCTGGCGGAGGAATTTCGCGGCAGAGGCCATGAGGTTGCAATTTTGGATATTTACGGTTCTTCGGGGCAGGATTCGGTGTCATATGAGGAATTTAACCGCTTTTTCTCACGGGGGCTGGATGCGGCGGTCTGTTTTGACGGCTTCGGGACGAGAGAAGAAGAATTTATCAGAGTGTGGGATGCGCATCAGGTAACCGTCGTCAATATTCTTATGGATCCGCCCTTCCGTTTTCACCCCAGTCTGGAACGGCACGCGCAGAATTACCGGTTGTTCTGCTGCGATCTGGAGCATGTGGAGTATGTGAAGAAGTATTTCGGCCGGGAGGTCCCCTGTGCGGCGTTTATGCCTCATGTGGGCGTGATGCCGGACAGGAACGCTCCGGTCATCCCTTATCGGGACAGGAAGTATGACATCCTGTTTTCCGGCACCTATTACTGCCCGGAGGACATGCTTGGAAAAAGCCGGGAGCTGTATCCGGACAACGAGGAGATGCTTCGGTTTTATGAGCGGGCCTTTGAACGCTTGAAGAATGAAACGGATCTGACGATTGAGCAGGCGGTGGTCGGCACTCTGGAACGGTCCGGCATGGCGCCTTCGGAAGAAGAGCTGAAGCGGTTCCTGAACCGTTCGCTCTATCTGGACTGGGCGATCCGTATGTACGTGCGCGGGCAGGCGGTGACGGCTCTGGCGGAAGCCGGGCTGAAGCTTCATCTTCTGGGCAGAGGCTGGGAGAACCATCCTGCGTCCGCGCTTGCGAACGTACACCGTATTGATGACCGTATTCCCTACGGGGAGACGCTGTCTTATATGGCGGATGCGAAGATCAATCTGAACGTAATGCCCTGGTTCAAAGCCGGAACCCATGACCGGATTTTCAATTCGCTGCTGCAGCATTCCGTGCCGCTCACCGATCCGAGCCTCTGGCTTGAGGAGAATTTCACAGACGGCGTGGACATTGCTTTTTATGATCTGAAACATCTGGACCGGCTGCCGGACATTGCCGGGCGTCTGCTTGCGGATACGGAACTGGCGGAACACATCATCCGCAACGGTTACACGAAGGTCTCGCAGAACCTTACCTGGAGCCACTGCGCGGACTGGATTCTGGAATCAATCTGAAGCGTGCGGAAAAATATATAGGGAAACGCTGATAAAAGCGTTTCCTGCCTGGAAGGAGAGAAAAAGGCAGTCTGCATGGCGGGAGCAGGAGCTCATCCGTCATGCAGACTGCCTTTTTATGAAAACTTATCTTTCGTGGTGCGGATGTTCCCGCACGACGGTACATGCTTTGCTCAGTTCCGCGAGGATGCTGATTTTGTAGCGGTTCTTGAAATAGTTCAGGACCGGGGAGAGCGAATGATCGCTTGCCACGACGTATTTGGCGGGAAGACCGGTCAGCGTCAGCGCGCAGACGTCGGCTTTGCAGCGGGTACAGGTACATACGTTATACTGCCGCAGGATCGTGTCCAGATCGTACTGCATGATCAGTTCTTCCATTACATTGATAAAGTGGAAGCTGTCGTCCTGAAGCTGTTCTCCAAGCCGGCTGCTCTGCTTGACAGAGTGAGATTCGTCTGGCTGGGGAGCGGCGGGCTCTTCGGTTTTCGCGGTTTCAGGAACGTCGGACGGCGTTTCCGGAGCCGTCTGTGCGGACGCCGCTGTTCTGGGGATCTGAATCCGCGTCTGTGCGGACGGCGCTTCCGTTTTTTCCGGTTCTTCTACCTCTGGCACCTCCAGTTCCAGCTCTTCGGAAAGATGGGTCAGGATTTCCTGGGATACGCGGTCATTGCGGCTTCCTTCATCGACCACCGTAACTTTGGCCTGCGCGGCTGCATGAGTTGAAACGTCGCCTTTTCTGTCTGCTCCGGCTGTCTCCGTGTCCTCCGCAGGGGCGCTGTTTGTCAGCAGATTCAGTACATGTGAAGTTTTGTTTGTTTTTTTAGCCATAATTTATGCCTCCTTTAAATGAATCGCCGGCGCGATCTCCAGGAGAAATTCTGCGTAATCCTGTACTGCCAGCGAGTTGGGGTTGTAGGTAAAGATGCTCTCGCCGTGAGCGGGAGCTTCGGCGATTGCCACGCCGTTGCGGATCTTCGTCTCGAAGACCTGCGTGTCGATCTGGGCGGCCAGTTGATTCGCCATGTCCAGTACGTCATGGGCGAGTCTTGTCCGCCGGTTGTATCTGGTGAGCAGAATACCCAGCACACGGAAATCCGGATTGAATGCGCTGCGTACGGACTCGATCGTTTCCTTGAGCTGTGCCAGTCCTACCAGACTTAATATGTCGGAGGACATGGGTATAATCAGAAAATCCGAAGTGGAATAGGCGTTGACGGTCAGAAGATTCAGCGCCGGCGGAGTATCAATGATGATATATTCATATTGGTCGATCACCGGTGCGATGGCGTCTCTCAATATGCATTCGCGTTTACCCGGGAGTTGTTCGAGCCCGCTGCTGCTGAGCGTGATATCCGAAACCAGCAGATCGCAGGAACCTTCGCCCCGCACCAGGGCCTCCTGAACAGGAACGGAGCCGTTCAGCACATCCAGAACCGTGTAACGGCTGTCCGTGCCGGCTCCCAGGCAGAAACCCAGATTCCCCTGAGGGTCCAGATCGATCCCGAGAACCTTCCGTCCGGTCAGGAAAATCCCGGACGCCAGCGCCGCGGATGTGGTGGTCTTGCCTACGCCGCCTTTCTGGTTTGAAACTGTAATAATGATAGACAAAACAGTACCTCCATATTTGAAAAACAAAATTGATTTTCCAAAAGTATTATCTTTATTATACATCATGCCGATAAATAAGTATAGATTAAAAATGTTTTTTTCATGAAAGATGACAGGATGCAGTAACGGTTCAAGGGTGATCTGAACTGTTACAGGATTCGGACGAAAGGAGATCATAGAATATGGCAAGTGTATCATCAACAAGCAGCCTGGGAAATACGTCGCTGCGCGGTTTCGGCGGTATGGTATCGGGAATCGACCGCGATGAGATCATCGAGCAGATGACGCTTGGAACGACGACAAAGATCAACAATGCGCAGAAAGACATCACCAGACTGGAGTGGAAGCAGGAGGCGTACCGGAGCATCAGCGACAAGATCATCGGCATGAGCGACGATTATTTTACGTTTTCATCGCCGTCCAGCCTGATTGATTCGTCGGTGTTCGCGAAGAGCCTGGTTACGGTTCACGGGAGCGACAAATCTTCCAAATATGTGACTGCCAGCGGCACCTCGGATCTGGTGGGGAATGTGTCGATATCTGCTGTGAAGCAGCTTGCGACTTCTACGGTTCTGCGTTCCGATTCGCTGGTCGGCGGTTCGCTGAAGACGGAACTGTCGGATCTTGACGAGATCCGCATGGAAACTTCCAGCCTGGAAGGATCGTTTATTCGTTTCGGTTATTATGATGAGGAAAAGGGCTGGAGCAATGAGGTGAAGTTCGCGTTTAATTCCTCATACACCGTGAAAGACGCGGACGGTAAGAGCGTGACGAAGAAAATCGACTATATCCTTCCGGAAAATGCGACTGATGAGGATTATGAAAAGCTGGCGGCAAGCCTGAACGACATGCTTGCGCAGTCGGACGCCAAATTCACGGAGGATAAGTTTCTGAAGGACAGCATTCAGTTCGCTTATCAGGACGGGAAGCTGCAGATTGTTGAGAAGAGCCCGGGCAGCATGGGGAACTACACCGTCAATGTTACCGGTTCGAGTGCATTGAAGGGACTGGGATTCACAAAGCAGGACGGAGACAAGAGCCTGAAGCTGGATCAGTTCAACAGTCAGTTGGCGGCCGACAATGTAGCGGGCGCGATCACAAGGACCAGTGCCCTGGACGGACTTAAGGGTAAGGAAGTCACGTTCAATTACAACGGAAGCCAGAAGAAGATCGAAATGATCACAAAGGATGAGTGGGAGAGGATCAATGCGGAGCCTGATCCGGCCAGGAAGCTTGAGATTATGCAGAAAGGGCTTCAGGAACGTCTGGACCGGGCATACGGAAAAGGTAACGTGGAGGTTAAGATTGAGAATGGAAGCCTTGCGTTTAAGACATCGGATGAAACCTCCAGTGTTTCCATCGTGTCCGGTGACGATTCCGTGCTCAGGTGTATGGGAATCAGCTACGGCGCTTCCAGCAGGATCAACCTGAACGGAACGCTGGCTCAGAATGCGGATAAGCTGGGAGCATTTACGGATGAGGAACTCGCCGGCGGAATTACGATTAACGGCGTGAAGATCGGCGGGATTACCAAGGATACCTCGATCAGTTCGATTTTATCAAAGATTAATTCGTCCAAAGCGGGCGTGAAAGCTACATATGTGGAAGCAAGCGGTCAGTTTATGCTCGTATCCAGCGAGACCGGAGCGAACAGGACGATTGACCTGGGGAACGATAAACTGACACAGGCGTTATTCGGATATACGGAAGGAAAAGATAACAGCGGCATTGTCAAAGGGCAGGATGCAATTATAGAGGTCAGCTACGGCAACGGAGTGAAGATGGACCTGAACCGCGCGTCCAACACCTTTAATCTGGAGGGATTAAGCGTGACGGTGTCCGGGCTCTTCGGCGGAGAATGGGAAGAGAAGACTGTGACGAAAGAGGACGGGACTACAGTGACAGAGAATGTATGGAAGTCCGACAGCTCGGATACGGTCACGTTCACGGCCAAAGCGGATGTGGACAAAGCGACGGAGCGTGTAAAAGGTCTGTTTGAGGCGTTCAATGCGCTGGTTGAGGAGATCAACACGCAGATTACGACCCGTCCGGACAGCTCTTATGGTCCGCTGACCGACGAGCAGAAGGATGAGATGAATGAGACCTCGATCGAGAACTGGGAGAAGAAGGCGAAGCAGGGAATTCTGTACAGCGATTCTTCGATTCGGGATCTCAGTTCGGATATCCAGGGAATCTTTGTGAAGCTGATGAATGACGGCGCAAGATACCAGGATCTGGAAAAGATCGGTATCACTTATTCATCGGATTATAAGGACGGCGGAAAGATCATCTTCGACGAGGCGAAGTTCCGTTCTGCCATGGAAAGCGATCCGGAACTGGTATCCGATATTTTCACAGGCGGCGGCAATGTGGGGCAGGGGCTGACCAGGATTCTGGAGAAGACCTTCACACCGTACGCGACCCGTTATGCCAGCGACAACGCGTCGACGACCGGCGGACGCGGTTCCTATGGCCGTCTGATCGAGGAGGCCGGTTCGGAGAAGGCTCCCACAACGCTTTTCAATAATTTTATCTACAATCAGATCAAAGAGATTCAGGATCGGATTACGACATTCCGTTCCCAGCTCAAGACGCAGCAGGACCGTTATATCAAGCAGTTCTCCACGATGGAGACTCTGATCAGTCAGATGAATTCTCAGTCCAGCTGGCTGTCTCAGATTACGGGCTGAAATGACAGGAATACGCCGCTGCCGGAAAAGGCTTCCCGGCAGCGGTGATGCTGCAGAGACAGAAAACGCGCCTGCATCAGGGGCGAATTATCACACAGAGATAGGAAGGGATCAGTATGAACGGGTACAGCCAGTACAAAGAGAAAAGCATTTATTCCATGTCCGGTCCGGAGCTTCTTCTGCTCCTGTTTGACGAGGCCATCAAACGTCTGAGCAGAGCGGAGCGTTCGTTGCAGGAGAAGGACTATACAGACTTTGAGGACTGCATTCAGCGTACCACCAGGATTGTCCGTTATCTGATTGATATCCTGAATATGGATTATCCAATCAGCAGGGACCTGAGAAGAATCTATACCTATCTGGTATATGATCTCAGCCGGGTGAATGCCGGGAGAGAGAGACGCCAGGATGAGATCGGACGTATTCGCCATATCCTGTCCGAGTTGCGGGAGGCGTTTGACGGCGCCAGCCGGAAGGTCAATGACACTCATATGGTTATACAGCGTGAAGTAAGGGGATAGAGAAGGATGGCACAGGCAGAACTGGACAGGACAAAGGTGATGGTCCTCCTTCAGAGACGCTATAATGTGATAAGAGAGGTCGGCAGGCTGAGCCGGGAACTCTCGGATGCACTGTCGCGCAACGACGAAGTATCGACTTCCATGGTCCTTCAGATGAGGGCGGAAGAGATGGCGAAAGCGGATGAATGTATCCATGAGCTCTGGCAGTTGGCCGGCAGTGACGGGAAGGCGCAGAGAGAACTGCGCCTCCTTGTCATGTCGGAACTGAAAGAGGGCGCCGGGGAGAGTCCGGAAGAGAAGAAGATCTATGAAATCAGGAGGAAAACCCAGGATATGATCGATGAAATCCGCGAGCTGGATCAGAGGATGAGCCGTAAGCTGGCGGGGGAACGGTCTTATTATGAGGAGCAGGGACGATAGGGCGTACAGGACTGCTCGGATGGGCTGATCAGAGAAGTATGAATCAATTGGTGTTCGAAGGAAGGACTTTGACGGGAATCGTATCGTCGATCATTCGCCAGGATGCACGGAAGGTTCCTTTCAGCCGGCTGGACTGGGAACGGATGTATCGCATCGCAGATTATCATAAGGTGGCGAATATCGTGCATCTGTGTATTCTCGGTAACAGGGATTCCGTGCCGGATAAATGGAGAGAGCGTTTTTTTGAACGGTATCAGGAAGCGCTTCAGTACGGAGAGAATTATAATGAATCGGTGAGAGAGCTCCTTACCTGGCTGGATACGCGGAAGATGTCTTGTACGATTCTGATGTCGGAGACGGTGAGAGACTATTATCCGATTCCGGAAACTGCGGATAACAGTCCGCTGCAGCTTTTACTGAATACAGAGAATTTTACACTGGTAAAAGGGTATCTGATTGATCTCGGATATGAGACAGTCCAGACCTATGAGGGTGTGGGAGAGCGCCTGGAGCGGTCAGGCGGAATCGCAGTGGTACTGTATTACCGGCTTCCTTTCCGGACAGCCAGATATGAGAGTGAGATGAGACGGCTTTTGGAGACTGCGATTCTCCGGGAGTCGTATCAGTATATCCGGACCTTTTCGGTGGAAGGAGAGCTGATCTATCGGCTGGCATCCGCAGCGTACCGCTATGTGGCTGACGAACTGACCATGCGGGAAGTGTTGGATTTGCAGCTCTGCCACAGGGTCTGGAGAGAGCATATACGGCCGGATGCGGTGGAGAGAAGGCTGAAGGATCTGCAGGTTGATGAGCTGGCGGAAAAGCTGCTGCGGATCTCTTATATGTGGTTCGGGGACAGAAAGGATACGTTCTACGAGCATCTGCCGGATGATATGCCGGCCTACGATCGTCTGGAGGAAAGGCTTCTGACACGGGGGATCGTGAATCAGGAAACAGACGAGCAGGCGCTGAAACTTTGCCGGGAGATTAAGAAAGAACAGGATAAGGAGAAGAGGGCGGAAGAGCGGAGACAGTTTTTCAGGAAGATGGGAGAGCATTGGGAGAAGACAAAGAGAGGGATACGCTGGGCGTTCCCGGATTATCATTATATGTCTTCCATCTATCCGAAAGTGGAGCGGTTTCCGGTACTGCTCCCGGTGTTCTGGATCATCCGCGGCGTGCGGTTATTACGGCGCGTATTTATGGGATAGGTTGTCAAATGATAGAAACTCCTCTGCAGAGCCGCGGCAATGCGACCTGCAGAGGAGTTTTTTACTGCTCGGAATCGGGAGTGTCCTTTTTCTTTTTTAAGATGGACTGAAACAGCATCACAGAGTTAATATTCGGGGCGATAGCCGTCTTATTGCTTTGCTCCGCCTCTGAAAGTTCTTCTCTGAGAATAGAGATCTGCTTCGGTGCGTCAATGGCAAGGCGAACACCGTCTCCGGCACAATCAATAATTGTGATCCGGATATCCTCGCCGATCAAAAGACTTTCATTTTTTTTACGTCGTAATATCAGCATGGGCATCACTCTCCATTTTCCATATCTGCGGAAGCGGCTACGGATGGAAAGGAACGCAGCGCGTGGCGGCATCCGTAGGGTGAGTTCTCCAAAATCACCTGTATTCCCTGCCGTGTTTCCGGATTGATCACCAGAGGACACTTCAGATTTACAGTATTCTCCAGATAATCACTGTGTATCACGCAGACGGAATAGTAGGAGAGCTCCTCCTGATCCGAAACCTTCAGACAGGAAAGCTCCTGCGGAGTAAGTTCAGGTGCATAATCCGGACAGAGAATATAGGGATTGATCAACGCAAACCCTACGTTGGAATCCTCCACAGACTGCATCAGCAGCATGGAATCATCCTCCTCGTCCAGAGCCAGAAAGAGATAGCGCTTGAGTGCAGGAAATCCGAAGAGTCCGTCAGCAAATGTAATAAGATTCTCTTCTTCGTATTCCACTGTACCATAATCTGTCTCGATTGTCATAGTCGGTTCGTCGCTCCTATGTGAATAGATTAATATGACTGCCTCTGCCGGTATCCCGAGGAGGAAGATAGTTGAAGTCTCCCAGGTATTCGATGTGCAGTTCCGGGCGCTGTGTGACAATGGTCATCACCATCGGCGGAAGGAACGTAAGATCCCCCTTCGCCACCCTCATCTCCAGAGAGCCAAGCTGTGCCGTGTAGGAAGAGGAAAATTCCTGTGTAGAATAATCCGCAGAAGCGGCAGGTGCTGCCGTCTCATACACAGCAGAAGATGCAGAAGCGGCAGCTTCTGTCAGATCAGCCGGAGGTGCCTGCTGGATTACAGGCTGGCTGTGAGAGGCAGTTATCTGCTGCCTGGACAAAGCCTGCTGTCTGGAAATCTCCTGTTGTCTCGATACTTCCTGTGTCTGCGGCGTTGTATTCTTCCTGGAAAACGTACGGTTGATCCTGGTAATATCATCCATAGGCATAGAAACGCCGGAAGTATGGCGCCGCCGGAACGACATTTGGCGGGCAAGTGCTTTTCGCCTCTCGATATCCACCGAATCAGAACTGACCAGACGGGCGTTCTGCGTCATGCGTACGGTCTGAATGGGCACGGAGGTGATTTTAATAAGTTGCTGCATAGATTATTAAGCCTCCTTTCTACAGTGATATTCATCCGCTCCCCGCACAACCGTCAGGGAGCGGATCAATCTGTTATCTTACAAAATCAAACAGCGACGACTGCATCAGGTTGGAACCGACCTGAAGCGCCGCATTGAAAGCGTACTGATTGTTGTACATCTCGTAGATGGATTCATAGGGATCCGCTCCGACAATATCCTTATACTGAACTTTCAGGGAATCCATTGTTGTATTCAGACGGTCTTCCGTGTTTTCCAGAGTATGATATTTAGTGCCGAGATCAGAATAAAAATTGCTGACCGTGTGTTCCGCTACCGTCATCTCGCTGATCAGCCGTTCCAGCTGATCGTCCAGCGCATCGCCGTCCCCGTCTTGATGGAAATTTTCCAGAGCGGCAACGCTCTGAACAACGGTTCCGAGAGGACCGTCAGTCAGTGCTTTCATGATCGTCTCTTCCGCAGTGGCTGCATTGGGTCCCGTAATTGCGCCGGTGGGATCAAGCGGATAGAGACTTTTTATTGTGTCTGAATTCATTCCGGTCAGGACGTTCATACCGCCGGTAAAGGTATCCAGAAGAGTATCTCTGCTGCGGATGTCGCCGTATCCCAGATCCATATACCCCTGTTCGGACATGGCCTGAACCAGCTTGTCGATAGTACCGGTCGTATGGCCCGGTGTCGTGGAGGGAGCCGTATCCAGCTCAAATTTGTATTTGGTGCTGTCTGCGGCATCCGGTTTCAGTTTCATTACAAAATCCGTGATATCGGATTCTCCCGGAAATCTGTGGCTGAAGGTCAGCGTCATTCCGTCCGAACTCAGAGAGAAGGGCGGAGTAGAAACATCGTTGCCGCCGTATACATAGAAATCCTGATACTGAGAACGCAGATCGTTGACCATTGTCTGCGATTTCTGGAGCAGATCCGCTTTCAGAGTCTCGCGTGCGGTTGCGTCGGTGGTCGCGGTTCTAGCTTTTAATACTACATCATTTTTCGCGCCTTTCAGAAGCTGTTGAATATCATAGATGCCCTTTTCCTGCTGCTCCAGACGGGATTTTACATCGGTCAGAAGCGTGGCCTTGCTCAATATTTCCTGATGCTGGCTGTCGATCTCCATCCCCCTGTAGTAGGAGAGAGGACTCTCCGCCGCGCTCTCATACTGTCTTCCGCTGGAGATCTTGTTCAGGCTTTTATTCAGATTCGCATGTACGTTGTTGATGGAACTGGTATAGTTCCGGTATGTGGCTGTATTTGTTACGCGCATACTTGCTTACCTCCGTAAATCATATTTTATTATCTGCGGACAGAGCGGACCGCTGTTATCCGCAGAAGGAACGGTCTGATTATCTTCCGACAACGCCGGTGCTGTTGATCAGGACGTCCAGCGTCTGGTCCAGCGCGGTCATAAAACGGGACGCCGCGTTGTAGGCGGACATGAACTGCATCATGTTGGATGCTTCTTCATCCAGACTGACACCGGACATCTCGTCGCGGCTGTTCTGGATGCCGTTGAGCACCGTGACATTGCTTTTTAAAGCATATTTATTATGATAGGAATCATTGGCCAGCGTCGTGGACACATGGTTCATATAGTCGGCAAAGGTATTGTTCTTCAGATTGCCCAGATTCGCCACGTCAATGCCGGCAACCCCGTTTGCAGCCGTCAGGATATCGACCAGATTGCCGGTTCCGTTCAGCGGATAGGTGGCCTTCATGGCCTCCAGCATGTTCAGAATCGTGTCCGTGGGATTCTTCGTGCCGTTGGCGGCGCTTCCCGCGGTGCTGACATGTACGGTCCCGTTGACCCAGTTGGTATTGATACCGATGTTGGCGGCGGTGATGTCGTTCAGCCCGTTGTCTGTTTTGTTGGCGATCAGATACTGATCCTCCGGTTTAATACCAGTCTTATCATTTTTCGCGCCGTCGATATTGATGCTGTTGATTACATCGGCAAAGGCCTTGGCAAGATTGTTCAGTTCCTGCCGGTAGTATTCGTAACCCTTGACGTCGTTGACCGCATCGCCGGTGCCGTTTTTCCAGAGCATATCGAGCATCGCCTGAATCGAACCGGACTCATCCGGGAGCTGGAGACCGCCCATGGTACCGGTCGCCGGATCAATTTCCAAGTCAATGGAAGGTGTGTTGCCGACGAGATCGCCCTTACAGCCGGTAAAGGTGAGTTTGAAACCGGCCGGATAGGGAGGCGTGATGTCAGCGCCGGTGTTATCCTTAACAGGCGTATAGGTCAGCTTACCGATATTGTCATCGTTGGCTCCTTCGGTTCCCTCCACCAGCGTAACGCGTTTGGTCGTACCGTCCTGCGCCGTATACAGCATCTCCACCCGCAGATCATCCGGCCATTCCTTTTTGAACATGGGATTGCCGTTGCTGTCCACATGATAGGTTTCGCTGAGATCCTCCGTCGGAGTGGCATCATTTTCGGTGCCGTTCAAAATTCCGTCGTGCATCCGATCTTTATAATAAGTAACTTCGATCGGAATATAACTGGAAAGTTCATCCAGCAGTACGTTTCTCTCGTCCATCAGCTCCAGGCTCTGCTGGCCGAGGATCTGATTCTGCTTGATCTGCCGGTTCAGGCTGCCGATCTTCTGCAGAATATCGTTGACCGTTTCAATGGCGCCGTTCTCCGTCGTATCCTTGCCGGTCAGGCGCATATATTCCTGGCGTTCCGCTTCGGTGATCTTGTTGTCGGCGTCGTTCAGAAGATTGGTCAGCGCTTTGATCCGGGAACGAAGTTCGGACTCATAGATCGCATCATTGACCTTTGACTCGTCCTGCATATTGATCAGAGAGGACTTGATATCGTCAAAAGCCTTGGTAATGCCGGTAATGGTCGATTCGTCGAAAATCTTGGCCAGACTGTCCAGCGAAGTCTGCAGAGAATCCGTATAGCTGGACTTGTACATCTGGCTCCGGTACTGGGCGTCCAGATAGGGATCGCGGATCTGCGAAACCTTATCCATGTGTACGCCGAAACCGACGATGATCTCGGAGCCATTCATATAATTGGATACCGGCGTGCGGTAGTTGAGGCTGGAAGTCTCCAGCTGCTGTCTTGTATAGCCGACCGTATTCATATTGGACAGATTCTGTCCGATGATGTCCAGCCGCTTCTGGTTCGCCTGCAGGGCGGACAGGGCGGTGGAGAAACCGGCAAAGCTTGCTCTTACCATATAGTTATCCTCCATTTAATCATAGTATATCAAACTGCGGCGTCTTCGTTCCGTGCGGACACAGAACAATCAGACGTATTTATTATGAATCCGTGCATGAGACGCAGCAGCCGGGTTGGTATTGCCTCCGCTGTCATAGGCGGTTCCCTGCTGCTGTGATGCGATGACTTTCATCTCATGGAGACGTACGTTGATGATCCGTTCTGCGGCGTTTCTGGCCTGCAGCAGGCGTTCAATCTGCTGCTTTAATTCTTCAAAAAGCGGAGCCAGCAGTTCCAGCTGCTCCGATGATGCTTTCTCGAGAATCTGACTCAGCGTCAGGCCCTCCCAGCCAAGCGCCTTCTGTGAGGAGATCCGATGCTGTTCCAGGCCGCGGAGCTTCAGCAGAAGCGCCTGCTCTTCCTGAATGCATCCGTCCAGAAGCTCATGACGCCTGACGGATGCGGCTTCGGTCTTGCGTTCCTCCACACGGGCGATCTGAAACGCCACACCGGAGAGATCACGTATGACGGTGGAATATTCCTTAAACGGGTCCTGTTCTGCGTAATTCATGGATGGCGGTTCGGCTCCCTTCTGTCAAAGCGGGAAAATCCCGCAGTCGTTTCGGTGTCTCATTCAGTTCAGTCCCAGCAGACGTCCGGCAATCCGGTCGGCGTCCGGACGATAGGTTCCGTCACTCACCTGCCGGTTCAACTCCTGCACCCGCTCGGGAGCGGCGCCTGCGGGAATCTGGGATGCAGCCCGGCGCGAGAGGATCCGCGCAAAGCTTTCCTCCTGATTTGCCTGTGTTCCGCTGAGGGTAACCGTATCGTAATTCCCTTTCGCCTTGCCGGTCTGCGGCGCATGTCTCTTCTGAGAAGCGGCCGGCGTGCGGTAGGCAGGACCTATGGGCTGAAATTTAACGTTCATAAAGCCTCCTTTCTTAAAGAAAAAACAGTGGGAAAAACATCCCCCGTTCTCTTCAGGCCTTTTATCTTTTATGGTTATATTATCGGCGTTTTTTGGCGGAGAATAAGCTGTCGGTTCCTGTTTTGCGCATTTTTTGCTGTTTTTTTGAAGGTTACCGAAAAACGGAGCGGAATTTTTACTTGCCCGAACGATACGGCTGGAGTATAATATGTACAGGTGTGAGCAGTCTTACTAAAGATAATTAAAAATACGTCGATATATTTTGATTGAGATAGAATTTTCAAGAGACGGAAGCTGGAGGACATATGGCGAATATATTGCAGGTGACGACCCCGAATCTGAATACGGATAACCGGAATACGCCGAACCCCATGGACCCGAGGTACAACGGGGATCACGCGGCGATCCGCAATCCGACGGATCCCAGCCGGGTCGTCCGTGCGGACGGCCGGGACGGGGAACAGACCGGAAATACGGCCCAGAACGACGTGTTCGGCGTCATCAATTATGAAAGTAATTACAGTGCGTTTATCAAGGGGCTGGGAGAGAACCAGGATCTGGCGGGAGCGCTCGAACGGCTTCTGTTTGACGCCTCGATTTTCCAGGGAGAGGCCAATACGGAGATCAGCGCCCTTGTGGATCAGTTTCTCATGTCCATGCGGATGGATTCTCCGGAAGATCTGCTGCAGTTTCTTCAGGGCCAGCAGGCGCTGCAGGCGAGATTCGGAGGAGACTTTTTCAACCAGCTGCGGTCGCTCCTTCAACAGAACCCTTCGGAGAGCTTTCAGGATGCGGTGCTGGCATTTTTAAAAGGGTACAATAACTACGCTTCCGGTACGCATCTTCTCCAGCAGATGCATTCTCTGACGGAAGATATCGAACAGCTCATGCTCCGGTCTTTCCGGGAGGAGTTCCGCGAGCTGGCGGATTCCATGAACTGGAATGCGGCCAACGGCGATATTGCAGGCAATGCGGGGATTCTCAACGGCAGGCTGATCCCGTTTCTTTCTAATTATATATCGCGCACACACGATTACGGAGCGGTCCGGGACGCAACCATGCTCCTGATCTTTAATGCGGTCCGCTATCAGAACGGGGGAGAGGATAAGCTGATTCAACTGTTCGACCGGCTGATGGACAACAGGGATTTCGCGGCGCTCTTCGAGGGCAGGGAGCAGGAAAGCCTGCAGAATCTTCTGAATATGGGAGCGGACGCTGCGGCCGCGCAGAAGCCGGCGATGGCGGAGTTCGCGGACAATCTGGCGAATCTGCTTCTGCGGGGAGCCAACGGGCAAGGGGGGCTGGAGCATGTCCAGCAGTTCTATACGATTATGAACGGCATGCTCGTGAATGAGAGCGTTTATATGCCGCTTCTGCATTTCCTGATCCCGTTCCAGTATGAGGAGCACAATGTGGTGTCGGAGATGTGGGTCGATCCGGATGCCCGGAGAGGAAGCGAAGAAGAGGGCAGGAAGATCAAGCTTTTCCTGAAATTTGATATTCAGAGCCTCGGGAAATTTGAACTGGTGATGACGCTGCAGGACAGAGAGTCGGCGATGCAGCTTTTCGTGCCGCCCCATCTGGCGAAGCAGGATAAGAAGATCCAGTCGGATGTGTCAGGGATTCTGAAGAAGAACGGGATCCGCCTCGGGCAGTGTTCCGTCTACGGACGCGTGCGGGACCGGAAAGTGACGGAGGTATTTCCGGAAATACGGGAGAAGGAGACGACGATCAATGTCAGAATTTGAAGAGTTGATGAAGCAGAAAGCCGTTGCCCTGAAGTACAATCCGGATAAGAACGGAGCTCCGGTTATCGTGGCCTCGGGTATGGGCTATCTGGCGGAGCGGATTACGGAGACGGCCATGCAGGCTGGGGTTCCGGTGTATGAGGACGATTCTCTGGCAACGCTTCTGACCCAGCTTCAGCTTGGCTCGGAGATTCCGGCGGAGCTGTATCAGGCGATTGTGGATATTTATATTTATTTTCTCGGGTATGTGCCGGACCGGGAGCCTTCGGAGGCGGAGGAAGCGGCTCTGTCGGACGAGGCGGCCGTATCGGAGGAAACGGACGAGGGCATGACGTTAAGGGACGCGGAGCGTCCGTAAAATTTTCGGCAGAAGGGGCTGGATGGAATTATGATATACGGGACATCGGCGGCGGAGCTTCACGGGATCGCCGCGCAGGCAGGACAGCGGTATGAGCGGAAGGAGACGGCGGACAGCAGTTTCCGGGAAGTATATCAGAATACCGCGGGAAGTATGGACGCGATTTTTGAGGAAGCGGCCGAACGGTACGGGATTTCTGTAAATCTTTTGAAGGCGGTCGCGAAGGCGGAGTCGAATTTTAATCCCAATGCGGTCTCGAAAGCGGGCGCTCTCGGCGTGATGCAGTTGATGCCGGGGACGGCCAGCGCGCTGGGAGTGACGGATCCGTTTGACGCGAGGCAGAACATTATGGGCGGAGCGAAGTATCTGAAGACGAATCTGGACCGTTACGGAGGGGATGTGACGCTCGCGCTCGCGGCTTATAACGCCGGACCGGGAAGCGTGGCAAAATACGGCGGCGTACCGCCTTACGCGGAGACGCAGAATTATGTGAAAAAAGTAGCTTCGTATATGGAGGGGGCGCCTCTCACGGCGGGAACGCTGACGGCCGGCAGTGCGGCGAAGACGGATTCGTCTTCCCTGAGCGGACTTGCAGATGCGTACGGTTCGTCTGTTTTGAACGGGCTGGGGAGCCTGTCCGGTTCTTCCGCGTTGGCGGGGTTGTATGGGACTTCGGATCTGGCGGGGCTTGGCGGTACATACGGCGCTTCGGCGCTGACCGGTCTGGGGAGTCTGTTCGGAATGTCGTCGGTGTACGGCTCCTCGCCGAATATGCTGAGTCTGCTCCTGGGAACCGCCATGCAGAGAAAAGAGACGGACGACGACGGCGCATCTGATACGGATACGATCCGCAATCTGGTGGAAGTGATGAAGCTTCAGATGATGATGAATCTGAACAACCAGGCGGGATCGATTACCATCTAGGGAAACGAAGGAGGGGGCGCAGGACGTGAAACTGAGAGATTGTGAGAGCTGTCTGGTCTATGGCTCGGACAAAAAACCGCTGTCGAGAGCGAGGGTATTTGAGGTGAGTGAGAATGTGCTTCGACTTTTTTTCACCACGCCGAAGCTTCGGAGCGCCAGACTGAAGACGATCGTGGATTTCTATGACGGACAGCACGGTCTGGTCCGCTGTCTGTGCGATATGACGCTGAAGAAAAATCCGGCCGCCATGCAGACCGGGGAACCATGGATGGCGGACTGCACGCTGGTCAAGGTCTACGAAGCGTTTCAGAGGCAGAAGGACGTACGCGTGAAGGTGCAGATCGCTCTGGATTTCCGCGCGGACGACAACCGGATGATCACGGGGACGGTCCAGAACATCAGCGCGGGCGGTCTGTATTTTGTGACGACGCAGAAGCTTGTGCAGGGCCAGTATATAACGTTTGTTTATAAATTTAAATCCGAGCCGCACCGGGTGACCGCGAAGATCCTTCGGGTGCAGGAGCTGCGGGGCGGCGGATTCGGATACGGCTGCCAGTTTCTGGAGCTGACACCGGGACAGGAGGCGGATATCCGGAATTTTGTCTATGTCAGGCAGATTCAGGGACAGTTGGAAAGACAGAAACGGCATAATCTGCCGGTGGACGCGGGATTATGAAAATTCATCTGGTCATGATTGTGAAAAACGAGGAACGTTCGCTCAGAAAGTGCCTGAAGGCGGCCAGACCGCTGGTGGACCGGATGATCGTCGTTGACACGGGTTCCGGGGACCGGACCCGGGCCATCGCGCAGGAGATGGGGGCGGAGGTGTATTCTTTCGCCTGGATCAACGATTTCTCCGCCGCCCGGAATTACGCGCTGGAACAGTCGGACGGGGACTGGAATCTGGTTCTGGACGCGGACGAATATGTGCGGCCGTGCAGACGGAAAGATCTGGAACGGGCGCTGAATGCCAGACAGGGGAAGTGGATCGGCGGGCTTCTTCGCTACGACGTCTATCCGGAGGAAGAGGGGACCGGTATCAGCACTTCGGTTCTGCCGCGCCTGCTGCCTGCGGGCGTCCGTTACACAGGACGGATTCATGAGCAGCCGGAGGGGGACATCCCCTGTTTTCCGCTGCCTCTGAAAGCGGACCATGACGGCTATCTGTATATGGATAAGGGCGAGCGCAACCTGCCCTATCTTCTGCTGGAGGCGGAGGAACATCCGCAGGACGCGTATTATCAGTTCCAACTGGCGTCCACACTGCGCAATCTGAAGCGTTTGGAAGAGAGTCTGCCGTACTTCCGAAGTTTTTACCGCCTGTCGGAACCGGGCGAGGCCTACCGGCCCGGCGGCGTGGTGCTGTATCTGTACACGCTGCTGGATCTGGGAACGCCGGAGCGCCTGGAGGAAGCGTCGGCGGTTGTAGAGCGGGAGGAAGCGGTTCTCGGAGGCTGGTCGGATTTCTGCTTCGTGTGCGGATTATTCTATATGAAGCGGGTATTGTCGGACGTAGGACGGTATATCGGCCTGCTTCCGAACATCGAGCGCTGTTACAAGCGCTGCCTGGAGCTGGGAGAGCGTCCGGAACTGGGCGGCGTGGTCGGAACCGGGTCTTTCAAGGCGGCCTATAATCTGGGCGCCTGGTACGAGGTGTCCGGGCAGAAGGAGCTGGCGCTTCGATATTACCGCAGGGCGGCCGGCGAGGGGTACGGTCCGGCGAAGGAGCGGCTGAAAGCGTATAAATAAGGAAATGCTGATTCGTCTTATATTTTGTAAAGAGCGGGCGATATACTATATAGGAGAGTCTGAGAGTACGTGCTGCGAAAGCGGCCGGCGTTTTTTCGGCAGTTGAAACATCCGGGCGTTCCGGCGCCGGAAGTCCTGCCGGAGTCAGACAGGTATCTGAATCAGGTTGCATAAGGAGAGATCCTTTTACAACAGAGGGCGGAGGACCGACAGAAGTTCTCTGCCAAAACAGGTATGGCAATACCAGAAAGGAGAACAATCATATGGCAGCAAGTGGAATCGGCGGCATCGGCACGGATTATAATTATGGTTATAATTCCGGCTACAACAATGGACTGAATTACGAGTCCTGGGTTAACAGCTCCAACGACAAAGCGGATGAGCTGAGAGACAAATATGCGTCTACCGGCAGCACCTCCGGTACTTCGGGCGCATCAAACACCTCCAGCACCGGCAGCAGTTCTGTGAAGAACAAGTACGGTACGGCAGCGACCTCCTCCGCGTATTTAAGAAGCTATCAGATGGCTCTTTCCGACCTGGAAGATTCTGCTTCCAAACTTCAGATGTATGAGAAGGACAATGTGTTCTCAAAATACGAAGAAGCACTGGCAAAGGCAGAGAAAGCAGGCGAAAGCGGCAACGCAGATGCGATCAAGTCGGCGCAGGCGGATGTGGAGAAGGCTTTTGGCAATATGGTATCTGCAATCGACAAGTTTGTGGAAGACTATAATACCACAGTGTCTTTCCTCAAGAACAACAACGGCATGACTGCAACGGCGGCTGAGGATCTGGCAAGCTTCGGACATTCCACACTGACGGATAAGGCGCTGCAGACCTTCGGCCTGAGCAAGGATAAGGACGGCTATCTGTCTGTGGATAAGGAAAAGCTGACAGAGTCTCTGGAAGAAAGCTATGATTTCGTGAAAGAGACGATGGGCGGCCAGTACGGAATCGCAGAGCGCGTGGGCAGCAAGGCGACGAGGATTCTGGATTCACCGGTCGATAAGATTCTGGGAACGAATAAGACGGCCTCCACAGAGGAGACGGAGAAGAAGGGCAGCAGCTCCAGCAGCAGCAAAGCTTCCTCCAAGAGCAACTCGCTTCCGGATTCGATGACTTCCTTTGCGAATTTCGCGAGGAGCGGGGCATATAACCTGACCAATTATTACGCGGTCGGGATGCTTTTGAATACGATTGGGTAAGATCCGCAAAGGATTGATCCGGCAGAGCGGCGGGGTTCCCGCCGCTTTTTGTCTGATACATGAGGAATTTATGTTTTTTGTGAATCGGTCGATATATGAATTGACAGAATAAAGTATATATATCATATTTAATATAACAAAAGAACGGATAAAAAGATGAATATAGGATTGATACTTGCGGCCGGGCTGGATCCGAGATTTCAGATGAATATTCCCAAGCAGTTTGTGATCGTGGATAACCGGCCGATCATCGTGTATACGCTTCAGGCTTTTCAGAATCATCCGGAGATTGATCAGGTGATTGTCTCCTGTCTGCCCGGCTGGCAGGAGATGGTGCGGGCATATGCGAAACAGTTTAACATTACGAAGCTGGAAACGATTGTAGAGGGCGGCGCAGATGGACAGGAATCCAGTTGGCGCGGCATACAGTGGCTGGCGAAGCATTACCGGCCGGAAGACACGGTCGTCGTTCATGATGCGATCCGGCCGCTGGTATCGGCGGATCTGATTACCGACAGTATACGGACTTGCCGCAGAAAGGGGATGGGTGTCGCGGCCGTGCAGTCTACCGATACGGTTATGATGACGCAGGACGGCTGCACAGGCAGAGAAAGCATCTCCCGCTTTGCAATCCGGAGGATCCAGACGCCTCAGTCCTACCGTCTGGATTATCTGGAACGGATGCACAAAGAAGCCGTGGAAAAGGGGGTTCTTCACTGTATGGATAATAACAGCCTTCTGGCGCGGATGGGAGAGACGGTATACTTTTCCAAAGGTTCGGACTTTAATATTAAGATCAATGCGGTGGAAGATGTAGAGATGTTCAAAGCGCTTTACCGTATGTTTATAGAAAAGAGAGACATTTTTCAATGAAACAGATTGCGCTTATTATAGCCGGCGGTTCCGGGCAGCGGATGCATCAGGATATTCCGAAGCAGTTCCTGAATGTTTATGACAAGCCGGTCATCATCTATACGCTGGAGGCTTTTCAGCGTCATCCCTGTATTGACGGAATTGTCGTCGTCTGTGTGGAGGGCTGGATACAGATTCTGGAGGCTTATTGCAGACAGTTCGGCATTACCAAGCTGGAAAGTATCGTACCGGGCGGAGAGAACGGACAGGATTCCATCCGTGCCGGAGTCGGGGATATTGCGTCCCGTCATGAACCGGTGGATCTGGTTTTGATTCACGATGCGATTCGGCCGCTGGTATCGGAGGAAATTATCTCCGACTGTATTCGGGTGGCAAGGCAGTACGGCAATGCCGTCTCGGTCGTGCCCTGCACTTCTGCTATGTTATGTACAAGAGACGGAGAGTCTTCCGACGAACAGATTTCCCGCGACAATCTGAAAGTGACGCAGACGCCGCAGTGCGCTTCCGTGGAGACACTCGTAAAGGCGCACAGGGAAGCGCTGGAAAGAGGGATAACCAATACGGTAGCCACCTGCACGCTGTTCATCGAACTGGGCAGACGGCTGCATTTTTCTCTCGGATCGGAGAAAAATATCAAGCTGACTTCCGTGGACGATTTGGAGATTTTTGAAGCGCTGCTCAATGCCAGGAAGGCTGAATGGATTAAAGAATAAAAGGAAGAGGAATGCGCCGATGAGCCGTACAATTAGAAAACAGTTGTTTTCCACGGTCGATCTACTGCGGAAGACTCATAAAGTACTGGAAGGAAGCCTGCTGAAAAAGCAGGTGAATGAGCAGGAAGTCATGGGGCTTCTGGCGGATATGCAGGAAGTAGCCATCAGCATGGGAACCATGATCGAACAGATCTACGGAGAGGGAGAGAAGACAGTAAAGGAACTGGAGCAGTATTGCGAGACCCTGTACCGGTTGACCCTGGCACTTCAGAATCTCCCGGAATGCAGAAATCTTTTAAAACAGCTGAAACAGCAGGCAGGCCGCATCCGTGTCCAGGTCGGAAAGGATATCCCGGACAGACTGGAAGCGGTGTTTCTTCCGTATAAGGCATCCATGTGGGATTCTTTGGAGAGTATCTGGAAGGCGGCAAAAGAAGACGAAGAGGCGGAAGTCTATGTGATTCCGATTCCCTACTTTGATCGGAATCCGGATACCAGCTTTGGAAAGATGCACTACGAAGGGGATCTTTTTCCGAATGAGGTGAAAGTAACCGATTATCAAAATTATGACTTTGAACTCCGGCGGCCGGATATCATCTTCATTCATAATCCCTATGATGACGGTAACTATGTGACCAGTGTGCATCCGTTCTTTTATTCGCAGAATCTGAAGAAATTCACGGAAAAACTGGTATATGTGCCGTACTTTGTAGGAGCGGGAGACGGGGTCGCGGAAGGAATGGCTTTGGCAAAAGGCGTCTGGAACGCAGACTATGTCATCGTACAGAGCGAGGATGAAAAGCAAAGTTATATCCGGCACTTTCAGAAATATGATCCCCGGATAGATCCCGCGGACAAACTCCTTCCTCTCGGTTCCCCCAAATTTGACAAGGCGCGTGCGGTAAGGCGGGGAGAAGTAGAGGTCCCTGAGGATTGGAAGAAAAAAGCGGGAGGCAGGAAAGTGCTCCTGTATAACACCAGCCTGTCCTGTATGCTGAACGGAAATGAAGCATATATGGAGAAACTGGAGAGGGTATTTGACTTTTTTGCCGGCCGGGAGGACGCGGTTCTGCTGTGGAGGCCTCATCCGCTGATGGAGACGACCTTTGCGTCCATGCGGCCGGAGTTATATGGGCGGTATCGGAAGTTGAGGGAACGGTTTATCGAAGAAGAGATCGGGATCTACGACGACAGTTCCGATATGTATCCGGCGATCGGGTTCAGCGACGCTTATTATGGGGACGGGAGTTCCCTGGTATGGCTGTACCGGGAGACGGGAAAGCCGGTGATGATACAGGATGTGAATGTGCAGTGAGAAAAGGGAGTTGAACAGTCATGAAATCAAAATTAAAGAGATGGGCGGTGTATGGGCTGCTTGCGTCGCTGTTGGCTGCTCCAATTACAGTATGCGCGTCAGACGCAGAGCAGGTTCCTTTGGAAAATATACAGCCGCCATCGGAAGAAGAATCGGAGCCGGTTCCGGAATCTCTTCCGCCGGCGGATGCTGTTCAGGTGGTTTTGCCGACAGATAACAGCCGGATATTTGACTTTATTCTGGATCCGGAGCGATTGATCAGTCAGACAGGCGCGGCGGCCTATGATAATCAAAGATTTGAAAAGGATGCCACACTTTTCTTCCAAAGGACAGATGATACGGAAGTCGATTACAGCAGTACGAGTGATGCGGTAACCATGATCAATAAAGGGCCTGTTCCGGTGGAAATAACTGTGACAGCGAAGATCGATGCTTCTTCTCTGGGAGATATCAGACTGACCGATGACAGGGAATTTACCGATGATACGGATATGAGCATTTTTCTCGCATTGACAGACGGAGAACATATGATTCCGATTGATGAAGAGGAGGGAGCGGTTCTCAGGATAACTGCTTCAGCAGATGCAGAGACGGAACAGAAAGAAGATCATATATATTATTTTCGGCTGACCGGAGCTGCAAACAGCAACGGTAACTGGAAAAAACTGTCGGAAGGGGCGCCGCGGGTAACCGTAAGCTGGACTTTGTCTGCGGGCAGGAGGACAGAAACGGAAGATAATTCGGAAGAGGAAGAAAAAGAGCAGGAAGTGCCGCCTCAGGATACAGATCAAGATGATGAAAATCAAGGTGATGAAGTTCAGGATGATGAGGGTACGGTTTCGGCGAACAAGCCAGGAGATATTTTCGTTTCCGCTGATATTCCCTTACCGGATGAGACGGAAGAAGATACTTTAGAGGGTCGCCAGGGAGAAAATGAATGAAAGATGATAGGATAAATATAAGTTTTGCAGCGGCGCACATAGAAGATTCCCTGCTGTACGGAGCCGGATTCGGTCGAAATCTTTTGTTCTGCTGGAATATGGAAAACAGGGAATTGCAGAGTCTGGCGGCGTTTGGAAGATTTCAGAATTTTAACGGTAATCATATCGCCGCAGTTTTCAGGTATGGCGACCAATTGTTTTGTTTTTCAAAATTTTCATATGTGGTGGCTGCCTGGCATTTAAAAGAGAAGTCATTTACGTATTATGCTCCGGAAGAAGAGGCGGAAGAGGGAATGTGTATACGTTCCATATGCCGTGTCGGAGATGATGTATGGATGTTACAGAAGGTTACAGATTCTTCTGCAGTGGTCTTTTCCATGAGAAACGGCAGATTTTCCCGCTGTACGGTGAATGCAGATTTGGAACGGCATTTTCAGATATCTGAGATTATTTCTTATGGAGTGGAAAATAGTGTGGCTGCCGGAAACCGGATCTGGAGATGCATTCCGGGAACGGATGCACTTCTGGGATTTGATACAAAAAGTTTGGAGACAGAGATTGTAAAGTTTCATATACCGGATACCTTTTATACGATCCATGAGAAAGACGGATGGATCTATATTCTTGGAGCCGGCGGGAAGCATGTGATTGCGTGGAATCCGGATACAAGGGAGCAGACCGTATGGGATACAGAATACGAAGGAATCAGCGACCGGCCGTTTCGGGAGGCAGTCAGAGCAGGGAACCGGCTGTTTTTGCTTCCGTGTTTTGAAGAAAAGATATTCTGCTATGAGATTCGTGGGGACCGTATTTCCTTTATAAGTAAACTGGAGTATCCGGCAGGATTTGAAAAAATACATGATCCTCAAAATCGGAGTATGTTCCTCGGTAGTGTATTTACAGACAAGAATCTGCTGTATCTGTTTCCCATGGCAGGAAATGGACTGCTTTCTCTGCATACCGACAGCATGAAGATGTCGTTGTTCCCCATACAGCTGAGCAAAAATGAATATATAAGCGTTCAGACGAATGCGGGAAACATCATCCCGGAGTACCAGATTGATTTACAGGACTATCTGGAGTTTATCGAAGCCGGGGAAACAGATTTCAGGCAAAACAGCGGATATGAAGATTATGCCGGAACAAGATGTTGGAATGCATTGAAAAAATAAAATAATATTGAGGAAAACCGAAATTTGGGAAAAGCAGGAACAATCATATGAACACAGAGAAAATACTTGTGACGAGGACCACCATGCCTCCGTATGAAGAATATATAGAGGCAATCCGGCCTCTGTGGGACAGCCATTGGATCACAAACATGGGAAAATATCACAGAGAGCTGGAAAAGGCATTGACGGGTTATCTGGATGTTCCGGAGCTGTCCTTGATGGTCAACGGTCATATGGCGCTGGAAATGACAATCCAGGCGTTTGATTTCCCGGAAGGCGCCGAAGTAATTACGACGCCTTTTACTTTTATCTCTACAACACACGCGATTGTCAGGAATCATCTGCAGCCGGTATTCTGCGATGTAAAAGAGAGTGACGGAACCATTGACGAGGACAGGATTGAGGAACTGATCACGGAAAAAACGGTTGCCATTCTTCCGGTTCATGTATATGGAAACGTATGCAATGTAGAAGCAATCCAGAAGATCGCCGATAAATACAGCCTGAAAGTCATCTACGATGCGGCGCATGCATTTGGAGTAACCTATAATGGAAAAGGAATCGGAAATTATGGAGATGCCGCCGTATTCAGTTTCCACGCTACGAAAGTATATAATACGATTGAGGGAGGCGCGGTGGCTTTTTCAGATCACAGACTGTATGACCGGTTGTACAATCTTAAAAATTTCGGGATTCGGGGAGAAGAGCTGGTAGTGTCGATAGGCGCCAATGCGAAGATGAATGAGTTCTCCGCAATCATGGGATTGTGTAATCTGAAGCATGTCGACGACGCAATTCGCGGGAGAAAGAAGCGCTGGGAGCTGTACGCGGAGAAATTGAGCGGGACAGAGGGGATTCGTCTTTTTGAGAGGAGAGGGGAAACCGTACATAATTACGCATATTTTCCTGTATTGGTGAAAAAAGATTTCAGAATGACAAGAGATGAGCTGTATCAATGTCTCAGAGAGGAAAATATCTATCCGCGCAAATACTTTTATCCGCTGACATCGGATCAGGCCTGCTTTAAGAATAAATATAAGAGAACGGAATTGGATGCGGCAAGACGGCTGGCGGAAGAAATTCTGGTTTTACCGTTGTATCCGGAGCTGGAACAAAAGGAGCTTAAAAGAATTATTGATATTCTATCTGGGAATCGTTGACGGTACAAGAAGAGGAGATTGATGGAAATGAAAGTTGGAATTATGCAGCCATATTTTTTCCCATATATAGGCTATTTTTCGCTGATTCATTATGTAGATAAATTCATTTTTTTTGATACTCCGCAATATATCAGTCATGGATGGGTGAATCGTAACCGTATATTGAGACAAAATGGGACTCCCGGATATATTACGGTTCCAATACAAAAAGCATCACAAAAAACGGCAATAAATGAAATAGTAATTGCAAATAATATTGACTGGAGAAATAAAATATACGGTCAATTGACGGTGTATAGAAGAAAGGCGCCTTATTATGAAGAAGTGATGTCTTTTTTACATGCTGTATTTGATGAAGAGTATAATAATTTGTCTGATTTTAATATCAAGTCGATAAAATCTGTATGTTCCTATTTGGGAATAAAAAAAGACTTTGACGTTTTTTCGCAAATGAAAATCAATGTTCCCTGTATAAATGAGCCGGATGAATGGGCACTGTATATTACAAAAGCGGTTGGTGGAGAGAGTTATGTCAATCCACCAGGAGGTCAGACCTTTTTCCGCAGAAATAAATATAAAGAGCAGAATATCAATCTAGAGTTTTTGCAATCGAATTGTCCGGTTTATATTCAAAGAATAGGGTATTTTGTGCCAGGCTTATCAATTATTGATGTAATGATGTTTTGTGAAAAAAAAGAAATTGTAAATATGCTTAATGATTTTAAAATCTTCTAAATTTTTATAAGAGAAGGATACAGATGAAATGGAAAACAAAGAAATAGGAGGATATATTGAATTAGACAGATGCGAACTTCCGATGCTGCACGAGGAAGGATATGCATTGAATTGCGGAAGAAATTGTTTGGTATATTTAATCAGAGCCCGACAAATAAAAAAGATTTTACTTCCTAAATTTTTATGTGATTCTATTGAAAGTGTATGCATTAGAGAGCAGGTTGAAGTTAAATATTATTCTATTGGTGAGAATTTTCTCCCGGTAAATATCAATCAAGACAATGATGAGTGGGTATATATTGTCAATTATTATGGCCAAATTGGGAATAAGAAGATAAAAGAACTGGCACATAAATACAAAAATATAATTATTGATCATGCACAAGCGTATTTTCAAATGCCTGTTCAGGGAATAGATACTTTATATACTTGTAGAAAGTTTTTTGGAGTGGCTGATGGCGCCTTTTTATTTACGGATGTTCATCTTGAAGAAGAGATTGATTTTGATGAATCTTATAATAGAATTAATTTTCTGGTCGGCAGATTTGAAAGAACAGCGCCGGAGTTTTACAAAGAATATGTTTATAACAATGAGCGATTTAGAACCGAAGCAGTAAAAAGGATGTCTAAATTGACAGAAAATATGTTGCGCAGTATAAACTATAATATTGTCAGAGAAAAAAGGGAAAAGAATTTTGAATACCTTCATAAATATTTGCATGAATATAATAAATTAAAACTATTTATTCCCAAAGGTGCATTTATGTATCCTTTTTATATTTCTAATGGAATGCTTCTTCGCAAAAAACTACAAGAAAAAAAAATTTACATTCCAATTTTATGGCCTAATGTATTACAGCAATGCAGGGAAAATGAATTAGAATATGATATGGCTTGTAATATTTTACCATTACCGGTAGATCAAAGATATGATTATTCGGAAATGGATATTATCGTATCAAGTATTAAACAATATTTGTGATAATTGGAGATTGAAAGTGGATAAATACGATTTTGAAAAGCTGTTTATAAAGGAAAATAATATAGATATCATTAGTGAATTGATGTATAAAGAAAAATTACCCTTGATATTATGGGGAGCCGGAGAGGTTTCAGGCGCAGTGAAAGAGTACCTCGAACAAAACAATATATTAATAACAGCCGTTTGGTTGGATGGAAGAATTGAAAATAATACTTTTGGAAATGTTCCCGTAATGTCTTTACAGAAAATAAAAGAAAAATATAGTAGATTTAATGTGATTTTGGGTCATTCAAATTATGATTTGGGAGATGAGATTTTAAAAAAAGAGCAACAAATTAACAAAGTGTTTTATTTTTGCAGTATTTTGTATAGCCAATACCATAATATCGACTATAAATTCATTATGGATCATCTTAAAGAGTATTTTCTGACATACGAAAAATTACAGGACAAACAATCTCAGAGAGCAATGATTGCATATTTAAATGCAAGAATGAATAACAATGTGAAATATATAAAGGAATGTATGAATGGCAGACAGCAGGATTATTTTCAAAATGATATATTTCAAGTTGGAGATAAGGAATGTTATGTAGACGTTGGGGCTTATACAGGAGATACAATTGATCTGTTCTTGAAAAGATGCTCTGGGAAATATAGTCAAATTTATGCTTTTGAGCCGGAAGAAAAAAATTTTAGAGAACTGCAGTTATATGTTGAAAATAATAATATACAAAATATTTCATTATATAATATAGGAACATGGAAGGAAAAGGGAACATTATTCTTTAGCGGAAGAGAAAAGCAGAAGTCTTCAATTATTACATTTGAATCAGGTTTTAAAATAACAGTAGATACTTTGGATAATATTTTATACGGAAAATCGGTTTCCTTTATAAAGATTAATTTTTATAATGGAGTCTTGGAGACATTGATGGGTGCTAAAAATATCTTATGGTCATGTAAACCAAAGCTGGCCATTACTGTGGGGTTCGATGAATGGGCATTAATCAATATTCCTGGATTGATAAAAGAAATTGTACCAGAATATAGGTTATATTTAAGATATAATCGTTGTATGCCTGCATGTTTGGTTTTATATGCAGAATAAGTAGATGGACAAGTATAATAAAATGGAGGTATAAATAATGTATAAGAATGTAGTTGCTGTGTATGGTGTTCCGAGATCTGGTACGTCCTGGCTGGGACAGATTATAGACAGTTGTCCGGATGTTGCATTTCGTTTTCAGCCATTATTTTCATATCGGTTTAAAAATCGAATTACGACCGAAAGTACTTCAGAAGATATTGAAGATTTTTTTCGGGAATTGTATTGTGAAGATAAAGACGAATTCTTAAATCAGTCGGATAAGAAAAAGAGCGGAATTTATCCAATATTTAAAGAAAAAATTTCAGACCCATCAATATTATCATATAAGGAAGCAAAATATTTGTATACGGTACCGTTATTGTTGGAAAGGTGTAAAAAAATAAAGATAGTTGGCATTGTAAGGAACCCTTATGATGTATTAGAGTCATGGATAAATGCTCCTTCGGAGTTTAGGAAGGGGTGGGATATAATGGATGAATGGAAATTCGCAACGGGTAAAAATGAATTTAGACCAGAAAATTATTTTGGATACTATAAGTGGAAGGAATGTATTAAATTAAATGTCGAAATGAAAAAAAAGTATCCGAATAATTTTATTACTGTACGTTATGAAGATCTGTCAGAGAATGCAGTAGATGTTTCCAAGCATATGTTTTCTTTTTTAGATATGATCTATACTGATCAAACAGAAAATTTTATTAAAGAATCGCAAAGCAAAACAGTAGATAATGTATATACGGTTTATCGCAAAAAAAATGAAATACGAAAAAGACAATTTTATCTTCCCGAAGAGGTTAAATTGAAAATTTCAAAAGATTTAAGCGATTTTGAAGAAGCGGGAAACTTCGGATATTTTTAAGATAATGCAAGACCGGTTTTATGAAGAAGGTCGCCCTGATTATCAAAAGTCGATAATCAGGGCGACCATTTTATGTTGATATTGCTGTGCTGGGGTTAATTAGCTACTTTGACAGAAAACGATACTGTAGTATTGTCGGCAAAAGTTACAATAAAGTAACGAACCTGACCAACAGCGCCAGAGCCGACACCTGCCTTTGTACCATCAATTGTTAAGGTAGCTTTATCATCGCTCAATGTATATGCAGCGGCAGGAACAGCAAGTGCAGGTGTTTTTCCATCTGCTGATATGGAAATAGAGGATATATTCTGTGTTGCATTTTTAACGGTATAAGTATTATTGGTTTTTGCTCTGCTGTAAGCGGTACCGCTGATGCTCGGTGCGCCGGATTTTGCAATCGTCCATGCGATTGTAGCGCTTACAGATGTTTTATCAATCTTGGACCAGTCTGTCTTGGTGTCACAGGAACCGGTTAATTTGTAACCAACACCTTTTGCATCCGCATCGGTAAAGTCATCCGTTAAGCTGTAGGTATAGTAGTAACCGTTCGGAGACTTGACAGCGCCTTCCACAGGGGCATTACTGCTTGAAATCGTATAGCCTTTTGTCACCGTGCTTCCGTCAACTTCAGCGACTTTCGCAACGGTTGCCGGAGTCGGTACAGTATAAGCGGTATCAGTAATGTCAACAGCCGTGCCCTCTGTACCATCGGTACCTACCGGGATAAGCTGTAAATTAAGAGAGGGTGAGGATACGGTTGCCACAGCACTGTTAGCGACCAGAGCGATATCGCCTGTATCAAGCGTCACGGAAAGCTCTACGTCCACATCATAAGAACTCTTGTTAAGGAATTTGATCTCATCGCTTTTAGCGGAATACGTTGCACTATTCCCGGAGACCGTGGCTGCATTTGTAAAATATACAGCGCCTGCGCCGAGAGCGTATTTTGTGGAGTCAGATTTGTTTAACAATCCCTGCGGATCGAGTGTAAAATCTACATCCGTAACTGTGGGAAGGACAACGCGGAAAGCGTCTTTGTTTACATAACCCTCCAACTGCCCTTCGCCTTCGATAGACCCGGATGCTCCTGCCGTGTCAGTGGCCTCGGTTGCAAAAGCAGTAGCAGGAGCCAGCATCATAGTTGCTGCGGTGGCCAATGCTATAAGCCTTGCAATTTTCTGATTTTTCATGATAGATTTCCTCCTTATTGAGATACTTTAGCTTTGGATGGTGATCGTCATGTACAGGGATACGGAACTCAGCTCTTTAAATTCGTCATCAACCAGATGATAAGTGATGACTGAATCGTAAATTCCTGCTTCCAAAGCAGTATCCAGCTTGATGTCATCCAGTCTGCTTCCAACTGCCAGATAGGGAGAGCGCATGAGCTCTTCATCATTGTCCTTCAGAGTGATTGTGAAATAGACCATGTTCTGGTTTGCGGTGGAGTTCTCTACAAAGGCGTTTGCAGAAGCAGAATCTCCATCCGGAAATACCCAGTCGGTGTTCATGGATACTTCATAAGAACCGACAGGAGTCTTTTCACGCTCCTCCATTTGACTGATGATTTCGTCGACATTGTCAGGCGTCACTACATTATTGTAAATGACTTCGGGTTCTTCTCCCGGGGCAGTTGAATTTTTCTGTTGCATCAGCAGATAGATGATGACCCCAAGAAGAGCACAGATCACAACAACAGCAATGACGGCGAACGCGATCAGGAAAGATTTTTTCCTTTTGATCTGTTCTGCCTGACGGTCAACCTCTTCGTTATCCGTGGACATAACCATACCACCTTTCTTTAATTCTACAGTAATATTATCGTCGGTAAATGGTAAATCTTAATAGATTAAGTATATATATTTTATTTTATAAAAGCATTGATTTTATCGGCGTCTTGTTTTAGAATGATGATTGATTCTCTGTATCTCAGATGGATATGGAAGAACTTTGGAAAATTGGCAGATACAGGAGGTACTTGATTTTGCTCAACGACGTACATTTGGATGCCCTGGAGGCGGAAGCGATCTATATCATGAGGGAGGTCGCCGCGGAATGCGAGAAGCCTGTGATGCTGTATTCCATCGGGAAAGACAGTTCCGTGATGCTGCATCTTGCACTGAAGGCATTCTATCCGGAGAAACCGCCTTTTCCGTTTCTGCATATAGATACTACCTGGAAATTCCGTGAGATGATCACATTCCGCGACCGCACGGCCAGGGAAAAGGGAATTGAGATGCTGGTTTATACCAACGAAGAAGGAGTCCGGCAGGGAATCAACCCATTTGATCACGGATCCGCATATACGGATATTATGAAGACGCAGGCTTTGAAACAGGCGCTTGAAAAATACGGGTTCACAGCCGCCTTCGGCGGCGGCAGGCGTGACGAAGAGAAATCGAGGGCGAAAGAGCGTATCTTTTCTTTCCGCAACGAAGCGCAGGCGTGGGAGCCGAAGAATCAGCGGCCGGAAATGTGGAATCTGTACAATGCCAGAATCCACAAGGGAGAAAGCATGCGTGTCTTCCCTTTGTCAAACTGGACGGAGAAGGACGTCTGGCAGTATATTGCCAGAGAGCGGATCGAGATTGTTCCGCTCTACTTTGCCAAAATGCGCCCGGTAGTTTACCGGGACGGAAATATCATTATGGTTGATGACGACCGAATGCGTCTCAGGCCGGGTGAGAAGATAGAGCAGAAAAGCGTGCGTTTCCGGACGCTTGGGTGTTATCCCCTGACCGGAGGAGTGGAATCTGCTGCGGATACTCTGGATGCAATTGTAAAGGAAACGCTGGGGGCAGTGACTTCCGAACGGACGAGCCGTGTGATCGACCATGAGGCGGCCGGCAGCATGGAGAGGCGCAAGAGGGAGGGCTATTTCTAAATATGAACGGATTGCTGAAATTTATCACCTGCGGAAGCGTGGATGACGGAAAATCCACATTGATTGGACATATGCTGTATGATGCCAAGCTGTTGTTCACAGATCAGGAACGCGCACTGGAGCTGGACAGCAGAATCGGGAGCAGGGGAGGAGAGCTTGACTATTCTCTGCTGTTAGACGGACTGATGGCGGAACGGGAACAGGGAATTACCATTGATGTAGCATATCGCTATTTTACGACGGAACGGCGGAGCTTCATCGTAGCGGACACGCCCGGGCACGAGGAATACACGAGAAATATGGCGGTAGGCGCTTCTTTTGCTGATCTGGCGGTCATTCTGGTGGATGCATCAAGAGGCATACTGGTCCAGACAAGACGGCATGCGAGAATCTGTGCGCTCATGGGAATACGGAGTTTTTGCTTCGCGGTGAATAAAACAGACTTGATTCATTATAATGAGCTGGAATACAGAAAGATAGAAAAAGAGATCAGGAAACTTGCCGTGGATCTGGAGCTTTCCGATGTTACCGTGATTCCGGTATCCGCCACCGAGGGAGACAACATTACCGGAAAATCGGAAAATATGCGCTGGTATCAGGGACAGACACTGCTTGAGTATCTGGAGACTGTGAACGTAGAAACAGATACAGGGGAAGCAGGATTTGTAATGCCGGTACAGAGAGTCTGCAGGCCGGATCATACCTTTCGGGGGTTTCAGGGGCAGGTTGCGTCCGGACAGCTTTCAGCAGGACAAACCGTTACCGTTCTTCCCAGCGGCGAAAAGGCAGAGGTACAGACGATCTTACTGGCAGACCGGGAAGTACAGGCCGTCAGAAAAGGAAATCCGGTAACCGTTCGGCTGAACAGGGAGATTGATGTGTCAAGAGGATGCGTGCTCGTGAGAGACGCGGAACTCAAAGTGAGCAATATGTTTACCGCGTCTGTTTTGTGGATGGACGACGCCGAACTGGTACAGGGAAAAAATTTTCTGATCCGGGTCGGCACCAGAATACTGCCGGCGACGGTTATGCGGATTAAATATAAGGTAAGCATCCATTCCGGAGAGCGTCTGGAAGCGTCCAGACTGCATAAAAATGAGATCGCGGTGTGCGATATTGTGACGGCGGAAGAGATGGTATACGATTCGTTTGCGAAGAACAGGGAGCTGGGATGTTTTATTCTGATTGACCGTGTGTCAAACATGACGTCAGGCTGCGGCGTAATCCGTCATTCGCTGCGGCGCTCAGAAAATATTGTATGGCAGAAACTGGATATTACACGCGGGATCCGGGCGGCGAAGATGAACCAGAAGCCCGTTACGCTGTGGTTTACCGGTTTGTCCGGTTCCGGCAAATCCGCGCTGGCCAATGAGATTGAAAAGATATTGAGCGTGGCAGGGCATTATACCATGCTGCTGGACGGCGATAATGTCCGGATGGGTCTGAACAGCAATCTGGGATTTGAAGAACAGGACCGGATCGAGAATATCAGAAGGATTGCGGAAGTGGCAAAGCTTATGAACGATGCCGGCCTGATCGTACTGACTTCTTTTATTTCTCCTTTTAGAAGCGACAGAGAAAGGGCAAGGATGATTATAGGAGAAGGAAATTTTATAGAGATTTATGTCAGTACGCCTTTGGAAGAGTGCGAAAAACGGGATGTAAAAGGATTATATAAAAAAGCGCGAAACGGTGAGATACCGAATTTCACCGGCATCTCAAGCCCGTATGAAGCGCCGCAGCATGCGGAAATCTGTGTGGACACCAGCACACTGTCTCTGGACGACGCTGTAAAATATGTTTTTGCAGAAATTCAAAGATTCTGTCAGTTGAAGGGCGGGCAGGAAAACGTGGAATATCATTCCTGAAAGAATGGAGAGAAGACAATGAAAAGAACGATCATTTATCAGAAAATAATAAAAAACGGCTGGAAAAGCCTGGCGGTTTCTGTTATATTCTGCACTTTGTTCTGCGCGGGCTGCGGGAAAAAGGCTCAGGAAGTGAACGTTGCATATTTTCCCAACATTACGCATAGTCAGGCGCTTTTGATGAAAAATCAGGAGGCGCTGGAAAAAGAACTGGGAGACGACTGCAGCGTGCACTGGACTTCCTTTAATGCAGGGCCGGATGAAGTAACGGCGTTGTTTTCCGGCGATATTGATATCGGCTATATCGGCCCGATTCCGGCGATCAGCGCGAATGTGAAGTCTGAGGGAGACGTGGTAATCGTATCCGGCTGTTCGGAGGGCGGGATGATGCTCCTGGCGTCGCCGGAGAGCGGGATTGAGACGGTTGCGGATCTGGCAGGCAAAAATGTCGCCGTTCCGCAGATTGGCAATACACAGCACCTTATTTTTCTTGATCTGCTGGAGCAAAACGGTCTGGCCTCTGTGGATGCGGGGGGAAATGTAACTGTTACAGCGACCGCTAATGCGTATATTCTGCAATTAATGCAGAACGGGGAGATCGATGCGGCATGTGTCCCGGAACCGTGGGCTGAAACGCTGATTAATGAGTGTGAAGCAAAGATCATCTGTGATGAGAAAGAAGTCTGGGGAAGCGGCTCTTATCCGGTGGCGGTAGTTGTTGCCCGAAAAGAGTTTGTCGAAAAAAATCCGGAGATTGTGGAAAAATTTCTCAAAGTTCACGAAGGTATGACAAGTTATGCGGGCGATCGCCCGGATGATGCGATGACTGCGATCAACGAAGAAATTGATGCGGTTACCGGAAAGTCGATTGATGAAGATATTTTGAAAGCATCATTGGAACATATTACGTTCAGCACAGACATTCATGCGGATACGGTAGAAGCATTTGCGGATATATGTGTGAGAGAAGGCTTTATTTCTCAAAAACCTTATGAGGGCTTTCTGCAGATAAAATAATTCAGGATGCAACGAATACAATTTGGGAACGGGGATAGATAGATTGCTGGAACTGAGAGATGTATCAAAACAATATGGGGAACACGGAGGCGAAGTGCTGACTTCCGTGTCTGTTAAGATCGAAGAGGGAGAGTTTTTTGGCATTGTAGGTCCGTCCGGATGCGGAAAGTCCACCCTGCTAAATCTGATCGCGGGCTTTGAAACACCGACGCATGGTACGGTATATATGGACGGAAAACCGGTTGCCGGTCCCGGGAACGACAGAATTATGATGTTTCAGGATTCCGCTCTGTTCCCCTGGCTGAACGTAATCGAGAATGTGAAGTTCGGTTTGAGTATTGCCGGTTTCTCCAGGGAAGAACAGGAGGAACGGGCGCATAAATATTTAAAACTGGTAAAACTGGATCGGTTTTGCGATTACCGGATTCATGAACTTTCCGGCGGTATGAAGCAAAGAGCGGCGCTGGCCAGAGCGCTGGCTATGGACTGCCGCGTACTTCTGATGGATGAACCGTTCTCCGCACTTGATAAACAGACAACCAATGTTTTAAGAGAAGAACTGGAAGCAATCTGTTCGGTTGCGAAGAGGACAATGATACTTGTGACACACAGCGTAGAAGAGGCCGTATTCTTATCCGACCGGGTAGCCGTCATCGGAGCAGGGGATACCGGACTGAAAAAAATCTATCCGATCACGCTTCCCCGGCCAAGGCATATAGAATCGGAGGAATTTCTGAGACTGAGAAAAGAAATACTGAATGAAGTGCGGATTGAGGTGGAACGGTGTGAAAAAGAAGAATTTGATGAGTAAGGCATTTCCAAAAGATAGATTCATGGTAGCTCTGTTCTATGTTCTGCTTATTGTGGTCTGGCAGACGATCTACTGGCTCGGGACTTCCTGTCTGCATTGCTGGAAAAGCTATGCCTTTCCCAGTCCTCTGGGGGTTGTGGAATCCTGTATTGCGCTGTCGAAAAAAGGGGTCCTGTTTCAGGCATTTTTTTACAGCGTTGGAAGAGGTGCGGCGGGATTTGCGCTGTCTGTTGTAATCGGGCTGATTACAGGGATTTTTCTGTCGTGGAATGAAAAAATTCACCGCTGCATGCATCCGCTTTTATTGGGATTGCAGACGCTTCCAAGTATATGCTGGGTTCCTTTTGCGATTCTCTGGTTCGGTTTGGACGAAAGCGCGATTCTTTTTGTGCTTGTGATGGGTTCGGCGTTCAGCATTGCCTTATCCGTGAGAGCCGGTATCCGGAATGTGAATCCATTGTGGCTGAAAGCGGCCAGAACGCTGGGGGCGGAGGGAAGAACGCTGTATGTAAAGGTCATTATCCCCGCCGCCATGCCGGAATTTATCGAAGGCCTGAGACAGGGATGGTCCTTTGCCTGGCGGGCGCTGATGTCCGGCGAGGTAATGAGCGCAACGATTGGACTGGGACATACGCTGATGATGGGGCGGGATCTTGCGGACATCAATCAGGTGATGCTGATAATGATTGTGATTGTTGTGATTGGAATCGTGATAGACAGGCTGATTTTTCAGCGGATTGAGGATGGGATGCTGAAGAAGAGAGGATTGTAAGCATTTACAGGAAGTGCAGGTTTAATATGTATAGCAAAAAGAATCAGAAAAGATGTGTGTGGATATGTCAGAGTGACCCAACTCCTGTTGTGGATATTGTAATGCCGGCTTATAATCATGAGAAGTTTATTGATCAGGCGATTAGAAGTATTTTAATGCAGAAGACGAAATATTCATACAAAATTCATATAGGTGAAGATTGTTCAACGGACGGTACTCGAAAAATTCTGTTGGATTTTTATAATGATAATCCGGATAAAATTGAATTATGTTTGTGGAAAAAAAATGTGGGAGGTCCGAATAATGTATTAGAATTGGTAAAGAGATGTCGGGGGAAGTATATCGCATATTTAGAAGGTGATGATTATTGGACTGATTCTTTAAAGCTGGAAAAACAGATTTCCTTTCTGGAAAGCCATATGGAATATATTGGAACCGTGCACAATGTTCGTTGTGTAGATAAAAACGGAATTCTTCTTCATCTTGATTTTGGGCTTTATCCGATACTTGAAGAACATATTTACAATGAGAGGCAGGCATCAAGATTTGAGATGGCATCTCAGACAGCAAGCTTGATACACAGGAATATTTGGAAGGAGATGAGGGAAAAGGAACTGGAAGACTTTTTTGCCTACAAAGGAAATGGTGATGTAAAAATACAGATGTTTCTTGGATTGTTGGGAGATATTTATTATTTCCGGGACATTATGGCGGATCACAGGAGAGTTTTTCAGGGCGACAGTTGGACAGCGAGAAGTAACAGTAAAAATATGCTGTGGCATCATTATAAAATTTACAAAGATATACAGGCGTATTTGCAGATGCGCAGAGGCATATCCTTGAGTATAGAAAATGTGTTTGATTTTTCTTTTGAAGAAAGCTTTGAAAGGGTTTTAGGAACATTTACAAAAGAAAACCTGGATGTTTATTGGAAATTTTTAAAAAGGAAAATATTAAAGATTTTTAGAGAATGAAAATATTCAACCAGGCAATTAATTTTTTACAGCTTAGAAATCAGGATGCGCTCATGGGAAGAGAGGGGGTGTTCTGAGTTCTGTTTATGGGCAATTTGAAGAGATTAGAGAAGACTTAATTAAAAATGGATTTACAGGGCAAGTCTATGATTTATATAACTTTTTGAAAGAGGAAAAAATATGCGAAAATTGATGGCTGCAATATGCGCAGGATGTATATGTATAATGGCAGGGGGGATCTGGGGGGGATATTGGATGGGACATAAGTATTGCTCCAGGTTAATGGACAGCAAAAAACTGGCAGACAAACATTTACACATGGTCAGATTGTATGATATCTGGATGATGACGAAGCAAAATGGAGCATCCTTCGAGCAGTTTTTACTTGATAAAGGCATTCATACAATAGCAATATATGGAATGTCTTATATGGGAATCCGGCTTTTTCATGAATTGGAGCATGGAAATGTTCATATAGCATACGGTATGGATCAAGAAGTAAAAGCAGAGATACCAAGATTAAAAATATATAAACCTGACGAGGCCAGTAAAGATGGAATTGATGCTGTCATAGTAACTGCCATATTTGCTTTTGATATCATTAAAAAAAATTTGGAACAATTAGGGTTTGGTAAAATAATTTCGTTAGATGAAATTATCTACAACCTGATTTGAACTGGTTATATTTCACGGGATGTTTAATCGTCATCTTTTGTTAAAGAGACGGATGGCGTTTTAACGAAGAGTATATTATTCGGGAAATTGATTCCGGATACGCATCTTCATCTGACGGTTTTGGAATAGATAAAGCGTTAGAATCAATGGAGGAATAGAAGGGCGCTTATGAAAAAAAATTTGTCAATAGCGACGGTATTATTTACGTACAACAGACCGAAGCATACGGAGGCAGTTCTTGATTCTCTGAAGAACAATGATATACGTCCCGAAAAAATGATTATTTTTCAGGACGGAAAAAAGGAAAATACAGACGTTGCTCAATGGGAATCTGTAAACTGTATAATCAATAATATCACATGGTGCAATACGGAAACAATAGTTTCTTCATCTAATAAAGGATTATCAAAATCTATATCCCATGGGATCACTGATGTGTTGGAACGATATGATGCGGTGATTGTATTAGAGGACGATTGCGTAACACATCCTAAATTTATGAGTTATATGATGAGCGCATTAAATAAATATGCAGAAGACAGGCGGATTTTTCATATTAATGCTTACTCATGGAAAACAGCGATAGAATCCAACGGAAATGATGCATATTTTGTAGGAAGAGCCGGCTCATGGGGATGGGGAACGTGGAAGGATTGTTGGAGCTTATATAAAGAGGATTATAAGATTCTTTCGAGAATCAAGAGCAATGAATATACCAGACGACAGTTTGAAATCTGGGGCAGTGATTTAGAAGATTATTTTTTAGGAAACGTATATGGCTATTGTGATTCATGGGCGACTTTTTGGGCTATGACGGTAATCGAGCAGCACGGCTATTGTCTAACTCCGTATAAATCACTGGTTGATAATATTGGCTTTGATGGGACTGGTGTACACTGCAAAGCAAGTGCGAAAATAAAGACAGATATGTTGGACGAAAACAGACAAAATGAATTACTATTGCCCGATGATGTGACTTTTCCGGCCGATTATGAAAAAATCTTTCCTCTCATTTTCAAATGGACGCCGAACGAAAAGAAATTACAATGTTATTACAATTTAACACTTTCGTGGTTACGGTTAAAACTGTCCCATAAAACAATGACGGACTTCTTGGAGAAAAAAGGATTTTTTAACGTTGCCATCTGGGGAACCGGAAACTTATGTGATCTTTTATTAAAAGAACTGGGGAAAAATATTCATGTGGAATGTTTGATTGAGAGCAACCCTGCAATCAACTGTTATCGGAACATTCCGGTAAAAAGAATAGAAGGCCTGGATAAAAATATACAATTGATAATTGTTATACCAGTGTATGATATATGGGAGATACGTGAAAAGGTGAAACAGACGGGAAAAGAATATGTTATTCTGGGTTTGGATGAATTAATTGCTGAAGCTATGAGAGAATAGTGACGAAAAAGTAGATGATAAAAACGTGAGGATACTGATGAAAAAAGCAGCCATTGTTATTCCAACATATAAAAGCGAATTATCGGAACTTGAGAAGATTTCATTGCAGCAGGCAATAAAAATATTTAAAAAATATGATGTTTTTTTTGTCATGCCTCAATCATTGCATTATTCTTATGAGGTTGAATATATAAAGGAGATTAGATATAAGGATATCTGGTTTAAAGACATTCAGGGATATAATAGACTATTGATGGATGAGGAGTTTTATAAACCGTTTATTGATTACAGGTATATATTATTATATCAACTGGATGCTTTTGTGTTTGAAGATAAATTAGAGTACTTTTGTGACCTGAGGTATGATTATATTGGAGCACCCTGGTTATCGGGAATGCAATATGTTAAGGACAATAAACATTTTGTTTTACATGTTGGAAATGGCGGGTTTTCATTGAGAAACGTAGCCAAATGTCTGAAACTAATAAAACAGAGATCCGCTCTTTTTCCTGAAAATATTAATGAAGACATTTTCTATTCGATGGGAAATTCCGATGATTTTCGGATTGCCCCGCCGGAAATTGCATTGCAGTTTGCGTTTGAGAGGGAAGTTGAAAGATGTTTTATACTTAATAAAAACAGACTTCCATTTGGATGCCATGCATGGGAACGATATGATATAAAATGCTGGAAACCATGGATAGAACAATACGGCTATAAACTTGATGAAAAGTATCTGTGTAAGGGAAATGAAGATTTTATTTTGATGAATGAATATGAAAATCAGAGAAAAATATCAGATTTTCTGGAAAATATTTATTCAGAGAACGTTTTGAAGAATTTTATCAGTAAAAAAGAAAAAAAAATATATATATGGGGCGCCGGAGACAGGGGAAGATTATTTGGTTCATTGTTAAGCGAAGCAGGAATAAATATAGAAGGGTATTTGGATAATAAAACCGAATTAAAAGGAACTTTTCTAGGGAAGTTTCAAGTTTTGCCTTTGGATGAGTATAAAAAGAATAAAAAAAATGCGTATATCATAGTTGCCGCAGACGCCTGTAAAGATGAGATAGCAAGACAATTATATGAGATGGAATGCGGGTATAAACGAGATTTTATTTTTTATACAGATATTTTCGGAACATTAAGTGAAGATATGAATAATCCAATATAAATGTGGTTGTTCATGTAGGAGAAATAAATAGGGGAAAAGAATTGATGAAGGAAAAAACAATTATTTTGTCATTGATAGCAGGTGTATTTGGAATATTTGCAGGAATTAGAATTGGTTTTTCAAGCGAGATAAAAAAAAGAAGAAAACTAAAAGAATTGTCAGACAAACATTTTGTTCTGATGTGCCTGTTAAACCAGTGGATGAAAACAAAGCAGGAAGGGAAAACCATATTAAAATATTTTCATGATCGCCAGATAGACCATATCGCAATTTACGGTATGAGTTACGTAGGAGAACGTCTGTACGATGAATTAAAGGATTCCGATATAGAGGTCAAATATATCGTTGATAGAAATGCAGATAAAATCTACACAGAAGCTGATGTCTTCACTCCTGATGAAACGTTGCCGGAGGTTGGTGCCATTGTGGTTACGCCTGTTTTTTATTATGATGAAATCAAGGAGATGCTGAGTCAGAAGGTGAACTGTCCGATTTTTTCTCTGGAAGATATTTTATATGGATTATAACGTATACAAAAGCGAAGGAGTCGGAATATGATTATCGTGAGAATATGGGAAGGACTTGGCAATCAGATGTTTCAGTATGCTTATGCCAGAGCGCTGATGGAGAAGGGGGAAGACGTGAGGCTGGACTTGGAAAAGGCATACGAAGAAACTTTTGAAACATACAGGAATAACGCAGTCAGGAAAAACAGTATACAAAATTTCCGAATATCGGTTCCTCCTATAGATTTGGAGGAATATAAAAAATACAAGTACCTTTACCGAAATACATGGATAAGAAAAATAATATTCTGGCTGGGAAAGCATTCACTATGGAAATACAGATTTTATGAAGAAAGCGTACAGGGCTATTCGGAAAGATCGGCAGGACTCAGGGGAAATTATTATGTAAAAGGCTGGTTTCAAAGTGAAAGGTATTTTAAAGAGATTCGTGCAGTCCTTCTCAAAGAGTATCTGCCTGAAAAGAAGATTCGGATATCGAAAGAACTTCGAGAAGCGTTAAAAGATCCGGAAAGTGTATCGCTTCATATAAGAAGGGGAGATTATGTGCGAATAAACCTCGCACTGAGCATCATTTACTATGAAAAAGCTGTCAGATATATAAAACAGATATATAAAAATCCTTTATTTATGATCTTCTCTGATGATCTGGATTGGGTGAAAAAAAATATGCAAATCACAGGGAGATATATTTATGTAAATGAGGACAGGAAACTGAAAGATTATGAAGAGCTTATGATTATGAGCAGGTGCAAGTCTAATATTATTTCAAACAGTACTTTTAGCTGGTGGGCGGCCTGGTTGAATCAAAACAGAGATAAAACGGTAATAGCACCCAAAAAGTGGATAAAAGGACAGGGAAATATTGTCCCGGAAGAATGGACAGTGCTGTAAAGACGGTTCCGTTTTTGCGCAGATGGGAGAGGGCTTTATAGATGTTGATTTTGTTCGGTGTTGGAGAACTGGCAGCAACATACATGGAACTTTTAGATTACTTGGAAATAGAGTTTGCATTTTTTACGGATAATGATAAGAGTAAATGGGGGAATTGCTACTGTGGAAGACAAATTGTTCCGCCTGCTGCATTGAAAAATATGGACTGTTATATACTGATTTCCTGTACCTATGTTGAAGAAATCACAGAACAGTTGAAGAGTCTGGGCATTCAGGAACGGTTGATCGGACTGGAAGAGTTATGCGCATTCCGCAGGCTTCCGTCTCCGGCCGGTCTGAACGGGTCTGCAAATACGGATAGATTTCATCAGACAGAAAATATATTTTTCGATATATATACGAGCACAAAATGGGCAGGTACAGAAATCTGGGCAGCGAATCTTGCGAAGGAATTTGTACAGAGAGGTAAAAATGTCTGTATCATTGCAAAAGCAGATATGGATCGGAGCGCGGATGATTTAGAAGAAATTATTTACAGAGCCGCAAAGTCTGGGGTTATCTCTGAAATAATAAAAAAAATAGAGGAGAGATTGCCTTGTGTTTTTATTTCTAATTTTGGAAGGGCAGGATTCTTTGCGTCAATTCTGGCAAAAAAGAAATATCCAGGACAGGTGAAGATCGTTGCAGTGATTCACGGTGACGAAAAAAGTTGTTTTGAAAGACATATGCAGCATCAGAATTATATTGACGCAGTGTTTTGTGTGAGTCAAATGATTCGGGATAAGATCGTTCAAAGTTATACTTTCAGGGGACCGGTTTATTTCAAAATTCAGTCGCTAAAAACAGATACTGCGTGGACAAGGAAATATGAAAACAGAGAGGTAATACGAATCGGCTATGCTGCTCGTCTGGTGAAATGGCCTAAAAGGGCAGATTTACTTCCGCAATTGATAAAATATTTGGAAAAAATGAACATAAAATACAGACTTCAGATTGCGGGTTCAGGAGAATGTGAAAGAAGCATCCGCGCTTTTATAAATGAATGTGGATTGCAAAACCGCATTGAACTCCTGGGACAGCTTCCGAAAGAAAAAATGAATGATTTCTGGAAACAGCAGGACATTGTAATTAGTCTATCGGAATATGAAGGAAGCAGCCTTGCTTTATTGGAGGCTATGTCTTATGGATGTGTTCCGGTTGTCACCCGGGTAAGCGGTGTGGAGGAAGTAATTGAAAATGACAAAAATGGTTATATCTGTGAAATCGGTAATATAAAAGGGATCGCAGAGAAGATCTGGTCATTGGGAATTGATTACGATAAATGGTCCAAATTCAGCAGAAGAAGCAGAAGAATAATAGAGGAATGCTGTAATTATGACCAATATGTGCGATACTGGCTGGATCATGTACTGATGTGGGAGTAAAAATGGTTAGTTTTGATATTTTTGAAACATTAATAACACGTACTGTGTGGGAACCCACCGGTATATTTCTTCTGGTGCAGGAAAAACTTTCGCATAAAATGTATGAGAAAAAGTTTTCGGACTATGTCAGGAACAATTATGCGGCTCTGCGCAAAAAGGCAGAAGTCCATGCAAGAAGAATGAACGAATATCAGGGCGTAGAAGAGGTCACGCTGGATGAGATATATACCGTTTTTTCTCAAATGGCATATATGTCTGAAGATGCAGCGGATTGTCTGAAAGAAATAGAAGTTCAGACAGAGATTGAAAATACCGTGCCTGTTTCAGAAAATATTGAACTTGTAAAAGCCTGTCTGCGCGATGAAGAACCAGTGGTGTTGATTTCAGATATGTATCTGCCGCAGAGTGCGGTGAGAGAAATTTTATACAGAGCGGATTCCATATTGGATAAACTGCCGTTATATTTGTCCTGTGAAAGCAGAAAGACAAAAAGAAACGGCTCTTTATACATTCTCGTAAAGAAAGAACAAAAGGCCGAATATTCCGAATGGGTTCATTACGGTGATAATGTTAGATCAGATATCAGGATTCCTGAGATGCTGGGAATAAAAGCAGTACCGATAGAAACGGCCAGGAAGATGGAAGCAGAAAAACTGGCAGAAGATATAACGGTTCATCAGGATCCGATAAAACAGGTGTTTCTTGGAATGGCCAGAAATACAGCACAAAAATATGCTCTAAAAGACTCGGGAATCATAGGTTGTTTTGTTGGGGGCTCTCTTTTGTATCCTTATGTATGCTGGGTGATTCGTTCCAGTCTGGAGCGAAAATATAATCGGCTCTATTTTATTGCGAGAGATGGGTTTTTACTGAAAAAGATAGCGGATGAGATTATTTCGGCTTATCAGTATCCGATAAAAACGTATTATATTTATGGTTCAAGAAAAGCATGGCGGGTTCGGGATGAAATTTCACAGGCATTGGTTTACCAATACCTGGTACAGGAAGTGGATTTTTCGGATGAAAGCTTTGCGTTGGTTGATCTGCAGGGGACAGGAACGTCCATGGAGTTTGTCAGACAACTAATAAAGAGGAACATGAAGGGGCCTCTGAATGTTTTTTATTTTCAGATGTTTTCATGTACGTCTGTCAGTGGGTGCAATTTTATGATGTTTTGCCCGCTGGAAGATAATAAGATTCTTGAATCGTTTGCCAGAGCACCTCATGGAACTGTTTTAGGGTATGAAAAAAAAGACGGGAAAATCATTCCGCAATTAGCAGATACAGAAGATAAATTGTGGGAAAAATGTGGTTTATCAGACTACATAAAGGGAGTACAGCTTTTTTCAAGGGAGATCGCATGTGTTTTGAAAAGGGCGGATTTACATGGTGACTCGCAGAGTATACCGGTCTGGATCAGCCATTATCTGCAAAGTGTTCCTGGTAGAAGTGTATTGGAATTTATAGGGGATATGCCCCATAATCATACAGAAGATGATACATGTGCATCGTTTGCTCCAAAGCTTACCAAAAGAAATATCTATGAGCTGTATCTGTGGAGAACGACAGAAACAGTGGATCGGTTTTATTCAGGAACCCATTTGCCGCTGTCATTAAAACGTATGAGTAAAAAAGATGAAAAAATAAAGCGGTTCTGTGAAAGGAATGCCTATCGTTTTCTGGGAGATAAAATACACAGGTTGAAATATTTGACCCAAAAAAAGAAACGAATTTTCCAATATAAAAAGATTATCATATATGCGGCTGGACAGGCGGGAAGAGAGTTGTTTTTTAAAATCACTTATGATACCAGATCAAGAGTTGTTGGCTGGACAGATATCAATTATCAGGAGCTGCAGGCGGAAGGGCTTCCGGTTATCAGTCCGCAGGAGGCTTTTAAATGTGATTTTGACGGACTTGTAATCGCAGTGAAAAATAATAATTCGTGTAATCTTATAAAGGAACTGCTTGTTTCCAGAGGAATAAATGAGCAGAAAATATTAAGTTATAGCGAATTTTACAGTCTGAGCAATAATAAAAGCGGAAGGTAATCAAGGATATTTATAAAATGAATGACCAAATTGATATTATTATTCCCTGGGTAGACGGTTCGGATACCGAATGGCAGGAAGAAAAAAAGAGATATATGGATGCCTGTTCCGTAGATCATCAGGCAAATTCTGCTGTTCGCTACCAGAACTGGGATAACCTGCAGTATTTATTCCGCGGAATAGAAAAATTTATGCCGTGGTTTCATAAAGTGATATTTGTTACATGGGGACATATACCGGGTTTTTTAGACCTTCAAAATCCGAAATTGAAAGTGGTTCGTCATCAGGATTATATTCCTGCGGAGTATCTTCCGACCTTTAACTCCAATACGATAGAGATGAATTATCACAGGATTTCGGAATTGTCAGAAAATTTCATTTTATTTAATGACGACGTGTTTCCTTTACAGCCGATCAAAGAAACCTATTATTTTAAAAACAATAAAGTTTGTGAGCAGGCAGTGGAGAGTCCGATTATGCCGGTGAATATCGGTGATATCTCAGGATGGTCCTGTACAATGAAAGCAAACAATCTTCTATTTATCAACCGTCATTTTAAAAAACGAGAGGTGCAGAAGAAAAATCCGGGTAAATGGTTTTATCCGGGATATGGAGAACTTTTAAAGCGGAATCTGGGCCTGCACTACTGGTATAATTTTGTCGGTTTTCATGATCCCCATATGCCCGTTGCACTGAAGAAATCCACGTTGGCGCATCTGTGGGAAGTGGAACCTCATACGCTGGACACTGCATCCAGAAACAGGTTCCGGGGACAGACCGATGTATCACAATATCTGATTCGATATTGGCAGCTATGCACCGGAAATTTTGTACCGAGAAAGACGCTTGGAAAATCAGTGCTTGTTACAATGGATAATTATAAGAAAACTGCGGAAAAGATCAGAAGACAGGAATGGCAGATCATCAGTATCAATGAAGATGTCACAAGTGAGGAATTTGAGACGGTAAAAGCTGAAATTAATCAGGCTTTTGCATATCTTCTGCCGGAAAAATCATCGTTTGAAGTCTGATTCCGGCAGATATTAGAAGTAGAAAGTGGGACGATAATATGAAGCAACATGGTATTTTCCGCCAGATAGAAAAATTGTATTCTCTGTTTCAGGATGAAGAATCCCAATTTATCTTTCAGCAAAGAATGCTGTATTCGCTGTCAAAAGACGAGAAACATATTCGAGATATGGTATGCAGTATGATTGAGCAGTATGGGGAGAATGATTCCGTTTACTGTCTTTTGGAATGGCTGAAAAAGGGAGCCGGAGAAAAGATTGTTTTATTCGGCGCAGGGTGTGCATGCAGGCATCTGATGTACATTTTAAAATGCTATCAGATTGAGATTGACTGTATCTGCGATAATAATGAACAGCTTTGGGGGAAAAAGTGTTATGGGAAACCAGTGATCAGCCCGGAAGAGCTGAGAAAGTCGAGTGAAAAAAACCGTATTATTGTAGCGACAAACTGGTACACGCAGGAGATTTATGATCAATTATGCGGACTGGGAATCGACAGAACACGGATCTACCGGCCCTCAAATGCATGGTGGCTGGGGAGCGAAACACAGTATTTTGATTCCGGAATTATGATTCCGGGGGAAAATGAGAGCTTTGTGGACGGCGGAGCTTATATGGGAGAGGATACAGCGGCATTTATGAAATGGTGCGGCGGCCGATGCAGTGCAGTCTATTCGTTTGAGCCTGATGCGGAGAATTTCAGAAAAGTATGCGCCAAAACAGAATCTCTTTCCGTTCCCCGCAAATTCTGCTATCCGTTTGGCCTGTGGAATACAGAGACAGATTTGCGATTTTCCATGGGGAAAGGCAGTAATTCCTGCGTGGACGAGCAGGGAACTCTGACGATACATACAGCCGCAATTGACGAGATCATTAAGGAGCCTGTTACTCTAATCAAGATGGATATAGAAGGCTCGGAGATGGAAGCGTTAAAGGGCGCTAAAAACACAATTCGGAAATACAGCCCCCGGCTGGCGGTCTGTATTTATCATAAACCGGAGGATATTCTTGATATTCCGGCGTATATTCATGAGCTGTGTCCAAATTACCGACTGTATCTGAGACATTACAGCTATACTTCAACAGAGACTGTTTTATATGCAGTATAAACAGAAAACGGGAAAGAGATTATGTTCAACCACATTATTTTAGAAGACTGTCAAAATCTGTATCACGAATCCCTGATCGACTGGTCGCGTTTTGAGCGTGTTTCGATTCTGGTCACCGGCGCCTGCGGCATGCTGCCTTCCTATATGATCTGGATGCTGATCTATCTGAATGAATATGAGCGTTTTGATATCCATATCACGGCTTTGTGCAGGGACGCCGGGAAAGCTCTGGCACTGTTTGGAGAATATACACGGCGGGATTATTTTCATATTCTGACGGCGGACGTTACGGAAGAGATTCAACTGGAGGGGAAACCGGACTATATTGTCCACGCAGCCAGTCCTTCCGGATCTCAGTATTTCGGCACAGATCCGGTAGGAGTGATTATGCCCAATGTGCTCGGTACGCGCAACACCCTGGAACTTGCCAGGGAGAAGAAGGCGCAGGGGTATCTGTATTTCAGCAGCGGTGAGATTTATGGAATGCTCGGGAAGGAAACCATCTGTGAAGAGGATTCCGGCTATCTGGATCCGATGAATGTCAGAAGCTGTTACGCGGAGAGCAAGCGCCTGGGAGAGACGCTCTGCAAAGCTTACAGCCACCAGTACGGCGTCAGGGCCATGGCGGTCCGTCCCTGCCATACGTATGGACCAACTGTAAATCTGGATCGCGATGCGCGGGTGTTTTCCGGGTTTGTATCCGACGTACTTCATGGACGGGATTTGCTGATGAAAAGCGACGGTCTGGCAGTGCGGAATTTCTGTTATCTCTATGATGCGGCGCTGGCGTATTTTAAGGTACTGCTGGACGGGGCGGCAGGAGAGGCCTACAATGTGTCGAATCCTGAGTGTCAGATCTCCATTCGCGGCCTGGCGGAGATTCTGACGGGACTGTATCCGGAGAAAGGCCTGAAGATTGTCTATGCGAATCATGACGATGTCTACCTGGAGGATCCCAACAAGAAACAAAGCCTGATCTCCATAGAGAAGCTGAAAAAACTGGGATGGAGACCGAACTATTCGCTGGAGGAGGGGTTTCGCAGGACCGTGGAAAGTTTTCGATGGAAGGAAGAAAAATGAAGGAAATCAAGACCATTGCAATCTATGGAGCCCGCATGGTGGCTATGAGTGTTTATCATGCGGTCAAATCGTTGTATAAAGACTGCAGGGTAACCGCGTTTCTTGTTACGGAGGCGAAAGGGAATCTGTCTTCTATTGACGGAATACCGGTAATTCCTCTGGAGAATTTTGAGCAGAAAGACATCTGTATTCTGATCGCGGCGCAGGACAATTATCAGGATGAGATTGCGGCTTCTCTGGAGCAAAAGGGAATGCGCAACTATATCCGGATAGATGCGGAGCGGGAGGCGGCGTTGATGGAGAAGTATTATCGTGAAATTGAACATCTTCCTTTTCTGCATACTCTGCGAAAAGGAGAAACGAGGGCGGATACGGCAGTCTACTGCTCCAGATTTCACCGGGACCGGGCGCTTCACGGCCATTATGAATATCCGGACTGGATGTATCCGATCCAGGCGGGAGCGGCGTTGACAGACAGGGTCATTGCAGATATTCAGGATCATGTGGGAGAGAATATATCCAAAAAAAATGTGAATTACAGCGAGCTTACGTCTATGTACTGGATTGGGAAGCATGGGACTGCGGAGTATCTGGGGCTGTTTCATTACAGGCGGATGCTGAACATTACGGATGAAGATCTGTATCGCCTGGCGGAAAACGACATTGACGCGGTATTGTCTTACCCGGCGGTGTATTATCCGGATATTCTAAGTCATCATCGGTATTATCTGCCTGAGAGCGACTGGGATGCCATGGAGAAGTCACTGCGGGAACTGGCTCCGGAGTATGCCCAGGCCCTGCCGGAATTGTTTCAGGGAAAATATTTTTTTAATCACAATATACTGATTGCGAAGAAAAAAGTTTTTCAGGATTATTGCAACTGGCTGTTTCCGATTCTGGAACGAACGGAGGAACAAAGTGACCCGAAAGGCTGGGAGCGCGCGGACCGTTATGCAGGTTATCTCGGGGAAAATCTGATGACGCTGTATTTTCTGTATCATAAGAAAGATTTGCAGATTGCATATACCGGACGGCGGATGCTGGTATAAAATAAAAAAGGAAAATTCCCAACGGCCGCACCCAAATGAAAGGGCGCGGCCGTTATGCCTGCACCGCCCACAGCGGCCCGCCGCTGTCGTAGCTTTTCTTCAGTTCCGACAGAAGCTGTTCCAGATCCCATTCCAGCGTGCAGTTTTCGTAATTGACCGGGTCGGCGATGTGGATTTTGCCGTTGTCCAGCAGTTTTGTAAAGAGGACGAAGTGCCCGTTCTGCGTCAGGGCTCCGCGTCCCATGAGCGCGATCAGGATGTGGCCGGAGGAGAGAAGCTCCGCCGCATGTTCGAAGGACCGGTCCGTGACGCTTTCCGCCTGCAGGCCGTAGGCAGAAAGCGCGTCGGGGATCAGGCTGTGGTAGGAACCGCCGTGAAGGGCGTAATATCCGTTGTCGGAAGCCCATGCGGCAATGTCCGTGGGATCGACGGAGGCGTCGCCGAAGCTGTTGATGACCATGGCCGCCGCCGTGGGACCGCATCCGTAGGTGCTCATGGGATCGTATCCTCCATAGAGGTAATCGCCCCATCGGATATCGCCCTGATGATAGTAGAGCATCGGTCCGCAGGCGGTGTCCAGCATGTACAGATAGACCTGGTCCGCGGGATTGTTGTATTCCGCCTGCAGGCTGGAGATGTCGCCGGATTCTCCGGTGGCTTCGATATAAGGTACAGATTCGTCTTTTGTATCCGGCGTCTCATCAGCGTCTGCAGAGGCCGGCAGGCCGGAAGATTTCTTCAGCGAGAGCGCCGCTTCCGCAAAGGACGTAAACTGCCGGGAGACACAGTTCCGGGCGGCGTCCGCGCAGTTCAGGATGGTTTCGATGGTAAAGGGCCGGTACAGGAAGAGCAGGCTGACAGCCAGCGTGAGGATGCAGGAGGCAATCCCTGCAATCAGCAGAGCGGACAGGAAAGTCCGCTTTTTCTTTTTCGGTCGTCTGTATGTTTTCATGGAATCGCTCCGTATTGATTTTGGCGGTTGGTCAGCAGGGCCGTGTCTGCGCGCGTATCCGGGCGGCAGCGCGGCGTCCGGGCGGGACCGCGGTTGTTCCGTAAAGTATTATATACGATAAAAAGGAAAATGGGAAGTGGGGCGGGATGGAAAAGAAATGCAGGAAAATTTGACGAACCGCCCGGATTATGGTATGATCTTTTGTAGTGAAAGAACGTCAGAGAGTGCTGCCCGTTTCGGGCAGAAGAGGGAATCAGGTGCGAATCCTGAACGATCCGGTCACTGTAAGCGGGAAGCGATATCGATGAGAGCCATTGCCGAAAGGTGAGAAGGGATGATAGAGCGCAGAGCAGAATCGAAAACCGCAAGTCAGGAAACCTGCTTTCTGGCAGACAGGGGAGCTTCCGACGAAAGCAGATCCGGAATACAGGCCAGTAGGAAAAAATATCAGACAGGTGCAAAAGGCGGCCGGGCGCAGGCGTGCGCGGGAAGCCGGCGGGATGTCTGACTGTAGGAAGGACTTGCAGCGAGCAGTGTTGCAGGTTTTTTTTATGTACACGGGCGCCCGAATGAAAGCTGTCGGCAGGCTGAAAACCGGCGTGGATGTGAAAAGCAGCCTCTTCCCTGCCTGACTGCACAGGCGCGCGGTCCGGGAGAAGGATTTCCCGGACCGGTTTCAGACAAGATTACAAAGGAGACGGAACATGGTATCATTTATCGGGGCAGGTCCGGGGGATCCGGAATTACTGACGATCAAGGGAAAGAAAATCATCGATCAGGCGGATGTGATCATCTATGCAGGATCTTTAGTCAACCCGCAGGTGCTCGCGGACGCGAAGGAAGGCGCGGTGATCTACAACAGCGCGGTCATGAACCTGGACGAAGTGATTGCGGTCATGAAGGAGGCCGAGGAAAAAGGGCAGAAGGTGGCGAGGGTACATACCGGGGATCCGGCGATCTACGGCGCGCACCGGGAGCAGATGGACCGGCTGGATGAGCTTGGGATCGCGTATGAGGTCATTCCCGGAGTCAGCTCCTTTCTGGCGACGGCGGCGGTTCTGAAGAAGGAATACACGCTGCCGGGCGTCAGCCAGACCGTGATCCTGACCCGTATGGAAGGAAGGACACCCATGCCTCCCAGGGAAAAACTGCTGGATCTGGCGCGGCACAACGCCACCATGATTATTTTCCTGAGTGTGGGAATGCTGGAAGAAATGTCGCGGATTTTAAGAGAGGCGTACCGGCCGGAGACGCCGGCGGCGGTCGTTTATAAAGCTACCTGGGAGGATCAGAAGATCGTATACGGAAATCTGACGAATATCGCAGAGCGCGTGAAAGAGGCGGGAATCAAAAAGACCGCTTTGACCGTGGTCGGCGATTTCCTGGGGGACGAGTACGAACTGTCCCGGCTGTACGACAAAACGTTTACGACAGAATTCCGAAAGGGAGTGACCGAGTGATGGGAATCTCACTGATCAGTATCAGCCACCAGAACGCGCCGCTTGCAGTCCGGGAGCTGTTCGCGTTTCCGGAGAATGTACAGGCGGACCTGATGAGACAGATGCTGGAGCGGACCGCCGCGCAGGAGTGCGTGATGATCGGCACCTGCAACCGGACGGAGGTGTATGCCTGGTCGGAGCGGGAGGAGAGCATTTTCACGGATATGCAGAATCTGCTTCTGGAATTTGCCGAAGCGTCCGAGGTGGAAAACATCGGCGATTATGTGCGCTTTTACGGCGGCACAAGGGCGATCCGGCATCTGTTCCGCGTAGCGGCCGGGCTGGATTCCATGGTGGTGGGGGAGGACCAGATTCTGGGACAGGTGAAGCGCGCCCACGAGCAGGCCAGAAAAAGCGGAACCTGCGATGTCTATCTGAACACGCTGTTCCGGTATGCGGTGACCGCGGCAAAGAAAGTAAAGACGGAGACCGATCTGTCCCGGACAACCGTATCCATGGCAACCATGGCGGTGAAAGCGGCGGAAAAGACGCTGGGGCCGCTGCACGGGAAAAAAGTGATGCTGATCGGGGCTTCCGGCAAGATCGGCAGTGTGGTGCTCAAAAATCTGCAGTGCATCGAGGGGGCAGAGCTCTACATTACGTCCAGAAACATGTGCCAGGCCTGTGCGGACCGGCACCACAAGGTGACATATCAGGTGATGGAGTATGAGAACCGGTATGAACTGATGGATGAGATGGATGTGATCATCAGTTCCACCAGCAGTCCGCATTATACGATTACCTACGACAAGCTGGCAAAATATCTGCGCACTTCAAAGCCGAGGGTGCTGGTGGATCTGGCGGTACCGATTGATATCGAGGAGAAGGTGGAATGGCTTCCGGGCGTCCGGCGCTGCGATGTGGACGATTTTCAGGAACTGGCCAGGGCAAACAATGAGAAAAAACAGCACGAAGTGCAGGCGGCCGACCAGATTCTGGAAGAGATTCGGCTCGATTTTGAGCGATGGATGGTCTTTCAGCAGGCGCTTCCGGAGATTGCGCAGTTGAAGACGTGGATGCTTCAGGAGGCGGAGAAAAAGGGCTTTGAAAAGGCAATCGACAAGATGTTCTACCGGATTCGGGACCATTCCAGCCCGGAGGCGCTGAAAGCATTTTTTGACCATATGAAAACAGGGTAAACGGCGGGACGCGTAAGAGGCTGGAAATACCTTCAGACCGCGCGGCAGGCGGAGACAGAATACAGAACGATAATCGGAGATCATAAAATGGGAAAATTATATGTGGTGGGCTTCGGCCCGGGCGGATACGAACATATGACGGCAAAGGCCATCGAGGTCATCCGGAAAGCGGATGTGGTGACCGGCTATACGACCTATGTAAATATTTTAAAGGAATACTTTCCGGACAAACGCTATATCGCAACGCCGATGATGCAGGAAGTGAAACGCTGCGAGATGGCGGTGGAGGAAGCGCAGAAGGACCAGACGGTGGCCATGGTGTCCAGCGGGGACAGCGGAATCTACGGCATGGCGGGGATCATCTATCAGGTGGCAGATGAAAGAAACGCCGGGATCGAGATCGAGACGGTGCCGGGCGTGACCGCGGCCAGCGCGGCGGCTTCGGTGCTGGGAGCGCCGCTGATGCACGACTTTGCGGTCATCAGCCTGAGCGATCTGATGACGCCGCTGGAGCGGATCATGAAGCGCATCGACTGCGCGGGACAGGGCGACCTGATTGTCTGTCTTTACAATCCCAAAAGCAAAAAGCGGACCGGGTACGTAGAGCAGGCGGCGGAGATTCTGATGAAATACCGCAGGGCGGAGACGCCGGTGGGAATCGTGCGCAACGCAGGCAGAAAAGACGAGACGTCGGCTGTCACTACGCTGGCGGAGCTGAAAAACGCCGAGATCGATATGTTCAGCGTGGTGATTATCGGAAATTCACAGACCTATGTGAGAAACGGACGGATGATCACCCCCCGGGGGTATTCGCTGTAGAAGAGCAGGCGGCGCGCGCATCCGCCGAAAGCGTTCCGGAAGTCGAAGCGGCCAAGGTCCGCGGAATATAGTAAGAAAACAGGCAGGAGAGAGTATGCAGGAAGTGATACGGATCGGAACCAGAAAGAGCAGGCTGGCGCTGGTCCAGACGGAGATTGTCAGAAAAAAGATAGAGGAGGCGTTTCCCGGGGTCCGGACGGAGGTCGTGGAGATGTCAACGAAAGGAGACGAGCTTCTGGACCGCTCATTGACTTCTTTCGGAGGAAAAGGCGTCTTTACGAAAGAGCTGGAAGAGGCGCTTCTGTGCGGGAAGATTGATCTGGCAGTGCACAGCGCCAAGGATATGCCCATGGAATTTCCGGAAGGGCTGAAGATCGGGGCGGTGCTGGCCCGGGGAACGGCCGCGGATGTGCTGGTCACCCGCGACGGGACCGGACTGACGGATTTAACGCCCGGCAGCGTGGTCGGAACGAGCAGCCTGCGCCGGGAGCTGCAGATCAAAAAGGCGCACCCGCTGGTCCGGATCCGTATGATCCGGGGAAATGTACAGACCCGGCTTCGGAAGCTGTCCGAGGGTCAATATGACGCCGTCGTGCTGGCGGCGGCGGGACTGGAGCGGCTGGGACTGACGGAGAAGGACGGATATCATTATGAATATCTGGACCGCTCGGTCTGTCTGCCGGCGGCGGGACAGGCGATTCTGGCGGTGGAGAGCCGGAGCGGACATCTGGAGGAAGTGCTGGAAGCGGTTCACGACCGGGCGGCGGCGGTCTCTCTGTATGCGGAACGGGCGTATCTGGCGGCGATCGGCGGAAGCTGCAATGCGCCGGCGGCGGCGTATTCGTGGCTGGAGGGAGACACCCTTCATATGGAAGCGCTCTATGCCCGGGACGGAAGGCACCTGAAAAAGACGTCGGGCAGTCTGGAAACCGGGCTTTGCGTTGAACCGGCAGAGCAGTTGGGGCGGACGCTGGCGGCGGAGCTTTGCAGAGGCAAAGTATGGCTGGTGGGCGCAGGCCCCGGCGACAGCGCGCTGGTGACAAAACGGTGTCTGGACTGTATCCGCACGGCGGATGCGGTCATCTATGACAGTCTGGCCACCGATTCCCTTCTGAATGAGGTGAGAAGAGACGCCGAACTGATCTATGCCGGGAAACGCGCGTCCAGCCATCATCTCAGGCAGGAGGAAACAAACGCGCTGCTGATCCGGATGGCGAAAGAGGGAAAGAATGTGGTCCGCCTCAAAGGCGGGGATCCGTTCATCTTCGGCCGGGGAGGCGAGGAGGCGCAGGAACTGGCAGAGGCCGGAATCGAATATGAGATCGTACCCGGGGTGTCTTCCTGCTACGGAGCGCCTGCCTATGCGGGAATCCCGGTGACGCACCGGGATCATGCGTCCTCTTTTCATGTGATTACAGGGCATGAGGGCGCCCACAAGGATAAAAATGTGCTTGATTATGAGACGCTGGCAAAGGAAGAGGGGACGCTGATTTTCCTGATGGGACTGAAAAATCTCCCGAATATTGTCCGCAGCCTGACAGCCGGCGGAAAAGATCCGCGGACGCCGGCGGCGGTCATCCAGGAGGGAACGACGAGCCGCCAGAAAACAGCGGTGGGAACGCTGGAGAACATTGCAGAAAGAGCAGAAAGCGCGGGAATCCGTACGCCGGCGATCACGGTAGTGGGCGACGTGGTCTCTCTGCGGGAGGAGATCGCCTGGTACGGAAACGGCGCGCTGGCCGGGGTGCGGGTTCTTGTGACCGGTACGGAGAGGATGGCGCAGGAACAGTGCCGGGTTCTGGAGGCGGAAGGGGCGGAGGCCGTCGCCTTCAGTCTGATTCACACGGAGCCTCTGGATACCGGAGAGCTGGCGGAGGCGGTGAAAGAACCAGAGCGGTACAGTTGGGCGGTCTTTACCAGCGGCAACGGGGTGGAGCTTTTCTTCGACGCGCTGATCGCGCAGGGAAACGATCTCCGCAGTCTGGCCGCAATGCGCTTTGCGGTGATCGGGAAAGGGACGGAACGCGCGCTGGCGGCAAGGGGAATCCGGGCGGATTTCGTGCCGACGAAGTACAGCAGCCGGGATCTTGCGGAGGAATGGATTCCGACGCTCAAAAAAGAGGATCGGGTGCTGCTTCTGCGGGCGGAGGAAGCGTCCCTGGAGCTGAACCGGGCGCTGGAGGAAGCCGGTATCCGTTATCAGGCGGTATCCGTCTATCATACGGCTGTGGATGAGCGGAAACGGGAGGAGCTGAACCGGATTCTGCCGCAGGTGGATTATGTGACGTTTGCCAGCGCGTCGGCGGTAAAGGCGTTCGCCGCCATGACGGATCCGGAAGATATGAAGGCAAAGGCGGTCTGTATCGGCCCGGTGACGGAGAAGGCGGCCCAGGCGGCGGGGATCCGCGTACACCGGTCGGCGGTGGAGTATACGGCGGAAGGAATCCGGGATGTCCTCCTGTACGAGGCGGGGCGGCGCGGATGAAACGCATAGGGCAGGTAAGCAGAGATGAAATTGTTGCACGGTGGAAATATATATGAGGAACGGCCGGACGGGAAAGAACTTCTGGATTTTTCAGCAAATATCAATCCGCTGGGAATGCCGGAGAGCGTGCGGGAGGCGGTAATGCGCGCGCTGGAAAACGCGGTGCATTATCCGGATCCGCTGTGCCGGAAACTGAAAAAAGCGCTGGCGGAAGAATACGGTCTGCCGGAAGAAACGCTGATCTGCGGAAACGGCGGAGCGGATCTCATCTATCGCCTGGCCTATGGACTGCGCCCTAAGCGGGCGCTTTTGACTGCGCCTGCCTTCGCGGAATATGAGGAAGCGCTTGTACAGGCCGGGACGACGTGCGTTTTTTATGAACTGCGGGAGGATTTTCAGGTGCGTTTCGACATTCTGGAACGGATGGAAGAACCGCTGGACGTGATGTTTCTGTGCAACCCCAATAATCCGACCGGACTTTTGATCGATCAGGCGCTGCTGCTGGAAATTCTGGAGAAGGCCGCACGGCGGAACATCCTGCTGGTGCTCGACGAGTGTTTTCTGGATTTTACCGGTCAGGAGGAGCGTTCGCTCATTTCTTATATCCGGAAAGCAGAACATTTGTTCATATTAAAATCATTTACAAAAATGTACGCCATGCCGGGTATCCGCCTTGGATACGGCGTCAGCGGAAACCGGGAGCTGCTTGCGCGGATGGAAGCCGCCGGCCAGTGCTGGGGCGTCAGCGTGCTTGCGTCGGCGGCGGGAATCGCGGCGCTTGGGGAACGGGAATATAAGAGACGGGCCGTGGAACTGGTGCGAAAAGAACGTGCTTATCTCAAAGCGGAGCTGGAAGCGGCCGGACTGCAGGTCTGGGACGGGCAGGCGGATTATCTCTTTTTCCGCGCGCCGGGAATCTGTGATCTGTACGGGCGTCTGCTGCCCCTGGGGATTCTGATCCGGCGGTGTGAAAATTACCGGGGGCTGGGAGCCGATTACTATCGGGTCGCGGTGAAGGATCATGAGGCAAACGAAAGACTTGCGGAAGCGATGAAGGACGTGCTGCGCATGGGAGCCGGTTCGGAGTCCCGGCCGCATGCCGGGGCAGGACATACAGAAAGAGGTGAGTGAATTGGCGAAAGCGATCATGGTGCAGGGGACGATGTCAAACTCGGGAAAAAGTTTTCTGACGGCGGGCCTGTGCAGGGTGTTTATGCAGGACGGATATAAGACCGCCCCGTTTAAATCGCAGAATATGGCGTTAAATTCATATATCACGAGAGACGGACTGGAGATCGGGCGGGCGCAGGCCATGCAGGCCGAAGCCTGCGGGATTGAACCGACGGTGGACATGAACCCGATCCTTTTAAAGCCGACCAGCCACGTGGGCAGTCAGGTGATCGTGAACGGGGAAGTCCGGGGCAACTGGAAAGCCATGGATTATTACCGGGATAAAACGAAACTGAGAGCGGATGTGCTGGCGGCTTACGAAAGGCTGGCTCAGGAGTATGAGATCATCGTCATCGAAGGCGCCGGGAGTCCGGCGGAGATCAATCTGCGGGAAAATGACATCGTCAACATGGGGATGGCGAAGATGGCGAAGGCGCCGGTGCTGCTGGTGGGCGATATCGACCGGGGCGGAGTCTTTGCGGCCCTGTACGGGACGGTGAAGCTTCTGGAGGAAGACGAACAGCGGATGATCAAAGGGCTTGTGATCAACAAGTTCCGGGGAGATGTGCAGATTCTGAAGCCGGGCCTTCGTATGATCGAGGAACAGCTTTCCATTCCGGTGCTGGGCGTGGTTCCTCTGGAACCGCTGGACATTGACGATGAGGACAGCCTGTCGGACCGGCTGACAAGGACCCGGAAAGAGGCCGGGATTGACGTGGCGGTGATTCATTTGCCGCACATCTCGAATTTTACGGATTTCTCCGTGTTTGAGCGGATGGACGGCGTGTCGCTCCGGTATGTGCAGAAACCGGGTATGCTGGGCAGTCCGGATCTGATCCTGCTGCCGGGGACGAAAAATACCATGGACGATCTGCAGTGGATGAGGGAGTCCGGGATGGAAACGCTGATCCTGCGCCAGGCGGAGAAGAAAACGCCGGTGATCGGCATCTGCGGCGGCTTTCAGATGCTGGGAGAGGTGATGGAGGACCCGCACGGAGTGGAACACGGCGGTTTCATGCGCGGGATGGGCCTTCTCGGCACGCGCACCGTTTTCAGTGAGGCGAAGACGAGGACGCAGATCAGCGGCCGGATGGAACAGGGCGCGGGGCTCTGGGAAGACTGGACCGGTCGGGAAGTAAGCGGATATGAGATTCATATGGGCGTGACCGAGAATCTGGGCGGCTGTACGGAGCTGATCCGGCTTGCGGACGGCAGGACGGACGCGCTCGCCAATGCGGACGGCAGCGTGCTGGGAAGTTATCTGCACGGAATCTTTGATACGGCCGGTTTCGCGGAGTCGATGATCAAAAAGTTGATGGCGGACAAAGGAATGGAGTACGGCTCCTTCCATTTTGACCTGCAGGCGCACAAAGAACGGGAGTATGACCGGCTTGCGGATCTTGTGAGACGCTCTTTTGACATGAAGAAAATATATGAGATACTGGAGGAAGGAATCTGATGCTGGACAGGATAGAGATCGTGAAACCGACGGAGATTGAGAAGCGGAGCATGGAGATCATTGCGGAGGAACTGAACGGGAGGACCTGGCCGGAGCCGGAGTTTTCCGTTATTAAGCGGTGCATCCACACATCCGCGGATTTTGACTACGCGGACAACCTGTGTTTTTCGGAGCGTGCGGCCGTGCTGGGAGTGGAAGCCCTGCGGCGGGGCGCGGCGGTCGTGACCGATACGAGGATGGCGTGGTCGGGGATTAATAAGAAGAAACTGTCGGAATACGGAGGGGAAGCTTTCTGCTTCATGTCCGACGAGGATGTGGCGGAGGAGGCAAAGCAGAGAGGATGCACCCGCGCGGCCGTCTGTATGGAGCGGGGAGCCGCCCTGAACCGGGAAGTCATCTTCGCGGTGGGAAACGCGCCCACGGCGCTGATCCGGCTGTATGAACTGATTCAGGAAGGAAAGGTCCGCCCGGCGCTGATCATCGGCGCGCCGGTAGGATTTGTCAATGTGGTGGAAGCCAAGGAACTGATCATGACGGCCGGCGTGCCGTACATCGTACCGAGAGGGCGCAAAGGCGGCAGCAATATCGCGGCTGCGATCTGCAATGCCATGCTGTATACCGGAGTGCAGGCGGCTGTTTTCTGATCTTTATAAAATTTTCCGTTGCATAAGAAAGCTGTATGTTTTAAAATAAATACAGAACATTTATTCGATAAGGAGGATTATGCAGTGGAAAAAAGAAATGAGATCGTATTGTTTGTTGACGGAAATATAGAATTGGAAGTGCCGGTCACTCCGGAACAGGAAACCGTATGGCTGACGCAGGAGCAGATGAGTCAATTGTTTGATACGGCCCGGTCATCAATTGCGTATCACAACAATAACATATTTAAAGAAAAGGAACTGGATAAAGATACTTCTGTCGAAATTTTCGACAGAAGTGAAAACAGAGCATCTCGTCCGCCTATGTATTATAATCTGGACGTAATTATCTCCGTGGGCTATCGCGTGAAGTCTAAAAGAGGGATTGCTTTCCGCAAATGGGCGAATACCGTATTAAAACAGTACATTTAAAAAGGCTACGCGGTCAACAATAACCGTATCAGTCAATTGGGCGAGGTGATACGGATTATGAAGTGCACGGAACAGGCGCTGGACGGCAGAAAACTGATCGAGGATTATACGCTGGTGGCGCTGACCATTATGATTGCGGAGTCCCGACCGGAAGAGAAAGAAATGATGATCAGCGTGATTATGAACTGTATAGATTAATTTGGAGGATTTAAGATGGAGTTTGTTTTTAAGAAAAATCAGATTGCGTTGTATGATTCGCAGGAACTTGTAATCGCCGAAGTAACGTTTCCGGATCTGGATGCGGATACGGTGGAGATTGACCATACCTTTGTGGACGACAGCCTCCGGGGACAGGGGGTTGCGGGGCAGCTTATGACAGCGGCGGCTAAAGAGCTTCGCAGACAGAAAAAGAAAGCGGTTCTGACCTGCTCTTATGCGGTGAACTGGTTCGGGAAGCATCCGGAGTATGCAGACATCGTGAAGAAATAAATGCCGGAGAGCAATTGGGAAGAAACGGATGGGAGGAGACGAAAGACATGCAGAATCTGGAAGAGATAATAAAAGGAATCCGGCCGGTGGACAGGCAGGCGATGGAGGAGACCTGGCGGTGCTGGGATTCTCTGTGCAAGCCGCTTCGGGGGCTTGGCTGGCTGGAGGAGGCGCTGGTGCAGATCGCGGGCATCTGCGGGACCTCCCGCCCGCATCCGGACCGGAGGGCAGTGGTCATCATGGGCGCGGATAACGGAGTGGTAAAGGAAGGCGTGACGCAGACCGACAGCTCTGTGACCATACAGGTGCTGGAAAATATGGGCGACAGGCTTTCCACCGCCTGCGTGATGTGCGGTCTGGCGGGCTGCGAGCTGATACCGGTGAATATCGGATCGCTGACGGACGGAAAACATCCGCGCATCCGCAACCGGGTCGTCAGGCACGGAACCGGCAATATCGCGGAAGGCCCCGCCATGTCCAGAGAAGAATGTATTCAGGCGATTCTGACCGGCGCAGATGTGGTCCGCGGACTGAAAGAAGAGGGGTATGACCTGATCGTGACCGGAGAGATGGGGATCGGGAATACAACTACCAGCTCGGCCTGCGCCGCGGTTCTCTTTGAACAGGACGTGGAGACGGTGACCGGACGCGGCGCGGGTCTCTCCACAGAGGGACTGGAGCGGAAAATCCGCGTGATCAAACAGGCGATCGCGGTCAATCAGCCGGACAGAAACGATGCGGTCGACGTGATCTCGAAAGTCGGCGGGCTGGATATCGCGGGCATGGTGGGCTGCTATCTGGGGGCCGCTTACTGCCGGATGCCGATCCTGATCGACGGATTTATCTCGGCGATCGCGGCTTATCTGGCGGGGATGCTCTGCGGGGAGGCCAGACAATATATGATCTGCACCCACTGTTCGGCGGAGCCGGCGTCCCGGCTGGTGGTGGAACGCCTGGGGATGAAAGCGCCGCTGCAGGCAGGGATGCACCTGGGGGAAGGGACCGGCGCAATCATGGCGCTGTCTCTGATCGACCAGGCGCTGAATGTTTATTATCATCTGACGACCTGGGACGGCGGCAAAGTGGAAGCCTATACCCATCAGGTGTAATACAGATGGAACAGTACATATACAAAAACCATCAGAAACTTAGATACGGCTATACGACCGGTTCCTGTGCGGCGGCGGCGGCGAAGGCGGCGGCTTTTATGCTGCTGTCGGGAAAAACGGTCACCGCTGTGGACCTGATGACGCCCCGGCAGATTCCGCTTCATCTGGAGGTGCTGGACGCCGTAAGGAGCCGGGATTCGGTGAGCTGTGCGGTCCGAAAAGACGGCGGCGACGATCCGGACGTGACGGACGGCATTCTCGTCTACGCGGAAGTATCGTATACCGGCGGGGGAACGGCGGAGGAACCCGCAAAACGCGCAGAAAAGCCGGACGGGCCGGCGGCAGTGCCGGAGAAGCGCTCAGCGCCGGACGGAACCGCCGGACGCGTCCGCATCGACGGCGGCCCTGGGGTCGGCAGAGTCACAAAGCCGGGGCTGGAGCAGCCGGTAGGGGCGGCGGCGATCAATCGGGTGCCGCGGCGGATGATCCGCGAAAACGTGCTGGAAGTATGCGCACAGTTTGGCTATACCGGCGGTATTCAGGTCGTCATCTCCATTCCGGCGGGAGAGGCGCTGGCGCCGAAAACGTTCAATCCGCGGCTGGGCATCGCGGGCGGTATCTCGGTTCTCGGCACGAGCGGAATCGTGGAACCGATGAGCGAACAGGCGCTGATTGATACGATCCGGGTGGAAATCCGCCAGAAGCTGGCAGGCGGCATGGAATATCTGCTGATCGTGCCGGGCAATTACGGACTGGATTTTCTGGAAGCGTACGGGCAGGGGCTCTGCGCGGACGACGCGGTGAGATGCAGCAATTTTGTAGGGGAGGCGCTGGACGCCGCCGTGGAATTTGGGGCCAGGGGCGTGCTGCTCGTGGGTCATATCGGGAAATTTGTAAAACTTGCCGGCGGCATCATGAACACCCATTCCCGCAATGCGGACGCCCGTATGGAGCTTCTGACCGTTCACGCGGCGCTGCTGGGTGCGCCGGTCTCCCTGCTCTCGAGGATGATGGAGAGCGTGACAACGGACGACGCACTGGAAGCTCTGCGGGAAGCCGGTCTGATGGAACGGGTCATGGAACGACTGACGGAACGCATGGAATTTTATGTAAATCACCGAACGCAGAGCCGTCTGGAGACCGGGATCGTCACCTTTTCCAAAGTGTACGGGGTGCTCGGGCAGACGGAAAAGGCGGCGGAACTGGCGCAGAAGATCGCGGACCGGAAACAGGGAGCCGGAGGAGAAGGATGAAAGCAGAGATCATCAGTTTTACGGATCACGGGGCGCGGCTGGCAGGAAAGCTGGCGGAGGAGCTGCCAAAAGAAAACATTTCCTGCCGGGCGTGGGTGAAGAAAAAGGATGCGGTTTTGCCGGAGCAGGTGCGGGTATTTTCATTGCCTCTGCGGGAATGGACGAAAGAGCGGTTTTCGAGAGCCGACGCGCTGATCTTTATCGGAGCCGCGGGCATCGCCGTGCGCAGCATCGCGCCGTTTGTGCAGAGCAAGAAGACGGATCCGGCGGTCCTGGTGATTGACGAGCAGGGAAAGCACGTCGTCTCCCTGTTGTCCGGACACATCGGCGGCGCCAACGCCCTGACGCGCCTCGCGGCAAAGATTCTGTGCGCGGAGCCGGTGATTACGACGGCCACGGATCTGCAGGGGAAATTTGCGGTGGACGCCTTTGCGGCCAGGCGGGGACTGTATCTGGATTCCATGGAATACGCGAAAGAGATTGCGGCGGAACTGGTAGCGGGAAGGCGCGTGGGGATGCGCAGCGCCTGGCCGGTCCTCGGCGCGGTGCCGGAAGAGCTGGATACCGAAGGCAGGCCCGCCGTCGGTTTTGTCATTGACGTCAGAAAAGAACAGCCCTTCGCCCATACGCTTCATCTGGTGCCCCGGATCACGGTGCTGGGGATCGGATGCAGGAAGGGGACCGACGCGGATCACCTGCGGGACGTGGTGTTTCAGACGCTGGACGAACATCGGGTCTGTAAGGAGAGCGTGGGCCGCATCGTATCCATTGACCTGAAAAAAGAAGAAAGAGCGCTTCTTGCGCTGGCAAAGCGGCTGAGCGTTCCTTTTGAAACCCGCACGGCGGAAGAGCTGCGGCAGGCGGAATCGGAGAGCGGATTTGCGGAATCGGACTTTGTCAGATCGGTTGCCGGAATCGGAAATGTCTGCGAGCGCGCGGCGCTGGCAGGCGCCGGGACGAAGCGGCTGCTCATTCCCAGGACCGCCCGGGAAGGCGTGACCGTAGCGGCCGCGGTCATGGACTATACTGTCTGGATGGAGGATTGAGAACATGAGATCGGTGATCGTATTTGCGGGAACGCTGGAAGGACGGATGCTGTCGGAAACTCTGTCCGGGCGCGGCGTCCGGGTGACGGCGTGCGTGGCGACGGAGTACGGGGAGACGCTGCTGCCGGAAAACGAGTATTTAAAAGTGCGCGCCGGGCGCATGGACCGGGCGCAGATTGCGGATTTGATCCGGCGGGAAGGCGTGCGCCTCGTAGTAGACGCCACGCACCCCTATGCGGCTGTGGTCTCTCAGAATGTGTCGCAGGCCTGCGGGGACGCGGGGGCGGAATATCTCCGCCTGATTCGGGAGAGCGGCCAGGCGGAGACGGACGATATGATAACGGTGTCCTCAGTGGAACAGGCGGCGGCTTATCTGGCGGGAACGCAGGGCAATATCCTGGCGACCACCGGCAGCAAGGAACTGGCGAAATATACGGTTATTCCCGACTATGAGAAGCGCGTCTTTGCCCGGGTGCTCTCCACCGGCGAAGTGGCCGCGGCCTGTGAGAAGCTGGGATTCCGGGGGAAAAATCTGATCTGCATGCAGGGGCCGTTCAGCGAGGAGCTCAATACGGCCATGCTCCGTCAGTTTGACTGCCGATACCTGGTCACAAAGGAGACCGGGAAGGCCGGAGGATACGAAGAAAAAATCCGCGCGGCCCGGACAGCGGGAGCGAAAGTGGTGCTGGTGGGCAGACCGCCGGAGCAGGAAGGACACTCTTATGAAGAAGTGATGCGGATACTGGAAGAGAGACTGCCGGAAAGCCCGCAGGAAACGCCGGAGGAGGAAAAACCGGAGCGGGATGCCGGCGGGCGGCGCGGCGGCGAAGACGGCGGTCAGCGGACCGTGGCCATTGTCGGCATCGGCATGGGCACGCCGTCCGGCCTGACGGCAGAGGCGGCCGAAGCGGCAGGGGAAGCCGATCTCCTGATCGGGGCCGGCCGGATGCTGGAAGCGGTGGAACAGGCGGGGCGGCCGGTTCTGAAAGAATACGATCCGCTGCGGATTGCCGATTATCTTCGGGCGCATCCGCAGTATACCCATCCGGCGGTGCTGCTCTCCGGCGATATCGGGTTCTACAGCGGGGCGAAGAAGCTGTATGACGCGCTGGAACAATCGGGATTTGCGGTGCGGACGATCTGCGGCATCTCCTCGGTCGTGTATTTCTGCGCAAAACTGCATCTGGCATGGGAGGACGTGTGCCTGAAAAGCATGCATGGGCGAAGCGCCAACCTGGTGGGAGCGGTCCGGACGCATGAGAAGACGTTTGCGATTCTCGGCGGTCCGGACAGTGTGAGGCGGCTGTGCAGGGAACTGCAGGATTACGGGCTTTCCCATGTGCGGCTGCACGTCGGAGAACGGCTGGGATACCCGGAGGAGAAGATTACCACCGGAAGCCCGAAGGAACTGGAAGACGGCGTTTACGACGGACTTGGCGTGGTGCTGGCGGAGAATCCGCAGTATTTCGGCGGAGTGCGGGCCTGTGTGGAGGACGACGCGTTCGTGCGCGGCCGGGCGCCCATGACCAAGAGCGAGATCCGCAGCCTGTCCGTGGCGAAGCTTCGCCTGACGAGGGATGCGGTGATCTACGATGTGGGGGCCGGCACCGGCTCCGTGTCCGTGGAGATAGCGCTGCAGGCCGCGGACGGCTGTGTCTATGCCGTTGAACGCAAGGAGGAGGCCTGCGGCCTGATCGAAGAAAACAAACGGCGTTTCGGGACGCCGAATATCGATGTGATCTGCGGAACGGCTCCGGAGGCCATGGAAGGGCTTCCGTTCCCGACGCATGCGTTCATCGGCGGCTCCGCCGGGAACCTGAAGGAGATTATGCAGAGCCTGCTGAAAAAAAATCCCCGGATCCGCATGGTCATCAACACGGTGACGCTGGAGACGATCGCAGAGGTGATGAGCTGTCTGCAGGCGCTTCCGGTGAAGGAGGAGGAGATTCTGTCGGTGAGCATCGCCAGGGCAAAAAGTCTGGGGGCGTACCATCTGATGACGGGACAGAATCCTGTTTATATCGTCGTCTGTCAGGGGGAAGGGGCATGAGGCCGCCGGGAATGCTCCTGACCGCGCCGGCGAGCGGAAGCGGCAAGACGCTCATCACCTGCGGGATTCTGCAGGCGCTTGTGAACCGGGGACTTTCCGTAGCGTCGTTTAAATGCGGACCGGATTATATCGACCCCATGTTTCACGGAAAGGTGATCGGGACCAAATCGAGGAATCTGGACACGTTCTTTACGGACGCGGATACGACCCGCTATCTCTATGAGAAAAACACGGCCGGCTGCAACGCGGCGGTGGTGGAAGGAGTGATGGGCTATTATGACGGTCTGGGCGGGGTGCGGACGGAGGGAAGCACTTACGACGTGGCGCGTACCCTGGATCTTCCGGCGGTTCTGATCGTAAACGGCCGGGGCGCCGGTCTCTCCGTTCTGGCGCTGCTCAAAGGATTCGCGGAATATCGTTCGGACAGCCGCATCTGCGGTGTGATTCTCAACCAGGTTTCGCCCATGATCTACCGTTCACTGGCGGAGCGGATTGAGCAGGAACAGAATCTGCGGGTGTTCGGTTATGTGCCGAAGATGACGGAACTGTCGCTGGACAGCCGCCATCTGGGACTGGTGCTGCCGGGGGAAATCGAAGCCTTGAAGGAGAAACTGAACCGCCTCGCGGACGAACTGGAGAAAACGCTGGATCTGGACGGCATGCTTTCCTTTGCCGGAGAATACGCGGAAAACGCAGAACGCAGAGCGCAGGAGGAAGAAGCGCAGGGAGGCGGCAGCGGCGCGAAGATCCGGGAAGAACTCCGGATTCCGCCGCCGGCGGACAAGGTCCGGATTGCGGTGGCGGAGGACGACGCGTTCTGCTTCACCTATCTGGACAATCTGGAGCTTCTGGAAGCGCTGGGCGCAGAACTTCTGCCTTTTTCGCCGCTTGGGGATGCCGGACTGCCCCAAGGGGCATCGGGCCTTATATTGAGCGGAGGCTATCCGGAGCTCCACGCGGAGGCACTTGGCCGGAACCGTTCCATGCGAAACGCCGTGAAGGAGGCGGTCGAGGGCGGCATGCCCTGCATCGCGGAGTGCGGCGGTTTTCTGTACCTGCACCGGGAGCTGGAAGGAGCGGACGGAAGCTGTTATCCGATGGCGGGAGTGCTGGACGCGAAAGCATACCGGACGGAGAAGCTTTCACGGTTTGGCTATGTCACGCTGGAAGCGAAGGAAGACCAGCTCCTTGGCGAAGCGGGAACGAAGCTTCGCGGGCATGAATTTCATTACTGGGACAGTGAAAGCTGCGGAGAAAGTTTTCGCGCCCGCAAGCCGGCCGGCCGGCGGGAATGGGATTGTATTCACGGGAGCAGAACACTGTACGCCGGTTTCCCGCATCTGTTTTTTTACTCAAATCTGCAGGCGCCGCGTCATTTTCTGAGCGCATGCCGGACCTATCGGTCCTCCTGCCGGTCGGGCTTCGACGTACCGGTTCGGAATGAACGCGTGCAGAAGGACGGGGAAATGGACCAATCAATGAGCAGGAGGATAAAAAGATGTTCCTACTAGTCACCGGCGGCAGCGGCAGCGGCAAATCCGAGTATGCGGAACAGATGGTTCTGCGGCTGGGGACCACGCCGCGCCTGTACATCGCCACGATGTACCCGTTCGACGAAGAGTGCCGGCAGAGAATCCGGCGGCACCGGAAGATGCGCGCGCAGAAAGGATTCGAGACGCTGGAGTGCTACACGGGGCTGAAAACGGCGCAGACGGCCGGCTATGGCACCGTGCTTCTGGAGTGCATGTCCAATCTGGCCGCCAACGAGTTCTATCAGGAGGGCGGCGCGGGAGAACAGTGCGCGCAGGAAATTCTGGAAGGAGTGCAGAGAATCCGCAGCGGATGCGATCATCTGATCGTCGTGACGAATGAAATATTTTCCGACGGAATCGAATATGAGGAAGAGACCAGGCAGTATCAGAGAACCCTCGGCGGGATCAACCGGAAGCTGGCGTCCATGGCGGATGCGGTCGTGGAAGTGGTTTATTCCATTCCGCTGATTCAGAAAGGAAATCCGGAGGGTGTACAATGAAGCAGGTATGGAACAGTTTTTTGATCTCGTTTGCCATGTTTTCCAAGATTCCGGTGCCCCGGGCGGACTGGGAGAAGGAAAATATGAAATATATGATCTGTTTTTTCCCGGGCGTCGGGGTCGTGATCGGGCTTTTGATCTGCGGGTACGCGAAGGTCTGTTCGTCGGCGGATTTCGGAAGCCTGATGCGTTCGGCCGGATTCGTGCTGATTCCGCTACTGGTGACCGGAGGAATCCACATGGACGGCTTTCTGGATACGGTGGACGCCCTGAGTTCCTGGCAGCCGAAGGAGCGGAAGCTGGAGATCCTCAAGGACTCCCGTGCAGGCGCTTTCGCGGTCATCATGGGATGCGCGTATTTTATTCTCGCTCTCGGCGTGTGGAGCGAGATGGAGGAGCAGGCGCTGCCGGTCCTTGGCTGCGGTTATGTTCTGTCCCGGGCGCTCAGCGGCATGGCACTGGCCACCTTTCCCTGCGCCAATAAGAAAGGTTCTCTGGGAATGTTCGCGGATGCGGCCCAGAAGCGGATCCTGAAGACGGTGCTGGTGCTGTGGATGCTCGCCTGTGCGCTGTGGTCCTTCCGGTGGGACTGGCGGTACGCGCTGATTCTGTTCGGTGCGTCGTTTGCGGTCTACGGATATTATTATCATACAGCGGTGAAAGAGTTCGGGGGAACGACCGGGGACATCGCGGGATTTTTTGTACAGATATGCGAACTGACGACGGCCTGCGCCGTGATGCTGGGAGGGAAATGGTTATGATACTGGTAACAGGAGGATGCTTTCAGGGCAAGACACAGTATGCGTGCGAGACTTTCGGAATCGGCAGAGAGGAGGCGGCGGACGGCGCTTCCTGCCCGCTGGAGGATCTGTACCGGACGAAGCTTCTGTATCATTTTCACGAATATATCCGCAGGCTGATGAAAGCCGGACAGGAATTGTCCGTGGAAAGACTGGCAGAGGAGAATCCAGGAGTTGTTCTGGTGACCAATGAACTGGGGTGCGGCGTCGTGCCGACGGACCGCTTCGACCGGGAGTACCGGGAGAAGACCGGACGGGTCTGCTGCAGGATCGCCAAAGAGGCGGCGCAGGTGCACCGGGTCGTCTGCGGGATCGGGACGGTGATCAAGGATGGCTGAGATCCTGCTGCTGCGCCATTCCATGACCCGGGGAAATCTGGAAGGGCGGTATATCGGATGCCGGACCGACGAGCCGCTCTGCGAAGAGGGAATCCGGCTGCTTGAAAACCGCGTATATCCGGCGGTGGAGCGGATCTATGCCAGTCCGATGAAGCGGTGTGTGGAGACGGCGCAGAGGATATGGGGAGACGGGCCGAGATCCGGAGCGGGAGCGGACGAGCGTGCAGGGCAGATTCCCGTCACACTGCTCCCTGCGCTGCGCGAATGCGATTTCGGGGAGTTTGAAAATAAAAATTATCGGGAACTGGACGGAAATCCGGCCTATCAGGCGTGGATTGACAGCGGCGGGACGCTGCCCTTTCCGGGCGGGGAATCCATGGAAGCGTTTAAAAAGCGCTGTCAGGAGGGATTCGCAGAGATCGCCGGGGCAGTCCGTAACCGCCCGCTGCGGGCCGCGGTTGTGGCGCACGGCGGGACAATCATGGCGATTCTGGAACGGTTCGGTTTTCCCGGGCGGGATTATTTTGACTATCAGGTAAAAAACGGGTGCGGATATTTGCTGACGCCTGTGGAAGGAACGGATTTATGGAATTATCGATGCTTGCCGTAGGGCTTGGCTTTCTGCTGGATCTGCTGCTGGGCGATCCGCGCTGGCTCTATCATCCCATCCGGCTGGTGGGACATCTGATCAGCGGGCTGGAGAAGCTGCTTCGCCGCATTTTTCCCGGGACGCAGAAAGGGGAGCTGGCGGCGGGCGTCTTTCTGCTGGCGCTGACCGCCGGTCTGACCCCGGCCGCGGCATGGGGGCTGCTTTTCCTCGCCGGACGCTGGCACCCCTGCGCCCGGTTTGCGCTGGAAACGGTGATGTGTTATCAGCTTCTTGCCACAAGATCGCTCAAGGACGAGACGATGAAAGTATATACGGCGCTGAAGGCGGGCGATGTGGAAGGCGCGCGCCGGGCGGTGTCGATGGTGGTGGGAAGGGATACGGCCGTGCTGGACGATATCGGCATCACCAAAGCGGCGGTGGAGACCGTGGCGGAAAATACGTCGGACGGGATTGTGGCGCCGCTTTTCTTCATGACGCTTGGCGGCGCGCCTCTCGGTTTTTTTTACAAAGCGGTCAACACCATGGATTCCATGGTCGGTTACAAAAACGAGCGGTATCTGTATTTTGGCCGGGCGGCGGCGAGATTTGACGACCTGGTGAACTATATTCCGGCGAGGCTGTCCGCGGTGCTGATGGTGTGCGCCGGCGGGCTTCTGGGAATGGACGCGCCGAACGCCTGGCGGATCTATGTGCGCGACCGCCGTAACCACAGCAGCCCCAATTCCGCCCACACGGAGGCTGTGACGGCGGGTGCTCTGCATATCCGGCTTGCCGGGGACGCATACTATTTCGGGAAACTGTACGAAAAACCGACGCTGGGAGACGCGGACCGTCCGGTGGAATATGAAGACATCCGGCGGGCCAACCGTCTGCTGTACGGGACGGCGGTACTGGCGGTTCTGGTGTTTCTGGCTGTGAAAGGAGTCATATTATGGGTCATGTAAAAAAAGGGTGCCTGCACATCTACTGCGGGGACGGAAAAGGAAAGACAACGGCGGCGGTGGGGCTCGCCGTGCGCGCGGCGGGGCATGGAATGAAGGTGCTGTTCTGCCAGTGCATGAAGGACGGAAGCTCCAGCGAGGTGGAGATGCTGAAAAAGCTGGGCATTGATTACTGCTGCTGTACGCAGAAGTTCGGTTTTTTCTGGAATATGACAGAAGAGCAGAAAGAGCAGGCCGCGCATGCCTATACGCATCTGTTCGAGGACGTGACAAGGAAGGCGGAAGACGAGGGGTACGACCTGCTGGTGATCGACGAATTTATGAGCGCCTATGAGCACGGAATGATCTGCGGGGAAACAGCGCTCCATTTTCTGATTAACCGCCCGGAAAATCTGGAAGTGGTTCTGACCGGGCGCAATCCCGGTGAAGAGCTTGTGGAGCTGGCGGACTATGTGACGGAGATGAAGAAGGTGAAACATCCTTTCGACGAGGGGATTCCGGCGCGCAGAGGGATTGAGATGTGATTTGTTTCATCCAGTTTATATTCCGTTCACTTTCCGGGAGCATAATGCTGTATGAAAATGACGGAGGAGGAATCAAATTATGCAGCAGGTAAATAAACCGAAAAAACCGCTGATTTTTTATTACTGCATCGGGCTTTTGATTATGATCGTGCTGAACACGATTGTATTTCCAAAGTATATTAAAAATCAGATCGAGGAAGTAGATTATGGAACGTTTCTGACCATGCTGGAGGAGAAGAACGTGTCCATGGCGCAGATGGAGAAGGATTATATCTATTTTGTGGACAACAACGAGGAAGACCCGTCCTTCTATTCTACAGTTGCTTTTAATGACCCGGAGCTGGTGGACCGTCTGCGGGAATCGGGATGCAAATTCGGCAAGGTGAAGGAGAAGGAAACCTCTCTGTTCGCCTCTGTGCTGTCGATTGTCTTTCAGGTCGCGGTCTTTATCTTTATCGGACAGCTTCTGTCCCGGATGCTGATGAAGCGGATGGGTGGAGGAATGGGGAACGCCATGTCCTTCGGTAAGAGCAACGCCAAAATCTATGTGTCGAGTGAGACCGGAATCAAGTTCTCGGACGTGGCCGGAGAGGACGAGGCCAAGGAGCAGTTGACGGAGATCGTGGATTTTCTGCACAATCCGGAGAAATACCAGGAGATCGGAGCGGTGATGCCCAAAGGCGCCCTGCTTGTGGGGCCTCCCGGAACGGGAAAGACGCTGCTGGCCAAGGCGGTGGCGGGAGAAGCGGAGGTTCCGTTCTTCTCGATCTCCGGCTCGGAGTTCGTGGAGATGTTCGTCGGCATGGGCGCGGCAAAGGTGCGGGATCTGTTCAAGCAGGCAAATGAGAAAGCTCCCTGCATCGTCTTCATCGACGAAATCGACACGATCGGCAAGAAACGCGACAGCGGCGGCGTGGGCGGCAACGACGAGAGAGAGCAGACGCTGAATCAGCTTCTGACGGAAATGGACGGTTTTGACGGTTCCAGAGGCGTGGTAATTCTGGCGGCAACAAACCGCCCGGAAAGTCTGGATCCGGCGCTTCTGCGCCCCGGACGCTTCGACAGACGGATTCCGGTGGAGCTTCCCGATCTGGCGGGGAGAGAAGACATTCTCAAAGTACATGCCAGAAAAGTGAAGCTGGGGGACGACATTGACTTTAACGCCATTGCCCGGGCGGCGGCCGGCACCTCCGGCGCGGAACTTGCCAATATGGTCAACGAGGCGGCGCTTCGAGCCGTGCGGGGCGGCCGGGCTTACGTGACGCAGGCGGACCTGGAGGAGAGCATCGAGGTGGTCATTGCCGGCTATCAGAAAAAGAATGCGATCCTCTCGGACAAGGAGAAGCTCATCGTCTCCTACCACGAGATCGGCCACGCCCTCGTGGCGGCGCTTCAGACCAGCTCCGCGCCGGTGACGAAGATCACGATCATTCCCCGGACTTCCGGCGCGCTCGGATACACGATGCAGGTGGAAGAGCGGGATCACAATCTCATGAATAAGGAAGAGCTTGAGAATAAGATTGCCACCTATGCAGGCGGACGGGCGGCGGAAGCGCTGATCTTCGGTTCCGTCACTACCGGAGCTTCCAATGACATTGAACAGATGACAAAGCTGGCCCGCGCCATGATCACCCGCTACGGTATGAGCGAGGAATTTGGCATGATGGCTCTGGAGACGGTGAACAACCAGTACATGGGCGGCGATACTTCCCTCGCCTGCGCGGCGGAGACGGCCGCGGTGGTGGACGAGAAGGTGAACGCGCTTCTGAAAACGCAGTACGAGAAAGCGCTTCTGCTTCTGAAAGGGCAGAAGCAGAAGCTGCATGAACTGGCTAAATATCTCTACGAAAAAGAGACGATCACCGGAGAAGAATTTATGAAGATTCTGCAGGAAGAGCCGAAAGCGGACTGCTGACCGGCGGGAGCGCCTCTTAGTTCAGCGCTCCCGTTTTCGCAGATCTTCTTTCAGCAGCCGGTAGCAGGCGGCGGTCAGGGGGATTCCAAGGAGGATCCCCGCGACGCCGAAGAGACTCCCGCCGACCATGACGGCGGAAAATACCAGTATGCCCGGAAGCCCGATGGAGGTGCCGACAACCCGGGGATAGATCAGTTGATTCTCCAGCTGCTGCAGCACAATGATGAAGACCAGGAACATCAGCGCCTGAAACGGGGATTCCGTGAAAATCATGAGAACGCCCACGCCTGCGCCGATATAGGCGCCGAGGACAGGAATCAGGGCGGTCGCTCCCACCAGAATGCCGATCATGACCGCGTACGGGAAGCGCAGCAGAAGCATGCCGAGGATGCAGAGGATTCCGAGAATCACCGCTTCCGTGACCTGTCCGACGATAAAGCGGCGGAAGCTGTCGTTCAGAATCCGCAGTACATGGAGCGATTTGGTGCGGACGGCGGAGGGCAGATACGTGCGGAGCAGGCGGTCGGCCTGCGCTCCCAGCCATTCTTTGCCGGCCAGCAGATAGACGGCAAAAATCAGCGATACGAACAGGTTGAAAATAACGGTTACAAAAGAGGAGATGTATCCGAACAGACTGGCGCCCGCGCCGGAGCCCATCCAGGAGACGAACTGCTGCAGAACCGTCGGGACATCAATCTGCAGTTCGGCAATGGCCGGAAACAGGGCGAAAATATCCGGATGCTCCTCAAGAAACCGCAGGACCATGTCGCAGGCGACCGGGATGCTTGAGAGCAGGATGTCGATGCAGGACCGAAGCTCCGGTACGACCATACCGATGATCAGGAACAGAATCAGCAGCAGCGTCAAAAAGGACAGAACGATGGAAGCGGCCCTTTTGACAGCGGGACGGACGCGCCATTTCGGCAGAACGGTCCGTTCATAAAAGCTGAGAATCAAATTGAGGATGTAGGCGATAACTCCGCCCACGATCAGCGGGCGGGCAACGCCGAGCAGAAAGATCAGCCAACCAACCGCCGCGTCCCAGTAGTGGCACAGCAGATAGAGAAGCAGAAGACAGACGGCGGTGTATTGAATCAGTTCTTTTTTCTCTTTCATAAATCATCAGATACTCCTTTTAAAAATGTAGTATACAGTATAGAATGAAATGGAGAAAAATGCAAGAGTGTGAAACATAACGATGTGCGAGGAGGATTTGAAAGATGGGAGACTGTATCACGACGTTTTCCAAAATACATATGACGCCGTCCGCGCCCAAACCGGAGGACCTCCGTATCGAAGACATTGCCCATGCCCTGTCTCTGATGGTCCGGGCCAACGGACATTTCCCCCGTTTTTATTCCGTAGGACAGCACTGCATTCACTGCTGCGGGGAGGCTCATGCGAGAGGATACACAAAGCGGGTGCAGCTCGCCTGCCTGCTGCACGACGCCAGCGAAGCGTATCTGGCGGATATTACCCGTCCGGTCAAACAGCATCTGCCCAGGTACCGGAAGATTGAGGCGGGACTTCAGGCGGCCGTCTTTGAGAAATATCTCGGTGTTCTCACGGCGGAGGAGGAGCGTCTCTGGCGGGAACTGGACGATCTGCTGCTGTACTATGAATTTAAGCATTTCATGGGGGAAGAACTGATGGATTGCCCGGGCGCGCTCAAAAGCAGTCCGGTCTTTGATACGGAGCCGTTTTCGGCGACGGAGCAGACCTATCTGGACTGGTTCCGCCGGCTCCGGGAAGGATGAGCGGCGGATGCCGGCTCTGCCCGAGAGAATGCGGGGCGGAGCGGGAGCAGGGCGGGCTTGGATACTGCCGTATGCCGGCGGAGCCGTACGCGGCGAGAGCGGCGCTCCATTACTGGGAGGAGCCGTGCATCTCCGGGGCGGAAGGTTCGGGGGCGGTCTTCTTCTCCGGCTGCACGCTGCGGTGTGTTTTCTGTCAGAATTACGAGATCGCATCCGCAGGCGCAGGAAAGAAGATCTCCGCAGAGCGGCTGGCGGAGATCTTCCTGGAGCTTCAGGAGCAGGGCGCCAACAACATCAATCTGGTGACGGCGGGACATTTCCTGCCGCCGGTAATCCGGGCCCTGCGCGCGGCAAAGGCGCAGGGCCTTCGGATTCCGGTCGTTTATAATACGGGCGGCTATGAGAAAGCGGACGTTCTCAGGCGTCTGAAAGGGCTGGTGGACGTCTGGCTTCCGGACTGTAAATACAGGAGCGCGGAACTGGCCCGACGCTATTCCCACGCCGCGGATTATCCGGAGCGGGCCGCGGAAGCGCTGGCCGAGATGGTGCGCCAGTCGGGGAAACCGGTATTTGACGGCCGGGGAATGATGCAGGCGGGAGTCCTTGTCCGCCATCTGGTGCTGCCGGGCTGTGTGTACGACAGCAAGGACGTACTGGAATTTCTGCACGATACATGGGGAGAGCGGATCTGGGTCAGCATTATGAACCAGTATACCCCGATGGCGCAGGTCCGGCTTTTTCCGGAGCTGGACCGGAAAGTTACGCGGGAAGAGTACGAGGAGGTCGTAAACTATGCGCGGTTTCTCGGTATGAAGCAGGTGTATGTTCAAGTGGAGGACTGCGCCGGAGAACGTTTTATTCCGGCCTTTGACAACAGAGGAATCGGGAAAGCAGCAAACTTTCCTGCGATCGAGTAGGGAAGGTTTCTTCCCTGCTTGCCGCGCGGGGTGCGTGCTGCAAAGCAGCAAATTTCCTTACGCACCCCTGCGCATAAAAGAACGGCAGGACGGAGGTCCTGCCGCATCTGACGATATCCTGCGGGGAACTGCGCCGGAGTCCCCTTTTAAATAAAATGCCATCCGGCCTACAGCTCAAGAATTTTGCCAGAAGAGACGTCGTACCGACAGTATTTTCCGTGTTCGGAGACGAAAGGCGTATAAGTGTCCTTGCGGTTGTCCTTGATATGTACGATTCCAGTGGCGATCATTTCCACAAGAGAGAAACGCTCGCTCAGACTGGAGATCCACCGAAAGGTTTTTTCTTTGGAAGAGGAAGCCATGATCAGGTTGTAGCCGCCGTCGCAGGACTCCAGATGGAAATACACCTTCTCCGCCTTTTTGGGATCGGCGAACACCTGACTGAAGATATAGGAGGAAAAATTCTTCTTGACGAACGCCTGAAAAGATTTTTTGTCATAGACAATTTTGGACACGGCGTCTGTGATCTTGTCGCCGCGGTCGATACGGGTCTTCAGAATCTTCAGAACGTCGATCGTCCAGTTGATGAAAGAGATGCTGCTGTACTCCATGGATTCCAGCAGATTGCTGATCAGCTCCTTGCTGAGGGTGTCGGAGCGTTTTGCTTCTTCAAATAATTGATTTTTCATAGATGTTTTCTCCTTTTATACAGACGCCGGACGCTGAAGATCCGGCGCTAAAATACGCCGTAACCTCTTCGGGAGACAGCCGGAAGCGCACGGAAAACCGTCTCCCGGTTTCTCTGCTTCTATAATTATAAATCTACTTTGGAGAAAATACAAGAGCTATCCAAAAAGCGTTTGAAAACAGTAGAAAAAAGACGGATTTTCGAGTATAATAAACGCAGAAAGCGGGTAACCGTTCAGGTGTGATCCGAACGGCTGCGAAAGCGGATACAAAACAGGAGGATGAAAGATGCAGAAGATTCTGGTAGTGGTAGATATGCAGAACGATTTTATTGACGGAGCGCTGGGAACGGAGGAAGCCGTCCGGATTGTTCCCCGGGTGAAACAGAAAATCATGGATTTTCAGGGGCGGGTTCTTTTTACGAGAGACACGCACGGGGACGACTATATGGATACCCAGGAAGGGAAAAAGCTTCCGGTTGCGCACTGCATCCGGGGAACGGACGGCTGGCAGATCCGCCCGGAGCTTGCGCCGCTCTGCGGGGAAGAACCGATCGACAAGGTGACGTTCGGCTCGTCCGCTCTTGGCAGCCTGCTTCTGGAAGCGGACAGGGAGGAACCGGTGGCGCAGATTACGTTCATCGGCCTCTGCACCGATATCTGTGTGATCTCCAACGCGCTTCTGGCAAAGGCCTTTCTTCCGGAGGCCGAGATCGTGGTGGACGCTTCCTGCTGCGCGGGAGTAACCCCCGAAAGCCACAGAAACGCGCTGGAAGCGATGAAAGTGTGTCAGATCCGGATTGAGAATGAATAACGTTTGCTGCCCGGTGTTAATATGAAAATAACCGGCGCCCTTCAATGGGTCTTTCAGGAAAATCTGCCCTCATCGGGCTGAAACCGGCGTAGATGCGAACAGTAACACGTTATCTGAACAGTGACAGATGAACAAAAATTTCGCTGAAATATCCAAAAATCAGCTTGACACGCTCCCTCAAACCGTGTAAGATATAACAGATGCCGCGTGGCGGGGTTATAAGCCTGCATTTTTTGCAGCACCGAAGCCAGCGAGTAATGTTTTAGGAGGTGCCATATGTACGCGATTATTGCAACAGGTGGTAAACAGTATAAAGTATCCGAGGGCGATGTGATCAGAGTTGAGAAGCTGGGCGCGGAAGCCGGCTCCAATTATGTGTTCGACCGGGTTCTGGCCGTGTGCGACGACGCTCTTACCGTGGGTACTCCGGTAGTGGAGGGCGCTACCGTAGAAGCATCTGTGATCGGTGACGGCAAAGCGAAGAAAATCATCGTTTACAAGTACAAGAGAAAAACCGGTTATCACAAGAAAAACGGCCACAGACAGCAGTACACCGCTGTGAAGATCGAGAAGATCAACCGTTAAGTTTCACCGTAATCACAACTTATACAAGTAATCAGGGAGGTGTAGACCTATGTTAAATATGAACCTTCAGATGTTCGCACACAAAAAAGGTGTCGGTTCCACCAAGAACGGCAGAGATTCCGAGTCCAAGAGACTGGGAGCCAAGAGAGCGGACGGTCAGTTTGTAAAAGCCGGCAATATCCTTTACAGACAGCGCGGAACGAGAATCCATCCGGGCGTAAATGTAGGGCGCGGCGGCGACGATACACTGTTCGCACTGACGGACGGCGTGGTCCGTTTTGAGAGAAAGGGCAGAGACAGAAAGCAGGTTTCTGTCGTTCCAGCAGAGGCAAAATAAAGCATCCTGTGTGTAAAGGGCTTCAAGTCGGGCAGATTTGGAGCCCTTGTTTGATGCAGGGGCGCATGCGGGGAGCAAGATCCCTGCACTGCGGGCGGGGGCTTCTCCGCCCGGTGAAAAAGGAGAGTGACAGATGTTTGCAGACAGAGCGAAAATTCTGATTCGTTCCGGAAAAGGGGGCGACGGGCATGTCAGTTTCCGGAGGGAACTGTACGTGCCGGACGGCGGTCCGGACGGCGGCGACGGCGGTAACGGCGGCGACGTCATCTTTGAAGTGGACGAAGGACTGAATACCCTGACCGATTACCGTCATAAACGCAAATATGCGGCACAGGACGGTCAGGAGGGCGGCAAGCGCAGATGCCACGGAAAAAGCGGAGACGATATCGTCCTCAAAGTTCCGGAAGGAACGGTTATCAAGGATGCCGAGAGCGGTAAGGTCATTGCGGATATGTCCGCCGGCAACCGCCGGCAGGTGGTGCTCAGAGGCGGAAAAGGCGGCATCGGCAATCAGCATTTTGCCACCGCTACGATGCAGGTGCCCAAATATGCGAAACCCGGACAGCCGGCGCAGGAGCTGGAAGTGCTGCTGGAACTGAAGGTGATCGCGGACGTGGGACTGGTCGGATTTCCCAATGTGGGTAAATCAACGCTGCTGTCCCGGGTGACGAACGCCCGGCCGAGAATTGCCAATTATCATTTTACAACCCTCTCTCCCAATCTGGGAGTGGTGGATCTGGACGACGGCGGTTTTGTTATCGCGGATATTCCGGGGCTGATCGAGGGCGCGTCGGAGGGCGTGGGACTTGGACTTGATTTTCTGCGCCATATTGAACGGACGCGGGTCATCATCCATATGGTGGACGCGGCGTCCGTGGAAGGGCGGGATCCCATCGCGGATATCCATGCCATCAACAAAGAACTGAGCGCCTACAGTCCGGAAGTGGCAGCCAGACCGCAGGTTATCGCGGCCAACAAGATCGACGCCATCTGGGATGCGCAGCAAAATCCGGTGGAGAGAATCCGTCAGGAGTTCGAGCCCCGGGGAATCCGGGTGTTTCCCATATCGGCAGTGAGCGGAGAGGGCCTGAAAGAACTGATCTATTATGTAAAAAGCGTTCTGGACACTATGGACGATAAGCCGGTGGTATTTGAACAGGAATTTTTTCCGGAGGACCGGTTTGTGCACGAGAATCTTCCGTATACGGTGGAACGGTCGGCAGAGGAGGAAAACACCTATATTGTGGAAGGACCGCGCATCGAGAAAATGCTCGGTTACACCAATCTGGACTCCGAAAAAGGCTTTGCGTTCTTTCAGCGGTTCCTCAAAGATACCGGAATCCTGGACGATCTGGAGAAAGCGGGGATTCAGGAGGGGGATACCGTCCGCATGTACGGCCTGACCTTTGAGTATTTTCATTAACAACCGGCAACGCACATTTTATCCGCGCCGGGACGTATTGCAGCAGAAGAACAGGGAGAAAATTATGACGAGTAAACAAAGAGCCTATCTGAAAAGTCTGGCTATGAACCTGGATCCCGTCTTTCAGATCGGGAAGAGCAGCCTGACGCCGGAACTGACGGCGGCCGTGCAGGAAGCGCTTGACGCCAGAGAACTGATCAAGGTCAGCGTACTTCAGAACTGTGTGGACGATCCGAAGGAACTGGCCGGACTGGTGTCTGAAAGAACCTGTTCCCAGGTGGTACAGGTGATCGGCCGAAAAATTGTATTATATAAAGAAGGCAAAGACGACAGGAAGAAAATTGTCCTGCCCAGGTAATGGTGGAAATGATGTCTGATACAGAGCGGTCAATCGGTATCATGGGCGGAACTTTCGACCCGGTCCACAACGCGCATCTGGCGCTGGCCAGACAGGCGTACGAGCAGTTTGCGCTGGAGGAGATCTGGATGCTTCCAAATGGGAATCCGCCCCACAAAAGAGACAGGAGACAGGCACCGATGGAGTGCCGGATGGAGATGATCCGGCTGGCGATCCGGGGGATTCCCTACCTTCGTCTCTGCGACGCGGAGCAGTCCGGACAGGACTGCCATTACACGTACGAGACGCTGGGACTTCTGAAGGAACAGCATCCGCGTACAGAGTTTTATTTTATCATGGGCGCAGATTCTCTGTTTGATTTTGACAAATGGAAAGAACCGGGAATCATCAGTCAGAGATGCATCCTGCTGGCAGCGATGAGAGATCACTGCCGCAGGGAGGCGATCCGGGAGCGGATCCGGGAACTCGGGGAGCGCTATGGGACCAGAGTCCGTATCCTGAACACGCCCAATATGGACATCGCCTCGGAAGATATCCGCGAACTGCTTTCCGGCGGAAGCGATATCTCGGCCCTGGTGCCCGCCGCCGTCGCGGAATATATCCGCCGGGAACGTCTGTATCAGAGAGAAAGTTAAGACTGAGACATGTAATTTCGATCAGGAGGCACGAAGTATGGATGCGATCTGCATTAAGGATTTAAAAAAAGATCTGAAAAAGGAGATGGACGACAGCCGGTTTGAGCACACGCTGGGAGTGATGTATACGTGCGGCGCTCTTGCCATGCGTTACGGTTACGATTTGGACCGGGCCATGCTGGCGGGGCTGATGCATGACTGCGCCAAATGCATGCCCAATGCCAAAAAGCTGAAGATGGCGGAGAAGCATCACCTGGAGATCACGGCTCTGGAACGGAAGAACCCGTTCATGCTCCATGCAAAGCTCGGTGCGTTTCTCGCGAGGAAAAAATACGATATCGAAGATCCGGAGATTCTGGACGCCATCCGCTGGCATACGACCGGCCGGCCGGAGATGACGCTTCTGGACAAGATCGTCTATATCGCGGATTATATTGAACCGAGGCGCGACAAAGCGCCGCACCTTGCCGAGATCCGTCAGACGGCGTTTGTGGATCTGGACCAGGCGCTGATTCGGATTCTGGAAGATACGCTGGGGTATCTGGGAGATTCTCCGGAACATGTTGACTCCATGACCAAAAAGACGTATGATTATTATGTACACAAGGACGACGAGCCGTGCGCGGATCAGTGAGGCTGCGGTTCCTGCTGCGCGCGCTGCGGGCGGATTTTACGACAGGAGGGGTAGAATGATAACGAAAAATTCCAGAGAAATGGCCAGAACGGCCGTCACCGCACTGGAAGAGAAGAAGGCGAAGGATCTGAAGGTTCTGGATATTTCGGATGTGTCCGTCCTTGCGGATTATTTTATCATCGCATCCGGAAGCAATCACAATCAGGTGCAGGCCATGGCGGACGAAGTGGAAGAAAAGCTTGGAAAAGCAGGCTTTACGCCCAGACAGGTGGAGGGCTATCAGACTGCCAACTGGATCCTGATGGACTATCAGGACATTATTATCCATATTTTTGACGAAGAAAACCGTCTGTTCTACGATCTGGAACGGATCTGGAGAGACGGCAGCCTGGTGGAAAAGGCTGATCTGGAATCCGAGGTGTAGAAATGGGCAATCATATTTTGACAATTGAAAAGACGACGGACAATCGTTTTCTGAACATGTACAATCTGCATTACGAGAATAAGGTGGGCAGGAAAAAGCTGTACCATATCGCCTCCCGCGGAAGAGACATCGACGCGCTGAAGATCAGCACCCGCAAAAACACTCCGGACGGCGTCATCATCTACAGCATCTACGGGGAAAAACGCGACCGCATGGTTCTGGTACGTCAGTACCGTTTGTCGATTGACGATTACATCTATGAGCTTCCGGCCGGCCTGGTGGATGAAGGCGAGACCTATGCTCAGGCAGGAGCGAGAGAGCTCAAGGAGGAGACCGGGCTTGATTTTGAACCGCTGGAAGTGGACGAGATGTATCATAAACCGTTCTTTACGACCATCGGCATGACGGACGAATCGTGCGCGACCGTCTACGGATATGCGTCCGGGACCGTGTCCGCGGACGGGCTGGAGGACAGCGAACAACTGGAAGTCGTTCTCGCCGACCGTGCGGAGGTCCGCAGAATCCTCAAGGAAGAAAACGTGTCCATGAACTGCGGCTATCTGATGATGCATTTTCTGCATCACACGGAGGAAGACCCGTTTTATTTCGTCAGCCAGGAGTAAAGCGGGGGCATGGCGGCAAATTTTATTATTGCGGCGAAGGCGGTGCTGCCCATATTTCTCTTGATTCTTCTGGGGATGGGCGCGCGCCGGCTGCGGCTTTTGACTGACCTGGAATTAAAGCATGTGAACCGTGCGGTCTTCCAGGTCATGTTTCCTTTTATGATGTTTTATAATATTTATACGGCGGATTTTTCCGGGGTACTGCTTCCGTCTTATCTGTTTTTCTGTCTTGGCATGCTTTTCCTTGTCTATATCCTCGGGACCGTGTTCACGCTTCTGACCATTAAGGACAACAGGAGCCGCGGGGCGTTGATTCAGGCAGTTTATCGGGGCAATCTGGTCCTGATGGGACTTCCGGTGATGGAAAACCTGATGGGCAGGGAAGCGCTCGGGCTGACAACGATCATGCTGGCGGTTATTGTTCCCGTCTACAATGTTCTGGCAGTGATAACGCTGGAAATATATCGCGGCGGGAAACCGCAGCCGTTCTCTCTGGCCAGAAAAATCGCGGCTAATCCTCTGATACTCGGCGCAGCGGCCGGGATCTGTGCGGTCGCATGTCATATCAAAGTACCGGAGATTCTGTTGGAACCGATGGGACAGGTGGCTTCGGCGGCAACGCCGGCGGCGCTTCTGATTATGGGCGCATCCTTTTATTTCCGCAGTGTTCACGAAAATCTCCGTGCCATTGTATACGGCGTCGCCGGAAAACTGATCGTCGGTCCGGGACTGGTTCTGACAGCCGGATATCTGCTCGGATACCGGGGGATTCCGCTGGCGCTTCTGATTGTGATCTTTGGCGCTCCCTGCGCGGTCTCCAGCTATACGATGGCGCAGCAGATGGACAGCAACGCGGAACTGGCGGCCGGATGTCTGATTTTTTCTTCCCTGTTTTCCAGTGTTACGATCTGCGGGTGGATCTTTCTGTTCCGGCAGATCGGTGCGTTTTGAGCGGAAACCGGACGCCGTCCGCTTCTGCAGAGAACGGACGGCGTCCGGCTTTATGGAACAGGCGGATGCTCAGCAGCAAAGGCAGCGGAGCATGCACTGCATGTTCTGCACCTCCTGCTTCTGCGAGCGGATGATTGCGTCCAGAATCGGCACCAGCTCCGGACAGATGCAGTACCTGAGCGTGTTTTCCGACATGGCGACAGCACCGCAGTGGTGGGGAATCATCTCGCGGATAAAATTACAGTTGACGCAGTTGGTAGTGCAGGCCTGTTTCATTTCACAGAACATGGTCTGCATAATCTTTCTGGTACGGGTTTGGAAGCAGCACAGATCTTCCCTGCAGTTATGGAGCGAATCACATCTGCAGAGGATTCCCTGCATGTCGGAGATGCTTCTGGTCTGTTCCGTGATGATCTGAAGCGCCAGATTCTGGAGCGGGATACAGGTGGTATACCTCAGGAGATTTCGCGACATCTCAATGGCGCCCTGGTGGTGAGGGATCATCTGTGTGATGAAGTTGTGAGAGATACTGTCCGACAGATCCGCATGGGTCATTCCGTTTTTCATATCGCACAGAATACCGTCGTAAAATGCCAGATAATCGTTGGTTACGTTACTGAATTTGCATGTTCTGTTCATAATTACCGGTTTTTGCGTTCTTTCTGATAATATATGGAGGGAGCTGTTTTTTGACACTGTTTCCGATAGCTGTTCACACATACCGGTTGTCAGCTCGATGTGTGCAGATCATCCTGGAAGACCCATTGAAGGGCGCCGACATCAAGGCAAAAAACGTGCCTTAATGCCCTTGCGGGATTAGAGTACCGCTGCGCCCCTTCATTAAGTACCCATAGGGCATAAACTCCCGCGGGGTCTGGAAGGATGATCTGCCCGTATCGGGCGTCCGGGTGGCGTGGATGGGAAAACTGTTTCCGAAGACCGTACCGCCTGTTGTATGAAAATATTTGACAACAAATTGACAGGGATTTATAATAGATTTAACAAATATCAATCTGGAGGCTGTATATGGAAGAAAGACAAATATCGAAAGCAGTGATCAAACGTCTGCCGAGATATTACCGGTATCTGGGAGAGATACTGAACAGTGGGGTGGAGCGCATTTCTTCCGGAGAGCTGAGCAATAAGATGCAGGTGACAGCGTCTCAGATCCGGCAGGATCTGAATAATTTCGGGGGTTTTGGTCAGCAGGGGTATGGTTACAATGTAAAGTATCTGCACGATGAGATCGGCAAAATTCTGGGCGTCAACCGGATCCATCCGATGATCATCATAGGAGGCGGCAATTTCGGGCACGCGCTGGCGAACTATGATTTTGAAAAAGACGGGTTTGTCACAAAGGCCATTTTTGACGTGCGTCCGGAACTTGACGGCACACAGATCCGCGGGATTCCGGTCCTGATGATGGACCGTCTGGAAGAATTTATTGCCAGTGAACCGGTGGAGATCGCGGTGCTGACGCTTCCCAAAAGCCGCGTGGTGGAAGTGGCGCACCGGCTGACGCGCTGCGGAATCCGGGCGTTCTGGAATTTCGCTCATCTCGATCTGGATGTGCCGGAAGACGTGGTTGTGGAGAACGTTCATCTCTCGGACAGTCTGATGCAGCTTTCCTACCGCATCAGCAATTATGAGGAAGAACAGCAATAACGGAACACGGAAAACATAGAAAAGACCTGGAGACGGCAGGGCGCAGAAGCGGCCCGTCCCAGGCGGAGAATCTGCCTCCGGCAGATTCTTTTTGCATTATGCGCCTGGATGTCCAGTCCGTATCAGGCGGCCGGGCAGAAAGACAGGAAGGATGTGGCAATTTATGCTGAAACAGGAATATTTGAAAACAGACAGGAGCATACTGGACGCTCTTCCCGTGCGAAAGACGCGTTCCAACAAAGGGACTTACGGAAAGGTTCTGTGTGTCGCCGGCAGCTTCAACATGGCGGGGGCGGCCTACCTGTGCGCCTGGGCGGCCTACAGGACCGGAGCCGGCCTTGTGCGGATTCTGACGCCGGAGACGAACCGGGTGATTCTGCAGACGCTGCTTCCGGAAGCGCTGCTGACTTCTTTTGACCCGGAAGCGCCGGACTGCGGCCGGATCGAGGAGGCGTTCGCCTGGGCGGATACGGCGGCCGTCGGACCAGGGCTGGGAAAGGAACGCTGGGCTTATGAACTGACCCGGCGGGCACTCACGCAGTTTCAGAAACCGCTGGTGCTGGATGCGGACGGTCTGAACCATCTGGCGGAACACAGAGAGCTCTTAAAAGACCGTAAGGGAGAGCTGATACTGACTCCGCATCCCGGGGAATTTGGCCGGCTGACCGGGCAGAAGATTCCGGAGGTCACGGCCGATATTCCGGGACAGGCGGCGCGTTTTGCCGCGGAAAACCGGTGTATCTGCGTGCTGAAGGACGCGCCTTCGGCGGTGGGAGACAAAGACGGGAGCTGTTATGTGAATACAACCGGCAACAACGGCATGTCCACCGGGGGAAGCGGGGACGTGCTCACAGGGATCATCGCCGGTCTTCTGGCGCAGAAGGCGCCGGCTCTGGAAGCGGCCCGCCTCGGCACATGGCTCCATGGAAGAGCCGGGGATCTGGCGGCGGAAAAAGAAGGAACCTACGGGCTGATGGCCCGGCATCTGGTGGAGTATCTTCCGGAGGCCATGAGAGGAGAGAAAGCGGAATGAAACCATATATCAGGGTATGCGCGGAGATTAATCTGGATGCGGCTGCATATAATTTTAACAGTATGAAAGAGAATCTTGCGGACGGCACGCAGATGATCGCCGTAGTGAAGACGGACGGCTACGGCCACGGGGCGATTCCGATTGCACGGATGGCGCAGGAATACGATTATCTGTGGGGATTTGCGGTCGCCACGGCGGAAGAGGCGCTGCTGCTGCGCCGGGGCGGGATCCGCAAACCGATTCTGATACTGGGCGTCGTATTTCCGGACGCCTGCGAAGAGATCGTCCGGCAGGATCTGCGGCCCACGGTGTTCACGCTGCCGGCGGCGCGGCAGTTCTCAGAGGAAGCGCAGAGACAGGGAAAAACCGTTCACCTGCATATCAAAGTGGACACCGGCATGTCCCGCATCGGCTGCAGGGACGACGCGGCGGGCGCGGATATGGTCCGCGAGATCAGCCTGCTGCCGAATGTGGAGACGGAAGGCCTTTTCACTCATTTCGCGAGGGCGGACGAGCGGGACAAGACAAGCGCAAAGGAGCAGCTTGCCCGTTATCTCGCGTTCTCGGAACGGGTTCGGGCAGAGGGCGTGGAGATCCGTCTTCATCACTGTTCCAACAGCGCGGGCATCTTTGACCTGCGGGAGGCGAATCTGGATGCGGTCCGGGCGGGAATCTCCATCTACGGACTATATCCTTCCGACGACGTCAACCGGCTGGCCGTGCCGATCACGCCGGTGCTGACGCTCAAAAGCCATATTGCGTATATCAAGGAGATTGAACCGGGAACGGCCGTCAGCTACGGAGGAACCTTTGTGGCGGAGCGTCCCATGCGGATCGCGACGATTCCGGTAGGCTACGGAGACGGGTATCCGCGCTCTCTGTCCAACAAAGGCTGCGTCCTGATCCGAGGGCGGCGCGCGCCCATTACGGGGAGGATCTGCATGGACCAGTTCATGGTGGATGTGACGGAGATCCCGCAGGCCCGGGAAGGCGACATGGTCGTTCTGATCGGTTCGGACGGGGGAACGGAGCTGACGATGGAAGCTCTGGGGGAACTGTCTGGACGTTTTAACTATGAACTTGCCTGCGACATCGGCAAACGGGTTCCCCGCCGCTTCTGGAAGGACGGCAGGGCGGTGGCGGAGCAGGATTACTACGAGACGACCGGTCTGACCGCGCTGTAATCCGCCGGCGCTCTGCTTCTGTGTGAATAAAACAGGAACAGAATGGAAATACTCTGACTGAAAAAGCCATCAAACGTAAAATCTGGCAGATCGGAGTGAAAGAGATTGGTTATCAGACGTGGAGATGTCTATTACGCAGATTTAAGACCGGTGATCGGTTCGGAGCAGGGCGGAGTCCGTCCGGTGCTGATCATCCAGAACGATATCGGAAACCGGCACAGCCCGACCGTGATCTGTGCGGCCATTACATCCAAAATGAACAAAGCGAAGCTTCCGACACATGTGGAGCTGGAGGCGTCCGCCTATCATATGGTGAAGGATTCGGTGATTCTGCTGGAGCAGCTTCGGACCATAGACAAGAAAAGACTGAAGGATAAGGTATGCCATCTGGACGCGTCCATTCTGGAAAAAATAGATTCCGCATTGAAAATCAGCCTGGAATTGGATACATAGGCTTGCCAAACCCGGATTTCCCATGATAGAATGATACTGGCCGGGCAGGGGAAAGATCCGGCCTGCCCGTGCGCTTCAGACAACGGCGGCGCGGGGAAACCGCACCGCAGAGTGCAGAAGACGACAAAAGAGAGAAAAGGAGAATTGTTTATGTCAGGACATTCCAAGTTCGCCAACATAAAACATAAAAAAGAAAAAAACGACGCGGCCAAAGGAAAGATCTTCACGATCATCGGCCGGGAACTGGCGGTTGCCGTCAAGGAGGGCGGTCCCGATCCGAACAACAACAGCCGTCTCCGCGACGTGATCGCCAAGGCAAAAGCAAACAACATGCCCAACGACACCATTGACCGCGGAATCAAGCGGGCCGCCGGCGACGCCAATGCGGTCAATTACGAGCACGTTACATATGAAGGTTACGGACCGGGCGGAGTCGCCATCATCGTGGAAGCGCTGACCGATAATAAGAACCGCACCGCGTCCAACGTGCGCAACGCGTTTACCAAGGGAAACGGCAGCATGGGAACGACCGGATGCGTCTCCTACATGTTTGATCAGAAGGGACAGATCCTCATCGACCGGGAAGAATGCGGGATGGAAGCGGACGATCTGATGATGCTGGCGCTTGACGCGGGAGCGGAGGATTTCTCGGAAGAAGAGGACAGCTATGAGATCCTGACGGCCCCAGAAGACTTTTCGGCAGTGCGCGAGGCGCTGGAGAAGGAAGGAATCGCCATGGCACAGGCGGAAGTGACTATGCTTCCTCAGACCTATACCGAGCTGTCCGACGAGAACGATATCAAATTCCTGAACCGCACGCTGGATCTTCTGGATGACGACGACGATGTGCAGGCAGTTTATCACAACTGGGAAGAGTAAAGGTGGACCATGTTTAGAGAAGGAACATGTCCCCAGTGCCGGGAGAAGATACAGGTTCCGGACGACCGGGAGAAGATCATCTGCACGTACTGCGGAGAAGAGATCTCCGTCAGACGGGCGCTGGGAGAAGAGAAAAAAGAGACGGATCCGGTGGCTTACGGTGAGAATTACAATCTTGCCATGGCGGGTCTGAAAGAGCTGATCCGGACCTGCTATCAGCCGATGCAGAATTTTAAAAAGGATCTGTATGAGGGGGCTTTCGAGACTTTTTACTCCTCCCACCGCAGGATGTTCGAGGCGATGGAGTACGTCCACCGCAGCGCAGAGCAGCCGCAGGACTGGCTTGAGAAGATGGCGGAATGCGTGATTGAGGAAGCCAGGGCGGACCTGAATACGTATAAATTGAAAAACCGCAGGAGCCAGCGCCTGATGGATTATAATTTCCTCCTCAGCGTCTATCTGGTGCCGGCCGTGCTGAAATATCCGGCGGGCGTATCGGAGCCTTTCGCAGACTGCCTGATCGCTTCCTGGAACAAAGCGTTTCAAACCTCCATCGGAAAGGCCAGATACGACGACATTGACAGCGGCTTCCACCGGAAACTCTGCTATATCACTACGGCGGTCTGTGAAAACATTGGAAAGGGATCCGATTGTCCGGAACTGCGCCTTCTGAAAGATTACCGGGACCGGTATATGGATGTCACGCCGGAAGGACACGCTCTGGTGGAGGAGTACTACGACATCGCACCCACAATTGTGAAGCGGATCGCGCGCCGGCCGGAACGGGACCGCATCTACCGGCAGATCTATGAGACGTATCTGCAGCCCTGTATCCGCGAGATCGAAACGCGGCAGTACGAGGCGTGCGAGGCGCGTTACCGGCAGATGGTGCTGGAACTGAAGAAACAGTATATGGATACCGGGACGGCGCATTGAGACGGCATAACACAGAACTTATACAGGAGAATTGAAAAATGGGAAATTCATACAGGAAGGATACTATCTGCGTACAGGCGGGATGGCAGCCGAAAAAAGGGGAGCCGAGGGTGCTCCCGATCTATCAGAGTACTACATTTAAATACGACACCACCGATGAGATGGGCCGGCTTTTTGCGCTGGAGGATGAGGGATATTTCTACACCCGCCTTCAGAATCCCACCAACGATGCGGTGGCGGAGAAAATCGCGGCCCTGGAGGGCGGTGTGGCGGCCATGCTGACCTCTTCCGGCCAAGCGGCGAATTTCTATACCATCGCCAATCTGTGCCAGGCGGGCGACCATATCATCTGTTCCGCCAAAGTCTACGGCGGCACCTTCAATCTGTACAAAGCCACGATCAGGAAGCTGGGAATCGACTGCACCTTTGTCGATCCGGACGATCCGGCGGAGGAGATCGACCGGGCGTTTTGCGAAAATACAAAGGCCGTGGTAGGAGAGACGATTGCCAATCCGGCGCTGACGGTCCTCGACATCGGCAAATTTGCGGCTCTGGCGCATAAACACGGCGTTCCCCTGATCGTGGACAATACCTTCGCCACCCCGATCAACTGCCGCCCGTTCGAGTTCGGCGCGGATATCGTCACTCATTCTACGACCAAATACATGGACGGACATGCGATGGCGGTCGGCGGCTGTATCGTGGACAGCGGAAATTTTGACTGGGAAGCGTACGCGGACAAGTTTCCGGGGCTGACCACGCCGGATGAAACCTACCACGGCGTCGTATATACAAAACAGTTCGGCAAAAAGGCGTTTATCACCAAGGCAACCGCGCAGCTGATGCGCGATCTGGGCAGCATCCAGTCGCCGATGAACGCGTTCCTCCTGAACGTAGGACTGGAAACGCTGCCTCTCCGGATGGAAAAGCACTGCAGCAATGCCAGAAAAACGGCGCAGTTTTTGGCGAATCACGAAAAGGTAGAGTTTGTCAACTGCGCCATGTTGGAAGGCGATCCGTATTACGCGCTGGCGCAGAAATACATGCCGAACGGAACGTGCGGCGTTCTCTCTTTCGGCCTGAAGGGAACGAAGGAGGATGCGGTCCGCTTTATGGATGCCTTGAAACTGTGCGCGATCGTCACGCATGTGGCGGATGCCAGAACCTGCGTTCTGCATCCGGCCAGCCACACCCACCGTCAGATGAACGACGAGCAGCTTCGGGAAGCCGGCGTGACGCCGGGCATGATCCGGCTGTCGGTAGGCATCGAACATCCGCAGGATATTATAGACGATCTGGAGCAGGCGCTGCAGCAGGTGTAGCCGCCGGTGGAAGACGTTTGATACAGGAAGCATTACATGCCGGCATGGCAGAAAAACATGCCGGCATGTTTTTTATGCGCAGGGGTGCGTAAGGAAATTTGCTGCTTTGCAGCACGCACCCCGCGCGGCGAGCAGGGAAGAAATCTTCCCTGCTCGATTGTATACGGGCGTCCAGATGAAATATGTCAGCAGGCTGACGGACGGCCCGGTGCGCGAGTAGGGAAAGATAAATCTGAAAAATGAAGATATTTTACAAGACGCAGGAAAAATCAAGCGGTAAAATGGCTCTTGACAAGGAGGAAATCCACATGAAGAAAGAAATAAGGACTGTGGTATATGACGATGAATTGAGGATGGAGGCATACCGCTTTGAGGGAATCGTACAGCCGTTTCCAAGCCATTTCCATGAGCATTATGTCATCGGGTTTGTGGAGAAAGGGGAGCGGGTGCTTTCCTGCCGTGACAGGGAATATGCCATAGAGGAAGGAAGCATCGTGCTTTTCAACCCGGGAGACAGCCATGCCTGCGTACAGAGTGATGAAGGGACGTTTGATTACCGGGGCTTCAACATTTCAAAGGAGGTCATGCTCGATCTGGCGGAGGAAGTGACGGGGAAACGGGAACTTCCGGGATTTTCAGAAAATGTTGTCTGCGATGAGGAGATCGCCTGCCATCTGCGCCCGCTGCATGAGATGGTCATGAAAGGAACGGGAGAGTTTAAGAAAGAGGAGACCCTGCTGTTCCTGCTCTCGTACCTCATCCGGAATTATGGGAAACCATTTGAAAACTGCATCCCGGAATGCAGGCAGGAGATTGAAAAAGCCTGCGAATACATGACAGCGCATTTTACGGAGTGCATTTATTTAGACCAGATCTGCCGCCACGCCGGGCTTAGCAAATCAACGCTGCTGCGGGCCTTTACGAAGGAAAAAGGAGTCACGCCGTACCGATACCTTGAAACAGTCCGCATCAATGGGGCAAAAAAGCTGTTATCGGAAGGTGTGCCGCCCGTGGAGGCAGCCATAAGAACAGGGTTTTCCGACCAGAGCCATTTCACAAATTATTTCAACTTATTTCTAGGGCTTGCGCCGGGGACTTACCGTGAAATATTCTCGGAAAAAGACGGGGACGGTGGACAGCATGGGGAATAGGAGATCAGCCGGGCCTGTCTCTACCGCTGTTATCAGAAAAAATCAGGAGGAGAAATCCTCCGGAAAAGAGGAATAGAAAATGGATTTACAAAATGAAAAATGTGTCATGGTAATTGACGAGAACCTGCCCCTTGGCATCATAGCGAACACGGCGGCAATCATGGGCATCACGCTGGGGAAGCAGATGCCGGAGGTCGTGGGCGCAGACGTGTATGACAGGACGGGCAACGGGCATTTGGGGATTATAGAGTTTCCGGTGCCGATCTTAAAGGGCAATGTGGAGGTGATCAAGTCTATCCGTGAAAAGCTGTATGAGCCGGAGTTTTCGGATTTGACGGTGGTGGATTTTTCAGACCTCGCGCAGGGATGCAAGACCTATGACGAGTTTATTGAAAAGATGAAGGATGTTTCAGAAACAGACCTGAATTATTATGGGATTGCTGTCTGCGGTGCCAAAAAGAAGGTCAACAAATTGACGGGAAGTATGGCGCTGCTGAGATAATCTGACGATTTATTGCCGCCTCCGGTATTCCTGACAGGTCTTTCCCCATTCACACAGCTCACCTAAAATCGGTTTCAGGGTGCGGCCTGTTTCGCTTAATGAATATTCAACCCTCGGAGGAACCTCTGGGAAAACAGTCCTCAGGATGATTCCCTGTTCCTCCAGCTCCCGGAGCTGCTCCGTCAGCGTCTTGGTGGTGATGCGGCCCAAGAGCCGCTTTAATTCATTGAAACGGATTGTTCCTTTCCACGCACGGTTTCAAAAAGGAAACCTTATTTCAAAAAAGTGCGTACTTGATTTTAGCTATCCTTAATGCTAACGTCAATATACCAAAATTGTCAAGGAGGTTCTGAAAATGGTGATAGACAGCCACGAACATATCATGTTCCCCGTAAAAATGCAGTTGGATTAAATGGATACGGCGGAAATGGACGGGATAAAACTTCTGATGTCCTTATGTGAAAAATATCCCGACATTCCCGTTATCTTCGGGCATTTGGGAGGCTCAAACTGGATGGAGGTCATAAAATTTGCGAAAGAACATGAGAATATATACTTAGACCTTTCGGCGGCTTTTGCCTCCATTGCGACAAAAATGGCATTGGGGAAAATATTTCCCGGTTACTGAAACTGCACTAAGCAGAAATGAAGGAAGGATAAGCGATGGAAATTATGAATTGTACGGTTTTGGAATTTGAGTGCATTGGTATGGATAACGGGGGAAAATTCCCAATGGAATATACAGGGCGGGGACAGAACATATCGCCGGAATTTGTAATGAAGAACCTGTCACCGAATGCGAAAACTCTCGCCGTTACACTGGAAGATTTATCACACCCGATTAAGGATTTTACGCACTGGCTGATTTGGAATATTCCTGCCGCTGACAGAATAAGGGAAAATATTCCTGCTGGCAAGGCTGTTCCAATACTGGGAAATGCCCGCCAGGGGATAGGATATGGCCTGCACCGTTATGCGGGACCGAAGCCGCCGAAAGGGAAAAAGCATACATACCGTTTTACCGTCTATTCTCTGGATTGTGAAATAAATATGAGTGCCAGCTCTATGAAAAGAAATTTTTTGAAAAAGGCTGAAGGGCATATCATTCAAAAAGGTAGCATTGTTGGTGAGTTTGAATAAGAAATATTAATGCCATAGGATTTTGGGTACTCGCAGGCATAAGATTGCGTTTTATTAGGAAAACACACTGTCAAAAGGATTTCATGCTTTGGCGGGGGTCAGCCCGCCGCGGCGGTGTCAGTAGTGTTGATTTCAATGTACTCGTTAATCTTACGGAGCTCGTTTGCAAACTGGGTGATTTCCCCGTCTTTCCAGTCTTGATACAGTGACTGCTTATAGCGGGCTATCCTTGTCAATTCCTTTTCCTTTGCGGCGATCTGGTCGTTAAGGCGGTGGGATTGACTTTTTTTCTGCGGAGCCGTGTTGATATGTGCTATCATTTTCGTCAACGTGGTTATGGTGAAAATCATTGAGAATGTCGCGCTGGTTTTTCACGCTGTTGCTATCGTCAAGCCTCCGGTTGATTTTCTGTAAGTCTTCGCGGGAGAGCCGGATGTAACCGCCCATTTTCCAAAACCGGGCTGTATAGGCATCCCATTTCCCGGTCATAGTTAACGATGGCGAAGCACGCAGACCCGGCTATCCCGGACGATATGTAGGAATGGCTGGACGGGTTTAATACGTTTTCGATTTATCAGGTGCTGCCGGAGCTTATCAAGCTGTGGGGGCTGAATGTGAAGACGGATGCGGAGGCTAAAAAAACTTCGGCCAACAGAGCGGGAGATGACTACGCCGCTGTTTCTGCTTCGGTGTGTGCAGCTTGGGATTTCTATGGCGGATATGGAGCTTTTGTCTATTGGGCTGGTGAATGATATGTATACGGAGCAGGTGAATGACGGGTATCGGTACTGTGAGCTTGGGACGCAGGAGGATATGGACCGGTTCTAAAGAAAGAAAGGTATCCGAATGTTTGTCTGGTACATTTGTATGCGTTGGAGGGTGCGGTATGCAATGTGGAGTTCAATAGTCTTCTGGAGGGCAGGAAAAGGGAACTGAAAGAGTTTAGTGATTTTTTGAAAAGTTGACGGCGGGAGGGAAAGCTGTCTGGAAAGGATGTTCACCGGATTGTGCTGGATATGGATTACCGGAGGGAGATGCTGGGGGAGGTTTAAGGGAATAGGGAAGATTTTTACATAGGCGTTTGTCGGAAATGGCAGGCGCTTTTTTGCTGCATTTTTATGGGAGCTGTAGCGGCTCCTTTTTTCGTTGGGGAAAGGCGGGTGAGGGTTGTGGCATCCAGGATTCAGGGGATTACGGTGGAGATTGGCGGGGATACTACGAAGCTCTCCACGGCGCTTTCAAAGGTGAATAAGGAGATCCGGGACACGCAGGCGCAGTTGAAGGACGTGAACAAGCTGTTGAAGCTGGACCTAGGCAATGGGGAGCTGATGGCGCAGAAGCAGCGGCTTCTGGCCCAGGCTGTGGGGGAGACCAGGGAGAAGCTGGAGGCGTTGAGGCTGGAGGGGCAGCAGGCGAATGAGGCTCTGGCGAAGGGAGAGATTTCACGGAGCCAGTATGATGCTCTGCAGAGGGAGAAGGTTTCCGTGGGGGATTTTGATACGGAGACTTTGGAGATGAAGGAGGCGGAGATGTTTGTTGAGGGGTA
>CAJUNR010000013.1 GCA_910587765.1 uncultured Lachnospiraceae bacterium
TAGAGCACTTGACTTTTAATCAAGTTGTCCGGGGTTCGAATCCCCGATGTCTCATACGAAGGAACGAGCACTGATTTTTCAGTGCTTTTTCTTTTTGTGCATACGGGCGTCCAGATGAAATATGTCAGCGAGCTGACGGACGCCCGATGCGCGAGTAGGGGAAGATGAATCTTCCCTACTCGATTGTACACGGGCGTCCGGATGAAACAGGGCAGCAGGCTGGCGGACGCCCGGCGCGCGAGCAGGGGTGCGTAGGGAGAGAAGGCCGGCAGGCCGACGGATGCGGATTGGTGAAATAGCCGGAGGGCGGGGAACGCGCTTTGGTTTTTTTGTTTTATTATAAGACGGAAAAAGTCGAAAATTTATAGATTTTGTCAATGTACAAATGTCCGCCGGAGACGTATAATAAAGCCAACAAACGGAGAGCATATCAAGATGGTCGGCCGTTTGTAGGAATAAGGTATTTATGGATGGTACTGCACCCCCCTAATCCCCCTTTTAATGAATAAACCCTCCCTTTTGATTATTCTTTTTTGCAGTATCGTCGATAAATATATAGATTTAAAAAGTTGTTGCAGAAGAACCAGAGGTCCCCCGCCTCTGGTTTTTCTGGGTCCGGAGGAAAAGCGCTTTGATGAGAGAGGACTGCCGGACGGATATGGAGGTAAATGCGATGGGAGCTGCAGGACAGACATCGGCAGGAGGAAGAGAACAGAACAGGGACCGGATGCGGTTTCATCTGCTGGACGGTCTTCGCGGACTGACACTGATCAGTATGATTCTCTATCACGGTATGTTTGATCTGGTGGAGCTGTACAAGGTGCCGGTGGGGTGGTTCTGGGAGACGCCGGGTTATGTGTGGCAGCAGAGCATCTGCTGGAGTTTCCTCCTGCTGTCCGGCTTCTGCTGGAGACTGGGAAGAGCGCCTCTGCGAAGAGGGCTGATCGTCAGCGCGGGCGGGCTGATCATTACGGCGGCGACCTTTTTGTTTCTGCCTTCGGAGCGTATCCTGTTCGGGATTCTGACGTTTACCGGAGCGGCGATGCTGGCGCTGCTGCCGCTCGCCGGGGTTCTTGGGAAGATTCCCGCATGGGCAGGGTTTGCCGGCAGCGGCTGCCTGTTCTTTTTGACAAGAAATGTGAACCGCGGGTATCTGGGATTCGAGTCCCTGATCATGGGTAAGGTTCCGGAATTTTTTTACCGCAATCTGGCGACGGCGGCTCTGGGGTTTCCCGGCCCGGGGTTCTTTTCCGGAGATTATTTCTCCTTTGTTCCGTGGATTTTTCTCTATCTGTGCGGATATTTTCTGTACGGGATCGTGATGAAGCGGGAATCCGTGAAGCGTTTTCTGTGCCGGAGGGCAGGCGTTCTGGAATGGTTCGGAAGACACAGTCTGCCGATCTATCTGATACATCAGCCGCTGCTTTTATTGATTCTGGAATGTGTGCTTTGACGGATTGACTTTTAGATGGGCAGATGGTAACATTTAAGAAAGAAGCTTCCGGTACGGATACCGGGAGACAGGCGGGTATGGCGGAATTGGCAGACGTGCAGGATTTAGGTTCCTGTGTCCTTCGGACGTGTGGGTTCGACTCCCACTATCCGCACGAGAACAGTCGGTGAAGACGAAAAAGACAGGAGGAAAAAGATATGAAAATCATAGCAACAGACAAAGCGCCCGGAGCGATCGGCCCTTATTCTCAGGGGTATGAAGTGAACGGGTTTCTCTATACGTCCGGTCAGATTCCTGTGATTCCCGCTACGGGGGAGATCCCGGAGGGAATTGCCGCGCAGGCGGAACAGAGTTGCCGGAATGTGGGAGCGATTCTGGAGGCTGCGGGCAGCGGCTTTGAAAAAGTGATAAAGACGACCTGCTTTCTGGCGGATATGGGAGATTTTGCCGCGTTTAATGAAGTGTACGCGCAGTATTTTGTCTCCAGACCGGCGAGAAGCTGTGTGGCGGTAAAAGAACTTCCAAAGGGAGTTCTCTGCGAGGTGGAAGCCATCGCTGTGAAATGACGCCGTTTTTCCAAAATATCGAATGCAGAAGCGCAGAGGGGCAGCCGCGGAACGGCCGCTCCTCTTTTGTATGCAGGGGTGCATATCTTATGCGTTCACGTCGTTGGGAGACGCTTCTCCGCTTTCAAACACCCGCACGTTGTCCAGCGTGGTCTGTGCGATGGCGGCGAGCGCTTCTCTGGTGAAGAATCCCTGATGAGAGGTAATCATGACATTGGGAAAGGACAGAAGCCTGGCGGTTACCGAATGTTCCAGAATCTCATCGGATCGGTCCTCAAAGACGTTGGGCGTCTCCTCCTCATAGACATCCAGTCCCACGCCGAAGAATTTGTGCGCGCGGATGCCTTCGATCAGATCTTCGGTTTTCACGAGGGCGCCTCTGGAAGTGTTGACCAGGATGACGCCGTCCTTCATCTTCTGTATGGTTTCACGGTTAATCATGTGATACGTGCTGTCTGTCAGAGGACAGTGCAGGGAGACGAGGTCGCTTTCAGCCAGCAGTTTGTCTAGGGACACATAGGCGGCAAAATCTTTGAGAGCAGGATTTTCGTACACGTCAAAGGCGAGGACGTTCATGCCGAATCCGTGGCAGATACGCGCCATCGCGGCTCCTATTTTGCCTGTGCCGACGATGCCGGCGGTTTTCCGGTGGAAATTGAAGCCCATCAGGCTTCCGAGGCTGAAATCATTTTCCCTCACTTTAATATAGGATTTGTGAAGCCGGCGGTTGACGGTCAGGGCCAGTCCCATGGCGTGTTCGGCTACCGCCTCCGGGGAATATCCGGGTACGCGCAGGATGCGGATTCCGTATCTGTGCGCAGTCGCAAGATCGACATTGTTGAATCCGGCACAGCGCATCAGAATCAGCCGGATTCCGTTTTCATGCAGGATCTCAACCGTCTTTGTGCCGATATTGGAGTTGACAAATGCGCATACAGCGTCGTATCCGTGGGAAAGCTCGGCTGTATTATGGGTCAGATCGGTTTTCAGAAACTTGATCTCGATCCCCGGATAATGTTCCAGTTCTCTGGTGAACGTGTCCTTGTCGTAACTTTTCGTATCGTAGAATAAAATCTTCATGGGCAAAATACCTCCTTGCATCGTTAAGCGTTCCTGCCGGTATTTTGTCCAGTATGATGTAAAAATATAGATGACGGATTCTATTTAAGCTCTCCCGCCCGGATTGCCACACCGTTGACTTCCACGTAATCGTCGATCTGAATCAGCAGATAGGAGCATCCGTCGATCACTCTCGTTTCCATCAGCGCCGCTTTCTCCGGACTGATTTTGACGACTACGTCCGGCGTCCGTACTTCCAGCGCCCGGGTGCTGGTCAGATTGGTGGCCAGAAAGCTGGTGTGTTCTCCGGCGGTGCTGTCAAACTGTTCTTCGAAATGTTCCATCGTCTCGTTTGGGGCGCCGCTTTGCACCAGAAGGTTTTTGACTTCCGGTTTGCTCAGAGTCGGAGGTTCGGGCAGATCTTTCTTTTCTTCAATCAGGCCGTTGAGGTTTTCGTGAATGTTGATTACCGTCTCGTAATCGCAGGCGTCGCCGAGCGTTTCGGACAGAAGTTCTCCAAAGGTTTCCTTCTGTTCTCTGGCGGACAGCGGGGGCCGGCAGCCGAAGACTTCCTCCATCAGGAGCGGCTGAAGCGATTCCGGATTTTTGGTATAGTAAAGCATGCTGTGCAGGTCGGTATTGCGGTCGCTGAAAGAAGGGAACAGAAAACCGGCCGCCGGCATCTCCACAATCCAGTCGCGGACGCGGTCCTCGATGCTGTTTTTCTCGGCGTTATAGCACAGTCCGGCTTTGGAAAGCTTGACGGGACAGATGCTGCACAGGAGATATTCGTAGGTGTCTTCGGAAGCGTCGAACAGCTCGGCGCCGTCCTGCGCCTTCTTCGGGATGTCATAGGCGGCATGGATCAGTATGATGTAATAATTCTCGCCGCAGGCGTAGTTTGCGATGATCTTTTCATAAAATTCTTCCACGAGCAGGTCGTCCGTAAGCCGGCTGTCCCGAAGCTTCAGAAGCCAGGCCTGAGCGCCGTCAGGCATCTCCTGTTCCAAAGGGAAGTCCAGGCTGATCAGATTTCTGCCGGGGGTTCCTGAGAGCGTTTTGCGGAAAATTTCAAAATATTTGAACATTTCCTCCTCGGGGAGGGAGAGGAAGGCTTCCTTGAGCTCCGTGCGGATCTGTTTCTCGGCGTCGACATAGCAGCCGCAGATGCGGGTGACGGCGCAGTTTTCAGTGGTAAATTGTTTTTTGATTTCCAGTATTTCTTTTTTGTTCATGTTTTTTCATTTCCTTTTTCTGATGAATCGCCGGGCAGAGTCCCGAAAAACCTGCGGGCAGAGCCCCGAAAAACCTTCGGTTTTCCGGGGTCGCTTCGCCCGTCAAATGGTCAAAGGAGCATCTGCTCGAGCGAGCTCGGCATATGCTTCTTCGCCCACTTGACTCTGCCCTTTACGGACATTATATCATGAATCTTCGATTCATGATCGGCATTCGCCGCTCGCCGAATGAGTGACCTCATTCTTCTCGCTAACGCTCATTATATCATAAACATCATGATCTGGAAAAGCATTCGTCAGAATCACCAGAGAGAAATCGCGTTTTCCGTGAAATAGCCACGGATGTGACGGACTGTTGTCCAAATATACAAAGGATGAAAGAAATGTTTGTGGGATAACCATATGGTCAAACATCGGGAAAGAGGGTATACTCATAAAAGATCAAGACAGAATTTACTGATGCGGAAGGAGACCGACATGGCAAGTATTTCATTAAAAAACATTTGTAAAAAATATCCGAATGGATTCGAGGCAGTGAAGAATTTCAACATGGAGATCGAGGACAAAGAGTTCATCATTTTCGTTGGACCGTCCGGATGCGGAAAGTCTACGACTCTTCGTATGGTCGCGGGTCTGGAGGATATCAGTTCCGGTGATCTGCTGATTGACGGGCGCAGAGTCAATGATGTGGAGCCGAAGGACCGCGATATCGCGATGGTATTCCAGAACTATGCTCTGTATCCGCATATGACGGTATATGATAATATGGCGTTCGCGCTGAAACTCCGCAAGACGCCCAAGGATGAGATTGACAAGATGGTGCGCGAGGCTGCGAAGATCCTCGATCTTGAGAAGCTTCTGGACCGCAAACCCAAGGCTCTGTCCGGTGGTCAGAGACAGCGTGTGGCGATGGGACGTGCAATCGTGCGTAATCCCAAAGTATTCCTGATGGATGAGCCGCTGTCCAACCTGGACGCAAAGCTTCGTGTGCAGATGAGAACGGAGATTTCCAAACTGCATCAGAGACTGGGCACGACGATCATCTACGTAACGCATGACCAGACGGAGGCTATGACCCTCGGTACCAGAATCGTTGTTATGAAAGACGGCGTGGTACAGCAGATTGATTCTCCGCAGAACCTGTACAATTCTCCGGCAAATCTGTTTGTCGCAGGCTTCATCGGTTCCCCGCAGATGAACTTTGTGGATGCAAAATGCGAGGTGAAGGGTAGCCAGGTAGATCTGAAAGTCGGTCCGTATACGATTACGCTTCCGGAGAGCAAATCGAAAGTCCTGATCGACAAGGGTTATGCAGGAAAGACGGTCGTGATGGGTATCCGTCCGGAGGATCTGTACGATTCCGACGAGATGCTTCAGAAATACGCGAAGAGCGTAATCGAGGCGAAGATCAATGTGTACGAGCTGCTCGGTGCAGAGGTTTATCTGTACTTCGATCTGGAGGGTGCAAACATGACCGCCAGAGTCAGCCCGACCACCACTGCAAGAACCGGAAGCAGCGTGAAGTTCGCTCTGGATGTAGAGAAGATTCATGTCTTTGACAAAGACAGCGAGCTGACCATCGTCAACTAAACAGGATAAGTACAAAGGGTATCGCGCAGGCGGTACCCTTTTTATGCATACGGGCGCCCAGGGAAGATTGTCAGCAGAGCTGACAGGCACCCGATGCGCGAGTAGGGGAAGAGGAATCTTCCCCTACTCGATTATGCAGGGGCGCCCAGAGGAAAAACGGGCAGTCAATACATTGACAACCGTTTTTTTTACAGATATAATCAAAATATATGTGCGAGGAAGAGGAGGGCTTTTGTATGGTATCAAATCGGCTGCTTCAGGAATGCCTGGAGGATTTTTCAAATATTATGCGCCTGTCGATGGCGCTGTACGACAGGAACCGTTCCTGTGTGGCGGGAGAAGAGGACTCTGTCCCGGAGGAGGAGGTGTTCGACATTTTCTGCGATTCTCCGGCGGATATGCAGGCGCTGGGAAACCGGTATCTGTTCAAAGTGGGAGAGGAGGATATGGGTTACATCCTGTCGGTGAGCGGGGGGTCCAAGGATGCTTATCCTATGGGACAGCTCGCGGTCTGCCAACTGGAACGGATTCTGGAGATGGGGTACAGCCGGGAAGACAGGAATCAGTTCATACACAATCTGTTGCTGGACAATCTGCTTCCGGTCGACATCGCAACTTATGCGAAACAGATGCATCTGGGACCGGAGTGCCGGTGGGCGGTGCTGCTGGTGGAAGGGGCAGGGTGCGACGCCTTTGACATCCAGATGATTCTGAAAAATATCATGTCGAACCGCACCGGGGATTTTATCACGCCCATGGAAGAGGACTGCGTGGTCGTGGTGCGCAGGCTGGAGGAGAGAGAAGGACAGAAGGAGATCGACGAGCTGGCGCATGTGCTGTCGGATACGGTCAGCTCCGAGACGCTGTGCAGGGTGAGGACTGCCTGCGGGACGATCGCCCATTCCTTGAAGGAGGTGTCCCGCTCGTATAAGGAGGCGAAGATGTCTCTGGAGGTGGCGGAGATCTTCTATTCGTCCAAGACGGTGATCACCTACGAGGAACTGGGAATCGGGCGGCTGATCTATCAGCTTCCGACGCCGCTCTGCGAGATGTTTTTAAAGGAAGTATTCGGAGATTACGATCCGGGCAATCTGGATGACGAGATTCTGACGACCGTCTATCAGTTTATGGAGAACAGTCTGAATCTGTCGGAGACGAGCCGCCAGCTCTTCGTTCACCGCAATACGCTGGTCTATCGTCTGGAAAAGCTCCAGAAGACCATCGGACTGGACATCCGGCAGTTTGAGGAGGCCATGACCTTCAAGATTGCCATGATGGTGTCGGATTATATGAGGTATCTGGAAAAGAAGCAGAGGTGACGTCAGCTCTGAAAAAAAGCTTGCAAATACAGGTCGGTTGTTGTAGACTAAGGGTGAGAAGGTCTACAATGACCGACTTTTTGCGCGCAGAGAACATGAGGAAGCGTCTGTCCGGTTCCGGAGGGGCAGACCTGCAAGGTTGACAGGAGGTGTTGAACAGAGATGATGGTTGCGGAGAGGATTCTGGAGGCGGCGTTTTCCGGAATATGGGAGATGAGCATGACGGCCGGGTATTGTATTGCGGCGGTGCACCTGCTCCGTCTTGTACTGCACAGAGTTCCCAGGAAATATCTGTATGCCCTGTGGCTGGTGGTTGCTTTTCGTCTGGTCTGCCCGGTATCGGTAAATACGGAGTTCAGTCTGTTTAACTTGCGTCTTTTTGCCGGAGAGGCGCCGGTATCGGCGGACGGTTACGCGGGGGACGGCGGAATACAGGATCGGGATTATGAGGCGGACATGCCGGCGCAGGATGCCGGGGAAGCACATTTTCAGGAAACCGCCCGGTTCGTTCCGGGGGAGGCGGCAGGCGCGGCAAGCCGTCTGCGGCGGGATGCCGGGGAAGGAAGGCTTGCGGAGGCAGGATTTCGGGAGGCAGGGAAATATATATGGGCGGCGGGAGTGCTGGCATTTGCGCTTTATTTTGCGGTCAGTATGGCAAAGATGCGCCGCGGAGTACGTTCTGCCGTGCGGCTGGGGCCAAGCGGCGAAGAGACAGAGCAGTATCCCGGTTTTGAGGAGGCGCGCGTCCGGATCTGTGAGTGCGGTGGTCTCTCCTCGCCGTTTGTGATGGGGATTTTCCGCCCCTGTATCTATCTACCCAGTGGTCTTACCGCAGAGCAGAGGGAAATGGTGCTGCTCCACGAACAGTGCCATATCCGCAGGAAGGATCATCTGGTAAAATACTTGTCCTTTGGGCTTCTGGCGCTGTACTGGTTCCACCCGCTTGTGTGGGCGGCCTGGTTCGGCATGTGCCGGGATATGGAGATGAGCTGCGATGAAAAGGTGCTGGAGCTTTTGGGCGGAAAACGCCGGAAGGCGTATACCCGGACGCTGCTGGAACTGGCGTCGGAGAGAGGAGAACCGTGCGGGGTTCCTCTGGCCTTCGGCGAACTGGATGTGAAAAAGCGGATCCGGCATGCGCTGAGTTTCCGAAAACCGGCGGTGTGGGTCGCGGTGACGGCGGTCAGTGCGGTCGTGCTGGCTCTGGTTCTTCTGGGAACGGACGGAGCCGAAGACGGGGGCGGAGCGGCCGGAGATTCTTTGCGGGAGGAGGATGAAGGACAGAGCCTGGCCAGGAAGCTGTATGAGGCCCGGAATCCGTACGTGGGAGACGCTCCCGCAAACGGACGGCTGATCGGTGCGATCGGCGAGGTGTTTCCGGATTCGGTGGTGGCAAATACGGCGTTCAAGACGGAGCTGCAGACCTCGGAAGAGCCGTATGAGTTCTGTTTCCGGCTGATTAAAGAGCCTCCGGAGTCGGGTCTTATGAAAGAAATGGAGGATCTGGACATGACGGACGCGGCCGTGCTGATGCTGGCGCTGACGGATAATCTGGGCGTGGTGCGGTGGTCGTATGAGACGGAGGAGGGAGAAGTGCTTCCGGGCGGCGGTTCTCTGGATGCGGCTGGCGCGGCCAGGTGGTGCGGCTCGGAGGATGTCCGGGAGTTTGCGGTTTCTGCAGAGGGCGTACAGTGTCTGCTGGATCGGATCGAGAGTCTGGATGTCCGTCCGTGGGACAGCAGTTATGCCTTTATGAGCTGGTATGCGGCGCTTCCGGAAGAACTGTATGAGCAGGCGGTTCCCATTGATGAGGAAACCGACGAGGCCCGAGAGGGAGCGGAACCGCGTATGTATCTTCTGGCCCGGACAGAAGACGGTACGGTAAGTGTCTACGGGTGCCGCTGCTACCGCTATGGGGACAGAGGAATCACCGTTGTTTACCGGGGTGCGGACGGGGAAAACCATTACAGCTATATGGACGAGTGCTATTGGGGAGGAAAGCTGTCGGATTCGGGGACGGAAGTGTGTGCGGCGGACTATGATCAGGACGGGCGCAGGGAGATCGCGCTCCGGCGGGTGACGGCCGCCGGGCGGGGAGGCCGCACGGAACGGCTGAGCCTGTATGAGATCGGGAGCGACGAGACGTTGACATGCGCCGGCGTCTGCACGGAAGAGAACTACAGGGAGGAGATCGACCGATGCGTGACTGCGGTTGTGGACAGCGGGAACTTGCAGGTACAGGTCGTGAGGCGGGCGCAGGAGGATGCCGGGGAGGAGCCGTCCCTGGAACCGATTCTGACGATTCCTTATGAGGAAGGACAGCAGATTCTGGGCGTGCATTTTGACGGGGACGTCCGCTTCCTGCTGGGAGACGAGATCTGGCTGGAGACTACGGTCGGTCTGAGCCTGAAGGATTTTCCGGGTATCTGGTACGGGCACGAGGAGGAAGAGCGGGAGAGGAAACTCCGTTTCCGGGTAATTTATGAAGCGTCCGCCGATGCGGCGGAGGGACGGCTTGTGCTGGCGGGTCCGCAGACGCCGTAACCGGCGGGAATCCGCAGGGACGGCGCGGCGCAGAAAGCGCCGGCAAATCTTTCCGGCAGACGGCTGGTAAGAGGAAGAACGCAACAACAGCAGCGAGGAAAAAGACATGAAAGAATACAGATTATGCAACAGTGATTATCGTTTTATGACGATTGTGTGGGATCACGAGCCGGCAGGCTCGGGGGAGCTGGTCCGGCTCTGTCAGGAAGAGCTTGGGTGGAAGAAATCCACGACATACACACAGATCAAGAGACTCTGCGAGAAAGGGCTTCTGAAAAACGAAAAGGCGGTGGTGGAGTCGCTGGTGACGAGGGAGGAAGTGCAGGCGCAGGAATCGGACGCTTTTGTAGAGCGGACGTTCAACGGCTCGCTTCCCGCGTTTTTAACCGCGTTTCTGGGCGGGAGGAAACTGTCGGCAAAAGAGGCGCAGGAGCTCAAAAAGCTGATTGACGAATATCAGGAATAAAAGCGCATGGTTTCCGTTTGGCAGAATCCGGGGTTCGGGCATATGATAAAGGGAAGTATTCCATGGAGGTAAAATACGATGGCAATGGATTTTGACCCGTTTGGCTGGAACCGCAGGCCGGTCTATCTGTCGGTGAGCGGCGTCATCACACAGATGCAGATGATGTCGGCCAACGGAAGCGGATACGGCGGATGTACGCAGATGATTACCGTTGAGGATGAGGAAGGAAGAGAGACGCATTTCTTCGTGAATGGCAATACCTATGTGGTGGGGTTTGAAACTCTCTATGAGACGATGCCGGTGACGGTATTCTACAGCGGCAGCCAGGCGGCTCCGCTGATCTACCCGCCGCAGTTCGTGGCTGCGGTAGTAGCGCCCAGAGTGGAAGGACAGATGGTGACGGTAGCGTATTTCAACAATGTGCTGCTGGCGGCGGATCAGTCGCTGAAGCTGAATCTGTCCAACGCCACGGAGGTGGTCACGCGCAATAACCAGACGTTCTACGGCAATCCGGGCGGAAATACGCTGGTCGTACTGTACAGCTCGACTACAAGAAGCGTGCCCCCGCAGACGACCCCGGACAAGGTGATCGTTCTGTGCGGACAGTAACCGGCGTTATGCGCTGAGACGGAAAAGAAGGAGGCGGGCGCCCGCCCGAAAAGAAGCGGAGCGTCTGCCTCCTTCTGATGCGGACAGAAACTATCTGTCCCACTTGTCGCACAGCGAGTGGATCTGGTTGGTGAATTTGGTCAGGTCTTTGTTGGCGCCGCCTTCGTTGCGGTAGATAACCTGAATCAGGCGCTTTCCCGCTTCCAGAAGTCTTGTGAAGACGTCGGATTTGCGTTTGGCGGCGGGCTTCTCCGCGGCAACCGGGACAGGCGTGCCTTCTTTGAGCCATACGCCCTGCGCCAGATCGTAGAGACTTCCGCTGAACGGCGCGCAGGCCGGAATCTGATGTTCCTCATTCAGGCAGGCGGTAAATTCCTCACAGGTTTCGTCTTCCCCGTGGACGACGAATACCATCTGCGGGGCAGGCGAGAACGCCTTGATCCATTTGAGCAGGCCGTCCTTGTCCGCGTGTCCGCTGATGCCGACCAGCTTGAGGATCTCGGCCTTGACCTCGATAGTCTCGCCGAAGAGCTTGACGTATTCCGCGCCTTCCAGAATGTTCCGGCCGAGCGTTCCGATGGCCTGGAAGCCCACAAAGAGAACCGTACATTCCGGACGCCACAGATTGTGCTTCAGATGGTGCTTGATTCGTCCCGCCTCGCACATGCCGGAGGCGGAGATGATCACCTTGGGCTGCGCGTCGAAATTGATGTTTTTAGAATCATCGCTGGACACGGCCAGATGAAGATTGGGGAAACGAATCGGGTTGACGCCCGCGTTGATCAGCGCCATCGCTTCCTCGTCGAAGCACGCCCGGAAATTCTTGCTGAAAATGGAGGTCGCCTCGATGGCCAGCGGACTGTCGACGTAGACCGGGAAATCCATTCCCACCAGATTGCGTTCCTTGATCTCGCGGATGAAATAGAGCAGCTCCTGCGTGCGCCCGACGGCAAAGGAGGGGATGACCAGATTGCCGCCCCGGCCCAGAGTCCGCCGGATGACATCCGCCAGCTCGCTGACGTGGTCGGGCGGCGCGTTGTGCAGACGGCTGCCGTAAGTAGATTCCATGACGACATAATCGGCGGTGTCCGTGTACTGCGGATCTTTGATCAGAGGACGGTTGGTATTGCCCACGTCGCCGGAGAATACGATCTTCCTGTTGACGCCGTCCTCCTCGATCCAGATCTCTATGGAGGCGGAACCGAGGAGATGTCCTACGTCGCGGAACCGGACCTGGATTCCCGGACAGAGATCGATCTTCTGTTCATAGCCGCACGGGTGAAAGAGGCTGATGGCGCCGAGTGCATCGGCCATCGTATAGAGCGGTACATATTCTTCGCCGCCGGCCCGCCGGGCTTTCCGGTTGCGCCATTCCGCCTCAAATTCCTGGATGTGCGCACTGTCGCGCAGCATGATGTTGCACAGGTCGTTCGTGGAGAACGTGGAGATGATCTCTCCCTTAAAGCCGTTCTTGTACAGGACGGGGAGCCGTCCGGAATGGTCGATGTGCGCATGCGTCAGAAGAACGAAGTCAATCAGATGGTCCGGGACGGGAATATCCTGATTCACATAGACGTCCTTTCCCTGTTCCATACCGCAGTCAACGAGAATGTGTTTTCCGCAGGCTTCCAGATAGTGGCAGCTTCCGGTCACTTCGTGGTCGGCGCCTACAAATCCAAGTTTCATATAATACCCCCTTTATAAAAAAATCATCCGTTTATTTGCTTCTATCATACCAAGTTATCAGAGAATAATCAATCGAATCTTTTTTCAAATCTTTTCCCGGGCTTGTGAACTTTTCCCGTACATGATAGAATGAAGCGGCGGACAGGCAGGTCCGCTCAAAGGAGAAAAATGATGTTTATAGCAGAGAACTGGAACGATTATGAGGTGATTGATACTTCCCGCGGAGAAAAACTGGAGAGGTGGGGCAGCTATCTTCTGGTGCGTCCGGATCCGCAGGTAATCTGGGACACGCAGAAAAAACATCCGGGCTGGCAGAAGAGGAACGGGCACTATCACAGGAGCGCAAAAGGCGGAGGAGAGTGGGAATTTTTTGATCTGCCCAGGCAGTGGCAGATCTCCTATCCCCGTCTGGGCCTGACCTTTAACCTGAAACCTTTCAGCTTTAAGCATACCGGGCTCTTTCCGGAGCAGGCGGCCAACTGGGACTGGTTTTCGGAGCGGATCCGCAGCGCCGGCCGCCCGGTAAAAGTGCTGAATCTGTTTGCCTATACCGGGGGAGCCACGCTGGCGGCGGCAGCGGCGGGAGCGTCGGTCACCCATGTGGACGCCTCCAAAGGAATGGTCGCGTGGGCGAAAGAGAACGCCAGAAGTTCGGGACTTGAGGAGGCCCCGATACGGTGGCTGGTGGACGACTGCCAGAAGTTTGTGGAGCGGGAGATCCGCAGAGGCAACCATTATGACGCCGTTATCATGGATCCGCCGTCCTATGGACGCGGTCCCAAAGGCGAGATCTGGAAGATTGAGGACGCGATTCACCCGCTTGTGAAACTGTGCGCGAAGCTTCTGAGCGCACAGCCCCTTTTCTTCCTGATCAATTCCTACACGACCGGGCTTCAGCCGGCCGTTCTCGCCTATCTTCTGGGCAGCGAACTCGGCGGACAGGGCGGGTCTGTGGACGCGCAGGAAGTAGGGCTTCCGGTCAGCGAGAGCGGGCTGGTCCTCCCGTGCGGAGCCAGCGGGCGGTGGGAGAGATAGAATCCGCAGCCGTCTGCATATTTTACAGAAGTTTCACAGTCTCATAAGTATATTTTCCTGATTTTGGGAATATATATGTAAGGAATGGTTTTTTGCCGTTCGATCATAAGAATCAGGAGAAAACAGGTTTATGAGACGTTTATGTAAATGGTCCGCGCTCGGTATCTGCGGGCTGCTGGCGCTTCTGACGGTGCTGCTGGCGCTTCCGGGGCTTGTGGGGATCCATCCGCTGCTCGTGCAGAGCGGGAGCATGGATCCGGACTATCCGGCGGGCAGCGTGATCTACGTGAAACAGGCGGAGGCGGCGGAACTTGCGGAGGGGATGGTCGTGACCTTTTATCTGCCGGATGAGGAGACGATGATCACGCACCGGATTGTCCGGGTGGATGCGGACCGGGAAGAGATTTATACAAAAGGAGACGCCAACGAGCTGGAGGACAGTGCGGCCACGCCGTTTTCCCGGGTTGTGGGAACGCCGGTGTTCTGCATTCCCTGTCTTGGATATCTGGCGGGTTATCTGGCCAGCGGAGCAGGGAAAGTAGGGATTGTCCTGCTGGTGGTGCTGGTCTGTCTGCTGTCCTGGATGGAAGGGACGCTTCTGCAGGAGGAGGCCGGGGAGGCGTGAGGAGAAGAAAGCTTCTGGCTGCGGGAGGACTTTGCTGTATCGCGCTGGCGCTGGGGATCGGGTGCAGCTTTTACCGGTTCTGGAAGCAGAGAGAGGTTATGAGCGCGGCGTCCATGGAACCGGTCCGTCTTGCCGTGTGTTTTCTGGAAAGCGGCGAGGACTGCGGCGCAGAGCAGATCACAGGGCTCCTGCCGGGAGAGACCGTGGAGCGCGGGACGGCGGTGCTTCTGGATGAATCTTCTCCGGAAGCCTATATCCGGGTGGAACTTGCCTTCGGAGGAAGCCTGGGAGAACAGCCGGGAGAGCGGGACGAAGAGCGCCGGGAGCGCATGGACAGGATCCGGAAACTGCGGGACGGGATCGCTCTCACAGACGGCTGGCTCTGGGGAGAAGACGGATACGTTTATTATCAGAAGAAAGTGACGCCGGGAAGCATGATCCCGGTGTATGACCGGGTGACGATACCGGAAGACTGGGACAGCGGCGTCGCGGAAGAGGTCTTTACGATCGAGCTTCTGGCGGAAGCGGTGCGGTCGGAGCATCTGGAGCCCTGGCTTGTACAAGGACAGGCCGTCTTAAACTGGGAGCAGGATTCCCGGTAAAAACAGCCGCCGGAACCTTCTGCAAAGAGGGGTTCCGGCGGCTGAAAAACCGTCAGGCTTTATTTGGATTCATTTTGAACGACTTTGCTCAGGACAAAGGAAAGTACGATACAGAGAGCGGCAGCGACCATCGCGTAAGCCCAGGTCATGTTGTAGCCGGTTCTTCCGTAGTTATCCATCCAGCTTCCAACGAGGGTATACATGAACATGTCCGGCATGTATCCGAGGGCGGAGGAGATACCGGATACACGGCCGCTGAGTTCCAGCGGAATGCCGGCATCCTGATGGACGGCAAAATACTGGCTGCGGACCGCATAGATGAACACCAGTCCGAGGAAGAAGTTTGCAATCACCGCTCCGCATAAGGAAGCGTTTCCCGGAAGCACGATGTAGATGCCGAAGGATGCGATCAGGCCGATGCAGCCGCCGACGAGGACTTTGATCCGGGAGTGCAGTTTATCCGCAAGGAAACCGCCGATAATACCGCCGGCGCCCTGAAGGAGGTAGCGGATTCCGCCTAAAGTAGCGGCTGAGGTGGCTGTCAGCCCGTAGAACTGCTGCGCATAGGTGGTCACATATCCGATCAGGCCGTACACGCTGTAGGCGGTGAAAATGATACCTACCAGGATCCATACTTTGGGGATCAGCAGGCATTTGAACAGTCCTTTGGTCACTTCGATGACCGATTCGCCGTGCTCTTCCTTTTTGGTATCCTCAATGAAGATGAAATTCAGGACGCCGATAATGATCACGACGATGGAGCAGAAGCGGATGGCTGCGGAAGCGCCGGCCACTTCATTGGTATAGCGGGCAAAAGCAGCGGTCATACCGAAAACCAGCAGGGCGTTCAGGATACCGCGGAGACCTTCCTGCAGTCCGAACAGACGTCCCTGCTCCTCTTCCGTGCCGAGCATACGGGTCGCTTTGATGCAGGCCGACCAGTAAGTAATGATGGTGGAAATACCCATCAGGATGAAGATCAGCCGGCTGACGTTATAGCCGGGGAAGGTCGAGAACCATAATCCGAGCACGCCCGTTGCCAGGAAGGAGAACGTAAGCAGCTTTCTGGCGGAAAACTTGTCGGCGATCGCACCGCCGATGAAATAAGAAAAGGTCGCCATCGTTGCGTATCCGGAGGACAGCATACCCATCTGCGCGTTGGTCAGTCCCATTGCGTTCTGAATCGGTACGTAGAAAGTCTCACGGATGTAAGGTAACTGGAAGATGATGCCGGCGCCGGCTGCCAGAAGGAGCAGCGTGCCGTATTTTTTGATAAAAGCCTTGTCCATAACAAGTAAACCCTCCTTAAAGTGAAATAGATGTTGAGTTCCGTCCGCATGCTGCAGTCATATGTCCGGAATCAGAAAATGGGTGAAGAAGCGCTTCTCCCTGCATAAAAAAAGAGAGAAATAATGCCGCCTGGCGTTACTTCTCTCTACTCTCTGGTAACTGGCTTTATCATAAATTATGTGTGGAAAAAAGTCAACAGAAAATGATTGAAAAGAAAAAACATGTGAGAAATGCACAAAAACAGGCGGCGAAAAATATGAAATATCCACAATTGACAAATGGCGGTCCGGCGGTTAAACTAAAGGCAGTTACCGAAAGAGACGATAAGAGAAAAGTAACGGACAGGCATATTCTGTGCCTGTTTGAGTTGCTTTTCTTTTTTTGTTTCCTTTTTTCAGGGAGACAGTTCGCGCGCAGGTCTCTTTCCGGTCGGGCAGTAAAAATTGCAGAGCTAAAATCACAAAACACAAAACAGTATGGAAAGGAGTTTGTAAAGAGGCAATGGCAATTATTTCAAGAGAGCAGATTGTGGAAGGTTTGGTAAAGATTCTGGGAAAAGATCGGGTGATCACGGACGAGAAGGTGCTGAAAGAGAGCAGTGTGGACCGCTACAGAAAGTATGAGCAGGTATGCGAAGTGTACACGCAGCCGATTCCCGCCGCGGTGGTCAATGTGATGAGCGCCGAGGAAGTGTCGGAGGTTCTGAAGTTTGCCAACGAGAACGAGATCAACGTCGTGCCGAGGACCGGACATTCGGCGATCGAGGGAGGTCTGGAGACGGCGCTGAAGGATTCGGTGGTCATCGACGGTTCCGGCATGAACAAAATCATCAAAGTGGATCCTTATAATATGCAGGTGACCTGCCAGTGCGGGGTGCCTCTTCAGGCGCTCGACGATATGCTGAGAGAGCAGGGATATACGACCGGACATTCTCCGCAGTCCAAACCGCTGGCGCAGTTGGGCGGCCTGGTGGCTACCAGAAGCATCGGCCAGTTCTCCACGCTGTACGGCGGCATCGAGGATATGATCGTGGGTCTGGAAGCGGTGTTCCCCAACGGAAAGATCTGCCGGATCAAAAATATTCCGAGACGGGCGGCAGGACCGGACATCCGTCATATTATCTGCGGCAATGAGGGCGCGATCTGCTTTATCACGGAAGTAACGATGAAGCTGTTCAAATGGCAGCCGGAGAACAACCGCTATATCGGCTATAAGCTGGATGACCAATATATGAAGCTCGGCTTTGACTGCCTGAGAGAAGTCATGGTGGCGGGCTACCGTCCGTCCTTTGCCAGACTTTACGATGCGGCGGACGCCAATATGCATTTCAGCGGATGGCTGGAAGAGGGCAAGGCGATTCTCATCTGGATGGCGGAGGGCCCCGCGAACATTACTCCGGCGATTGAAGCCGGCATCAAGGAGATGATGTCGAAGCATCCGGAGCTGGAAGAGGTGGATCCGACTCTGATTGAGAAGTGGTATGAAGGCCTGAACTGGGGACCGGAGCAGATTGCCGAGGAGGCTGAGGAGATCAAGGCGACCCAGAACATCGGTATCACCACGGAGGTGTCCGGAAGTTGGGACAATATCTATGAGATCTACAAGACTTCCTGTGAGCGGATCCTGGCGGAAGTGCCGGATATGACGCTGATGGGCGGACATTCCTCCCACAGCTATATCAACGGAACCAACATGTACTTTGTGTACTACTACAACATTGTGGACTGCCCGCCGGAGGAGGAGATCAACAAGTATCATGACCGGATCAACCAGATCATCTGCGAGCAGGTATTAAAATACGGCGGTTCCATCGTGCATCATCACGGACTTGGAAAGGCCAGGGCAAAATATGTGACGCAGGAGTACGGTTCTTCCTATTATATGCTCAAGACCTTGAAGCAGGCCTTTGACCCCAACGGAATCATGAATATGGGAACTCTGATTCCGCTTAGAAAATAAAACCGGAAAAGTGACAGGAAAAGACAGTTAAGATAACGTTTGATCTGCGCGGAAGGACCTTATGGATTTCTTTCCGCGCAGGCGGAACAGGAGCCGCTTATGAGATTATTAGGTTGTTTTAAGGCGGTCCCGGCGCTGGATCTTCTGCGGGAAGAAGACTGGGTGGCGGATGACAGACAGAGAGTCGATACGGAATATGTAAAGCTGGAATGGAACTGTTTCGACGAAGGGGCTCTGGAGATGATGCGCAGGCTTTCTGATTTATCAGAAGGCTTAGACGTCGTTTATGAACTTGACGCGCTGACCGTCGGGAAGAAAAAGGCGGACAGTTTTCTGAAGATTCTGTATGCGCTGGGATTTTCGCACGCCGTGCGGGTGGAAGCGGAAGAGGGGGACTGCGCGCCGCCGGAACTGCTGGCAGAACTGATTGCGGCTTATGTACGGAAAAAATCCCGGGCGGAGAGTTATGACGTCGTTGTCACCGGTGTTCAGAGCGCGGACGGAAGCCACGGGAAGACGCCTTATCTGCTGGCGGAGCTTCTGCAGTGGCCCTGTATCAGTCAGGTGACCGGCATGGAACCGGCCGGCGGGGGCTGTCTGAGAGTGACCAGTCAGACTTCGGGCGGGACAAAGGTGCAGACGGTCCGTCCGCCCTGCGTGCTGGCTGTGGGGAACGCGCCCTGCGCCTGGCTGCGGGTTCCGACTCTGAAGGATAAGATGCGGCTGGGCAATCGACCCATCGAGTATCTTGCGCCGGAAGCGCTGCTTGGGGACGAGGATCTCTTCCGGGGCAGGAAAGAAAAGCTGCTGGCCCTCCGTCCGGTAGACAGAAGCAGGAACACGGTGCGGATTGAGGATGGCAGTCCGGAGGAGAAAGCAAGGATATATTATGAACAATATCTGAAAGGCAGGCTTTTGAAGTTGTGAGGTATCATTTTGTTGTAGATCTGGACAGCGCGGATGTTCTCAGACAGATGCAGGAACAGAAAGGATTTGCCGAGGCGTATTTGGGCGGAATCCCGGAGGGCGAGGCGATTCTTCTGACGGCGGAACCCGGAAGCGCATCCGGGCCTGCGAAACGCCATGCGAAGGAAGCGGTGGCTGCAGTGGTGGAAGACGATGCGCCGGAGACGGTACTGGAGGCTCTGCTGCCTCTGATCTGCCGGGAAGATCTCTATTTATTCACCGGTGGGGACTTAAACGGCGCGCTTGCGGTGCGTCTGGGCGTACGCGCCGGAGGAAGCTCGGTCAACGCGGTTCATGCCCTTATGACGGGAGAAGACGGGAAACTGACGGTAAAACGCATGATGTACGCCAATCATATGGAAGCGGTGTGCGATCCGGGACAGCCTCCCTTTTTCTTTACGATGGCCAAAGGAGCAGAACGGGCGGAACTGACAGGAGAGCCCTTTCTCATACGGCGGGAGACGTATACCGCCTCGGCTGCCGGACACATTCTCTCGGAGACGCTGGAACCGAAACCGGAGGACGGCGGCCTGAAGGACAGTCAGATTGTGGTCGCGGGAGGACGGGGAGTCGGCGGCCGGCGGGGAATGGAGACGCTTGAAAGCCTGGCCGGGGCTCTTGGGGGCAGCGTCGGCGCAAGCCGTCCGGCGGTTATGAATGCCTGGGCGCCGATGGAAGAGCTTCTGGGAGTGTCCGGGACGCTGGTACAGCCGCAGATCTGCATCGCGGCCGCGGCGTCGGGTGCGGCCGCGTTCTATGCGGGAATCGAAAAGAGCAGATGGATAACGGCGGTCAACAAAGACGCGGACGCTCCGATCATGAAGATGGCGGACGTGGCGGTAGTGGAAGATTATGAGCCGTTTGTGAAGGCGCTGGAAGCGCTGATCAGAGGAGACGGCCGGGAGGAGCGGGCATGAGACAGAGCATGATTCCGATGAGCAAAGTGTATGAGGAATATCTGGTTGACGAATCCAAGTATACCGGAGAGGCGCAGAGCATCTCTTTTCCGGAATCGGAGGAAGAGCTTCTTGCGATTCTGGAGGAGGCGCGGCGCGCGGGGACGCCGGTTACGATTCAGGGCGGCAAGACCGGGATCACCGGCGCGGGCGTGCCGGAGGGCGGGCATATCCTCAATGTCTCGCGGATGAACCGGGTGAAGGATGCGTGGCTGTGCGAAGACGGAACCGGCCGGATTGTGGTGGAGCCGGGACTGAATCTGATGGACCTGCAGAAAGAGATCTTTGCCCGTTTCCGCAAAGAAGCGCTGTGCTGGCCGGTGACGCCGACGGAGACCTCCGCCACAGTGGGCGGAATCGCGGCGACAGGCGCCCAGGGAATCACGCGGCTTTTGTACGGCGACAGCAGAACCTATATTGAGAAGCTGCGGGCGGTCGACGGGAAAGGACGCTGTCTGGAACCTGCGGGGGAAGAAGAACTGGATGCGTTCCTGGGCAAAGAGGGGATCACCGGCGTGATCACGGAACTGACCCTGCGTCTGATTCCGTCCCCGGAAGAGGTGTGGGGGATCCTCTTTTTCTTCGGAGAAGAGAGAGGGGCGCTGCAGTTGATCGAAGACCTCAGGGCTTCGGAGCGCAGCAGTGCGGACAAAACGGCCGCCGTCGCCTCGGTGGAGTATCTGGACGGCCGGATTCTTGCCATGATAGAATCCAGAAAGAGTACGATGGGCCGGATCCGGGAGCTGCCGGACGTGGGTTCGGATGCGGAGGCGGCGGTGTACGTGGAGCTTCACGGGGCGGAAGCCGGGATTGAAGAACTTGCGGAGATTCTGATGGAGTCCGCGGCGGAGCACGGCAGCGACCCGGATGCGGCGTGGGCGGTATCGGGCGGCAGCGAAGTGGAGAAGCTTCACGCCTTCCGGCATGCGGCGCCGGAGACCTGCAATCTGTTCGTGGAGGAGGCTCACCGGAAGGATGAACGCATTACAAAGCTGGCGACCGACATGATGATCCGGGACGGCGGACTCTGCGAACAGGTTCTGCGCTACCGGAGCGATCTGGAGAAAGAGGGGCTGCAGGGCTGTATCTTCGGACACGGGCTGGAGGGACATCTGCACGTCAATCTTCTGCCGGGGACCTGGGAAGCGTATCAGGCCGGCGTCCGGCTCCTGCGCGTCTGGGCGGAGGCGGCCTTGAAGGACTGCGGGACCGTCTGTGAAGAGCATGGGGTCGGCAAGCTGAAAAGCAGGATTTTCAGGGACTGTCTGGAGGAAAGCTACCGGGAAGAGAACGAGAGACTGAAAGCGGCCTACGATCCGGAAGGGCGGTTTAACCGGGGGAATCGTTTTACGCCGGTTTGAAAGGAAAGCAGGTGAAACATGAAGATTGCAGTGTGTATGAAGCAGGTGCCGGCGGTGTCGGAGGGCAGTATGGATCCTGAAACAGGGGTGCTGATCCGTACAGGGCTGGAAGCGGTCACGAATCTGTACGACCGGTCGGCACTGGAGGCGGCTCTCCGGATCAGAGAGCGGTGCAAAGGGGAAATTCATGTATTTACCATGGGGCCGCGCAAGGCGGAGGAAGTGCTGAGAGACGCCTATGCGATGGGCGCGGATCAGGGGTATCTGATCAGCGATCCCGCCTTCGGGGGCGCGGACGTGCTGGCCACTTCCTATACGCTGATGCAGGCGATCCGTTCCGCCGGGACCTATGATCTGATCCTGTGTGGCAGACAGACGACCGACGGCGACACGGCGCAGACCGGCAGCGCGCTGGCGGCCTGGCTGGGATGGCGGCAGTTGAACTGGGTCATCGGCCTGGAGGCGGAGGAAGAGCGTCTCACCGCTCTCTGCCGGATGGACGGCCGGCTGGCGGAAGTGACCGTTCCCCTTCCCTGTGTGGCGATGGTGGAGAGGGACGGCTTTGTCCCCCGGATGCCTTCTCTGAAACTCAGGATGCAGGGGAGGAAGAAATCCATAAAGGTGATTTCCCTGCAGGAGCTGGAAGACCGGACGCCGGAACACTACGGGCTGAAAGGCTCTGCCACCAGGGTGAAGAAGATCTTTGCGCCAAAGAGCGCGGAGAGAAAAGCGATTGTATATAAGAGCGGCGCCGAGGGGGCGGCGTATCTTGCGCAACTGTTGAAGGAGACGGGACAGGAGGCCGGAATATGAGACGGGAAACAGGGACCGGATGGAGCGGGATTCTGGTGTATCTGCAGTGCCGGCAGGGGATTGTGCATCCCTGCGGTCCGGAGCTGATCGGGGAGGCCGTCCGGCTGGCAGAGCAGTGCGGGGAAGAAGTGTGTGTGCTGGGAATCGGGAGCCGTATGGAAAGCGTTCAGGAGCAACTGGAGGGCTTTCCGGTGAGCCGCGCGTTCCTGTATGAGACGGACGATCTCTTCGAGCCCTCTCTGTACGCTTCTCTGGCCGCGGACTGTATCCGGGAGAGAAGGCCCTCCGTCGTGCTGATCGGCGGCACGCTGGAAGGGCGCGCGCTGGCGCCGAGACTTGCGGTGGAATTTCGCACCGGGCTGACCGCGGACTGTACGGCGCTGGAGATGGACGATCGGGGGAATCTGGTCCAGATTCGGCCGGCATTCGGGGGCAATGTCATGGCGAGCATCCTGACGGAGAACAGCAGGCCTCAGTTTGCGACCGTCCGCCCCGGTATCATGGAGCCGGCCGGGAAGAGGAAGGGCGGCGCGCCTGACTGCCGGGTGCGGAAGGTTCCCGCGCGGGAAGGCGCTCCGCTGATCCGCGTGCAGGAATGCGAAGAGAAGCCGGCGGCGATTGGCGGCAGCAGGCTTCTGGTGGCGGCGGGAAGGGGCGTAAAGCGAAAAGAAGATCTGGATATGCTGTACCGGCTGGCGGAGGTTCTGGGCGGGGAACTGGCCTGCAGCAGGGCGCTGGTGGAAAAGGGCTGGATGCCGCCGGAAAGACAGATCGGATTATCCGGCAGTTCCGTCCGTCCGGAATGCCTGATCACCTTTGGAATCTCCGGAACGGTTCAGTTTATGGCGGGAATCCGGCAGGCGAAGCGGATCATCGCGGTCAACTCCGATCCCCGGGCGCGTATTTTTGAGAGGGCTCATCATCCGGTCTGTGCGGATCTGTATGAGATTGTGCCCCTGTTGGTCAAGTATATGGAAAAAGAAGCTGGCAGCCACTCAGGAGGTGTGTAAATGCAGGAAGCGACGAAAAAAAGGTTTATAGAGGCGACGGAAGCGTGTCCGGTGATTCCGGAGGTGAAGAACGAAGAATGGCTGAAGGCTCTGCCGGAATCGGATTCGGGGATTGCCTATATTGTGTACGGGGATATCTGCAGCATTGCGGATATCGTGGACCGGGTGAAAGCGGAGGGGAAGCTGGCAATCGTGCATATTGACCTGATCGTGGGTCTTTCCACCAAGGAAATCTGCGTGGATTTCATCAAAAAATATACAAAAGCAGACGGAATTATCAGCATGAAGCCTGCGATGATCCGACGCGCCAATGATCTCGGTTTCCTGACCATCCAGAGATTCTATATGATCGACGGTTTTACCTATGCCAATATAGCGAAATACGTGAAAAACTGCAATCCGGATATTGTGGAGTTCATGCCGGCCGGGCTTGCCAAGGTGATGAAATATCTGGTGGAGACGATCGACAAGCCGGTAGTGGCCACAGGGCTGACCCAGGATTCCGAAGACGTGATGGCCGCCCTGAAGGCCGGAGCGATTGCCGTCGCGACGTCCAATAAAGAACTCTGGGACTGCTGAGAAGAGCATTGGTAAAATGTCACAAAAATGACGGCGATTATTTGAGCATTATTACGAGATTGACAAACGGCGGTATTCGATTTACAATGTAGACAGTTACAAAAAGAGCGAAAGAGAGAGTAACTTTTATCTGTGAAAACAGATGAAAGTTGCTCTTTTTTCTTTTGTCAGGCGCGCGAGCAGAAGAACCTCTTTTTGGATGCAGACAATAAACCGGCAGGAGGAGTAAAAACATGTTGAATATCAATGATTTTTCGATGGACTTTTTTTCACTGAAAGGCAAGAACGCGATTGTAACCGGAGGAAACAGCGGGCTGGGACAGGCATTTGCTCTGGCTCTTGCGAAGGCGGGAGCGAATATTTTTACGTTTGCTTTTGTGGATGACGACGGGACGACGAAGAAGCTGATCGAGGACTGCGGGGTAAAATACACCTTTATGCAGGGCGATCTGACGGAGGACGGCATGTGCGACAAGATCGCAGAAAAATGTGTGGAGACTTACGGGAAGATCGACATCCTCGTCAACTGCGCAGGCATCTGCAAGATTGCGGACGTGCTGGATTTCGGAAGGGCGGAATGGGATCCGATGATCGCCATTAACCTGACCGGCGCTTTTGATTTGAGCCATGCGGTTGCGAAATACATGATTCCCCAGAGAAGCGGAAGGATCATCAACATCTGTTCGTTGTTCTCCTTCCTGGGCGGACTCGGTTCTCCGGCGTACGCGGCGATGAAAGCGGGTCTTGCAGGCCTCACCAAAGCTTACGCCGACGAGCTTGGAAAATACGGCATCACCGTGAACGGCATCGCTCCGGGATATTTCCAGACCGCGATGACGAGCGGAACCGGAAGCGCCAACGATGAGAAATTCATCAAGATCAAAGAGCACATCCCGGCTGACCGGTGGGGCGAGAGACAGGATCTGATGGGAGCGACGGTGTTCCTTGCCAGCAAAGCGGCGGATTATGTAAACGGAACGCTGCTGGTGGTTGACGGAGGCTATCTGGTCAGATAGGGAGAGAAACTATGGGCGAAAAATATATCATCGGTATCGACGAAGGCTCGCAGAGCGCCAAGATCACGGTTTTTGACCAGAGGGGAAACGTCGTCTGCGAAGACAAGGCGCCCCTTCGGCCTTATCATCTGCCCAGGCCCGGATATGTGGAGCATCCGGATGACGACTGGTGGGACGCGATCTGTGCGGCGGGGAAAAAATGCATGGCGAAATTCACCGGGAACCGGGAAGACATCGTGGCGATCGGACTCTGTACGATCCGCTGCTGCCGGGCCTACCTGAAAGAAGACGGGACGCTGGCGCAGCCGGCTATGAGCTGGATGGATGTCCGGGTGTCGCAGCCTTACGAACATGTAAATCCGGATGTGCGCTATCTTGTGGCTTCCTCCGGATACATCACGCACCGGCTGACCGGAGAGAAGAAGGACACGGTAGCCAACTATGAATACGGCTGGCCGGTAGATGTGGACCGCTGGCAGTGGTCCGACGATCCGGAAGTCTACAAGGCGACCGGAATGCCGCGGGAGATGCTCTTTGACCTGGTGATGCCGGGAGAAGTCCTCGGATATGTGACGGAGAAGGCGGCCGAAGCCACCGGACTCCCCCAGGGGGTTCCGGTTGTGGCCACCTCCAACGACAAGGCGGTGGAAGGCCTGGGAACGGGCTGCATGGGAGAGACGACGGCCTGTATTTCTCTGGGAACCTACACGACGGCCATGATGGAAGGAAAAGAGAATCTCAAAGGAACGTCCTGTGCATGGCCCAAGTTCTCCTGCGTGCCGAACAAATACCTCTATGACAGCAACGGCATCCGCAGAGGCATGTGGACCATAAGCTGGTTCCGCGATATACTGGGAGACAGCTATATCAGGATGGCCGAGAGCATGGGCAAATCCGCGGAGGAGCTGCTGAGCGAGGAGGCCGGGAAGGTTCCGGCAGGCTGCGACGGACTGATGACCGTGCTTGACTGGCTGGCTCCGGTGGAGGCTCGTTACAAGAAGGGCGTCATGATCGGCTTTGACGGAAGGCATACGAGAGGACATATGTATCGTTCTCTGTTGGAGGCGGTGGCGATGACGCTGAAAAAGCATGTGGACGATATGTGCCGGGAAGTGGACGCGAAGCTCGAGCAGATCATCATCACCGGAGGCGGTTCCAACAGCAGTCTCTTCATGCAGATCTTTGCGGACGTCTTCCAGATTCCGATCGTGCGCAATGAGATCAGCGGAGCCGCGGGTCTGGGCGCCGCCATCTGCGGAGCGGTCGCGGCAGGCATCTATGGAAGCTTCGACGAGGCGGTCGCCGGGATGGTGCGTGTAAAAGATACGTTTACTCCGAATCCCGAAAACGCGAAGCTGTACGAGCGTCTCCTTCCGATTTATCTGGGGATCACGGAGCATACGGACGAGGTGCTGAAAAAATCTTATGAACTGTTTCAGTAATTCTATAAAGAACCGGTAAAAAGGGATTGGCGGCTGCGCATGCGGCCGCTGATTCGTTACTTTTCACCCTCACGCCAACGGGACGCCCGATGCGGACAGATAAGTCTTCAAGACCCCGCTTGCGCTTAATGAAGGGACGCAGCGGTACTAAGGGCGCAAAAGACGCGCCCTAAGGACCGGCGCCCTTCAATGGGTCTTTCAGACTTATCTGTCCACACTGGGCTGACATCGACTGACGTGTGAAAAGTAACGCTGATGCTGGTATCCGGACATGTATTATTGAAAAAGAGGAGGACAGATGAGAGCAGAGGAAGCGTGTAAAACGTGCAGCAGGAAAAAGGCGGAGATGTACGTGGAACTCTATCAGGCGCCGGAAGAACGGAAGAAAGAGGTTTTGAGACAAACGGAGCGGTATCTGGAAGAGGCGGGAACCGCCCTGTCCGCGCCGCAGATGATGGCGGGGGTGCTGGACCTTTTGAAAAAAGAGACCGGGATTCGGGATCCGTACGAGCGGATTAAGAGGGAATATAATCTGCTTCTGCTTGGCATGGAGGAAGAGATTCTGCGCAGGATTCATGAAGCGGAAGATATCTTCCGTGCGGCCATGCATTACGCGGCGGTGGGAAATTATATTGATTTCGGAGCCCTTTCCGACGTCAATGAGGAGCAGTTAAAGGAACTTTTGGAAGGCTGCGGCCGTCTGCGCCTGGATCCGGAGGAGAGCATGCGCTTCCAGGAAGAACTCGCACGGGCCGAAAAGCTTTTGTATATTACAGACAATGCCGGCGAGATTGTACTCGATAAAATTTTTATAAAGATATTAAAGGAGCTTTATCCGAAGCTTCAGGTCTGCGTTCTGGTAAGAGGGGAGCCGGTGCTCAACGACGCCACGGCGGAAGATGCGAAGATGATCGGTCTGGACCGGATTGCCGCTGTGATTCCCAACGGGACGAGTGTTCCGGGGACGGAGTACGGACAGATCTCCAAAGAAGCGAGAGAAGCTCTTGACCGGGCGGATCTGTGTTTCGCCAAGGGACAGGGAAATTTCGAGAGCCTGAGAGAATGCGGGAAAAATATCTACTATCTGTTTCTGTGCAAATGCGATCTGTTTGTGGAGCGGTTTCAGGTGGAACGGCTGACGCCGGCTTTTGTCAACGAGCTTCGTACGTAGTGCCGTTCGGTTGCTTTTTCATCCAACGCCACCCGGACGCCCGATGCGGGCAGATCATCCTTCCAGACCCCGCTTGCGCTTAATGAAGGGGCGCAACGGTACTAAGGCGCGAAAAGACCGCGCCTAAGGACCGGCGCCCTTCAATGGGTCTTTCAGGAAGATCAGCCCGCATCGGGCTGGGAACCGGCATGGGTGCGAAAAGGAGCGCCGCGCGCCCTTATTTTTTGTGCAGCATCCGTTCAAAAAATCCGGGCCGGTGGTTTTCGGCTCCTTCATAGGGGAGACGTTCGCTTGGAAGCGGGCGGCCGCTTTCGTCGTAGTCTTCCTGGAATACGTCGAATTTGGAAGGATTTCTCATGATCCGGATCCAGCCGATCAGGAAAAACACGAAGAAGATCGTAGCGGGAAATCCGCCCACATTGCAGAGCTCTTTGATGCCGTCGATGCCGTTGCCGCATACGGCGGTGAGGCAGAGAACACCTAAAGTTACGCCCCAGACTACTTTCAGAATGATGGGCGATTCGGTATCGTCGGCGGTCAGCCCGTGGGTGCACAGTCCTGCCATGGCGTTGGTGTTGGAGTCGGAGGCCGTGACGAAGCTGACGAACACGATAAATAAAAACAGAGGAATGGTCAGGATGGCAAGGGGCAGATGGTTCAGCACGGCAAAGGTGGCCGCTTCGGTCCCTCCCGCGGTCATGGCGTCGTTGATTCCGTAGCCGGCCAGCTCAAAGTTGATGGCGGTGCCGGAGAACAGACCTACCCAGGCGACGCTGAACAGGGCAGGAATGAAGAAGATGACGTTTATCACTTCCCGTACGGTAAAGCCTCTGGAGATTTTTCCCATAAATACGGCGGTGATGGGCATCCACGCCATCCAGCAGCACATATAGAAGCTGGGCCACCAGCGGCTCCAGCCGTCTCCGGCGGAAGTGGAGGTCCAGAGCCCCATCTGGAAGAAATTGGTCAGATAGCCGCCGAAGCTTTCACAGGTTAAATCCAGAAGATAGGCGGTAGGGCCGCAGGCCAGCATGAAGATGCCCATAACCAGATAGACCTTGGAGTTGATGGAGGAAAGAATACGGATGCCGTTCATGACTCCGGAGGCGGCGGAGATGACAAAAGCCGCCACGATGACAACGCCGCAGATAATATACAGGTAGTTGCCGTTGGAGATTCCGGTCAGATCGCTGATGCCTCCGCTTAGAAGGAGCACGCCCGACCCCATGGAAGCAGCCATGCCGCACACCAGGCAGAACAGGCAGATACAGTCCACTACCGGTGTGACTTTGACCGCGTATTGTTCTCCGATGGTGGGAATCAGCATCGAGCCGATGGCGAAGGGTTTCTTCATATTAAAAAAGACAAAGGCGAACAGAAGCGCGGGCAGTCCGTAGATCGCCATCGGAGAGAATGTCCACTCCAGGAACATGGTCTGCATGGCCCATCGTACGGAAGCGCCGGAATACGCTCCTTCCGTAATGTTTGCCGGCGGCGCCGAGATATGGTACATCGGTTCTGCGCAGCCCCACAAAAGGATGCCGGCGGCCATGATGGTGCAGAGAATGATCCAGATATAGTTGGTATAGCTCATCATGGGACGGGCTTTGGAACCGCCGAAGCGTACTTTGCTGATGGGCGCTATGTAGGATACGATCATCAGGACGACGGCGAGGGTGGTAGTCGTGTTGAAGAGCCACTGGAAATTGGTGACGATATAGGTCTGTGCAGAGCTCATGGCAAGCTCAAAGGCTTCATAGTTGACAAAGCTCAAAATCAGGATCGCAACGATGATCAGCCATGGGGGCAGAAAGATCGCCCAGTTGATTCCTTTTGCCTGTTTGTTGTTTTCGTTCATATGATATCCTCCTGCTCATTTAAAGTTCTGCAGCCGCCCGGTCCGGGGCTTCTGCATTATCTATATGTAACTCCGCGCCGGTCATGGAAGGCGCGGATATTGGTTTTCAGGATGGTGCGGACCAGAGAGTGTTCGGATTCCGGGATGGAGCGTTTGGGGAGACAGACGGTATGGAAACGGTCCGGCCGGATGGCAAACAGCCGGTCGGTCTCATAGGCCCGGCTGCGGGCGTCTCCGTCTAACAACAGCGTTTCGCCGCCCGGAAGAATCAGGTACCCTTCCTCGCATAAAGTGAGTTCGTAGACTCCAGTCCTTTTAGCAACGGTTCTGGCGGCGCGGCCGGCCCGGAGAGCGGGAGCGGCGGACACCAGATAAGAGAACAGGGCGAAGAAAAGCGCGGTCAGCGCAAACTGCAGTCCGTAGGGGTGGAGTCCGTACAGGCAGACGCAGACGAGAGCCGCCGCCAGAAGGACGAAGCTCATGATCCGTCTGGAGACGGGGCTTCTGCGGTCGATGATGAGGAGAAAGGCTTCCCGGGCTTCCTCAAAAGTCAGCGTGAAGCGGAGGAAAAGACCGGGGCCGGCGGAAGATGCGGATGAAATACCGGATTGTCTGTTCTGTTGCAAAATGATGTCTCCTTTCCGGGCGGAGAATTTCTGATGATACCGGTCAGAGACGTTTCGCCTTGCCCGCCCCGCACATAAAATAAATAAAAAAGACAGCGCATGCAGGATACTCATGCGCTGTCTTTCATCGTTCTCTCTTTTAAGCGTTCTGTATTTACTTATTATAAGTATATAGTATTTGTCTAAAATAGTCAATGCGCAGATGGAAATGAGGGAAAATATATGTAAAATGCTGATGCCGCGGAAAATGCAGGCCGCGGGAACGAATCGTCCGTCCTGCCTGCCGGGACTACGAAAAGCAGGCGGAGCCGACGGAAAACCCTGTCGAAAAGCGGATGCAGGCGCCGGAAAAACAGAAAAAACAGAAAACTGAAAAAAGTACTTGCAAAACGCAGAACTTTCCTATATAATGAATCACGTTGTGACATTGATAGCGATGAAGCGTGAGGTTGCCGCGCTGTTGCGTGGGTTTTCCGTGGAGCGAATGTCAAGTTAGCAAACTGGCGACAAGTCACTGTACAGATTAAAACTGTCCTTCAGGGAGAAGGAGACGACGTGTGTGAATCATTGCGATACACACGGGAGAGTGTACAGTCACCGCTTGTCGTACTGGTCATCAGAAGTACGAATAAGGAGGCGACTTTTTTTATGGCAAGTCAGGTAATGAGAATCACAATGAAAGCTTATGATCATCAGTTGATCGATGCATCTGCCAGAAAGATCATCGAGACGGTGAAGAAGACGGGATCCCAGGTGAGCGGTCCGGTACCTCTTCCGACGAAGAAGGAAGTGGTGACGATTATCCGCGCGGTACACAAGTATAAAGATTCCCGCGAGCAGTTCGAGCAGAGAACTCATAAGAGACTGATCGATATCATTGCACCCACACAGAAGACGGTGGACGCTCTGTCCCGCCTTGAGATGCCTGCGGGTGTGTATGTCGACATAAAAATGAAAACCAAATAACCCATGCCAAAGGCAGGGTAAATCCTGCGGCTAGAATGAATGCCCGACGGGTATTCCGCTGTAGAGAAAACAGGAGGAAAGAAGAATGAAGAAAGCTATTTTAGCGACAAAAGTCGGAATGACGCAGATCTTCAACGAAGACGGAGTTTTAACTCCGGTGACGGTACTGCAGGCTGGTCCGTGCGTTGTGACTCAGGTCAAGACCGAGGAAAACGACGGGTACAGCGCGGTTCAGGTCGGTTTCGTTGACATCAGAGAGAAGCTGGTGAGCAAACCGAAGAAAGGACACTTTGACAAAGCGGGTGTTTCCTATAAGAGATTTGTCAGAGAACTGAAGTTGGAGAATGCTTCTGAATATGCAGTTGCACAGGAGATCAGGGCGGACATCTTCGCGGCAGGCGACAAGATCGACGCGACGGCGATCTCCAAGGGAAAAGGTTTCCAGGGCGCGATCAAGAGACTCGGACAGCACAGAGGACCGATGGCGCACGGCTCCAAATTCCATCGCCATCAGGGTTCCAACGGCGCATGTTCGGATCCCAGCAAGGTGTTCAAGGGAAAAGGAATGCCCGGACATATGGGTTCCAAACGGATCACCATCCAGAACCTGGAGATCGTAAGAGTAGACGCTGAGAATAACTTATTGCTGGTAAAAGGTGCGGTACCAGGACCTAAGAAAGCTTTAGTTACCATCAAAGAGACGGTTAAATCCGGTAAGTAAGGTTTGAAGGGAAAGGAGGAACACACAGATGGCAAACGTATCTGTTTATAATATGGAAGGCAAAGAAGTTGGCACGATGGAATTAAACGATGCGGTATTTGGTGTTGATGTGAATGAGCACCTGGTACACATGGCAGTCGTTGCACAGCTTGCGAATAAGAGACAGGGTACCCAGAAAGCGAAGACCCGTTCCGAAGTTTCCGGCGGCGGAAGAAAGCCCTGGAGACAGAAGGGAACCGGACATGCCCGTCAGGGTTCCACAAGAGCTCCCCAGTGGACCGGAGGCGGCGTTGTCTTCGCCCCGACCCCGAGAGACTACAGCATCAGACTGAACAGGAAAGAGAAGAGACTGGCGCTCAAATCCGCTCTGACGAGCAGAGTGCAGGAGCAGAAGTTCATCGTTCTCGACGAGCTGAAGTTTGATGAGATCAAGACGAAGAAGATGCAGGCGGTTCTGGATGCGCTGAATGTGTCCAGGGCGCTGGTGGTTCTCGACGAGAACGACCAGAACGTGGTGAAGTCTGCGAGAAACATTGAGAATGTTCAGACAGCTCTGACCAATACCATCAACGTATACGATATTCTGAAATATAATACCGTGATCGTTACGAAAGCTGCTGTCGCAACCATCGAGGAGGTATATGCGTAATGGCTGATATTAAATACTATGATGTAATCCTCAAACCGGTGATCACTGAGAAGAGCATGGACGCCATGGGCGAGAAGAAATACACCTTCCTCGTTCACACGGAGGCGACCAAGGCGCAGGTGAAGGAAGCAGTGGAGAAGATGTTCGCCGGAACGAAAGTAAAAAGCGTCAACACCATGAACTGCGGAGGCAAGAAGAAGAGACGCGGCATGGTCGTCGGCAGAACCGCAAAGACGAAAAAGGCAATCGTACAGCTTACCGCTGACAGCAAAGAGATCGAGATCTTTGAGGGACTGTAAAAAGTCCGTCTGAGGATTGCCGGCCTATATGTTTACTACAAACATGATGAGTAAAGTAGATCGAAAGGAGACAAAGTAATGGGAATCAAAACCTATCGCCCATATACACCGTCCAGAAGACACATGTCCGGATATGATTTCGCGGAGATCACCAAGAGCACTCCGGAGAAATCCCTCACGACTTCTCTGAAGAAGAACGCCGGACGGAACGCCCAGGGTAAAATCACAGTGAGACACCGCGGAGGCGGACACAAGAGAAAATACAGAATTATTGATTTCAAGAGAAGGAAAGACGGGATTCCGGCAAAAGTCATCGGAATCGAGTACGATCCGAACAGAACCGCCAACATCGCACTGATCTGCTACGCAGACGGCGAGAAAGCATATATCCTTGCACCTCAGGGTCTGACCGACGGCATGACGGTCATGAACGGACCGGAAGCGGAGGTGCATCTGGGCAACTGCCTGCCGCTGGAGAACATTCCGGTCGGTACTATGGTCCACAATGTGGAACTGTATGCCGGCAAGGGAGGACAGCTGGTCCGCTCCGCAGGCAACAGCGCGCAGCTTATGGCAAAAGAAGGAAAGTACGCAACGCTTCGTATGCCATCTGGTGAAATGAGAATGGTACCGATTAAGTGCCGCGCGACGATCGGCGTCGTGGGCAACGGCGAGCACAACCTGATCAATATCGGAAAAGCAGGAAGAAAACGCCATATGGGTATCCGTCCTACCGTCCGTGGTTCTGTTATGAACCCCAACGATCATCCGCACGGCGGCGGCGAGGGCAAGACCGGTATCGGCCGTCCGGGTCCGTGTACACCGTGGGGCAAGCCGGCGCTTGGACTGAAGACGAGAAAGAAGAACAAGAAGTCCAACAAGCTGATCGTCAGAAGAAGAGACGGCAGAACGATTAAATAATTAAGAGGAGGTTTCACCAATGGCTCGTTCATTAAAAAAAGGACCATTTGCAGATGCTAGCTTACTGAAAAAAGTAGACGCAATGAACGCAAGCGGAAATAAGGCCGTGATCAAGACCTGGTCCCGCCGTTCCACCATCTTCCCGCAGATGGTTTCCCATACATTTGCAGTTCATGACGGAAGAAAACATGTGCCGGTATACGTTACCGAGGATATGGTAGGCCACAAGCTCGGCGAGTTCGTGCCCACCAGAACCTACAGAGGCCATGGCAAAGACGAGAAAAAGTCCAGACGTTAATCATAGTCAATTTTTGGAAGGAGGTTTCATCTAATGGCAAAAGGATCCAGAAGTCAGATTAAGAGAGAGAGAAATGCCCAGAAGGATCAAAGACCATCCGCAAAGTTATCCTATGCGCGTGTTTCTGTCCAGAAGGCATGCTTCGTATTAGACGCCATCAGAGGTAAAGACGTGCAGACCGCACTCGGAATCGTTGCTTACAATCCGAGATACGCGTCTACGCTGATAGAGAAATTATTAAAATCCGCGATTGCAAACGCGGAAAACAACAACGGAATGAGTGCTGACAATCTTTATGTTGCAGAGTGTTATGCGAACAAAGGACCGACCATGAAGAGGATCAGACCAAGAGCACAGGGCCGCGCTTATCGCATCGAGAAGAGGATGAGCCACATCACAATCGTGCTTGACGAGAAGAAATAAGGAGGGCTATCATGGGACAGAAAGTAAACCCGCACGGCCTCAGGGTCGGTGTAATCAAGGATTGGGATTCGAAATGGTACGCTGAAGCTGATTTCGCAGACTGCCTGGTGGAAGATTATCAGCTCAGAAAATTCCTGAAGAAAAAATTATACAACGCCGGAGTTTCCAAAATCGAGATCGAGAGGACTTCCGACCGCGTGAAGATCATCATTTCCGCTGCAAAGCCGGGTATGATCATCGGCAAGGGCGGCGTTGAGATCGAGAAAGTCAGAACCGAACTTCAGAAGATGACGACTAAGAAAGTGGTGGTCGACATCAAGGAGATCAAGAGAGCGGACCGCGAGGCTCAGCTCGTGGCCGAGAACATTGCACAGCAGCTTGAGAACCGTATCTCTTTCCGCCGCGCCATGAAATCCTGCATGGGCCGTGCGATGAAGTCCGGCGCAAAGGGAATCAAGGCATCCTGTTCCGGACGTCTCGGAGGAGCGGATATGGCGCGTACGGAGACTTATTCCGACGGTACGATCCCGCTGCATACGTTAAGAGCGGATATTGACTATGGGTTCGCTGAGGCAGACACCACCTACGGCAAGATCGGCGTGAAGGTATGGGTCTACAAGGGCGAGATTCTTCCAACAAAGGCAGCAAAGGAAGGGAGCGATAGATAATATGTTAATGCCAAAGAGAGTAAAACGCCGCAAACAGTTCCGTGGTTCCATGGCTGGCAAGGCGCTTAGAGGTAATAAAATCACCAACGGTGAATACGGTATTGTCGCTACGGAGCCGTGCTGGATCAAGTCCAATCAGATCGAAGCAGCCCGTATTGCCATGACCCGTTATATCAAGCGTGGCGGTAAAGTCTGGATTAAGATTTTCCCGGATAAACCTGTAACCAACAAACCGGCTGAGACTCGTATGGGTTCCGGTAAAGGAACACTGGAATACTGGGTAGCTGTTGTAAAACCGGGACGCGTAATGTTCGAGATCTCCGGAGTATCCGAGGAGGTCGCAAGAGAGGCACTGCGTCTGGCTACCCATAAGTTGCCCTGCAAATGCAAAGTCGTCTCCCGTGCAGACTTAGAAGGCGGTGATAACAGTGAAAATGAATAAGTATGTAGAAGATTTAAAGGCAAAATCAGCTTCTGAATTAAATACAGAATTAGTAGCTGCGAAGAAGGAACTTTTCAACCTGAGATTCCAGAATGCGACCAACCAGCTGGACAACACGGCAAGGATCAAAGAGGTTCGCAGGAACATCGCCCGGATTCAGACTGTTATGGCTGAAAAGAACGCGTAGATCGAAGTGATATCAGTTTGAGAAAGGAGACAAAGAATCGTGGAAAGAAATCTTAGAAAAACCCGTGTTGGCAAGGTTGTCAGCGACAAGATGGATAAGACAATCGTGGTTGCCGTAGAGAACCATGTGAAACATCCGCTCTATGGCAAAATCGTCAAGAGAACTTATAAATTAAAAGCGCACGACGAGAACAACGAGTGCGGAATCGGTGATACCGTAAAGGTTATGGAGACCAGACCTCTGTCCAAAGACAAGAGATGGCGCCTGGTCAGCATTATTGAGAAAGCCAAATAGGAGGATGCAAGAATGGTACAGCAGGAAAGTAGACTTAGAGTTGCTGATAACACCGGTGCAAAAGAACTGCTCTGCATCCGTGTGATGGGCGGCTCTACGAGAAGATATGCCAATATCGGCGATGTGATCGTCGCTACGGTAAAAGATGCAACGCCAGGCGGTGTTGTCAAGAAGGGCGACGTGGTAAAAGCAGTCGTGGTACGTACCGTGAAGGGTGCGCGCCGCAAAGACGGTTCCTATATCCGGTTCGATGAGAACGCGGCCGTAATCATCAAGGAAGATAAGAATCCCAGAGGAACCCGTATCTTTGGACCGGTAGCAAGAGAGCTTCGTGAAAAACAGTTCATGAAGATCGTATCCCTCGCTCCGGAAGTATTATAGGAGGTATCGGAATATGTCTACAATGAAAATCAAAAAGGGCGACACCGTCAGAGTCATTGCCGGTACTGATAAAGGCAGCGAAGGCAAGGTCATTGCGGTGAACCATAAGAACAATACGGTTCTCGTAGAAGGCGTGAATATGATTACCAAGCATACAAAACCTTCCATGGCGAACCAGCAGGGCGGAATCGTCCATCAGGAAGGCCCGATCAACGCTTCCAACGTGATGTATGTCAGTGACGGCAAAGTCTCCCGTATCGGCTTCAGGACGGACGGGGACAAAAAGGTCCGCGTCGCAAAAGCGACCGGAAAAGTGATTGATTAGTATGGAAGAGAGGAGGGCATAAGAAGTTGAGTAGACTCAGTGAACAGTATAAAAATGAGATCATGGATGCCATGATGAAGAAATTTGGCTATAAAAATCCGATGGAAGTGCCGAAGCTCAACAAAGTCGTCATCAATATGGGTGTCGGCGAGGCGAAGGAAAACGCGAAAATTCTCGATTCTGCGGTAAAGGATCTGGAGATTATCGCCGGACAGAAAGCCGTTGTGACTAGAGCCAAAAATTCGGTTGCAAACTTCAAGATTCGCGAGGGTATGGCCATCGGCTGCAAAGTAACCCTGCGCGGCGAGAAGATGTATGAGTTTGTCGATCGTCTGATTAATCTGGCGCTGCCGCGGGTACGCGACTTCCGCGGTGTGAACCCCAATGCGTTTGACGGCAGGGGAAACTATGCGCTCGGCGTCAAAGAACAGCTGATTTTCCCGGAAATTGAATATGATAAGGTGGACAAGGTAAGAGGTATGGATATCATCTTTGTTACCACCGCCAAAACAGATGAGGAAGCACGTTATCTGTTGAGCTTATTCAATATGCCGTTTGCAAGATAGGAGGGAATTTCATGGCTAAGACATCAATGAAAATAAAACAGCAGCGCAAACAGAAATTCTCCACCAGAGAATACAGCCGCTGCAGAATCTGTGGTCGTCCACATGCTTACCTGAGAAAATACGGAATCTGCAGAATTTGCTTCCGTGAGCTGGCGTATGCAGGCCAGATTCCGGGTGTGAAGAAAGCAAGCTGGTAGAAAAAGTAAAGGAGGCAGTCAAAATGACAACGAACGATCCAATCGCGGATATGCTCACAAGAATCCGTAATGCGAACACTGCGAAACATGATACCGTAGATATCCCTTCGTCCAAAATGAAGCTGGCTATTGCGGATATCCTGGTTGACGAAGGTTATGTTGCGAAATATGATCTGGTGGATAACGGTAATTTCAAAGACATCCGTATCACCTTGAAATATGGAAAAGACAAGAACGAGAAGATCATTGCAGGCATCAAGAGAATTTCCAAGCCGGGCCTGCGCGTGTATGCCGGCAAGGAAGATATGCCGAGAGTGCTCGGCGGACTCGGCATTGCCATCGTATCTACGAACAAAGGCGTTATGACCGACAAGAAGGCGAGAGAGCTGAACGTAGGCGGCGAGGTCCTGGCTTTCGTCTGGTAATTTTTCCAGAAAGCTGAAAACAGAAGGGACGCAGACGTCCCTTCCGAAAATCTAAGTAAGGAGGATTTTAGATTATGTCCCGTATCGGAAGATTACCGGTAGCTATCCCGGAAGGAGTCACCGTGACAGTTGCTGAGGGAAATAAAGTGACCGTAAAAGGTCCCAAGGGAACGCTTGAGAGAGTGCTTCCCACAGAGATGACGATCAAAGTAGAAGACGGCCATGTGGTCGTGACAAGACCCAATGATCTGAAGAAGATGAAATCTTTACATGGTCTGACAAGGACCCTGATCTCCAACATGGTAACAGGCGTCCACACAGGTTTCACAAAGGTTCTGGAAGTGAACGGCGTCGGTTACCGCTGTGCAAAATCCGGCAAAAAGCTGACCCTGAACCTTGGGTATTCTCATCCGGTGGAGATGGAAGATCCGGAAGGCGTGGAAGCGGTCGTGGAAGGCAACAAGATTACCGTGAAAGGTATTGACAAAGAGAAAGTCGGACAGTATGCGGCTGAGATTCGCGACAAGAGAAGGCCGGAGCCGTATAAGGGCAAAGGTATCAAGTATGAGACCGAGGTTATCAGACGCAAAGTTGGTAAGACCGGTAAGAAATAAGTAAGGAGAGTGTAAAGATGGTCAGTAAGAAATCAAGAAGCGAAGTACGCGCCAAGAAACACTACAGATTACGTCATCACATCAGCGGCACGGCTGACAGACCGCGTCTGGCAGTGTTCAGAAGCAATAATCATATGTATGCGCAGATTATCGACGACACTGTGGGAAACACTCTGGTATCCGCTTCTACGGTACAGAAAGAAGTAAAGGCAGAGCTTGAGAAGACCAACAACGTGGATGCCGCGGCTTATCTCGGCAAGGTGATTGCCGAGAGAGCGCTGGAAAAAGGCATCAAGGTGGTCGTGTTTGACCGCGGAGGCTTTATCTATCAGGGCAAGATCGCGGCGCTTGCAGAGGCAGCCCGCGAGGCCGGACTGGAATTTTAGAGGAGGAGGAGAGAGACAATGAGACATGAGATCATTGATGCAAGTCAGTTGGAATTAACTGAAAAAGTAGTGTCAATCAAGCGTGTTAGCAAGACCGTCAAGGGCGGCCGCAGCATGCGTTTCACAGCTCTGGTAGTCGTAGGTGACGGCAACGGTCACGTAGGCGCTGGTCTTGGAAAAGCCACTGAAATTCCGGAAGCAATCCGCAAGGGCAAGGAAGATGCTGTGAAGAAACTGGTAACGGTTGCTTTGGACGACAACAACAGCATCCCGCATGACAACACCGGCAAGTTTGGCAGTTCTTCCGTTCTGCTCAAGAGATCCCCGGAAGGTACCGGTATCATCGCGGGAGGTCCGGCGCGTGCGGTTGTGGAGCTGGCAGGCGTGAAGAATATCCGTACCAAATCCCTTGGTTCCAATAACAAACAGAATGTGGTTATGGCTACCATCGAGGGACTGTCAAAAGTGACTTCTCCGGAGGATGTTGCGAAGAAGCGCGGTAAATCTGTAGACGAAATCAGAGCATAAGAAAGGAGAATGAACATGGCAGAGAAATTGAAAATCACATTAGTAAAATCTCCTATCGGAGCGATTCCAAAGCAGAAAGCTACCGTGGAAGCGCTTGGTCTTAGAAAACTCAACAAGACCGTTGAGATGCCGGATAATGAAGCGGTGCGCGGCATGATCTGGCATGTAAGACATTTGGTGAAAGTGGAAGAAATCTAATCAGTTAAGGAGGTGTCACAATGGACTTATCGAATTTAACGTATGCGGAAGGCTCCAAAAAGAGCGATAACTTCAGAAGAGGCCGCGGACACGGTTCGGGAAACGGTAAGACAGCCGGCAAGGGACATAAGGGTCAGAAAGCCCGTTCCGGAGCGCCCAGACCGGGGTTTGAAGGCGGACAGATGCCGTTATACAGGAGAATCCCCAAGAGAGGCTTTACCAACCGCAATACCAAAGAGATCGTCGGTATTAACGTGAGCGTTCTGGAGAGATTCGACAATGACAGCGTTGTTTCCGTAGAGACGCTGATCGCGGAAGGAATCGTTAAGAATCCGAGAGACGGGGTGAAGATCCTCGGTAACGGAGAGCTGACGAAGAAGCTGACGGTTCAGGCGAACGCATTCTCTGAGGGAGCTGCGAAAAAAATAGAAGCTCTCGGCGGAAAAGCTGAGGTGATCTGATGTTTAAAACACTGCGGAATGCATTTAAAATTGAAGATATCCGGAAAAAGCTGATCTTTACTTTTTTGATGCTCGTGGTTGTAAGGTTCGGTTCCCAGCTTCCGATTCCGGGAGTGAACAGGGACTATTTTGCACAGTGGTTTGCAGCTCAGACCGGTGACGCATTCAATTTTTTTGATGCGTTCACCGGAGGTTCTTTTACCAGCATGTCGCTCTTTGCACTCGGCATTACACCTTACATCACTTCTTCCATTATCATGCAGCTTCTGACGATTGCGATTCCGAAGCTGGAGGAGATGCAGAAGGACGGAGAAGACGGCAGGAAAAAGATTCAGACCTTTTCCCGTTATCTGACCGTTGTTCTGGCTCTGATCGAGGGTACGGCCATGACGATCGGTTTCGGAGGAAGAGGGCTTCTGCAGTCGGCAACAGTTCCGAATATGATTGTAGTCGTGGCGGCGATGACGGCGGGCAGCGCATTCTTGATGTGGATTGGCGAAGAGATCACAGAGCATGGAGTGGGAAACGGTATTTCCATCGTGCTTCTGATTAATATTGTCTCCAGAATACCGGATGACTTTATCGACCTGTACGTTCAGTTTGTCAAGGGCAAAACGATCCTCAACGGCGTGCTGGCAGTTCTGATCATTCTCGCGGTTGTTCTGGTAACGGTCGTGTTCGTTATTTTTCTTCAGGACGGCGAGCGCCGGATTCCGGTGCAGTACGCCAAGAAGATGCAGGGGCGCAAGATGGTAGGCGGTCAGTCCACCAATATTCCTCTGAAAGTGAATACGGCGGGCGTCATTCCCGTGATCTTCGCGTCTTCTCTGATGAGTTTTCCGGGCGTTATTGCATCTCTGCTCGGCAAGACGGGCGGAACCGGAATCGGAGCCAGAATATTGACGGGCCTGAACCAGTCCAGTTGGTGCAATCCGAGTCAGCCCATCTATTCCATCGGACTTCTGGTATATATTGTACTGGTCGTGTTTTTTGCATATTTCTATACGTCCATTACCTTTAATCCGATTGAAATATCCAATAATATGAAGCGGCAGGGTGGATTTATCCCTGGTATCCGGCCGGGCAAGCCAACGACGGAATATCTCAGCAAGATTTTAAATTACATTGTATTTATCGGGGCAGTAGGACTGATTATCGTATGTGTGATCCCCATCGTCTTCAACGGGTTTTTTGGAGCGAACGTCTCTTTTGGAGGAACGTCCATCATCATTATCGTGGGTGTTGTTCTGGAGACGCTGAAGCAGATTGAATCCCAGATGCTGGTGCGCTACTATAAAGGTTTTCTGAACGATTGATCCAATAGAAACGAGGCCTGTACGGAAGCGCCCTCTGCGGTACTTTCCTACAGGCTTTTCTGGAAATTTACATATCGTGTATAGTCAGGAAAAAAATGGAGAATACTATTATGAAGATTATTATGTTAGGAGCTCCGGGTGCCGGAAAAGGAACCCAGGCGAAGAAGATCGCTGAAAAATATCAGATTCCTCATATCTCTACCGGCGATATTTTCCGTGCCAACATCAAGAACGGAACGGAACTTGGCAGGAAAGCAAAAACCTATATGGATCAGGGCCTTCTGGTTCCGGACGAACTGGTCTGCGATCTGGTGGTGGACCGTGTACAGCAGGAGGATTGTAAGGGCGGATACATCCTGGACGGTTTTCCGAGGACGATTCCGCAGGCGGAGCGTCTGGATCAGGCGCTGGCTGAGCTGGGAGAGTCCGTGGATTATGCCGTTAATGTAGAGGTGCCGGATGAGAACATCGTGAACCGCATGGGCGGGCGCCGCGCCTGCGTGGGCTGCGGAGCCACATATCATCTGGTCTATGCGCCGACGAAGAAGGAAGGCGTCTGCGACAGCTGCGGCGCGGAACTGATCCTGAGGGATGACGACAAACCGGAGACCGTGCAGAAGCGTCTCGGCGTCTATCATGAGCAGACGCAGCCGCTGATTGACTATTACGGCAGGAAGGGTATCTTAAAGGACGTGGACGGAACCATGGATATGGAAGCAGTTTTTCAGGCAATCACAGAGATACTGGGAGCATAGAAGATGGCGGTCACGATTAAATCTGCAAAAGAGATAGAACTGATGCGGGAGGCCGGCCGTCTTCTGGAGATAGTACATGACGAGATGGGCAGGATGGTGAAGCCCGGCGTCTCTACAATGGAAATCAACCAGTGCGGAGAACGGATGATTCGGAAGTTGGGCTGTGTGCCCAACTTCCTGAATTACGGCGGTTTTCCCGCTGCGATCTGCGTATCGGTCAACGAAGAAGTGGTGCATGGAGTTCCGAGGCGGGATCGCATCCTGCATGAAGGGGATATCGTCAGCCTGGATGCGGGCCTGATTTATAAAGGATACCATTCGGACGCGGCCAGAACCCATGCGGTGGGGAAAGTCAGCGGGGAAGTACAGAAGCTTCTGGATGCGACCAGACAGAGTTTTTTTGAGGGAATCAAGAAAGCCAGGGCAGGGAATCACCTGCATGATATCTCCAACGCGATTGACGCTTATATCAGTAGTTTCGGATACGGAATCGTACGGGATCTGGTCGGGCACGGGATTGGAACGAGCCTTCACGAGGATCCGCAGATTCCGAATTTCCGGCAGAAGAAGAAGGGAATGAAGCTGATTCCCGGTATGACGCTGGCGGTGGAGCCGATGATCAATATGGGGACCTGGGAGGTTGTCTGGCTGGAGGATGAATGGACCGTGATTTCCAAAGACCACAAACCGTCCGCTCATTATGAGAATACGATTCTGATCACAGAGGGAGAACCGGAGATTCTGACCCTTCACGGCTAGAAGGCGGTCGGACGGCGGCAGCGGGGAGGATGCGATGGTAAGAGTCGAGGAAGGGATGTTCGCAAGATCCCTTGCAGGGCATGACAAGGACCGGCTGTATGTCATAATCCGCACGGAGGCGGAATACGTATGGTTAGTGGATGGCATTGCGCGGACACTGGAGAAGCCCAAGAAAAAGAAGATCAGACATATTCAGGTCATTCACCGGTTTGCCGAACCGGTGAAAAAAGCGCTGGAGAGCGGTACGCCGCTTCAGAATGAACAGATCAGGAAAATAATTCAATCAGAAGGCCGGAACCGGCAGGAGGATAGAGATGTCGAAAGCAGATGTAATTGAAATTGAAGGAACCGTAGTGGAGAAACTGCCGAACGCCATGTTCCAGGTGGAGCTGGAGAACGGACATAGAGTGCTTGCGCATATCAGCGGCAAGCTGCGGATGAATTTCATCCGTATTTTACCGGGAGATAAAGTGACGATTGAGCTTTCTCCGTATGATCTTTCCAAAGGAAGGATTATCTGGAGAGACAAGTAGGAAACAGTGTATCTTTTTACAAATTTTACTTGCATTCCATTTGTGCCTCTGCTATAATATACAGGCATGATTTTGGGGGCGTGCGCCCTCGGGAAGGAAACGATGAAAGGAGGACTTTACAGTGAAGGTTAGATCATCGGTGAAACCTATTTGCGAAAAGTGCAAAATCATCAAGAGAAAAGGTAGTATCAGAGTAATCTGTGAAAATCCAAAACACAAACAGAGACAAGGCTAATTTGTAACAGTCGAAGGTTCCGGAGGGAATGTTCGAGCGTTTTCTGTGAATGTTAGCACTTGTGGTTTTTCATATGGCGGCTGCAGTCGGAACACACGGCAGTGTGGAACGGCTGATAGATATAAAAGACTGAAAGTGGACGATTATTCATTAGAGAGATGTTACCTGAAACCGGGAAGGATGGGCAGCGCAGGCTGTAAGTACCGGAAAGAATGGGTTCATACCCATTTGGGCAGACGGATGGAATCCGTCATTCGCTGCCTCATTTAGGAAAATATTGTTGTAGAGAAGATGGAGGAATAATCACAATGGCTCGTATTGCTGGTGTAGATTTACCAAGAGAGAAACGTGTGGAGATCGGCCTGACCTATATCTACGGAATCGGAAGAGTAAGCTCGAACCGCATTCTGAAAGAGGCGGGTGTGAATCCGGATACCCGCGTGAGAGACCTGACGGACGACGAGGTCAAGAGAATCAGTTCCGTAATTGATCAGACGCAGACGGTAGAGGGTGATCTGAGAAGACAGATTGCCATGGATATCAAGAGACTTCAGGAGATCGGATGCTACAGGGGCGTCCGCCATCGTAAGAGCCTTCCGGTTCGCGGTCAGAAGACAAAGACCAACGCCAGAACCAGAAAGGGTCCGAAGAAGACCGTAGCAAATAAGAAGAAATAAGTAACAACAACGACAGAAAGTAGAAGAAAGTAGGTTAGTTTAGAAATGGCTAGAGTTACGAAAAAAGTGACAAAAAAGCGTATTAAGAAAAACGTTGAACGCGGACAGGCACATATCCAGTCATCTTTCAATAATACGATCGTTACCCTTACCGATGCAGAGGGCAACGCGCTGAGCTGGGCAAGTGCCGGTGGTCTTGGTTTTAGAGGTTCAAGGAAATCTACTCCGTATGCGGCGCAGATGGCTGCAGAGACTGCTACCAAAGCGGCATTGATTCACGGGTTGAAGACGGTAGATGTATTTGTAAAGGGACCCGGTTCGGGAAGAGAAGCTGCAATCCGTGCATTACAGGCATGTGGTCTTGAGGTTATCAGCATCACGGATGTGACTCCCGTACCGCATAACGGCTGTCGTCCGCCAAAACGTAGAAGAGTCTGATCAGGAGGGTATGAAAGATGGCAATTAACAGAACACCAGTCCTTAAAAGATGCCGGTCCCTTGGTCTGGATCCGGTTTATTTAGGAATCGATAAGAAGTCCAGAAGAAATTCCCAGAGAGGAAATAAGAAGGTTTCCGAGTACGGCCTTCAGTTAAAGGAAAAACAGAAAGCGAAATTTATCTACGGCGTGCTGGAGAAGCCGTTCCGTAATTATTACGAGAAAGCAGACCGCATGAAAGGCATGACCGGTGAGAATCTGATGATCATGCTGGAGTCCAGGCTGGACAACGTGATCTTCCGTCTCGGTTTTGCGAGAACCCGCCAGGAGGCAAGACAGATTGTCGACCACAAGCATGTGCTGGTGAACGGCAAGCAGGTCAATATTCCGTCTTATCTTGTAAAAGCAGGGGATACGGTGGAGATCAAGGAGAAATGCAAGAGTTCCGACCGTTACAAAGCCATTGCGGAGGCTACCGGCGGAAGACTGGTTCCCGAGTGGCTGGATGCGGATCTGGAGAATCTGAAAGGTCTTGTGAAAGAGCTTCCAACCAGAGATATGATCGACGTTCCGGTCAATGAGATGCTGATCGTCGAGTTGTATTCCAAATAATTAAGACCGGCAGTTTAGTCACCCAGCAGAGAACAGGAGGGGCTTTTTAGTGGTAGTATTTAACAAACCCAAAATTGAAATTGCAGAGATTTCGGAAGATAAAAAATACGGTAAATTCGTAGTGGAACCATTGGAAAGAGGCTATGGAACAACCCTTGGCAATTCCCTGAGAAGAATCATGCTTTCTTCTTTGCCGGGCGCCGCAGTGAGCCAGGTAAAGATTGACGGTGTACTTCACGAATTCAGCTCCATCCCGGGTGTGAAAGAAGATGTAACAGAGATCATCATGAATGTGAAGAGCCTTGCCATCAAGAATACCAGCGATTCCGAAGAGGCGAAGGTGGCATATATTGATTTTGAAGGCGAAGGCGTTGTTACGGCGGCGGAAATCCAGTGCGATCCGGATATCGAGATCCTGAATCCTGATGTGGTGATCGCTCATCTGAACGGCGGTGCGGACAGCAAGCTTTATATGGAGCTGACCATTACCAAAGGCAGAGGATATGTCAGCGCCGACAAGAACAAGAATGATGAACTGCCGATCGGCGTGATCGCGGTAGATTCCATCTATACTCCGGTAGAACGTGTGAACCTGACGGTGGAGAATACCCGTGTGGGTCAGATTACCGATTACGATAAGCTGACGCTGGACGTATTCACCAACGGGACACTGGCTCCCGACGAGGCGGTCAGCCTGGCTGCCAAAGTTTTGAGTGAGCATCTGAGCCTTTTCATTGATCTGTCTGAAAATGCCAAATCCGCAGAAATCATGGTGGAGACGGAGAGTGATGAGAAGGAGAAGGTTCTCGAGATGAACATTGATGAGCTGGAGCTTTCCGTACGCTCATACAACTGTCTGAAGAGAGCCGGTATCAATACCGTAGAAGAGCTGTGCAACCGGACGTCCGAGGATATGATGAAGGTCCGCAACCTGGGCCGCAAGTCCCTCGAGGAAGTCCTTGCAAAGCTGAAAGAACTCGGTCTGGAACTGAACCAGAGCGAAGAATGAAGGGAAGCCGAAGGCTGACCGATACTTCTCGATCTGCGCAGCAGATTGAGAAGGGACCGCAGAGGCCGTAAGGCCGACCGATAAGTGTTGAACATGCCAGACCCCCTGTCAGTAAGACCGAAGAAGCATGGCACGGGGCGCAACGAATGGAGGAAATCAAATGGCAGGATATAGAAAACTGAGCAGAACCTCTTCCCAGAGAAAGGCGTTACTGAGAAGCCAGGTGACGGCTCTGTTGTTTCACGGAAGAATTATCACCACAGAGTCCAAGGCAAAGGAAGTCCGTAAGATCGCGGAGCATCTGATCGCTCTGGGCGTCAAGGAGAAGGACAACTTTGAGACCGTAAAGGTTACCGCCAAAGTTCCGCGCAAGGACAAAGACGGTAAGAGAGTCAAAGAGGTAGTCGACGGTAAGAAAGTAACGGTTTATGATGAGGTGGAGAAGGAGATCAAGAAAGATCTTCCGTCCAGACTTCATGCAAGAAGACAGATGCTGAAGGTGCTCTATCCGGTGAAGACTCCGGTGGAGGGCAAGAAGAAGAAAACCCAGAAAGTGGACATGGTTGCGAAGATCTTTGATGAGATTGCGCCCAAGTATGTGAACCGTAACGGCGGTTACACCCGGATCGTGAAGATCGGACAGAGAAAAGGCGATGCGGCGATGGAAGTAGTTCTGGAGCTGGTATAAACCTGAGAATAGAGATCCTCACAGACGGACGATGCGGTCCGCTGTGGGGATTTTTACGTGGAGGACAGAGAGCATGATCAACGAACAAATGTACGAATATGGCAGCAAAAGCTCGGTGATTCGGGAACTGTTTGCCTATGGACTGGAGAGAAAAAAGATCGTTGGGGAGGATAAAGTCTACGATTTCAGCATCGGAAATCCAAGCATTCCGGCTCCCGGCGAAGTGAAGCAGGCCATTCTGGAACTTCTGGAGGAGCCGGCGGAGGCGCTTCACGGATACTCTCCGGCGGCGGGAGACCCGAACGTGCGGGAAACGCTGGCGGATTCGGTGAATCGAAGATTCGGCACGCATTACAGGGCGGATAATTTCTATATGACCGTGGGCGCGGCCGCCTCTTTAAGCATCAGCATCAAGGCGCTGACGAATCCGGGGGATGAATTTATTACGTTTGCGCCCTTTTTTCCCGAATACGAAGTGTGGGTGACGACGGCGGGAGCCAGGCTCCTGGTGACGCCGGCGGATACGAAAGAGTTCCAGATTGATTTCCCTGTTCTGGAGCAACTGATCAGTCCCAGGACAAAAGGGGTGATTATTAATTCTCCGAACAATCCCAGCGGCGTGGTTTATTCGGAGAAAACGATCCGGCGGCTTGCGCAACTGCTGGAACGCAAGGCGAAGGAATACGGCACTTCGATCTATCTGCTGTCCGACGAGCCTTATCGGGAGATCGTCTACGACGGATTGACGGTGCCGTTTGTTCCCGATTACTATCAGAATACGCTCGTATGCTACTCCTACAGTAAATCCCTGTCGATGCCGGGGGAACGAATCGGGTATGTGATCGTCCCGGATGAGGCGGACGATTCCCGGAGAGTGATGGCGGCAGTGGCCGGCGCCGGGCGCGCGCTCGGGTATGTATGTGCTCCGGTTCTGTTCCAGAAAGTGATCGCCCGCTGTGCGGACGTATCCGGCGATATCTCTGCCTACAGGCGGAACCGGGATCTGCTCTATAACGGGCTGACCGGGCTGGGATATGAGTGCGTCCGTCCTCAGGGAGCGTTCTACCTCTTTGTGAAGGCGCTGGAGCCGGATGCCAAAGCCTTCTCGGAGCATGCGAAGAAGCACGACGTACTGGTGGTGCCCGGCGACAGCTTCGGCTGTGAGGGCTATGTGCGCATCTCGTACTGCGTGTCGGAGAGGACGATCAGGGACGCTTTGCCGGCATTTGCGGAGATCATGGAGGAGTACCGCAGTGGCAGAAAAGAAAATGTATAGATTGTCCGTCGGCACTTTCTGCCATTCGGAGATTTCCCGGAAGTTATGAAATGTTCCGGGTGTTTTTTGCCGATGAAAAGACAGCCCTCGCTGCCGGGTTTCGTCCCTGTGGCAACTGCCTGCGTGAAAAATATAAAGAGTATATGGCTGATCCTCAAAAGTATCAGAAAAAATTTGGCCTGTAAGGCGGGAGGAATGTTTTTGTGAAATCTATTATTATTTATGAATCCACCCATCATGAGAATACAAAAAAACTTGTGGATGCGCTTGCAAAAAAACATAATATGGAAACTGTCAGCATTGAAAGCGCAGAGTCCGTAGACCTGTCAGGATATGATATAATAGGTCTTGCCGCGGGGATTGCTTTTGGAAAGTTCTACAAACGTATGGAGGAGTTTGCCGTAAAAATTCCGTCAGGGAAACGGGTGTTCCTTCTCTATACTTGCGGGAATCCAGGCGGTGGGTATGTAAAGAGCATTACCAAGACGCTTGAGTCAAATGGCGCAAAGGTAATGGGAAGCTATGGCTGCAGAGGTTATGACACTTATGGCCCGTTCAAACTTGTCGGGGGTATTGCCAAAGGGCATCCGACCGAAGAAGAAATTGATGATGCCGTGGCGTTTTACGATAAAATAAGCGGGGGAGAATAAAAAGGCTGAGTTTGCATTGAACTATTTTGAACAGGCCTGAGTCTACCGTCAGGCGGAAGGGAAGGAAGGGATACAAAGATGGATATTTTATGGAGTGACAGGAAGCGTCTGACATTTCTGGGGCTGCCGTGGACGTTTACGAAGTATACATGTACTGCTGATAAATTTATCGTGGAGTCCGGTGTGTTTTCCACGAAGGAGGAGGAAATCCGTCTCTATCGGATTCTGGATTTGACGCTGGAACGTACATTCATGCAGCGCATATTCGGTCTGGGAACGATCTGCTGCGATACGGTGGACAAGTCGTCGCCCAGACTGGTGATCAAGAACATAAAAGATTCCCGGAAGGTAAAAGAACTGATTTCAGAAGCGGTGGAGGAAGAGCGAATGAAGAAACGGGTCTCTTCACGGGAGCTGATGGCTGCGGAAGATGAGGATGAAGAGTGAAGACGGCTTTTCGGGCCTGGAAGGGATCCGTTTTGCTGCGAAAACAGCCGGAAAGAGGAATTTGATAAAAGAAAAGATACGGCCGCCGTCCCTGTCATTCGGGCGTGCAGCCGTATCTTTTACTGCGCAGTTATACTTTTTCCGGTTCCGGATAGTCCGTGCCGAAGGTTTCGGCGGTTACGGTTTTGATGACCTGCGGTACGATGGGGCGGTCATTGTAATCTACATCCACTTCCGCGATTTTGTTGACCACATCCATGCCTTCGGTGACCTTTCCGAACGCCGCATAAGCGCCGTCCAGGTGCGGGCTGGTTTTATGCATGATGAAGAACTGGCTGCCGGCGCTGTCGGGATGCATGGACCTTGCCATGGAGAGAACGCCTTCCGTGTGCTTGAGGTCATTTTTGAAACGGTTCTGGGTAAATTCGCCTTTGATGGAGTAACCGGGGCCGCCCATACCGCTGCCCTCCGGACATCCGCCCTGAATCATAAAGTTTTCAATCACCCGGTGGAAAATCAGGCCGTTGTAGAAGCCCTGATTGACCAGGCTTAAAAAATTACTGACGGTATTGGGGGCGATGTCCGGATAAAGTTCCGCCTTGATGATCTCTCCGTTCTCCATCTCAATTGTGATAACTGGATTCTGTGCCATCTGTATTTCTCCTTTTTGCTGTGAATTTCGTTACTTATTCTAACTGATAAAAACCGATTCGTAAAGAGCGTATGGGAAATTTGCCATACACATCGGATGCAGAACCGCTTGACGGGCCGCTGTATCAGGGAATAAGATAGGAGAAGCGGAAACCAGCAGACAGGTGACGGAAGGGAAAGAGGATGGGAGACGAAAAGCTGTGGTGGGAACCGGATCTGGATCCGGCGTTTGTAAAGCGGGACCGGTGCAGAAAGGCGGGGATTCCGGTACGGATTGCAGAGACCGCCCGGCTCTTGATCCGGGAGACGGTTCTGGAGGATGTGCCGGCGCTCTATGCGATCCGGCAGCAGCCGGGGACGGGAGGCGGCGTGGATCCCGTGCAGTCGACGCTGGAGGAGGAGAAGGAATTTATGGCGGCTTATATCCGCCACGCTTACGCTTTCTATGATTTTGGCCTGTGGACGGTACTGGAGCGTCAGAGCGGCAGGATCGTAGGGCGGGCGGGACTGTTTCCGTCGAAGCTTCTGAATGAGGGGGTGGAGCTCGGGTACCTGATCGCGGCAGACAGGCGGCGAAGAGGATATGCGGTTGAATGCGGGCAGGCGATTCTCCGGTACGCATATGAGACGCTGGAACTGGCGGAAATTCACATACTGGCGGAGATCCGGAACGAGGCTTCGCTGAGAACGGCCGGAAGACTGGGGTTCACGGAGCGGGAAAAACTGAAGAACGGGCGAAATGTGTACCTGCATTTGACGGGGAGCCGGAAGTTTTTTCAGGCGAACCTTTCTGAAATTCCTTGATATTTCAGGGAGACATGATATAATTCTACATAGTTTTCAGAAACAACACGCACGGCGGAGGGCAAGAGGAGAACAATCTATGGTACGGACAGAAGATCTGACGTTTGATTATGAGCGTCTGGATGAAGAAGGGAATGTGGAGTCAAAAAAACGGGCGGTAGATCATGTGAATCTTCATATCCGTCCGGGAAAATTCATCGCCATTCTGGGGCATAACGGTTCCGGGAAATCCACACTGGCAAAGCATATCAATGCGATCCTGACGCCGACCGCTGGAACGCTGTGGGTAGACGGTATGGATACAAAGGATGACGAAAAGCTGTGGAGCATCCGGCAGGACGCCGGTATGGTTTTCCAGAATCCGGACAATCAGATCATCGGCACGGTGGTGGAAGAGGACGTGGGGTTTGGTCCGGAGAACCTGGGCGTGCCCACCGATGAGATCTGGAAGCGCGTGGAAGAGAGTCTGAATGCCGTCGGCATGTTAAAATACCGCCATCATTCTCCGAACAAGCTGTCGGGCGGACAGAAGCAGAGAGTGGCCATTGCCGGCGTCATGGCCATGCATCCCAGATGTATCGTTATGGACGAACCGACTGCGATGCTGGATCCCAACGGGCGGGCGGGCGTCATACGTACGGCGCGGAAATTGAACCGCGAGGAAGGCATCACGATCATACTGATTACCCACTATATGGAAGAAGTAGTGGAAGCCGACCATATTTTTGTCATGGATGGCGGAAAAGTGGTGATGCAGGGAAGTCCGAAGGAAGTTTTTTCCCGGGTGGAGGAATTGAAACGGCTGCGGCTGGACGTGCCTCAGGCGACGCTGCTTGCCTGTGAACTTCAAAAACGGGGGATTCCGCTTCCGGACGGAATCCTGAACAATGAGGAGCTGGTGGACCGGTTATGTCAATTAAAGTCAAAGATGTAAATTATGTCTATGCGGAAAATACCGCCTATGAGATTCATGCCTTGAAGGATATCAACCTGGAGATTCCGGACGGACAGTTTATCGGCCTGATCGGTCATACCGGTTCCGGCAAATCCACGCTGGTGCAGCATCTGAACGGGCTGATCAAAGCCTCGAGCGGACGGATTTATTTTAACGGAAGAGACATTCATGGGGAGAATTTTTCCATGAAAGAGCTGCGGAGCAAAGTAGGACTGGTTTTTCAGTATCCGGAGCATCAGCTTTTCGAGATCGACGTGCTGACGGACGTCTGTTTCGGACCGAAAAATCTGGGTTTTTCCCGAGAAGAGGCGGAAAAGAAAGCAAAAGCGGCTCTGCGGATGACGGGTATGGGCGAGGAGTATGACAAGAGTTCTCCCTTTGAGCTGTCCGGCGGGCAAAAACGCCGCGTGGCGATCGCCGGAGTGCTGGCCATGGAACCGGAGGTGCTGATTCTGGACGAACCTACGGCGGGGCTGGATCCCAAAGGCAGGGATGAGATTCTGGATCAGATCGCGAAGCTCCAGAAGGAGCGCGGAATTACCGTCATACTGGTCTCCCACAGTATGGAGGATGTAGCCCGCTATGTAGACCGGATTATCGTCATGAATCACGGCGAGGTGCGGTTTGACGGGATGCCGGGGGAAGTATTCCGCCATTACAGGGAGCTGGAAGAAATCGGTCTTGCCGCTCCGCAGATGACTTATCTGATGCACGCGCTCAAAGAAAAGGGAGCCGACGTCGACACGGATGTGACGACGGTGGAAGAAGCGGCCGATGCGATCGAACGATGGCTGAAAGGATGACAGAGGTGACGGTATGATTCGAGATATAACACTGGGACAGTATTATCCGGCAAAGTCCATCATCCACCGGCTGGATCCGAGGGTAAAGCTGGTGACGACGATCCTTTTTATCATCTCTTTGTTTGTTGCAAAGGGATTTTGGGGATATGCCATGGCCACGGTATTTCTGGCCGCGGTTGTGAAAGCCTCAAAGGTGCCTTTCGGATATATCACCAAAGGCCTGAAGGCGATTGTGATGATTCTGCTGATCACGGTGTCCTTCAACCTGTTTCTGGTGGATGGAGATGTGGAACTGTGGCGGTTTGGTTTTCTGCGGATTACGGATAAGGGGATCCGGACGGCGGTCTATATGGCGGTGCGTCTGATTTATCTGATCATCGGCTCTTCCGTCATGACGCTGACGACGACGCCCAACGATCTGACCGACGGTCTGGAGGCGCTGTTGGGACCGCTGAAAAGGCTCCGTGTGCCGGTCCACGAGATCGCCATGATGATGTCCATCGCGCTCCGTTTTATTCCCATTCTTCTGGAAGAGACGGATAAGATTATGAAAGCCCAGATTGCCCGCGGAGCGGACTTTGAGAGCGGCAATCTGATTCGGAAGGCAAAAGCCATGGTGCCCCTGCTGGTGCCGCTGTTCATCTCCGCCTTCCGCCGGGCCAACGATCTGGCCATGGCCATGGAGGCCCGCTGTTATCACGGAGGAGACGGCAGGACCAGAATGAAACCGCTGCGCTATGTGAGCAGGGACAGGACCGCTTATGCGGCGGCCTGGGGATATCTGCTGCTGGTCATCGCCGTGACCTGGGCGGAGGGCTGGTACGGCGTCGCATTATTATAGGGAAACGCGGATAGGGAAGATGAATCTTCCCTGCTCGATTAGAAAGGACTGCTTATGAAGCGCATCAAACTGGTAGTCGCCTATGACGGAACCGGTTACCGGGGATGGCAGATTCAGAAGAACGGAGAGACGATTGAGTCCGTATTGGACCGCGCGCTTACGGAACTTACCGGAGAAACCATTCATGTTATGGGCGCCAGCCGCACGGATTCCGGCGTACATGCCATGGGAAACGTGGCGGTTTTTGACACGCAGGCCAGAATGGCGGCGGATAAATTTTCCTATGCGCTGAACCAGCGGCTTCCGGAAGATATCCGAATCCAGAACTCCTGTGAAGTGCCTGCGGATTTCCATCCCCGTTATCAGAGAGCGGTGAAAACTTATGAATACCGGATTCTGAACCGGGAATTTCCTCTTCCGGCATATCGGCTGAATACTTATTTCTGTTACCGCAGTCTGGATACGGAACGTATGCGTCAGGCCGCCGCGTATCTGCTGGGCGAGCATGATTTTCAAAGCTTCTGCGCCGCCGGTGCGCAGGTGAAGACGACGGTCCGTACGATCTGTGATCTCCAGATTGTGAAGGAGGGCGATCTGATCACAATTCGTATCACAGGCGACGGTTTTCTGTATAATATGGTCCGCATCATTGCCGGAACGCTCATAAAGATCGGCTCCGGCGAATGGCCTCCCGAATATATGAAAGAGATTCTGGAAGCGCGGGACCGCGCGAAGGCCGGCCCGACTGCGCCCGCCAAAGGACTGACGCTGATGGAGATCCTCTTTCTGGGGGAAAAAGCACGGTAAATCCCGCGAAAACCCCGTGAAAATTCGGGGAAAGAGCGCGAATGATGGAATTATGATGCAGTTTTGGGTTATAATAAGAAGCGAAAGGCAGCAAGGGAGAAAATAAGGCTGCCGGAATGAGGAGATATTATATGAGATACAGAGATCACGGACTGGCAAGAGGGCTCCGGCTGTTGCCTTTCCTGCTGGCGGTATGTCTGACAGGGTGCAGGGGTTCTTCCGCACAGGATACGGAACCGGCGGCGCCGGAGGAAGAGCAGCAGATTGAAGCGGGCGTGCTGCCTTCTGAAGTAGAAGCGGAGAAAAAGACGCCGGCGGACAAGGCAGACAAAGAAGACGGCGAAGATGCCGCTCCCGCAGAGGAAGAGCCTTCGGTGTCGGAGAACAGCGCAGGGAAGGAAACGAAGGAGAAGAAGACGCCCCCGGAAGGATGGGAGCTGAAGCTGGCCTCGGAGGACTGGGGGCTGTCATTCGGAGAATCCGGCACGCAGCCCACGGGCAACGCTTCCGCGGAGGACCTTGCCTGGTACGATGCGTACTATGTGGGCGATGACAGCGAGAAAGTCATTTATCTGACGTTCGACTGCGGTTATGAGAACGGAAACACAGAACCGATTCTGGATGCGCTGAAGAAACATGATGCCAAAGGAACGTTCTTTGTCGTGGGACATTTTCTGGAGACGGCGCCGGAAATGGTGAAGCGCATGGTGGAGGAAGGACATGCGGTGGGCAATCATACGTACCATCATCCGGACATGCCCAGCATCTCGGATCTGGACGCGTTTCAGAAGGAGCTGGACGGCGTGGCGGAACTGTTCAAGGAGATTACGGGCACGGAGCTTTCGCCCTACTACCGTCCGCCTCAGGGAAAGTGTAATGTGGAGAACCTGAAGATGGCGCAGGAGTTGGGATATGATACGGTTTTCTGGAGCCTTGCCCATGTGGACTGGAATCAGGACAGCCAGCCCAGCCATGAGGAGTCTTTCAGCAAGCTCACTTCACGGATTCATCCGGGCGCCGTGGTGCTTCTGCACAACACTTCCAGGACAAACGGAGAGATTATGGATGAGCTTCTGACCAAATGGGAGGATATGGGATACAGCTTCCGGCCGCTGTCGGAGCTGACCGGAAGATAAAACAGCCGTATCCGGCGGCCGGACTGCGGGATTACGGGTGGAAAAGGAGAACTTCATGAGTAATCTCAGGCAGCAGGGCGATCTGACCTGCGGACCGATTACGGGAACGATGCTGCGGTTTGCATTTCCAATGATCCTTGGAAACCTGCTGCAGCAACTGTATAATGTTGCGGATACTTTGATCGTGGGACAATGTATAGGAGCGGACGCGCTGGCTGCGGTCGGCTCCTCCTATACGCTTATGACGTTTCTCACGTCGATACTTCTCGGACTGTGCATGGGGAGCGGAGCGGTCTTCTCCATTCGCTGCGGGGAGAAAAATGAAGAGGGGTTAAGAGAGAGCATTTTCCACTCTTTTCTGATGATTGCGGTTCTGGCTGCCGTGCTGAACGTGTCGGTCTATCTGCTGACGGATCCGATTCTTTATTTCCTGCGGGTGCCGGAACGCATCTACGGCATGATGCGGGAATATCTGCGGATTATTTTTATGGGGATCCTGGCGACCTTTCTGTACAATTTTTATGCGTCTGTGCTCCGTGCGGCGGGAAATTCGGTGACGCCGCTTCTGTTTCTGGGCGTATGCGCGTTCCTGAACATTGTTCTGGACCTGCTTTTTGTGCTCCGTTTTCAGTGGGGAGTAGCCGGGGCGGCGGCTGCCACGGTGATCGCGCAGTTTATCTCGGGAGCGGGGCTTCTGATATATACATGGATGTTCTTTCCGCAGTACCGGATTTCCCCGGGGGAAGTACGGCTGAGAAAGCGCGTCTTTCTGGAAATCGGTCAGTTTTCCTTTCTGACCTGCCTGCAGCAGTCGGTTATGAACCTCGGGATTCTGATGGTGCAGGGACTGGTAAACAGCTTTGGAACCACGGTGATGGCGGCGTTTGCGGCGGCGGTGAAGATCGATTCCTTTGCCTATATGCCGGTGCAGGATTTCGGCAACGCGTTTTCCACCTTTACGGCGCAAAATTACGGGGCCGGGAAGACGGAGCGCATTAAGGCCGGAATCCGAAGCGCAGTGGCCTGTTCCGTCTTCTTCTGCGTGCTGATCAGTCTGGGGGTGTGGCTGTTCGCAAAGCCGCTGATGCTGCTCTTTGTAAAACCGTCGGAGACGGAGATCCTTGCCGTCGGTGTGCAGTATCTGCGGATAGAAGGCGCCTTTTACTGCGGAATCGGCTGCCTGTTTCTGCTCTACGGTTTCTACCGGGCGGTAGAGCGTCCGGGAATGTCGGTGGTGCTGACGGTGATCTCTCTGGGAACCCGCGTGGCGCTGGCCTATCTTCTGTCCGCCATACCGGCGGTGGGGGTTACGGGAATCTGGTGGTCCGTGCCCATCGGATGGTTCCTTGCGGACGCGGCGGGGTTCTGGTATTACAGGAAGCGAATGTGACAGGAGGGGCGGTTCCGGAAACATATTGGAGCGATGACCTGCATAAACTGTAAAAACAGTTCATTCAGGGGATATTCGGTGAAAGATTATATTTCGGAAAGAGCCGTCAGGATCGCAAATTATATCATACAGAACAATGCCACCGTCCGGCAGACTGCCCAGAGCTTTGGAGTGAGCAAATCGACGGTACATAAAGATGTGGCGGAACGGCTGCTCTACATCAACCCTCGTCTGGCGGCGGAGGCAAGAAAGGTGCTGGATGTGAATAAATCAGAGAGGCATATACGCGGAGGGCTTGCGACGAGGGAGAAATACCTGCATCAGCATCAGCAATGAGCGCAGAGGGCATGGGGACTGCGGAAAATGCGCGGAAAATGAACGGAAGACTTGACACGGACTGGTTTTTTATTTATTATGATAGGTAGAACTACATAAGATTGATGACAAGGGAGCTTGCATGGAAGCGGGCTGAGAGTGGGCTGATACCGCCCTGACCTATAACCTGATTTGGATAATGCCAACGTAGGGATGCGTTATAAGAGATTTTAATCTCCTTTGTCTTCGATCGAAGATAAAGGAGGTTTTTTTATGTTTCAGTATCTGGTAAATGCAGAAGGCGGGCTGACGACGGGCGGCTATGCGGTCTGTATCGCGGCGGGCGTGCTTCTGTTTCTGCTGGCGATCTTTTTTGCGGGAAAAAATTCCGGGAAGAGCAGGGCGTCTACAAAGCAATTGATCTTCTGCGCAGCTTCGATGGCGCTTGCTTTTGTGACTTCGTATATCAAGATTTTCGAGATGCCCTGGGGAGGAAGCGTGACGCTTTGCAGCATGCTCTTTATCGTCATGGCGGCCAACTGGTACGGGGTGAGGACCGGGGTGCTGGTAGGGCTTGCCTACGGGATTCTGCAGTTTATTCAGGAACCTTATGTGCTCTCGCTCTTTCAGGTGTGCTGCGACTATGTTCTGGCCTTTGCAGCGCTCGGAGTGGCCGGTTTTTTCTCCAGAAGCCCGCGCGGACTGGTGAAGGGGTATATCGCGGCTGTGCTCGCGCGGGGAGCGTTTCATGCGCTGGGCGGCTATCTGTACTGGATGAGCTATATGCCGGACAATTTTCCGCAGGCTCTGAAAAGCGTGTATCCTATCGTATATAATTACAGTTTTCTGCTGGCGGAGGCGCTGATTACGGCGGCGGTGATCTCTGTGCCCGCGGTAGCGTCGGCGCTCAGTCAGGTGAAACGGACAGCGGTCTCATAAGCGCAGGCGGTACGGGTCTCCGACCTGCTGCCGCAGGCGATTCTATATGACCGGATGCGGTGACCATTCAAACGTTATCGGAACGGCTGGTGCGGCGGAGATTTTGCGGAGGATTCTCCGTATTAGTTCTTGCCAGAAAATGATACATCACGTATAATATTTTCAATAGATACCGAGGAGGAAGACGGTTTGGCAAGAGAAATGGTCATCGTACTGGATTTTGGCGGACAGTATAATCAACTGATTGCGCGCAGAGTCCGAGAATGTAATGTTTATTGTGAAGTACATCCATACACGTTAAGCCTTGAAAAGATAAAGGAGATGAATCCGAAGGGGATTATCTTCACAGGCGGCCCCAACAGCGTCTATGACGAGGCTTCGCCTTATTATCGGAAGGAAATCTTTGAGATTGGTATCCCGATCCTGGGGATCTGCTACGGTTCACAGCTGATCGCCTGGAGTCTGGGCGGAAAGGTGGAAACGGCGCCAGTCAGCGAGTATGGGCATACAAAAGTGGAAGTAGACAAGTCATCCGTTCTTTTTAAAGATGTGGAATTTTCCACGGTGGCATGGATGAGTCATACAGATTATATCGCACAGGTTCCGGAAGGGTTTCGGGTGACGGCCCATACGCCGGTCTGCCCGGTGGCGGCTATGGAGTGTCCGGAGAGGAAGATCTACGCGACGCAGTTTCATCCGGAGGTCATGCACACAAAGGAGGGGCATAAGATGTTCCGGAGATTTGTGTATGATGTATGCGGATGTGCGGGAGACTGGCAGATGGGTTCTTTCGTGGAGGAGACAATCCGGCAGATCCGGGAGAAGGTAGGAAACAGAAAAGTGCTCTGCGCCCTGTCGGGGGGGGTGGATTCTTCCGTGGCGGCCGTTCTTCTGTCCAAAGCCATCGGAAAGCAGCTCACCTGTGTCTTCGTGGATCACGGGCTTCTGCGCAAAAACGAAGGGGACGAGGTGGAAGCGGTCTTCGGCCCTCAGGGAGCGTATGAATTGAACTTTATTCGTGTAAACGCCCGGCAGAGATATTATGAGAAGCTGAAGGGAGTTACGGAACCGGAGCAGAAGAGGAAGATCATCGGCGAAGAGTTTATCCGCGTCTTCGAGGAGGAGGCGAAGAAGATCGGCGCCGTGGACTTTCTGGTGCAGGGAACTATTTACCCGGATGTGATCGAGTCGGGGCTGGGGAAGTCCGCCGTGATCAAATCCCATCACAATGTCGGCGGTCTTCCGGATGTGGTGGATTTTAAGGAGATCATCGAGCCGCTGCGGATGCTGTTCAAGGATGAGGTGAGAAAGGCCGGACTGGAGCTCGGCATTCCGGAATATCTGGTCTATCGTCAGCCGTTCCCGGGACCGGGGCTCGGCATCCGGATTATCGGGGAAGTGACGGAGGAAAAGATCCGCATCGTCCAGGACGCAGACGCCATCTACCGCGAGGAGATTGCAAAAGCCGGTCTGGACAAAGGGCTGGGGCAGTATTTTGCAGGACTTACGAATATGCGTTCCGTCGGGGTTATGGGGGATTTTCGGACCTATGACTATGCTGTGGCGCTGAGAGCCGTGAACACCAGTGATTTCATGACCGCGGAGTGCGCAGAGCTTCCGTACGAGGTGCTGTTCAAGGTGACAAGCCGGATTATCAACGAAGTGAAGGGAGTGAACCGGGTGGTGTATGATCTGACGAGTAAGCCGCCGGGGACGATTGAGTTCGAGTAAAGAAAAAAGAGCCGATAAACCTTGAATTTACAAGGAAAATCGGCTCTTTATTTTGTTCTGCGGTACTAAAATGGTACTATTTTAGCTGCTGGAGCTTTTCGGCCACTTCATCCCGCTTATGCGGGAACAGGTGTGAGTAAGTGTTCAGTGTGGTCTCCACCTTCTCATGGCCCAGCCGGTCAGCGATGGCCAGAGGGGAGAAGCCCAGCTCGATCAGAAGACTGGCAAGAGAGTGCCGGATATCATGCAGGCGGATACGCTTCACTTCTCCGTCTTTAGTTCCCCGCACCATCTCATGTTCAAAAAAGGACTTGGTGCAGGGAAATATGCGGTCATGCTTATGGAGCCCGTAGAGCCGCCCTGTATAGGCTTTCAGCTCGTCCCGAAGAAACTCCGGTATAGATACCGTGCGGATGCTCTTCGGTGTCTTGGGAGGCGTCACAACGTCCCTTCCGCCTATGTGCTGATAGGATTTGCTGATGTTCAGCGTGCATTCCTCAAAGTCGATATCGACATATTCCAGGGCGAGAAGTTCGCCTATACGCAGGCCGGTATAATACAGAATCAGGAACCCGGCCCGTGCCTGTGGCTTATCCGATACTTTTTCAAGGAACTGTTTAAACTCTTCCGTCGTCCAGAACTGCATCTCGTCGGCGTGGCTTTTGCCGATGCTCCCGGCCTTCCTGCAGGGGTTCTCTTTCAGATTGTAGTACCGGACTGCATAATTCAGGATGGCGGTGAGCTGGTTGTTGATCGTCTTCAGATAGGTTTCCGAATATGGTTTCCCGTTCTCGTCCTGGTAGGAGATCAGGCCGTTCTGCCACTTCCGGATGTGGGCGGGTGTGATCTGGGAGACCGGGAGCTTTCCGAAGAAGGGAAGCAGCTTTTTGCTGATGACGTACTGTTTCTGCACAAAGGTATGCTCCCGGAGCCGGTGCTTCATGTCCTCATTGTAAATCTGTACAAAGTTCTCAAAGGTCATGGACAGATCGGCCTGCTGAGTCTCCAGAAAGTTCCGCTCCCACTCTTTGGCGTCTCTCTGCAGCTTAGAGCCCCGCTTTTTCTTCTGCTTTCTGGTCCCGGTGTAATCGGTATAATAGTATTTGCAGTACCATGATTTGGTTTTTTCGTCATAGTAAGACGGCATAAAAATCAGTCCTTTCTTAAAAATGAGTGCATTTCATAAGGGACTGTGGTATACTGTCTGTGGGTGCATACTGTACAGTCCTTTGTGCGGTGTTGCGGCCGCTCCGGTGTTGGCGCGTCGGGGCGGTCTTTTAAATTTGTGGTTGAAAAATCTGCATATATATCATATAATATGCTTAACAGGACAGCCGGAAGGTGAGTTGCGGTCACCCGTCCCGGCGAATGATTAAGTTAGACCCATAGAAATAGTCGTCCAGTCATTGCCAGTGAGCGGGACGGCTATTTCTTATTTTTCAGATTCAGAATCGCAACGATCAGAAGACCAGCGGTCAGTATAATCATAAATTCCTCATATGTACTCATAATAATCGACCCCTTTCCGCAAGACTCGGAACGGGTGAGAGCACGTCCCCCGGCTGTCCGGGTAAGCATATTATATTGTCAGGGTGCGGGTGCTGCCGATCAGGGCGGCGGGGTGTGGTTATTGACCATGATTTTGTGGTAACTACTGGTCATCATATTTTTTTTTGTATTCTGGGATAGAGGCAACTAATTGCACCTGTGATACCGCACATTGCTTTCCATTCAAATTTAGTTCATTAAAGGCATCTAATAAATCCATTAAATAGACATCATTTAAAATTTTATTTTTATCTGGATGAGGTTGAAAATCGTCTGAGTTTGTAAATGGCTTAAATGGTATTTCAATCAAATCGTAGGTGTCAACTTTTAAAGCACTTGCAATTCGGGTCAGGGTTTCTATTTTGGGATTTTGCTTTCCACTTTCATATTTACGAATATTAGCTTCATTTATTCCGCATAATTCCCCTAATCTTCTTTGGGTTAGTCCTTTTTTTTTGCGTATACGCTTAATATTTTCACCGACAGTCATTATCATATCTCCTGTTTTTTGTCTAGTATAACACAAATATTAAATAAATAACAGATCGGGAAAACTCTTTTTATACACTTAAAAGGTTGCTTTATATCTGATATAGTGCATTATAACAGATTGTTTTGAATCTGACAAGAACAAAATAAATAAAGGAGGAAAGTTAATTGCCAGTAATGACAAATCTTAGAGCAAGCCAGGACAAGGTGCAGTTGGAAATGGCAAGGAAAGGAATGAATCCTTATGATTTGTGCAGTAAAGCAGGTATCAGCTATGCGTCTTATCGCAGGATTATGAAGACAGGCATGTGTAAGATTGCCACACTCGGAAATATTGCAAAGGCTCTCGGTGTTGATGTGACCGCAATTTTAGAAGAATAGGAGGCGAAGCTGTGACATTTGGCAATGTTATCCGGCTTTACTGTAAAGATTGCCGTTCGGACAATCTCGCCATAAAGAGGTTCCAGGTCGCAGGGGTGTTTGAACATGATATCTGTTGCGCACTCGATCTGTTGGACCGTTCATGTATAACCAGGGCCAGGGGTTTGCGCCACAGGGCAGTAGCGCTTTGCAAGGACATTCAGGATTTTATGCAGGTCTTCGGGACTGATCCGATCAGAAAGCTTCTGGGCCGCTTCAATATCAGAGATTTCGAGAAAGGCATTATCCTGCATGCGGTCATCTTTACGGAAGGCGTGGAGCTTACGGATAAACTCAATCTCAATGCCGTTTTCATCAGCGATATGCTGAGCATTTGAGCGGACTTGTTCCGTAAGGGACTGAGAGAAATTAGCGAAATCAAAAATACGGATCTTGTTGGCCTTGAGATAGCCGGCCATGCCTTCGGCATGGCTCCAACCGGGGGTATAGCCCTGGATGATCATACGGTCATAACAGGTAATCGTACCGTAAATCTTGTCAGCATATTTATCCGTAAGTAACATCAACATATCCTCCATGGTTTTTCTTTATTGTACTTGAAACCTGGAGGTAATGTAAAAACTTTTCCAGTTTATCCGGGTTAGGGGTATCTATCCCCAAAGTAGAAATTGGCGATCTGGACCGGATATCAATCAGAGCCTTATCGCCCTTTAGAAAGTTGGAGAAGATCTGGACGAATTGAAGTCGGCAGCGCCGTAGCTATGCAGGAGCAGGATCTGCCAAAAGGGAAAGCAACTAAAAGGAATTTGCTGAAATAATTCTTTGGCTGTTAAAGCAGTAGATATAATAAATGGTGCCGCTTATCTGTTTGGAAAGGAAAGTTTCTTTTTTTCTTGTCTTGACAGCAAAGCGGAAATCTTATATGCTGAAAACGTCTAAGATAATAAATCAATTCTCATAAGTCGATGCTCCATGACGAAATTTCCCGATTTTTATACAGCGAACAAGGTTCGTATGCCTGGTTTGAAGATGAGAGGAGAAAATATATGTATCTTAATCGCGACGCATGGATGCTGGAGAAGATATTTCATCTTTCGGACCGTGCCCTGATCCGGATGGTGAATCATCTTTTCAGGAAAGAATATGAGGATGGAGAATGTATACAAAAGGAGTGGGGAGGAGCGGGAGCCATCCGCATATGTCTGACGGTAGGCTGTGCGAACCGCTATGAATTTCGGATGCGCCGTCTGGGAGGATGCCTGCAGATCTGTGCGCAGGACAGGGGCTGCCGGTTTTACTATGAAGATGCGGCGGTACATCCGGCACTGCAGATCGGAGAATCCGGAACCACCTGTTTTGGGAAAAATATCAGGGACGAGTACGGTATGGTGCTGGAATTTCTGGGACCGGAGCGGGTCGTCCTTCCGGTCTACAACATCACGGTCAGCGACCGTTCCGCATGGAGGCTTGAGGAGGCCGGACTGATTCTTTTTCTCCCCTTTTTGTCCTACTGCTTCGCGGCGGAGCCGGAGCTGCCGGAAATAAGGCAGGAGTCGTTGAAATCTTTTGTGATACGTGATATAGTGGGGGCACTCCATGTGAGCATGAAAAAAGGAGACCTGACGGTATTTGACGTCCAGAAGCTGAAACAGTGCTGCCGGAGCATGATTTTCCGGATTCTGTCCGGAGAAGGATGGATGCAGGATCTGGAGCTTCAGGAGCTGATTCTGGATGCGCTGGACGCGGATATCGGACTGCTGGAACATATGTTCCGGGCAGAAGATGTCAGGAGAGAACGGATTTTTTGATGCCCCTCATATGGAAAATCAGATTATGGAATGAGGTAAAGCGTATGAAAAAGAACGGTCTGATGGTGCTGCTGGCGGCGGTGTGTCTGCTGGCGGGCTGCGGGAAGAAAGACGCGTCTTTGAAAGACACGGAAAGCGGGTATCGGGAGGATGTCTCCGCGCAGAGCCTGGTGGAGGCGGTGGCTTCGGAGCTCTCGGATGAATACTGGGCGGACGCGGAGCTTTCGCCGGAATTTCTGGACGACTGGTACGGGATTTCCGAGGAGATGTATGAGGATTTCTACGGGCAGACGCCGATGATTTCCGCCAATGTGGATTCGCTGATCGTCGTCAAGGCTTCCGGGGAACATCTGGAGGACGTGCAGAACGCACTGGATACTTACCGGGAAGCGATGGTTCAGGATACCTTTCAGTATCCTGTGAATATTCCCAAGCTTCAGGCTTCCCGGATTGCTACTTACGGAAGATATGTATGCTTTGTACAGTTGGGGGGGTCGATGGAAGGAATCGAGGATGACGATGAAGCGGCGATTGAGGCCTGCCGGAAAATGAACGAGCGCGCGTTGTCCGTGATCGAAGGAAAATTAACGGAGTAGGACAATGGTATTTTCCAGCCTGATCTTTCTCTTCCGTTTCTTCCCGGCCTTTCTGACGGTCTATTTTCTCGCTCCGGACCGATGCCGGAATCTGGTCCTCTTTCTTGCAAGCCTTGTTTTCTACGCGTGGGGCGAACCGGTTTTTATCGGCCTGATGTTGTTTTCCTCGTTTCTGGATTACGGCAACGGCCGTCTGCTGGAGTATGCGCGGGGAAAGGGCAGCGGTGTTCTGGCGAAGGCGGTACTTTGCGAATCGATCCTCGTCAATCTGTCTCTGCTGGGAGTGTTCAAGTATTCCGGTTTCCTTCCGCTCCCGGTAGGCATCTCGTTTTACACGTTTCAGACGATGTCCTATACCATTGACGTCTACCGGGGAGAAGTGCCCGCGCAGAAAGATCCGGTGGCTTTCGGGGCGTATGTGTCCATGTTTCCCCAACTCATCGCCGGTCCGATCGTGAAGTACAAGGATGTGGCAAGGGAACTGGAACACCGAACGCCGAACTGGAAGGACGGCTGCGCGGGGGTGGGAAGGTTCTGCGTGGGGCTGGGGAAAAAAGTGCTGTTGGCGAACCAGATCGGCCTTCTGTGGGAGCGTGTATGCGCCCTGTCGCCCGCGCAGATGAGTACGGCGACTGCCTGGCTCGGCAGCGGGGCGTATGTTCTGCAGTTGTATTTTGATTTTTCCGGTTATTCGGATATGGCGGTCGGGATGGCCGAGATGGCCGGTTTTCATCTGCGGGAGAACTTTAACTATCCGTATTGCTCCAGGAGCATCACCGAGTTCTGGAGAAGGTGGCACATTTCTCTTGGACAGTGGTTTCGGGATTACGTGTACATTCCGCTGGGAGGCAACCGCAAAGGGCGCGCGGTCCAGATCCGCAATCTGCTGATCGTATGGGCGCTGACCGGGATCTGGCACGGGAGAGGCTGGAATTTCCTGGTGTGGGGGCTTTATTTCGGGCTGCTTTTGATTCTGGAGAAATGTTTTCTGTCGGCATGGCTGGAGCGGTGTCCGAAGATATGCGGTCATCTCTACACCATGTCCGCGGTGCTGGCGGGAATGACGGTGTTTGCGCTGGACAGTCTTCCGCAGGGACTGAACAGGCTTGCCATGCTGGCGGGCAGCGCAGGGCGCTTCTGGAACGGGGAGACGGTCTGGCTGCTGTCCAATTACGGGATTCTGTTTGCAGTCTGTGTTGCGGGCGCCGCCGGCTTGGGAAAGAGGCTGGCCGGGTATCCTGCCGTATGGGCGCTGTCGTTCGTGCTGTCGGTCGCCTATCTTGTGGACGCGTCGTACAATCCGTTTTTATATTTTCGATTCTGAAAGTCCGAAAAGGAGCAGGGGTAAGATGCAGGAACATCCTCGAAAAGATAAAATAGGAAAGGAAAAGGTGTACTGCCTTCTGTTTGTGCTGTCCCTGTACGCGCTGTGGGCGGCAGACGCCCTGTGCAGGGACCGTCTTTATTCGGACTGGGAAAAACGCATGCTTGCCCAGCGTCCGGAAGCAAAGCTGTCCGCCGTTCTTGACGGAAGCTACGGGGCCGCGTATGAGGAGTGGCTGACCGACCAGTTTCCCGCCAGAGATCTCTGGATCGGTATAAAGACGAGGTGTGAGCTTGCGCTCGGCAAAAAGGAGATTGGCGGCGTCTATCTGGGAAAGGACGGGTATCTGTTCGCGGAACAGGAGAGGACGGTGAACTGGGACCGTCTGAAGGAGCGGGTAAGCGGACAGTTCGGAGACGATATTGTGAGCTGCATCCGGGCACCTGCTGCCGGCGCCGTGCTGGGCGAGATGCTTCCGTACGGAATTGCCTTCACGGTCCGGGAAGATCCAGTATGGGAGAATCTGTATGAGCACCGGGACGAGTATATTTATTACCGGACGGATCATCACTGGACCATGCGCGGAGCGTTTTATGCCTATGAAGCCTGGGCGCGGGAGAGGGGACTGACGCCTCCTTCGCTGGAAGCCATGGAGCGTACGGTTGTAAAAGAAGAGTTTCTCGGGACGCACTACGCGAGGCTGCACTACGCCAGTCGTACAGATTCGATTGAGCTGTACGATCCGGGCGTGGACTGTACGGCCGTCTATGATCTGGGAGACTCGCCGCTGACAGGGCTGTACCGCCCGGAGCTTCTGGATTCCGGGGATGCGTACCGTTTCTTCCTGGACGGAAATCATCCCGTCGTGCAGATCGAGACGGAGCAGAAGGAAGGGCATCTGGCGGTTCTGAAGGATTCTTTCGCCAACTGTCTGATTCCCTTCCTCACGCTTCATTATCATAAGATCACGGTCATTGATCCCCGCTATTTCCGGGCGGATCCGGCAGAATGGCTGCAGACGCAGGACGTGACGGAGGTGCTGTTCCTGTATCAGGATACGGCATTGATTTCCACCGCTGCGTGACCTGGATGCCTGGCGCAGCTTCGAGGCGAATAAGCAGTTGAAAATGAATCTGTTTTGTGCTATTCTGAAAACGGAGGATATACGGATGAGATGGAAAAAGGCAGGATGTTTTCTTCTGGCGGCGGCGGTATGGTGTACGGGCATCGCCGCATCGGCTTCGAATATCAAGACCATAGAAAACCAGAAGTCACAGAATGAAAAGGAATTGAAGAATATACAGTCGCAGATCAGCGGCCTGGAAGGGAAGAAAAACGCGCTCAGCAGCGAGGTAAACAGCCTGAACGACGAGCTGATGGAGACGATGCTGAATATAGAAGTGCTGGAAGGAGATCTGGCGGATAAGGAAGTCGAGATTCAGGAGGCGGAGATCGCCTACGAGGAGGCGAAGGCCACGGAGGAACGGCAGTATGAAGCGATGAAGCTGCGGATCCAGTATCTCTATGAGACGGGGAGCGCCGGTTATATGGAACTGCTCCTGACTTCCGACAGTGTGGCGGATCTCATGAACAAAGTGGATTATGCCGAAGAGCTGCAGGAGTACGATAACCGCCTTCTGGATGAATATAAGGCGGCAAAACAGGCGGTCATCGATCTTCAAATCCGTCTGGAGGAAGAGAAGGACGAGCTTTTGGAGATGGAGGCGCAGCTTGAGGAGGAGAAAGCGAATCTGGAAGCGGTGATTGCCCGCAAGAGAAGCGAGATTTCAAATTTTGACAGCCAGTTGAGCGCAGCGAGAGCCAAAGTCAGCGAATATCAGAAGAAGATCAAGGAGCAGAACGCCCAGATCAAGAAGCTTCAGGAGGCGGCGGCGAAGGCGGCCGCCGCGGCCAAAGCGGCGAAAAACGCCCAGAAAAATCAGAACAACGCCCAACAGGGTTCCGGAGGGGGTTCTTCCGATGGCTCGGGCGGCGGTTCTTCCGGCTCATCGAGCGGCGGTTCTGCCGGCAGCAGTTCCGCCGGAGGATCCTCCGGCGGGGGCACGGGGCTGGGAGGTTCCATCGCTTCCTACGGGCAGCAGTTTGTGGGTTGTCCCTATGTGTTCGGCGGGAACAGCCTGACGAACGGAACGGACTGCTCGGGATTCGTGAATCTGGTACACGCTCATTTCGGCATCTCCGTACCGAGGCAGTCCGGTTCTCTGGCGGCCGGGGGCAGTCCGGTCAGCGATGCGGACAAGCAGCCCGGAGATGTGGTCTGCTACTACGGACATGTGGGCATCTATGTGGGCAACGGCATGATCGTGCACGCCAGCACGGAGAAATACGGAATCCGCGTCAGCAGCATGTATTCCAGAAGCGTGCGCTGTATCCGGCGTTACTGGTAAGGGCTCCCAGAGTTCTGTAAAATCTATAAAATTTGTGAAAACCTTTAAAAATGAATTGACAAATAGAAATTCAATGTTTATCATGATATCCGACACCGCAAAACGTGTCGGATATTTTAATCTATCATTTAAGAGGAGGAAACAATTATGAAGAAGTTACTCAGCCTTGCGATGGCGGGCGTACTTGCTTTTTCCGTAGCGGCATGCGGCAGCAATGAGACGCCTGCGGCCGGCGATAATGCGGCTCCGGAAGCGACGGAAGGAAATGCGTCGGAGGCAGCCGAAGGAAACGAAGCCGGGGGCGCGGATGCGGCAGCTCCGGCAGACGGCGCGGTTCTGAAGATCGGCGGTATCGGACCGACGACCGGAGGCGCGGCGGTTTACGGCCAGGCAGTTATGAACGCGGCAAACCTTGCAGTGGAAGAGATCAACGCGGCAGGCGGCATCAACGGTATGCAGGTTGCATTCCAGTTTGAGGACGACGAGCACGACGCGGAGAAATCGGTCAACGCATATAATACACTGAAAGACTGGGGCATGCAGATGCTGATGGGAACGGTTACTTCCACTCCGTGTACCGCAGTGGTTGCAAAGACCGCAGAGGACAATATGTTCCAGCTCACTCCGTCCGGATCCGCAGTTGAGAGTATTGCTCAGCCGAACGCGTTCCGTATCTGCTTCTCTGATCCGAACCAGGGTGCGGCTTCCGCACAGTACATCGGCGAGAACAAGGTCGCGACGAAAGTGGCTGTGATCTATGACAGTTCCGATGTGTATTCTACCGGTATTTATGAGAAATTCGCCGCAGAGGCTGCAAACCAGGGAATCGAGATCGTGGCGGCGGAAGCATTTACCGCGGACAGCAAGACCGATTTCTCTGTACAGCTTCAGAAGGCAAATGAAGCCGGCGCGGAACTGGTATTCCTTCCGATCTACTATACGGAGGCTTCCATCATCCTGACGCAGGCATCTACCATGAACTTTGATCCGATCTTCTTCGGATGCGACGGTCTGGACGGTATTCTCGCAGTGGAGAATTTTGACACCGCTCTGGCAGAGGGCGTAATGCTCCTGACCCCGTTCGCGGCAGACGCGGATGATGCGGCGACCAAGAGCTTCGTATCTACTTATCAGGAGAAGTTCGGCGAGATTCCGAACCAGTTCGCAGCAGATGCTTACGATGCGATCTATACGATCAAGGCAGCGGCTGAGAAGGCGGGAATTACCGCGGACATGAGCGTATCCGATATGTGCGAAGCTATGAAGACGGCAATGACGGAGATCACCATCGACGGTCTGACCGGTGCGGGAATCACCTGGTCCGCAGACGGCGAGCCGAGCAAGGATCCCAAGGCGGTTGTCATCACGGACGGCGCTTACAAGGCAATGTAAAAACAGGGGAGTTTTCCCGACCATAGAGACAGAACAGAGACGTTCCGCGCGGGGCGTCTCTTTTTGTGCCTGCGGGGCGGATTTACAGGGAATTGGAATAAAAAAACCGGTATTGTCGGCTTGTGCTGATATTTATTTTATGATATACTGTGCGGATAGGACGGTCGAACCTCCGTCTGGTGCAGACTGTTATACTAAGATAAAAGAGGAGTTGAATGAGATGAGTTTCGTATCCTATCTGTTAAATGGCGTCAGTCTCGGCAGCGTTTATGCGATTATCGCGTTGGGATATACAATGGTGTATGGGATTGCCAAGATGCTGAATTTTGCTCACGGCGATGTTATCATGATCGGAAGTTATGTGGCGTTTGTGGCGATCAACAGTATGGGGCTGCCCATACCGGTGTCCATCCTGATCTCAGTGGCGGCCTGTACGGTTCTGGGAATGACCATTGAGCGCGTGGCGTATAAGCCGCTCCGCCATGCTTCCAAGCTGGCCGTTCTGATCACGGCGATCGGGGCGAGCTATTTCCTGCAGAACGTGGCCCTTCTGATTTTCGGCGCCAATACCAAATCCTTTTCTTCCGTCGTAAAGATGCAGCCCGTACAGCTTGCGGACGGCAGACTGAATATATCCGGCGAGACGATCGTGACGGTTGCCGCATGTATTGTGATTATGGTATGCCTGATGACCTTTATGAAATATTCCAGAGCGGGGCACGCCATGCTGGCGGTGTCGGAGGACGGCGGAGCCGCGCAGTTGATGGGCATCAATGTCAACGGGACGATTGCGCTGACGTTTGCCATCGGTTCCGCGCTGGCGGCGATTGCGGGCGTTCTGCTCTGTTCCGCGTATCCTTCGCTGACGCCCTATACGGGCGCCATGCCGGGTATCAAAGCCTTCGTGGCCGCCGTATTCGGGGGAATCGGTTCCATACCGGGCGCTTTTATCGGCGGTATTCTTTTGGGTGTGATCGAGATACTGGGGAAAGCGTATATTTCTTCCCAGCTCGCGGACGCCATTGTGTTCGCGGTCCTGATCGTTGTGCTCGTGGTGAAGCCCACCGGACTTCTGGGAAAACAGATTCAGGAAAAGGTATAAGTGGAGGCGGAAGAAATGAAGAAATTATCGAAGACAACAAAAAGCAGCCTGATTACATATGGGATCGTGATCTTTGCTTATCTGTTCTGTGAGATTTTTATGAGGACCGGGCATATGTCCAGCCTTTTAAAAGGAATTCTGGTGCCTCTGTGCGTTTATGTGATTCTTGCGGTCTCCCTCAATCTGACCGTCGGCATCCTCGGGGAACTGAGTCTGGGACACGCGGGCTTCATGTGCGTGGGGGCGTTCAGCGGGGCGGTATTTTCCAAGTGCGTGATGGGGATGATCACGGCGCCGACGCTTCGTTTCCTGCTGGCGCTTCTGGTGGGAGTGGCGTGCGCCGGTATCTGCGGCGTGCTGATCGGCATACCGGTACTGCGTCTTCGGGGGGATTATCTGGCGATTGTGACGCTCGCTTTCGGCGAGATTATTAAAAATCTGGTGAACGTGGTTTACTTGGGTATTGACAGCCATGGTTTTCATGTGTCCATGAAGGATGCCATGTCTCTGAACATGGAACCGGAGGGACAGGTGATTATCAAGGGCGCTCAGGGAATTACCGGCGCGCCGACGGATTCCAACTTCACGATCGGCGTGATTCTGGTGCTGCTTACGCTGGTGATCGTAACCAATCTGGTGCATTCGCGGACCGGGCGCGCGATCATGGCAATCCGCGACAACCGGATCGCGGCGGAGTCCATCGGAATCAATATTACGAAATATAAAATTCTGGCCTTCAGTATCTCTGCGGCGCTTGCGGGAGCGGCCGGCGTGCTGTATGCGCACAACCTGTCCACGCTGACGGCGCTGCCGAAGAATTTCGGATACAATATGTCCATCATGGTGCTGGTGTTCGTCGTACTTGGTGGAATCGGCAGTATCCGCGGGTCTATGATCGCGGCGGTGGTGCTGACGCTTCTGCCGGAGCTCCTTCGTTCCCTGAACGAATACCGGATGCTGATCTATGCGGTTGTCCTGATCGCAACAATGATCTTTACCTGGAGCCCGTCGGCCATCGAGCTGAGAGAGCGCTATTCTCCGGCAAAACTGTTTCATAAAAAAGAGAAGGAGGTACAGTAGTCATGGCAGTACTGGAAGTAAAGAACCTCGGTATCTCCTTTGGCGGTCTGCGGGCGGTGGACGATTTTAATGTGGAGATTGAAAAGGGCCAGCTCTACGGACTGATCGGTCCCAACGGCGCGGGCAAGACGACGGTCTTCAACATGCTGACGGGGGTTTATAAACCTACGGACGGAAAGATTCTCCTGGAGGGGGAAGACATTACCGGCAGGAGCAATATCGAGATTAACAAAGAGGGGATCGCCCGGACCTTTCAGAACATCAGGCTGTTTGCCGATCTGACCGTGCTGGACAATGTCAAGGCGGGACTTCATAACCAGAAGGAATATATCTATTCCACCCTGACCGGAATCCTCAGACTGCCCGGATATCATCGGGCGGAGCGCGCCATGGACGAGCGCGCCATGGAGCTTTTGAAAGTATTTGATCTGGACAAAGAGGCGTCTTACAAGGCCTCGAATCTTCCTTACGGAAAGCAGAGGAAGCTGGAGATTGCCCGCGCGCTGGCGACGAACCCCAGGCTTCTGCTGCTGGATGAGCCCGCGGCGGGCATGAATCCGAACGAGACGCAGGAACTGATGGATACGATTCGTTTCGTCAGGGACGAATTTCATATGACGATCCTCCTGATCGAACATGATATGAAACTGGTGGCGGGTATCTGTGAGAAACTGACGGTGCTGAATTTCGGACAGGTGCTCTCCTGCGGGGATACCTCCGAAGTGCTGAAGGATCCGAAGGTCATCACGGCATATCTGGGAGAATAAAAACAGGCTCTGCCCGAGACTGCGCAGGAAGATGTGCGGGCGGAAATTTCCGGACGCGCGGCAGGTTTCGGACGGATGCGGGATTATCATTAGGAGGAAAGACAGATGGCAATGCTGGAGATAAAGGGCCTGGAAGTTTATTATGGGATGATTCAGGCCATTAAAGGGATTTCTTTCGAGGTCAACGAGGGAGAAGTCATCGCGCTGATCGGCGCCAACGGCGCGGGGAAAACCACGACGCTGCATACGATATCCGGACTGATCACACCAAAGAAGGGCAGCGTTATTTTTGAAGGAAAAGAGATCACGAAGGTGCCCGCGCATAAGATTGTGTCCTTCGGTATGGCGCATGTGCCGGAGGGGAGGCGGGTGTTCGCCTCTTTAAGCGTGCTTCAGAATCTGAAACTGGGCGCTTATACAAGGAACAGCAAGGAGGAGATTGAAGAATCTCTGCGGACGGTATATACGAGGTTTCCCCGGCTGGAGGAACGGAAGAATCAGTTGGCGGGCACCCTGTCGGGCGGTGAGCAGCAGATGCTTGCCATGGGCCGCGCGCTCATGTCCAGACCGCGGATTATCCTCATGGACGAGCCATCCATGGGACTGTCGCCGATCTTCGTGAACGAGATTTTTGATATTATCCGGCAGGTGAGTGCCGGCGGAACGACGGTGCTTCTGGTGGAGCAGAACGCGAAGAAAGCGCTTTCGATCGCGGACCGCGGCTATGTGCTGGAGACGGGAAGGATTGTGCTGGAGGGAGCGGCGGAACAGCTTCTGAACGACGAATCGGTAAAAAAAGCCTATCTTGGCGAATAAATGGAAAAAATTGTCCCCACCCGCGGCGGTGGGGATTTGTCTTGGTAAAAATAACTGTAAATATGTAATTTTGGGGTGTGAAAATACAGCAATATGTGGTAAAATAACTCTATCACTTTATATTAAAGAATTCGGGCAGGTTGATTGTTCGAACAGAGGAGAAGACTTATGGGGAAGAAAGCAGTGAAAAAAGCAGAGATGGAGCGCCCCTGGTGCGCAGTGACCGACATGGACCAGTATCTTTTTGGACAGGGGACACATTATGAGATCTACAAAAAGCTGGGCGCCCATCCTGCCGAGATGAACGGTGAGAAAGGAGTCTACTTTGCTGTCTGGGCTCCGAACGCCAAAGACGTGCGGGTAATCGGAGAATTTAACCGCTGGGGTTCGGACGGTTATAAGATGACCCGGCTGGAACCGCTGGGGATTTACGAGGTCTTCGTTCCGGAACTGGCGGAAGGGAGCATGTACAAGTACCTGATCGAGACGAAGAGCGGGGAATACCTCTACAAAGCGGACCCGTTCGCTTTCTATGCGGAGAAGCGCCCGGGCAACGCCTCGGTTGTGGCGGATATTGATCATTTTACCTGGCATGATGCGAAGTGGATGGAGAAGCGCAAAAGCTGGAACGGTCCGGAGGCGGCCATGTCCATCTATGAAGTGCATCCGGGTTCCTGGAGACGCCATCCTCATGAAGACGGAGAGGACGGATATTACAATTACCGGGAATTTGCGGCGGAGCTGACCAAATATGTCAAGGATATGGGATATACCCATGTGGAGCTGATGGGCATCGCGGAGCATCCGTTTGACGGTTCCTGGGGCTATCAGGTGACCGGATATTTCGCACCCACCTCCCGTCACGGCACACCGGCGGATTTTCAGTATCTGATCGACTATCTGCACAAGCACAATATCGGCGTGATTCTGGACTGGGTGCCGGCGCATTTCCCAAGGGACGGCTATGGTCTGGCGAATTTCGACGGAACGCCGCTCTATGAACATCCGGACAGCCGTCGGGGAGAGCATCCGGACTGGGGAACCAAGATTTTCAACTATGAGAAATCAGAGGTCCGCAATTTCCTGATTGCCAATGCCCTGTACTGGCTCAACCATTACCACATCGACGGACTGCGCGTGGACGCGGTGGCTTCCATGCTCTATCTGGATTACGGAAAGCAGGACGGCCAGTGGCTGCCGAACAAGTACGGCGGGAATCAGAATCTGGAGGCGATCTGGTTTTTCAAGCACCTGAATTCCATTATCAGAGGGCGCAAGGACGGGTCGATGATCATCGCGGAGGAATCCACCGCATGGCCCGGAGTGACGAAGGACCCGCAGGAAGACGGCCTTGGTTTCAACTTCAAGTGGAATATGGGCTGGATGAACGATTTTCTGGAATACATGAAGCTGGATCCGTATTTCCGCAAGGACAATCACAATAAGATGACGTTTGCCATGAGTTATGCCTGCAGCGAGAACTATATTCTTGTTCTGTCGCATGACGAGGTCGTGCATCTGAAATGTTCCATGCTGAACAAGATGCCGGGTTACCTGGACGACAAATTCGCCAATCTGCGGGTGGGATATGCGTTTATGTTCGGTCATCCGGGTAAGAAGCTTCTGTTCATGGGCAACGAGTTCGCGCAGCTTCAGGAGTGGAGCGAGGCCAGGGAACTGGACTGGTTCCTGCTCAAGGAAGACCGGCATCAGCAGATGCAGAATTTTGTGAAAGCGTTGCTTCATATGTATAAGAAATACCGCTGCCTCTACGAACTGGATGACAGTTGGGACGGTTTCCGGTGGATCAATGCGGACGACTGTTTCCGCAGTATTTTCAGCTTTGTCCGTTACAGTAAGACAAAGAGGAAAAATCTGCTGTTCGTTCTGAACTTCACTCCCATGGAGCGCATGGATTACCGGGTGGGCGTGCCGAAGAAGAAAAAGTATAAACTGGTACTGGACGGCGACGCCGGGGAGTTCGGCGGCAACGGGCGGAAAAAGCCGGAGATCTACGAGGCGAAAAAAGGAGAATGCGACGGACAGAAATTCTATGTGGAATATCCGCTGTCGCCGTTTGGAGTCGCGGTGTTTGAATTTTAATCGGAATGTGAAACGGAATTTAAGCTGGCAGGAAGCCTGCAGCGGTATCCTGCCGTAATCGGATCATACAGACAATAAAAGCAGTGAACTTGTTTTTGTGTGTTAAAACAGTTTGCTGCTTTTTGATTTCGGCAATCTTGAGAGGACGGGACAGCGGCTGCTGATTAAATAAAAAACAGTTGTATTTATGCTAACTGTATGCTATGATCAAAATATCTAAAGAAATTTCTGAAATTCATATGCCTGACGCATATCCGGCGCATCGCCTTGTTTCAGAAAAATGATGAATAATGGCGGACGCGCGGGTCCGGGAGTTGGAGCGGATACTCGCGCTTTGAATAAAAGAGAAGTCAGCATTCGTTTTTCCTATAAAACAGACAGCCATAACAACTGCCGGTAAAAGCAATTAATAACTTACACATATCACCAGACAGGATTTGCCGGGCGGAAAATCCGGAAGCTTTTGGCCGGAGCGGCTCCAACAGGCGGCAGGCAGCAGGAACAAAAACATTGCATAAAGCTGCCAGTTATGATATAATGAACAACAGGAAAACAACCGTGTTGCAGGGTGGGCTGACCTCTCATTTTACAGAATGGGGGTGATGCCTGTGAAAAATCATTTGATTTTAAGGACATTATGAATTTTGGTCTGTTCCTTTTGGCGTTGCTTACATTCGTATTTACGTTTTGTAAGTAAGTCTACATAGAAAAACCACCCCAAAACTTTGACCGAGTACGGGGTGGATTTTCTATCCTTTAAACAGGTCAACCCACCTTGTGGGCGGTTGTTTTCCTTACGCTTACAGTATAGCATATTCGGCGGCAGGATGCAAGAACAAAAATATTGTATAAAGCTGCCAGTTATGACACAATGAACAGCAGAAAAACAACCGTGTTGCAGAATGGTTGACCTCTCATTATATAGAATGGGGGTGATGTTTGTTGAAAAAGAGCATATTTCTATAAACTGGATCAGCCCTATCTGCCGGACGGATTCACCACCCCAAAACTTTGACCGAGTGGCGGGGTGGATTTTTTATCTCCAAATCAGGTCACCCCACCTTGCGGGCGCTTGTATCTCGTTCCAGACCAAGGATCGTCTTCCGTTCTCTGCCGCTTGTCCGTCTCCCCGTTATAAAAAGTATCAAAACAGCCTTTTTTTAGTGCGGTTTTTGACGTATCCTTTGACCTTTAATCTGTTATACTTTGTTCTAAAGAAGCTCTGAATCAATCATCGTTTCCTCAGCAGGAAACGCAATAGAAGGCAGAATATGACTTTTTGCGACAGAGCATGATAATAGACAGAGTAAAGTGAGATTCCGTGTACCACATAGATTTTATGTGGTACATCGTAGTCCCTGGAAATGAGGGTTGAGATGACCGATAAAGAGTTGCGTAAGCTGCGCAGGCAGGATCTTCTGCAGATGCTGGTGACACAGAGCAAAGAGGTTGCGGGGCTGCAGGAAGAACTTGCCGGGAAGACAGAGGAAATGGAGCAGCTTTTGGAGAGCTATGAGCGCCTGAAGAGAAAGCTGGATGAGAAAGATGAACTGATCGAGAAGCTGAAGAGGAGGCTGGACGAGAAAGACAGAGCCATGAAAGAACAGAGCGTCCGTTTTCAGGAGAGCGAAGAGCTGATGGATGCGAAACTGAGAGAGAAGGAAGAACTGATCGAGAAAATCAGAGAGCGTCTGGACTATAAGGATGATAAAATACAGAAACTGGAAGGGATGTACGAGGTCCTTCGCAGCAGCAGAAAAACAGGGTTTCTAAAAACTTTGATAAAGAAGTGATGTTTGGAAAATCAGGACCATGCGCTCCGGCAGGAGACGAAATTTTGTGATACAGAGGGATGCAAATGAGCGAAAGCGAGAACAAACTTGAGATTCCAAGCCTCGATTTGCTCGAAGCGGAGCTTGAGAGAGAACAATATAAGAACAGCTTTGGACGAATGCTGAGGAGCACTGTTTTTTCCCTGCTGGTTGTCGCGGCGATTGCGGTTCTGATTGCAGTCCTTCTGCTGCCGGTTCTGCAGATCAGCGGAACTTCGATGTCTCCCTCTCTGCAGGACGGAGACATTGTGGTGTCGGTCAACAGCTCCGGCTATCAAATCGGAGATATCATTGCATTTTACTATAATAATAATATATTGATTAAACGGGTCATCGCCTCGGCGGGAGACTGGGTGAATATTGACCCGGACGGAAATGTATACGTGAACGAGCAGCTTCTGGAGGAACCGTATATCAGTGAAAAGGCGTTGGGAGACTGTGATATCAGGCTTCCTTATCAGGTGCCGGACGGAAGGTGTTTCGTAATGGGGGATCACAGGGCGACAAGCGTCGACAGCCGCAATACGGCGGTGGGCTGCGTCAGCAACGACAAAGTAATCGGGAAGATCCTTTTCCGGGTCTGGCCTCTGCGGGAAGTGGGAATTGTGCACTGAACCGGAAAAGATGGTGTGAAAATAATGTAAGAATGATGCATATGGATGTGGGAAGGAGGCGATATAGTGGATTCGGGTTTCTTATCACAGGCTGCGAGATTTTTGCAGGAGCAGAAAAAATATAAGCGCTGGCTTTCGGTTTTTCTGTGTCTGGCTTTCGTTGTCGCACTGGGAACAGTGGCGGCTCTGAAACTGTACGGCCAGGCGATGACGCATAAAGTAAAGGTTCTGGACTGTTCGTATGAACTGCATGAACATACGGAAGACTGCCGGGAAGACGGGGAACTTGTGTGCGGTTATGCAGATTACGTGGTTCATACGCATAATGACGACTGCCGCGACGCAGACGGGAAGCTGATATGCCCGCTGGAGGAATGCGAGATCCATGAACACGAGGACAGTTGTTACGAGGAGGAAGAAGTTCTTGTCTGCGGGCAGGAGGAGACGGAAGAGAAGAAAGGGCATATCCATACGGACGACTGCTATGCTTCGGATCAGGGCGATCTGATCTGTAAAAAAGAGGAACATGAGCACTCCGACAAATGTGAGGAAGAGACGCTGGTATGTAAGGAGAGCGAGCATGTACATACAGACGGCTGTTATGAGGAAACGCTGATCTGCGAAGAGGACGGCGAGGATCACAAACATGACAGCGGCTGCTATGAGGAGGAACTGTCCTGCGGTGAAAAAGAACATGAACATACGGACGCCTGCTATGAACAGAAACAGGTCTGCGGACTGGAGGCTCATAAACACACGGATGCCTGCTATGAGGAGAGCAGGGAACTGATCTGCACGAAAGAGGAGGCGGAGGACGCGTCGGGGCACCGCCATACCTCGCAGTGCTATAAAAAAGAGAAGACGCTGGTCTGCGGTAAACTGGAGCTGCATACCCATGACGACGGCTGCTACGACGAGGACAGCTTTGACGAGGACGGCATCCTGAAAGAAGGCAGCGTCCCGGTCTGCGGCATTCCGCAGTTGAAAGAGCATGTTCATAATGAACTGTGCTTCAAGACGGTGGAACTGACGAAGGAGGAAGTAGAGGGCCTGAACGCGGGGGCCAGCCTTCATGTACACGGGGATGACTGTTACGACGAAGAAGGGAACGTGATCTGTGGCCATGATGTGACGCATCTTCACAGTCTGAGCTGTTACGACGAAGAAGGACATCTGATCTGCGGCGGCGGAAAAGGTCATGAACATGACGCGGACTGTTACGACGAAGAAGGGAATGTGGTCTGCGGCTATAAGGACGCGAAAGACCATGAGCATGACGCGGGATGCTATGACGGGGAGGAACTGATCTGCGGCTATGAGGGCGTGCGGGATCACGAGCACGATGCGGGATGCTATGATGAGGAACGGAAGCTGATCTGCGGTTACGAGGGCGTGCGGGATCACGAGCACGATGCGGCCTGCTATGACGCGGACGGAATCCTGATCTGCGGTTATGAAGGCGCGGAGGATCATGTGCACGGCGAAGCGTGCTATGACGAAGAACAGAAGCTGATCTGCGGCTACCGCGTGCAGGAAGTATACGACTGCAGTAAACAGTTTGCAGGGGAAAATTATATCGTCACTGCGAAATACAATGAAGAAGCGAAGATTCCCGAGAAAGCCGTGCTTCTGGCGGAACAGATTACACCGGAGAACGACGGGGAACATTACGCGGACCGGGAGGCGCAGTACCGCGAGCTGATGGAGGATGAGAACGCTTCCATGAGGGCGCTTCTGAAGATTGGTTTCTATGTGGAGGATGAGGAGAAGAAGGAGAAGACAGAGATCGAGCCGGCCGCTCCGGTGACGCTTACGATTCAGTTTCTGGATGAGGACGGTCTGGCGGAAGGAAATCCCATCACGGTAATCCACTTTGCGGAAGACGGAGTCGAGAAACTGGACGGAGGAAAGGCGGAGAATGACAGCACCACATTTCAGATGGAGAGCTTCTCCGAGATTGCCATCGGTTACGGGCCGGAAGAACCAAGAGAGATCGAGACAGCAGAGGATGGAACCAGACGGCTCCATCTCTCTGACTCTTTTGAATATGTGAATGATGCGCTCCGGCTCCTCTTCCATGTGGAAGGGGATGCCGTTTTGCCGGGTACCGGGTCGGTGTCCTCCGGCTCCGCGCCGGGGGAAGAGAGGACGTTGTCGTCCAATGAGGCGCGGTCCGCAGACGGAAGTGGGCTGTCGGCGGAGAGCGAAACCAGTCCGTCCGGCCGGACAGACGCGAAGGACAAAACCGCGGCGTCCGTCCAGGCGCCTGCAAAGGACGGGACAGAATCTGCCGGGCAGACGCCTGCAAAAGAGGGAAACGAGTCATCCGGGCAGACGCCCGTAAAAGATGGAAATGAACCGACCGGACAGACGCCGGCAGAGGACGGAAACGAAGCGTGGGGACAGACGCCGGCAAGGGGCGGAACCGAATCGGACGGGCGGACCTCCACCGAAGACAGCGCTGCGGCGCCGGAGACAGAAGGGGCCGACAGCCAGCCGGAGCAGAACCTGCCTCAGCTCAGGTTCACGGTAGAACCCGTGGAGCCGTCTTCGGAGAAATACAGGGAGTTCGCATCGCGTATCGGAGATTCGGATGCGATGGAAGAGCTGCTGCGGATGCAGGTCTTCTCTTACAGCCTGTCTTACGGGGAGGAAGTGCTGGACCTGTCGGAGTGCCGGATTACGGTAGAGATGGCAATGACGGAGACACTGGAGGAATACGCGAAAGAGTCGATCACCACTGCCGTCGATTTTCTGCGCGCAAATGACGGAGCGCTGATGCTTCTGGAAGAAGGAGCGGCGTCTTCCGCAGGGCACGGCCTGAAAAAGGACGAGACGGCGGCTCCGGGGAAAAATCCGAAGGAGAACGGGACGGATTCAGCGGGCTACGATCCGAAGGAGGACGGGACGGATTCGGCGGGCCACGATCCGGAGAAAGACGAGGCGGCTTTTGCGCAACCGGATATGAAAAAAGACGAAGCGGCGGATGCCGCTGCGGAGGCTTCTCCCGATGCAGCGAAGGACGCGGAAGAAAGCGCTGACAAGAAGGAGGAAGTTCCGCAGAAGAGCGCCGCCGGACAGGAGAAGCAGCCGGAAGCGTCCGAAAACGGTCAGAAGCCGGAAGAGGACGGTGAGGAGCGGGTATTCTTCACAGACCTGCAGGAAGAAGAGCCGGAAGACACGCAGACGGCGCCCCGGAATGAGACGGCGATTAAGCTTGCGGTCTTCACCAGGGATATGACAGAGGTGGCGAAAGTAGAGGTGGGCGAGGACGTCGACGGGCAGACGGAGGCGGAATTTGAGTTGCCGGCGGCGGAGGCGGGCGCGAAGTCCGAAACCTTTGCGGTGAGCACAACTTCTTCGGTAAACCCAAAGTTCAAAGTGCAGTATTACGCGAATCTGAACACACATCTGAAGAAAGACGATCCTTTGGCGAGCGGAGCAAACGCGCTGCCGGTCATTGACACCAGCGGAAAGAAACTTCCGCAGATGAGCGGGGGCAGGGAGATCCCACCGAATGATAACCCGATCAGGAACCTCTATCTGGACGCAAATGGAAATGTGCTGACACGGAAGGTTCCGACTGAGGTGTATGACGCCAGATCGTACGAGTACTTCAAAGCTCCGTCGATCAAATATGTCGATGCTCTGATCGACAACAACGGTTATACTCTGAGCGAAATCTGGGTGCTGAAAGAGGGAGCGGACGAGAAAAGTACAGACCGCGACGACTGGACGATTTATCCGTATAGTGAAAACCTGCATTTTACGAACCGGGAAGTGTCGGTCGAGGGTCCCGCACAGTATTTGTGGCTGGAGGACGGGGCGGTTCTCCGGTTTGTGTACGAGGCGGAACCTGTGGAGACGGCGGCCGCTTCGGCGGCGTTTTATGACTACGATATCAGTAACGGTTATATTTATTCGGATGCAGCAAATGCGAAAACCGGAGGAGTGGGAACAGGGACTTCCAAACAAGGAGACGGAATCTGGTATGCCCATACAGAAAAGTCCGGCATCAACAGTGCGGACAATTATTCCGGTACCGGCACGAAACTGGCTTTCGGAAATACAAATACCGGCACAGGACTCGGCGCGGAGACATGGAATGGGCAGTCCCTGAACAAGGCAAACCTTCTGAGTTATAAAATCTGTACGTTTGGTCTTGTAAAAGGTCTGGATGAAAACGGCAGGATTATATATGCGGACGGCGTCGATGCGCCCAAACTGTTTAACGAAGAAACGGATCCTAAAAATCCGGTCATCGGAAAGACCGCTTACGACGACTATTCGCTGCAGTTCAACCGCGTCGGAGATACCTATACGCTTTCCTCCGTTACGGGGACGAACGTGGCCGGACTGGAGTCTTTCCATCATCCGCAGAGCGGGAACCGGGCGCCGTACACGCACATATGGACCAATGATTTCTGGCCCATGGATTCGGCGCCTTCCTTCGGCGCAGACGGGCACGACCTCAAATTCGGTGCTTATGACAAGGTTCAGAATAGATCGTTTGGCCCGGGTCAGTATGATAAGTTTCCGGAGGCTGATGACGGGAAAGACCACAACAGCTTCTTCGGCATGCACTATCAGGTTCAGTTTGAACTGGATGCCGATTACGTCGGACCGCTGGAATATTATTTCTTCGGCGACGACGATATGTGGGTGTTCCTGGACGGCGAGCTTGTCTGCGATATCGGAGGCGTCCATTCCGCAGTAGGCGAGTATGTGAACCTGTGGGATTATCTGGAGGGTGAGCATGAAGAGCTGAAGGCCGCACAAGAAAGCAGGCCGAATGAGACGGTCAAGAAGACGCACACGCTGAGCTTTTTCTACACCGAGCGGGGAGCGTCCGGTTCTACCTGCTGGATGCAGTTTACCCTTCCGTCGGTGTCCAACATAGAGCCGGAAGTGAAAAACACGGATTACGGACATCTGAAGATCAGCAAAAAAGTGCAGGCAATCAACGGTGAGAACGGAGAGGTGAAAGACTACGATACAGGAGATACCTTCCGCTTCCGGCTTACGCTTACGAGCCAAGACGGCTCCCAGCAGCCCGACGACTATGCGTACACGATCTATGAGGAACGCCCGGGCGACGGTGCAGAAGAGGGAGAGGGCGGAGTGCAGGAAGGCGATTCCGGCCTTGTGGAGTGGGAGATCGACAAGGGCGACGGCAAGATCACGAACGGAGCCACTTTTGAGCTGAAGGCGGGGCAGTACATCTGGGTGAAATACATCCCGCCGGGAACGACCTACACTGTAACGGAAGAAAGCGGTGTCGTGCTGGCGGACGGTACGGTGGGAGAAGGGGAGTTCACTTATGAGACGGAAATCGACGGAACACCCAGTCCCGACCGCACGGCTTCGGGGGCGATCTCCTCAGGCGCTACAAACGAGGTGAATTATGTAAATAAATTTCACATTTATACGCTGCCCAAAACGGGCGGCCCGGGATGGTTTCTGTATACAATAGCAGGCGCCGGATGCATCCTGCTGTCCGGCACGGGGCTTATGTATAGAAAAAAATTCAGAGGAAGGAGGGTGCGGGGTTCTCTTGAATCTGAATGAGGATGCGGACCGGCAGAGTCTGTCGGTTCCGGGGAATCGTTTCAAAACAGCAAATAAAAATGAAAAAAGGAAAAGGAGGATGAGTTTATGAAACGAATTCAGAGAGTTGCCAGCCTCTTACTGGCAATGGTTATGGTTTTTGCCATGACGGTTACAGCATTTGCATCGGGCGGAGACGTTCCGGAAAACCCGCCGGCAGGAGAAACCGGCAGATACAAGATCTATCAGATCTTCACCGGCACATTCGCGGATGGAGAACTCTCCAGCAATGTGAAATGGGGGCAAAACGGTACGGGAACCGAAGGCGAACCCGTTTCTCAGGACATTCTGGATGAGCTGGCAGCGGTCAGCGCTCCCGGAAATACCGATGCGCAGAAACTGGCGGTCATTGAAAAGTATTGCGATCAGACCGGCACGCCGATTGCACAGGGAAACAGTACTGAATACCCCAATCTGGCGTCCGGTTACTACCTGATCGTCGACGAAGGAACCGGGGCAGAAGGCGAAGAAACGAGCACCGCGATTGCCAGAGTCACCGACGGCACACTCAAGTTTGTCCCCAAGGTAAACAGCGAGCCGGTTCCGGATAAGAAGGTTCAGGATAAAGATGATTCTGTTTCTGCAAATTCGGCAGACGAATCGTGGCAGAAAGCTGCAGATTATGATATCGGCGACGAGATTCCGTTCCTGCTGACAGCGACTCTGCCTGCGACGGTAGCCAACTACGATACCTACTATCTGGCGTTTGTGGATACGCTTTCCGCAGGCCTGGATTATGTGGAAAACAGCGCAGTGGTGAAGGTGGGCGAAACTGTGCTCACAGAAGGCTATACTCTGACTTATGAGGAGCATGTACTGAAGATCGAGTTCACGGATGTAAAGGCAGCTCCGGTGAGTGCAACGGCAGGTTCGGTTATAACAGTAGAGTACAAGGCGAAGCTGAATGGAAACGCCAGCTTCGGCGAGAACGGTAACGTCAACGAATTCCGTCTGGATTATACCAACGGCGATGGAACGACCGGTTCGACTCCGCCTGTGACCGCGGTTGTGTTTACCTTCAAGACGGTAGTTAACAAGGTGAAGGACGACGAGACGACAGAAAGCAAAACAAGTCCGCTGGAAGGCGCGGAGTTCACCCTGAATAAACTTGAGAATGGAGAGTGGAAGCAGGTTAAAGAGTTTAAAAACGCGGATGGTACGCTGACCAGTTTCAGTTTTGACGGTCTGGACGCGGGACGTTATCAACTGGTGGAGAGCAAGGTTCCGGACGGCTACAACAGCATCGATCCGATCTACTTCACGATTGAGGCGACGCATACTGCGGACGAAGCCGGAAAGATCACTCTCACACTGGATGTCTATGAGACCGACGAGAACGGCGTGAAACTGACGGAGAACAAGACCGCAGAATTCACGACTACGCTTACGGACGGCACCGCGACCACGGACATCGTCAACAAGCAGGGCGCGCTGCTTCCCTCCACCGGCGGTATCGGTACCACGATCTTCTACGTGGTCGGCGGTATTCTGGTTGTCGTAGCGGGCGTACTGCTGGTGACCAGAAGACGGATGTCCCGCTAAGCAGGGAGTACGGTACGTATATTTTTCAGAACGTACATAGAGAACCGCATATTCATTATGCAGAACGATTTTCCGGGGACGGGAGGGTCCGTCCCCGGTATGCCGCACGAGCTGACACCTTCCCGTGGTGTGCGGTGAGCAACGGACCAAAGGTCCGGCAGACGTCAGCAGACCGGTAAGAATCATACCGTATTAACTTACTGTGGGGCAGCCTATGAAAAAAGGAAAAAAGGCCGAGGAGAAGGAGATCCGCGAGAAAAAAGGACCTTCCCTGACAACAATCATATTGGTCGTGATATTGCTGGCAGGTGTAGCGATCTTACTCTATCCGTCGGTCAGCGACTGGTGGAACTCCATGCATGCCACACGGGCGATTGCTGGCTACGTGACGGCGGTGCAGGATCTGTCGGCCGACGAGCGGGAGCAGATTCTGGAAGCGGCAAAGGCCTATAACGAATCGCTTCCGAACGGTGTTGATTTTGAACTCACGGAAGAAGAATACGAACAATATAAAAACATTCTGGATATTACCGGTACCGGAATCATGGGTTATGTCCAGATATCGGCCATCGGGGTAAATCTGCCGATCTACCATACGGTAGAAGAGAGCGTGCTGCAGATTGCCGTGGGCCATATTCCCGGTTCTTCGCTGCCGGTCGGCGGAAAGAGGACCCACAGCGTACTGTCCGGCCACCGGGGCCTTCCGAGTGCGAAACTGTTCTCGGATCTGGATCAGATGTCGGAGGGAGATACCTTTACCGTGAATGTGATGGATGAAACCATCACCTACATGGTGGACCAGATCCGGATTGTGCTGCCGGAGGAAGTAAGCGATCTGGCGATTCAGGAGGACCGGGATTACTGCACGCTGGTCACCTGTACTCCATATGGGATCAATACCCATCGGATGCTGGTGAGAGGCCGGCGGATCGACAACATTGCCGGGGAAGTGGTTGTGGCGGCGGAGGCGGTGCGCATTCCGACGTACATCGTGATTCCGGCGGTGGGGATTCCGATGCTTTTCGTGGCCCTTCTGATCATGCTGATCTATTACCGCATCGTGGGACCGGGGAAGACGGAGAAGGAGATTCTGGAAGAATTGAGGAAACGTTAAACGGATCCCTGCGGGGAAGGTCCGGAAGGAGGATGCGCCGGCGCCGGGCGTCCGGGAGTGAAACGCAGCCGAAAGGGCGTCGGCAGAAGGATAACAGGAGGATGCAGGTTTGAAGATGAGACAGAAAGACAGCCGGAAACGGACCGGCAAAAGAGGATTATGTCTGCTGACTGCGCTGTTTCTTGCGGCGGGCATCCTGGGAACGGCGCCTGTCCCGGGCAGCGCGGCGGCAAAGCAGCCGGATTTGACGAGGACGGACGGCTCCATCGTCTTTGAGCCGGCGGCTCCGGGCAGCGATTATGCAGCGGAGCTGGAGAAGGCGGATATTGTATACGATGTGTACCGGATCGCGGAGGCGGAGGCCGGCTCTGCGGCCGGCCGGTACACGTACCGGTTCCTGGAGCCGTATCAGCCGCTGGAGGCTGAATACCGGAAGGGGCTGGACAATGACGGCTGGGCGGAACTGGCGCAGAAAGCGATGGCAATAGCGATTTCAGGCGGCGAGGCGCCGGTCCGGGAGGGCGTGACGGAGGCGAAGGAGCTTGGCTGCGGTCTGTATCTGGTGATCACCCGCAGCGCTAAAAACCGTCAGGGCGATGTTTTGCACTATACGGACAGCGATTCCTATGTGGTGAAGGGAGAGAACGCGGACGGGACGCCGAGGCTTGACTCCGTCGTGGAGGCGGGAGACAACGCCTATGCGTTTGCGCCGGTGCTGGTCTCCCTGCCCGGTCTGGAACCGGGAGAGGGGGAAGAGGACAGCGGCGAGTGGCTGTACCGGCTGACCGTTGACATGAAGCCGGAGCAGGTCCGTTATGGTTATCTGAAACTGATCAAAAATCTGGAAAGCTTTGAGACGCACGATCCCGCTACCTTCGTATTTGAGATCCGGGCGGTGACCGGCGGGGAGGACGGCAGTCCGGAACAGGTAGTCTACAGCGATGTTGTCACCATCACCTTTACGGAACCGGGACAGCAGTCACTGCTTGTAGGACCGATTCCGGTCGGGGCGAGAGTGACGGTCACGGAGGTGTACTCCGGCATTTCCTACACGCAGGTGTCCGCACCGTCGGAGCCGGTGGTAATCGAGGCGGGCAGGATCGCGGAATACCCGTTTACGAACCGCTACGAGGGGCGCAATTCCCACGGCGGAGCGATCGTCAATCATTTTGAATATCAGTCCGGAGACTGGAAATGGACTCAGATCGAAGGCGGCACGTCGGCAGGAGCGGAGGCTTCGGCAGGAGAGGATGGAGGGCGGCAGTGATGAAGAAGAGAAAGGTACTGTTGTACGCGTCGGTCGTCTGTCTTGTTCTGAGCGCCGCCATGGACAGCGCATGGGCGTATTTTACGACGTATACAACGGCGGCGGGCGGGTATCCGATCCATCTGGGAGATGAGACAAAGATTGAGGAGGATTTTTCCGCCTGGACGAAACATGTGAAGATCACCAGCCGGGAGGACTCTATGCCGGTCTACGTCAGGGCCAGGGCGTTCTGCGGCAGCGAATATGAGCTGGTATACGGCGGCAGCTCCAAATGGTCCCCGGGCGGGGACGGCTATTACTATTACAGCGACATCCTCTACGGCGGGGAGACGACGGAAGAGCTCGAGGTGAAGATCGGCAACATTCCGGAATCCGCGAAAGACAAGGACAGCTTCAACGTGGTCGTCATCTATGAGACGACGCCGGTTCTGTACCGGGACGACGGCAGTCCGTACGCGGACTGGGAGGCCAAAGTGGTGGCCGAAAGCGCGCCGGAGGCCGGGCGCGCGGCGGGAAGGAACGCGCGGGCATGACAGGAACAGGAAGAAAGGGGATGAAAGGATGAGCAGGATAAAGAGATTTCTGACCTCCTCCGCCGGCACGCTGACGCTTTTCGCGCTGGCGGTGGGGCTTTTGCTTTTTTCCTCCGTGGGGGGTGCGCGGGCGGCTCTGACTTACTATTCGGAGACTTACACTTCCCGCGTGCAGATGTACGACATCGGCGTGAGCCTGGTGGAGAACGGAACCGTGGTCGCTTCGCGGGATTATGATACAAAGAAAAATGACGGTTCGTGGAAAATCAACGCGGGACAGTCCGGCGTTCTTCTTGGAAATCTGCTGAAAGAAGGCGAGAGTTTCCGGGTGGGCGTGGAATATCCGGAGGAGCTGGCGGTCAAAAACAGCGGGACCATCAACCAGTATGTGCGCGTCAATCTCTACCGCTACTGGCTGGATGAGAAGGGGGAGAAGCTGACGACCCTTTCTCCGGAGCTGATTGATCTGGAACTGGATACGGGCGGCGGCTGGATCCTCGACGAGGAGGCTTCCGATACGGCGGAGCGCACGGTGCTCTATTATAACCGGGCGCTGGGGGCGGGCGAGACCAGCCGGCCTTTTGCCAGAAGTCTGAGGATTGACACCGGCGTGGCGGCGTCGGTCACCCAGACCAGGGAAGAGACCGGGAACGGGACGAAGATCACGACCACCTATGATTACGACGGCGTCCGCTTCTTTGTGGAAGCGACGGTCGACGCGGTGCAGGAGCACAACGCGCAGGATGCGATTCTCAGCGCCTGGGGGCGCAGGGTAGCGGTCAGCAGCGGAGGGATTCTGAGCTTGAGATGAAGAAGGGAGAGAAGAGATGGCGGGAAGGAAGAGAGTCTGTCTGGCGCTGACGGCCGTACTGCTGGTATCCGCGGGCATGGGAGTCCGTGCGGAAGTCTCCCGCGGCGGTTCGGACTGGCGGGTATCCTTTACGGACAATAACAAGATGGTGAGCAATTTTAAGACTTCCGATATCAATGACACCATCTACGGTATGCAGCCGGGAGATCAGGCGGTGATCGAACTGGATCTGAAGAACGACAACAGCGAGACGACGGACTGGTATATGACCAACAAAGTGCTGTATTCTCTGGAAGACCGCACTTCCAACCGGAATACAGGCGGCGGCGCCTACTCCTACCGGCTGTCCTACACGGACCGCAAAGGGACGGAGACGGTACTGTTTGACAGCGACACCGTGGGCGGAGACATGCCGAGCGGAAGACGGGAAGGGCTTCGCGAGGCCACCGAGGCGCTGGAGGATTATTTTTATCTGGATACCTTGAAGCCCAGAGAGAGCGGGAATGTGGTTCTGCAGGTGGCGCTGGAAGGAGAGACGCAGGGCAACGACTATCAGAGCACGCTTGCGGATCTGCAGATGAATTTTGCGGTGGAGTTAAGCAGGGATGACGATCCGGATCCTCTGGGAGGCGAATCTCCCGGACGGCGGACGTCCTCGCTTGTCCGCACGGGCGACGAAACCGATCTGACTCCTTTTATCACTGCTTCCTGCATCAGCGGAATCCTGCTTCTGATTCTGTCCGTGCAGGGGCTGTTCCGGAAGAAGAAGGAGGGAGGACAGCATGAGGCTTCATAAAAGTTCCTTTTTCCCTGGGGGACGGCGTTTTGCGGGGGAGAAAAGAGGCGGCATGAGATTTCACAGAAGAGCGGCGGGACTTCTCCTTGCACTTGTCATGCTCTGCGCGCAGGCGGCGCCGCTGAACGTATCGGCGAAGGAACCGTATACGTATACGGTGCGTTTTCTGGCGGGAGGTCAGGGGAGCTTTGACCCGAAGCAGAACGCAGGGAGCGGAAGTTCCGTGAAGCCGGCGTCCGCCGGGGCGGATATGCTTGTCTTCCGCGGCCTGAAAGCCGGGGACCGGGTCAGCTTCAGCAGCCGGATGGTGCGGGTGAAAGACAGCAGTAAATATTATGTTAAAGGCATCCGCGAGAGCGGCAGAGACAACAATACGATTTATAATTCAGCCTTCATTGTACAGAGCGATAAGGACTATGTGGTGGCTTACGGAATCCTCGGGGACTCCGTTGCCTACACGGTCCATTATGAAGACGCGTCCGGGAAACGTCTGGCGCCGAGCGAGACGTACTACGGCAACGTGGGCGACCGTCCGGTGGTGGCCTATCTGTACGTGGAGGGATATCAGCCTCAGGCGTACAATCTGACCCGCACACTTGTCCGCAACGCGGCGGAGAATGTATTTACGTTCGTCTATACGCCGATCGAGAGAGACGGCGGGGGGAACGCGGCTCCGCCTGCGCCGAATGCGCCTGGAGACACGGAGGAGACCGTGACGGAAGTAAGAGGCGGCGGAGGCGGAGGTGCGGCCGGAGCCGGAGCGGCCGGCGGAGCCGACGAAGACGGGGCGCAGGAAACGGAGGAAACCGAAGCGGAGGATACACAGGAGGACGGGGAAGAGGACGGAGAGCCCCGGGAAGTCGAGTCCCTGGACGGAGAAGTTCCGCTGGATCAGGGCGGCGGCATCGAGGGAGAGGACGCCCGCAGAGTTCTGCCGGATCTGTCGTCCGATTTTGCACTTCTTCTGCTGGCGCCGCTGTCGGTGAAGGCGGGGATTTGCTCCGCTGCAGCGCTGATTATCGGAAGCATCCTCTACTTTATCATACTGCGCAGGAGAAAAGAGGAAGAGAATGAGTGACCGGAAGCCCCGGAAAAAGGGGGGCAGGGCGGCGATCGTGTTCTGCCGTCTGGCCGGGACGGCGATTCTTTTAAGCGTGGTTCTTTCCTGCCTTCCGCTCACCGTACCGCGTTTCCTGGGGTATGAGATTTACCATGTGGTCAGCGGCAGCATGGAGCCGGAGATCCCGGTCGGAAGCGTGGTCTACGTGCGGGGAGCGGTGCCGGAGGACATTCAGGAAGGCGAGGTGATCGCCTTTTGGAGCGGCGATTCCGTGATCATCCACCGGGTTCTGAAAAATAAGCTGGTAGAAGGCGTCTTTGAGACGAAGGGAGACGCCAATGCCGAAGAGGACATGAACGACGTGGCCTATGAGGCGCTGGTCGGCAGGGTGGAACGGCATTATCCGGTGATCGGCAGGCTGATGGTGCTGTATACGAGCAATATGGGCAAGGCCTATATGGTCTGCTACGCGGCCTGCGGAGCCATGTTCCATCTTCTTGCAGGAAGACTCAAAGAACGGCGGATGTTATCATAAGGAGGAGCGTATGGTTTGGCGGCGGATGGCGGCGGCGGTTCTGTTGGTGATCTTTCTCGGTTCGACGGCGGTGATACTGTTTGCGAAGCGGGAATACCGGCTGTCGGAGGAACGAAACAACCGGCTGTCGGAACAGTATACAGACAGAGAAGAGGCGGCGGGGACGCAGGAGGAAGCGCTTTTGTCAGCGCCTATCCGCGTGGACTTTCCGTCGCTGTACGCGGAAAATCCGGACACGGCGGGATGGATCTACTGCGAGGGGACGCCGATTGATTATGTGGTGATGCAGGCGGCGGACAACGATTATTACTTGCGGCGTTCGTATGACGGGACACACAGTACGGCGGGAACAATTTTCATAGACGCAGAGAACCGGGCGGGTTTTGCGGACTGCAACACGATTGTCTACGGACATAATATGAGGAACGGTTCCATGTTCGCCGTTCTGTCCGAGTGGGCGTCGCAGGAATTTTATGAAGAGCATCCGGTTTTGTGGCTTCTGACTCCGAAGCAGGATTATCAGATCCGCCTGCTGGCAGGCTGTACGACGTCCGCGTACTCCGACATCTATACGATCTATCAGGAGCCCGGGGAGGCTTTTGACAACTATGTGAAAGAACTGCTCAGTCTGTCCGATTTTCAGTCGGACGCAGAAGCGGAAGAAGGAGGACATTATGTTCTGCTTTCCACCTGCTCTTATGCATTTGACAATGCGAGATACGTCCTCTTGGGCCTGCTGGTCCCGGCAGAGGGCGCGGGAGGAGAAGGAGCATAAAGGGAGACGGGCAGATTCGGAAATGAGGCTTATGGAAGAACAGAAGGATGTTTTGTATGTTCGTATGTTCGGAAGATTCTCTATATCGTGGAACGGCAGGCTGATCGCGGGAGGAGCCAAGTCCAGCGAGACGCAGTTTTCCTATCTGATGCAGCTTCTTCTGCACAACAAGGAACAGGGAGTGCGGCGCAGCGATCTCGAACAAGTGCTCTTCGGGGACCGCAATATCAAGAATCAGCATCATGCGATGCGCAGCGTCATTTACAACGCCAGGAAAAGGCTGAAGGCCGTCTGTCTGCCGGACGCCGAGTACATCGAGTGCAGAGGAGGCATCTACTACTGGACTGATGAGATCCCGGTGGCGGAGGACGCGGGAGAGCTGGAGCGGCTGTTCCGGGAAGCGCAGAAGGAGGAGGATCCGGAGCGCAGGCTGGGGCTGTGGCTGGACGCCTGCCACTGCTATACCGGGGAATTTCTGGAGACGCAGGCCGGCCTGACGTGGGTGGCGAAGGAAGCCAGGCGTTACCGGGAGATTTTCTGTATCTGCGTGGAGGAGGCCGCAGTTCTTCTGCGCGAGCGGCAGGATTATGTACAGATGGAAGCCCTGGGCCGTTACGCGGCGAAGATTTATCCCTTTTCGGACTGGGAAGCGGTGACGATGGAGGCGCTGGTGAGTTCCGGCCGGGATGACGAGGCGAGAAAATTCTACGATGATACAACCTCATTATATCTGGAGGAGCTGGGGCTGCGTCCTTCGGTCCGCCTGACCGAGCTTCTGCACCGGCTGGGAGACCAGATCGGGCATCGGTACACCGCGTTTGACGAGATTCAGGCGGAACTTCTGGAGAAGGAGGAAAAGGAGCCGGGAGGATTCCTGTGTACCTGGCCGGTGTTTCAGGGGGTTTACCAGATGATCCGGCGCATGGTGGAGCGGACGGGGCAGTCGGCTTATCTGATGCTTTGCACGATCGTGGACAGCAAGGGCAATCCGGTGAAGGACGGGCTCGTCCTGGAACGGCTGTCGGAACGGCTCTGCGGCGTGCTTCTGCAGTCTGTCCGCCGCAGCGACGTGGTGAACAAGTACGGCAAAGGGCAGTATCTGCTCCTTCTGCTCAATACGACGCAGGAGGACTGCAGGGTTCTGCAGAGGAGGATCAACGGGCGCTTCCGGGTGGGGCGTCAGAGAATCGGGGTTCATTACTATGTCAAGAGTGTGATCAGCGTGCCTGATCTTTAGAGAAATACAGAAAAAGAGAAGCTTCCGGAGAAACGGAGGCTTCTTGATGCGCAGGGGCGCGTAAGGAAATTTGCTGCTTTGCAGCACGCACCCCGGGCGGCGGGCAGGGAAGAAAGCTTCCCTGCCCGATTTGTGTTCCGGGACGGCGGCCCCTTCTATTCTCCCGCGATGACCAGCGGGATCTTGCGTATGTCTGCGGCAATATCCGTAAACGAACTGAAATAACTGCCGATGATCTTCCGGGTGGAGGCGAGGCTGTAGAGGTCCAGCAGGGCGTCCTGAATGCCTTCCCTGCTGTCGCGTCTGAGACACCGTTCCCGGTTGGAGAGAATCCGTCCTGGGAAGGCCTCGCGGATGCGCGCTTCTTCGGCCAGGTCGTCGGTGGCCAGATAGAAGACGGTGTCCGCAGCCGCGTCGAGCTCCCGCTGCATCAAGTGGATAAAGGCGTCGGTGGAGCTTTTGCCGATGGCGGGCTGATTGTCTGTGCGGCGGATGTGCACGCCCACGCAGGACGGACCGAAGCGGGCGGTCATCGCGCTGATCCGCTTTTGTAGCGGTTCAGCCGGGATGAACAGATGATAATCCTCTGCCGGGTAGAACCATTCCCAGGTAAAAATATAGAGGTTTCCCTTGAGGCTTCTGGCGTAGGCTTCGTCGAGCTTCCCGTCGGGCCCGCGGTGCGCGAGCAGATCCTCGTTGGTCAGGCGGGTGCGGGCGGTTTTCTGGTAGAACAGTTTGCGGGGATCGGCGACGGAGCGGATGCTCGTGACCCGGAAATCCGTGACCGGGCGAAACAGCGCGTCAAAAGGGCAGTTCAGTTCCGGATTGCAGTTCCAGAGTACCAGAAGCTTCTCCTGGCGCGCCCGGGCGAGCTTCCATCCGGAATTAATCACGCGTATTCTATTGCATAAACCGCCGGAAGGTTGTATGATTATCATTGAGTTACCTCGCTTATACTATAGAGTAGAACCGTAGAACACGTTTTTGTTCCGCGGACAGACCAAGTATAGCACAGAAAGATGATATGGGCAACGACGGTATGGGACAAATCAGGGTTTTACAGATCAGCACCGTATGCGGAAGCGGAAGCGTGGGCCGCATTATGGTGGACATTTATCATACGCTGGAGAAGAACGGGGACCGGGCGCTGATCGCCTACGGACGGCAGAAGGCCCCGGACGGCATACAGGCGTTCCGCTTTGGTTCGGGGGCGGATATGGCGCTGCACGTTCTCTCGACCTTCTTCAAAGGGGAACACGGCTTTGCCTCCGCGGGGCAGACGAGGAGGCTGACGGAGAAGATCCGGCAGTGGGATCCGGATGTGATTCATCTGCACAACATTCACGGGTTTGTACTGCAGGTGGAGCTTTTATTTGCGTATCTGAAAGAAGCGGGCAAGCCGGTCGTGTGGACGCTGCACGACTGCTGGCCGTACACGGGCCACTGCGCGTTCTATGACTATACCGGCTGCGGCGGCTGGAAGAGCGGCTGCAGGTCCTGCAGGGAGTATCGCCGTACCTATCCCTACGCGCTGTTTAAAAACCGGACGGAAAGCAATTATATAAGAAAGAGGGCCGCGTTCACGGGCGTTCCCGGCCTGACGCTCGCGGTGCCGTCCCGCTGGCTGGAAGCGGAGGTAAAACAGTCTTTTCTAGGAGCCTATCCGGTGGAGGTGATACCCAACGGGATCGACCGGGGGAAGTTCCGTCCGATGCGGACGGGACTGAGAGCGCGGCTGGGGCTGGAGGACCGGTTCGTCGTGCTGGGCGTGGCCAATGTGTGGGAGAGAAGAAAGGGGCTGGCGTACCTGCTGTGGCTGGCGGAAAAGCTTCCTGCGGACTGCCGGGTCGTCCTGATCGGGCTGTCCGGCAGGCAGAAGAGAAGGCTTCCGGAGAAGGTCCTCGGCATTTCGCGCACCGCCGATACGGAGGAGCTGGCGGGGTATTATTCCATGGCGGACGTGTTTGTGAACGCTACGCTGGAGGATAATTTTCCGACGACGAATCTGGAGGCGCTTTCCTGCGGGACGCCGGTGATCACCTTTGACACCGGGGGCAGTCCGGAGTGTCTGGATGAAAGCTGCGGGAGAGTGGTTCCGAAAGGAGACAAAAAAGCGCTTTTAGAAGCGGTTCTTCTGGAGAAGCAGGAGCCCCGCGGACAGAAAGACTGTCTGAAGAGAGCGGAACAATACAGGAAAGAGGATCGGTTCCGGGAGTATGCGGAGTTGTACCGCCGTCTGGCCGGTCAGGGAGAATAGATGGGAACATTGCCGAAGGTGTCTGTCATCACCACGACCTACAACGACGCTTCCAATCTGGAGCGCATTATGGATCAGGTGTACAGGCAGGATTACGAGAATCTGGAATATATTATTGTGGACGGCGGGTCCACAGACGGGACGATGGAGCTGATTCGCCGGATGGAAAAGCGGATGCCGGGACGGTTCCGTTATCTCTCGGAGCCGGACCGCGGGATTTATGACGCGATCAACAAAGGAATCGCGCTGTCGACCGGGGATATTATCGGCTGCTGTTTTGACCGCTATGCGGATGAAGGCGTGATCCGCCGGATGGTGCAGGCGATGGAGACGGAGTGCACGGACGGAGTGCACGGGGATCTCTATTATATGGATGGAGAACGGATCGTGCGCCGGTGGCATCAGGGCCAGGGAACGATCCGGACCGGCTGGCTTCCCGGACATCCGACGATGTATCTGCGCCGGGAAGTCTATGAGACGTACGGGGTGTACCGGACGGATTATCGGATTGCGGCGGATTATGAATTTATGGTGCGCATCCTCTACCGGAAACAGGTGACGCTGTCCTACCTTCCGGAGATTCTGATCTATATGTCCTACGGCGGGACAAGCACGAGCAGCCTGGGTTCGTATCTTCAGTCGCTGAAGGAGGGACACCGGGCGCTGAAGGAGAACGGCGTTCCCTTTGCCTGGTTTACGGATCTGTGCCGGACCGTGCGCGTGCTGCTGCAATTTGTAAAAAAGTAGCAATCTTTTGCGGGATGTGGTAAAATGGGCGGAAGTGATAAGGAGTATGGTATGAAGAAGCTTGTGATTATCCCTGCGTACAACGAATGCGGGAGTATCTTAAAAGCGGTGGAGGATATCAGAACCCATGCGCCCGGATTCGATTATGTGGTGATCAATGACTGTTCGACGGACGGTACGCTGGACATCTGCCGGAAATACGGGCTGAACCATGTGAATCTGTCCGTCAATCTGGGGATCGGCGGCGCGGTGCAGACCGGTTATATTTACGCGCGCCAGAATGACTATGACCTTGCGGTACAGTTCGACGGTGACGGACAGCACGACGCCGCTTATCTGGAATCCATGGCGGAAGTGCTCTGCGGGACCGGCAGCGATATGGTCATCGGCTCCAGATTTATTGAGAAAGAGGGGTTTCAGTCTTCGGGACTGCGCCGGGTCGGCATCCGGTATTTTTCCTTCCTCATCCGTCTTCTGACCGGAAAGCAGGTGACGGACCCGACCTCCGGTATGCGGATGGTGAACCGGGATGTGATCGGGATCTATGCGGGAAGCTATCCCAAGGACTATCCGGAGCCGGAAAGCGTGACGGCGATTCTGCGCATGAAGAAAAAGGTGACGGAGCTCCCGGTGGTAATGAAGGAGCGGGAAGAAGGCACCTCCTCCATCGGAGGCTTCCGGTCCGTTTATTATATGATTAAAGTGACGCTGGCGGTTCTCATGGAACGGCTCAGAAGATAGGAGCGGAAGAGACAGACAATGATGACGGTAAAATTACAAATTGTGATCGGAATTGCGATTCTGTTTGTATTTGCGATTCTGGTGAATATGATACGGAGGAGGAGCCTGGAGCTGAAGTACGCGCTGTCCTGGATGGCGGTGATGTGCGCGCTTTTTATTTTCGACTGTTCGCCCGGGCTTCTGATTGTGGTATCGGACTTTCTGGGGATCTATGCGCCGGTGAACATGATCTTTTTCCTGGGCTTCTGCTTTTCGCTGGTGATCATCTTTTCCCTGACCGTGGCGCTCTCGAGAATGTCCAACAGCATCCGCACGCTGGATCAGATGGTGGCGCTGAATGAGAAGCGCCTGCAGGAGCTGGAATCGGAGCTGAAGAAAGCGAAAGGGAACAAACGTCAGGAAGAGGAATAGAGAGATGGAAGACAAAAAGAATCGGAACAATCGGAAGGAGCACGTCCTTTATCTGGTCGTGCCGTGCTATAACGAGCAGGAGGTTCTGCCGGAGACGTCAAAAAGGCTGCGGGAGAAGCTTGCAGACCTGATCGGGCGGGAGCTGATCTCTTCGGAGAGCCGGATTCTGTTCGTCAACGACGGCTCGAAAGACCGGACATGGGAGATGATCGAGGAGCTGCACGAAGCGGATCCAGTCTGTCAGGGCGTGAAGCTTTCGCGCAACCGCGGCCATCAGAACGCGCTGCTCGGCGGGCTGATGACGGCGAAGGAGTATGCGGATATGGTCATCTCTCTCGATGCGGATCTGCAGGACGACATCGACGTGATCGATCAGTTTGTGGAAAAATATTACGAGGGCTGCGAGATCGTTTACGGCGTGCGCAGCGCCCGCAATACGGATACGTTTTTCAAAAGGTTTACCGCGGAGGGCTTTTACCGGCTGATCCGCCTGATGGGCGGCGAAGTCGTCTTCAACCACGCGGATTACCGGCTGATGAGCAGGCGGGCGCTCGAAGAGATGGAACGGTATCAGGAGGTGAATCTGTTCCTCAGGGGAATCGTACCCATGATCGGTTTTCAGACCGGAGTCGTGACCTATGAGCGTCACGAGCGTCTGGCGGGCGAATCCAAATATCCCCTGAAGAAGATGCTGGCTTTGGCGGTGGACGGAATCACCTCCCTGTCGATCAAACCGATCCGCTTTATCGTGCTGCTCGGCATGTTTATCTTTGTGTGCAGCTTTGCGATGCTGGCCTACTCGCTCATTCAGCATTTTCTCGGGCGTACCAGCATCGGCTGGACGTCTCTGATCGTGTCGATCTGGGCGATCGGAGGACTGCAGCTTCTGGCGATCGGTGTGATTGGGGAGTACATCGGGAAGATTTATCTGGAGACGAAGAGAAGGCCGCGGTATATTATCGAAAAGGTTCTTCGATAGGGTTTTTTTATACTGCGGCATCCGGACGCCCGGCGTGAGCAGATCATCCTTCAAGACCCCGCGGGAGTTTATGCCCTATGGGTACTTAATGAGAGGACGCAGCGGTACTTCAATCCCTGTAAGGGACATAAGGCACATTTTTGTGCCTTATGCCGGCGCCTCTCAATGGGTCTTTCAGGAAGATCTGCTCACGCCGGGCTGACATCGGCTGACATGTGAAAAATAACCTGATATCGGATTATTATATGTCGGAGATTTTTATGCAGGGACAGGAGGGGTCATGGATCGTTATATTAGAGGATTGTTGAAGAGGGAACTGACGTTTGGGGGATATCGGATTACGGGATCGGAGCTGATCTTTCTTGTATTTGCCGGGGCGCTGGCGGTGCTGGTGCGCGTCAGTCTGCATTCTTTTGTGGCGGACGACTGGAGCATCTACTGGAGTAACTGGCTTATGGAGCTTGAGGAGAAAGGGTTTTCGGCGCTGGCGGAGGATTTTTATGATTACGCGCCCCCGGTGATGTATCTTCTCTACGGGATTACGCTGCTGCCGGTGAACGCCATGACTGCGCTCAAAGGCTTCTGCTGCCTGCTGGAATTTGCCGGCGCGCTGGTAATTGCAGGAATTGTGGCGGAATGCACCGGGAGCCGGAGAAGGGCGAGGCTCGCCGGCATTTTTTTCCTGTTTCTTCCGACGGTGATTTTAAACGCGGCGGCCTGGTCGCAGTGCGATATTATCTATACGTTTCTCATTCTGTGCAGCGTCTATTTTCTGCTGAAGGATCGGACCTGGACCGGGATGTGGTTCTATGGGGCCGCCTTCGCGGTCAAGCTGCAGACCCTTTTTATCTTTCCGCTGCTGGTCATCCTCTGGGTGCGCAGAAAGGTCGATCTGAAACACTTTGTGACGATTCCCCTGATGTATCTGGCAGGGATTGTTCCGGCATGGCTGGCGGGCAGGCCGTTTATGGAGCTGATCGGCATCTACGCCTTTCAGGGAAAGAAAGACCGCTGGTCGCTGTCGATCAAATTCCCCAATATCTATCAGATCATCGGCAACAATTATTTTCTGGACGAGTATGTGAGCGCCGGCATGTATCTGATTCTGGGGATCCTGATGCTTGTGCTGTTCTGGATGGCCTATCAGAACGTACGGGTGACGAAGGAATACGTCATCCTTGGGGTGGTTTTCTTCGGCATGCTGACGACGTATTTTCTTCCTCACATGCACGAGCGGTATCTGTATCTGACCGACGCCTTTCTCCTGATTTACGTGATGATCCGTGTCCGGCGTTTTCCGATGTTCATCGCGGCGTCGTTTCTGACCGTGGTGGGATACGGGGAGTACCTGACGGGGCGGGAGCCGTCCGTGGCGTACGGAGTGCTGGCGTTCATCCAGCTTGCGCAGCTTGTGATTATCGGACTTGATTTGTATCATTTTCCGGCCTGCGAAGAGGAGCGCCGGGAGCTGGACCGGCGGGAAGAAGGGAGGATTCCGGGATGAGAATAGACGATCTGCTTCGCGGTGTTTTGTTCCGCGGGTTCCGGCTGGGAAGCCTGCGGTTTGATTTTCTGGAAGGGCTTCTGGCCGTCTGCATCACGGGAGCCGGGTATCTGCTGCGGACTCCTTTTGAGCCGGGAGTTCCTCACTGGACCTGCCTGCTTGCGGAATGGTATCTGTGCCTGGCGTCCGCCGTGCTGGTCGGCCGCTATACCGGAAGCAGGAGGAAGAGCCTTGGAACCTACGGGATTCTGATGATACTGCCGGCGGTCGTGGCGGAGGGGACGATACTGGGCGGCGCCTGTGCGGGAGCGCTGCTCTTCGTCTGCGCCCTTCTGTTTTTCGGGCAGGGACAGGGGAACGGCAGAACGTGGCTGTTTACGCTGGTCACGGCGGGGCTTCTTCTGTGGTCGGTTCGGTATATCGGACTTTTGTTCGCCTGTATGGTGCTGTGGAAGAAGGGGCGGCTGAGAGTGGAACAGCTTCTTGTCCTTCTGGCAGCGGGCGGCGCCCGTTTTGTGCACGCCTACCGCGCATGGTTTGGGGCCGGGTATACGCTGGAGACCTTCCACTGGCCCAATATTTATGAACTTGTCGGCAGAGAAGCGGTGCAGGGGCAATTGGTCGATCCGGCCGCCTGTGTGGGTTTTTTCCTGACGCTGGGGCTGATGCTCTTTCTGATTCATCTGTACAGGCCCGGGGAGCAGGAGGAGGAACCCGTGTCGCTTCTGCGGCTGTTTCTGTTCTTCGGGCTGACATGCGGGTATTTCCTGCCGTATATGGATCAGTCTTACGGAATCCTCTACAGCGTTCTGGCCGTGCTTTATTTTATGACCGCCTTAGAGGAATTTCTGCTGCCCATGCTGCTGCAGATCGTGGTCTTTGCGGGATATCAGGAGTGCTTTCACGGGGCGTCGATGATGCCGATGGCGCTCTTCTCCGCGCTTCAGTTTCTGATTATCTGCCGGCTCGGCATGCAGATCTATGTCACATCCGGGGAGCGGCGGCATGGATAGGGGGCGGAGGGAGAAGCTGGCCTGCATGGACGGCCTGAAAGGTATCGGATGCGTATGCGTGTTCCTCACTCATTTCGTGTTTGCCTTTTATTACGGGATGTATCATTATGAGACGAAGAGCTGTCATCTGCCCGGGAATCTGGACATTGCCGTCGGGAAATCGCCGCTGAATCTGTTTTTTAACGGAAATACGGCCGTGCGCCTTTTTCTGGTGCTGAGCGGTTATCTGCTCTGCAGAAATTATTTTCTTGACAGAGACAGGGGGCGGCTTTTGAGGAGTGCCGTGGGGAGGTATCTGCGGCTGATGCCGGCAGTGCTGGCGGTTAACGTGGTGGTCTATCTCTGTATGAAGCTGGGGTTCTATCAGAATGTGCCGGCGGCGGCCGCCGCCGGTTCCGAGAAGTGGTTTGCCGGCTTTAACGCGTTTGAGCCTTCTCTGTCCGGGATGCTGCGGGAATCTCTGTACGGCTGTTTCCTGTTCGGAGACAACGCTTATAACGGGGTGGTGTGGACGCTGCAGATGCTCTTTGTCGGAGCGTATCTGGACTATGGACTGGCGGCTTTTGTCAGCGGCCTGAGAGCCCGCTGGCTGATCTACGGGGCGCTGGCGGTCCTTTTGCTGCGCACGGACTTTCTCGCTGTCTTTCTGGGGTATGTGCTCTGTGATTTTATGCATACGGAATGGACGTGGAGGAAGAAGCTGTGCGCCTGCGCGCCTTTGAACTGGTCTCTGTTCGCGGCCGGTCTTTATTTTATGTGCTATCCGTCCGCCGGGTTTGGATACGAAGGGACCATCTGGGGCATCCTTCCTTTAGTACTGGTGAATTATTATCATATCTTCGGCGTACTGTGCTTTATCACGGCCGTGCTGAATCTGGAACCGCTTGGACGTTTCTTTTCCATGAAAGGATTTTTATATCTGGGACGGATCTCGTATTCGCTGTATCTGATTCACTTTCCCGTGATCGCCACGTTCGGCGCATGGTTTTTCCTGACGTTTTACGGGAAATTCGGGTATAATCTGACCTGTCTTGCGGATCTGTTTCTCACGGGTGGGATTACGGTTGCGCTGTCGGAGCTGTCGGTCCGTCTGATCGAGCCCCTTGGCAGGAAAGGAGGGATGCTTTCTGGAAGCGTCTTTGCAGAAAAAGGAAACAAAAAAGCGTCTTGAATGGCTGGATTTTGCAAAAGCTGCCGGGATTCTGGTGGTGCTTCTCGTGCATGCGGAGTGCGCTCCGGGTCCGGTGACGTTCTACGGCGGCATGTTTTATATGCCGGTCTTTTTCGTGGCGGCGGGATATACGTACCGCCGCAGAGAGGGGGAGACGTTCGGCGGCTTTGTGGTCAGGAAGGCGGTCCGGCTTCTGGGGCCCTATTTTGGGACAAGCGCATTTCTGTGGTTGTTTTTCTGGGTGAAGGATTCTCTGCTGGGGGGAAATCCGGCGGATCTGAAACCTTTGACCCTGTTCGGAATCTTTTATTCCCGCAATCAGATGTACAGGGACGGCTTTGCGGGCGGGAATCCGGTGCTTCTGAACGTCCTGAACGCTCCGCTGTGGTTTCTGACCGCCATGTTCCTGACCTGCGTCTGGTACCGGCTGGTGAGCGGATGCCGCAGGAAATATCTGCTGCTGCTTCTGGGGGCGGCCGGCTCGGTGCTCTGGCATTACCGCACGGAGCTGCTGCTTCCGTGGAGTCTGGAGGCCGTGCCGTATTTTGCGTGTTTTTTCGCGGCGGGCGAGTCGCTCAGAATACAGAAAAAGGAAGGGCTTCTGGGAGAACTCTGGTTTCTGGGAGCGCTGCTGGTCGTCTTTGTGGCGTCTTCCCAGATTAACGGCAGCATGAACCTGTCCAACGGAAATTACGGGCACAGCATGCTGCTGGCACTGCTGTCGGGCACGTCCGGCTCTCTGCTGGTGTTCGCGGCGGGCATGTGCCTGGAGCGGAAATGCCCGCCGGTGATGAGCGTGATTGCCTGTGCGGGAAGGGAGACGCTGATCATACTGTGTTTCCATATGTTTTTGTTCATGTTTCTCCGCGGCGGCGCGGCTCTGCTTGGCCTGGGAGTCAGCCTGACGCGCGCGGTTATGGTGGCGGGGAGTATGGTGCTTCTGACCGGCGCGGGCTGTTGGTATCATCGGGTGAAGGGATGAGCGCTTCTGCGCGCGGGCTGTGCGGAAGCGGCGGCAAAGACGGAAAGAGGGGTGGAAGATGAGAGAACGCAGCGAATCTCTGGACTGTCTGAAGGGAATCGGGATCCTTCTGGTGATGTTCGGCCATGTGCAGGTACATAATCAGATGACGGATCCGTACCTTTATGATGTAATCAAATCACTTCAGATGCCGCTTTTTTTTCTGGTCAGCGGCTATCTGGCGGGAGCCGGCACAAAAATTGAGAATTTTTCTCAATACACGGAGCGGATGAAGAAACGGGCGGTCTCCTATCTGCTGCCTTTTTTCTCGTGGCTGGTCGTGCAGCATATCACCTGCGTGCCGCTGGCGCTCCGCACGGTGTTTTTTCAGCTCGACAGCGGACTCTGGTTCCTGATGGCGCTGTTTCTGTTTACGTGGATGGTTTCTACGGCGCAGCTTGCCGGGGCGAAAGCAGGGGGAGAGCGGACGTTCTGGCTTGTGTATCTGGGAAGCTGCGCGCTGGTGCTGCTGGCCTATCTGGCGGGCGTGACGTTTCTGAGCCCTTCCATATTAATCATCTATCTGCCGTTCTACACGGCGGCGTATCTGTGCGGACTGCATCCAAAGCTTCTGACCGGGCGGATTCCGCCCCGTCTTCTGCGGGCGGCGGCGTACGCGGGCGGAGCCGTGCTGCTGGTTCTGGCCGCCGTCCTGGATCTGGTGACCGTGACGGGGGCGCGGATGCTGGCGGTTCAGATGCTGGCGTCGTTTCTCGGCTGCGCGGCCGTGATCCAGGCCGTGCTGGACTGGAAGCACGGGCGGGTGAAGTCAAAGCTGGCCTGGCTGGGACGCAGGACGCTGGAGATTTACGTGCTTCATTATCAGTTTGCGGCCGTACTGAATCCGAACCGGATCAGCCGTGTCTTCTGGAGTCCGGAAGGGATTCTGTACAGCATGGCCGCCTTTGCGGTCATGAGCGTGATCACGGCCGCGGCAATCGGCATTATCGATCAGATTCCGTGGTTCCGGCTGTTTCTGTTCGGGAAGGAAGTACGCAGAGAGCGGGGCGTGTAACCGGATGATTTTTATACGCCTGTCGCCCCGGACGCCCGATGCGGACAGATAAGTCTTCAAGACCCCGCTCGCGCTTAATGAAGG
>CAJUNR010000014.1:0-12791 GCA_910587765.1 uncultured Lachnospiraceae bacterium
TTGTATCTTCCTTGCTTGTCAGAGGTTAAAAATCGGTATTAACCGACACCCCCTTCTCTGTCCGCTTCAGTCGTCAATTCCAAAAATATATTCCAGTGTGTCCTCGGCGGCGTCCAGGCGGTCTTCGAGGCGTTCCAGCTCCCGTTCCTGCGCTTTGTAATCGTCCCGGGAGAGGGAACCGTTCCGGTAGAGAAATTCCAGTTCGTCCTCATGGCGGTCCAGTTCGTCGTCGATCTTCTTTTCTTCCTGCTTCAAGGTCAGAAACTGTTCCATATCCTTTTCGGCGGAGCCGGCCGGCGCTGCGGCGCTGGCCTTTTCTTCATAGGCGGTCACCATGTCGGTGAGCTCCTCCAGCGTGTTAGTGGTGGAAGTGCTGCCTGCGGCCGGGACCTCTGTCTGCGTCTCCGGGTTGACAGCGGGCGCGGTCTCTTTGCTTCCCTCGGCTGCGGCAGGAAGGTCTTCGGGAGCTGTCTGCGCCTCCCCGGAAGATACCTGCTGCTTCAGATCGTTCACCTGCTGTTCCAACTGGCTGATCTGCCGGCGCAGCGCCTCGTTTTCCGCATCCGTATTGCTGCCGGACTGACATCCGGTCACAGAGAGCGCCGCGACGACGGCAGGGATAAGTAAGATGTTCTGTTTCATGTTGATCTCCTCGTCACTTATTAATAATTGTTCCTGTATGGGATTATTATATACCTGGGAAGAGGAAAAGAAAAGGGGGGATGGCGATGCTGTTCAAAGGATGTTGTATACTTATGATGAATTTTAATTTTGATTTATAATATTTGAATATTCAAATTGTATATTTGGAAAAATAATGTTATGATTTACTATATATGATAAGAAGCAGGAACAGCTTCTTATCATAGGATGCGCGGTGCAGGCTTGCTCCCCCGTTGCTTGCAGCGGAGTCTTTGGTTTTTAGAAGTAAAAGGCACTTCTCATACGGGATATTAGGAAACGCTGATTTGTAGAAAGCAAGAGGAATTATATTATGGCAATCAGTTATAACGGACTATGGAAATTATTGATCGATAAGGGCATGAAAAAGGGTGACTTATGTAAAAGTATAGGGCTGAGTTCCAGCACCATGGCGAAAATGACAAATGGAGAGTCTGTGAATTTATCTGTTTTGGAGCGAATATGTGAAAAACTGGATTGTGATTTTGCAGATTTGGTAAATTATAAAAGAACGCGGGAGGAAGCTGATAAGAATGAGCAACAATAAAATCAGTGATGTTGGAATCAATATAGCAGAAAAAGCGACTGTCATTTGGAATGTGGCAGATATGCTTCGAGGACCGTTTAAGCCGCATGAATATGGACTTGTTATCTTACCAATGACAGTGGTTAAAAGATTTCATGATTGCTTACTTCCTACACATGATAATGTGCTTGCGCAGTATGAAAAAGTCAAGCATTTGGCAGTTATTGATGGGTTTTTGACAAGGGCATCCGGCTATCAGTTTTATAATACAAGTAAATTTACATTTGAGACGCTTTTGGCTGATCCAGATAATATAGAGACAAATTTTAAAGATTATTTAGCTGGCTTTTCTGCAAATGCGCAGGATGTATTATCTAAGTTTGATTTTGATAATATTATCAAAAGAATGGTGGAGAGCAATACACTATATCTGATTATTAAGGAGTTTAATTCTGAAAAAGGATATTTGGGTGCTGATAAAATCAGTACTGTAGATTGCGGTTACATTTTTGAGGACTTAGTGCGCCGCTTTTCAGAGTCATTTGGAGAGGAGGCAGGAGCGCATTTTACCAGCAGGGATATTATCTACCTTATGACGGATTTACTGCTTGCGGATGCCAATTTAGACACAGGCGGAATGACCGTTTATGATATGGCAATGGGAACATCCCAGATGCTTTCCTGTATGGAGGAGAGAATCCATGATTTGAACAGCGATATAGAAGTCACTTGCTTTGGTCAGGAGTTTAATCCGTCTACTTATGCGATAGCAAAAGCGGATATGATGATTCGTGGTGGAGATCCGGACAATATGCGGTTCGGAGATACTTTGTCAGATGACCAGTTTTCGGGTTTTACGTTTGACTACTGCATTTCTAATCCGCCCTTTGGGATTGACTGGAAGCGGGAACAGAAAAAGGTGGAAGAAGAAGCTGCAAGAGGAGAACAGGGCAGATTTGCGCCCGGACTTCCTAAAATCAGCGACGGACAGCAGTTGTTTGTGTTAAATGGGCTTTCCAAACTTGCCCCGAATGGGAAAATGGCAATTATACAAAATGGCTCTCCGTTATTTTCAGGGGATGCCGGAAGCGGTCCTTCGGAGATTAGAAGATATATTTTGGAAAATGACTGGCTGGATTGTATCGTGCAGCTTTCTACGGATATGTTCATGAATACGGGTATCAGTACATACATTTGGATTTGCTCCAAGAATAAACTGGCATACAGGGAAGGAAAAGTACAGCTTATAGATGCTTCTCATTGTTATGAGGCTAGAAGAAAGAGTATTGGAACGAAAAGGAACGATATTACGAATCAGTGTCGGGAACTGATTGTAAAGGCTTATGGTTCTTTTGAAAACTGCGCGGTGTATGGGGATAAGAGTGGAATCTATTGTGAGAGCAAGATATTTGAGACGGTAGAGTTTGGATATAACAAAATTGTGGTGGAAAGACCACAGCGGGATGAGAATGGGGAGATTGTTCTGAAAAAAGGAAAACCTGTCGCAGATGCAAGGCTGCGCGATACGGAGAACGTGCCGCTTACACAGGATATTGACAGATATTTTGAGAGAGAAGTGCTGCCCTATGCGGAAGATGCATGGATTGATAAGAAAAAGACGATGGTAGGCTATGAGATACCTATGACAAGATATTTCTATGAGTATCAGGCACCGGAAAAAGTGGAGGATATCGTGGCGCGAATTCATGTGTTGGAGGCTGATATTTCTGCTTCTTTGGAGAAGTTGTTTGCGGGGGAGAAATAGGTATGGCTAGAGAGATGAAGGATAGCGGGATTGAGTGGATTGGGGAGATACCTATTGGATGGGCTACTCCCAAAGTAATTAATCGATTTGATTTAATTGGAAGTGGAACTACACCTCGAACATATAAGGACAATTATTATGCTGATGGCGAAATTAATTGGATTCAATCGGGAGATTTGCATGGTAAATATTTAAAAAGTACATCAAAAAAAATAACACATATTGCATTTGACCGGACAAGTTCATTGAAAATGTATTTTCCGCAATACTTAGTTTTGGCAATGTATGGTGCTTCTGTAGGAAATTTGTCTATTTCAACTATTGAAGCATGTACAAATCAGGCATGTTGTGTTTTGACAAGAGAAAAAGATGATTTAAATTATATGTATTATGTTTTAATGGCAGCGAAAGAATATTTGGTTTATTCGGCAGTAGGAGGAACACAACCTAATATAAGTCAGAATGTGATAAAAAGATTAAGAATACCAATTCCAGTAAATGCTGAACAACAAAAAATAGTGGATTTTCTTGATGAAAAATGTGCGGAACTTGATAATATGCTTGAAAAAACTCGTGCAAGCATAGAGGAATACAAAAAGCTAAAGCAAGCTGTCATTACCCAAGCTGTTACCAAAGGCATACGAGGTAACAGAGAAATGAAGGACAGCGGGATTGAATGGATTGAGGAAATACCTGTTGAATGGGAAGAACGACGAATTAAGACATTATTTAGTATGAGAGAAGAAAGAAATTTTTCTTCATTGGAAGAAGTTAATCTGATATCATTGTATACAGATTTAGGAGTGGTACAACATTCGGAGCTGGAGAAAACGACAGGAAATAAAGCTTCAAATGCAGATGGATATAAAATGGTATATAAAGATGATATTGTAGTAAATATCATTTTGTGTTGGATGGGGGCAATTGGGTGTTCTGAATATAATGGTGTAACGAGTCCAGCATATGATATATATATTCCTCAAAACGAAGTGTTAAGTAAATTTTATCATTATTATTTTCGCACGAAAGGTTTTAGTGGAGATTGCTATAAACGAGGAAGAGGAATCATGGCAATGAGATGGAGAACGTATTCAGACCAATTTCGGGACATCCGAGTTGTATATCCGTCATTGAATGAGCAACAAGAAATAGTGAATTATCTTGATGAAAAATGTTCAGCAATAGACGAACTTATTGCTAAGAAAGAGCAATACCTCTCCGAGATAGAGAATTACAAAAAATCTCTAATATACGAATATGTGACAGGAAAAAAGGAGGTGCCTTGTGAGTCAACTGATTAAAATAGACTCAAATTATGCGAAGTGGATTCAAGATATCAGCATTCGTTTTCAGAGTATGCAGATAAAAGCCGCTACAAAAGTCAATCGCGAAATGCTCCTGTTTTATTGGACATTGGGGCGTGATATTGTGGAACTTCATGCAGACAGCAAATGGGGAAATAAGTTTTATGCAAATTTAAGCAGGGATTTAGCAGAGGCATTGCCCAATGTGAAAAGTTTCTCCGAAACAAATTTAAAATACATGAAATATTTTTATCAGTTATACAGTCAAATTCGTCCACAGCTTGTGGACGAAAATGCAGTAGAAGAAATTCGTCCACAGCTTGTGGACGAATTATGTAAAATCCCGTGGGGACATCATCGGTATATTATTGACAAATGCAAGGATAAGCCAGAAAAAGCAATTTTTTATGTGAGAAAAACAATTGAAAACAATTGGTCGAGAGCTGTGCTGCTAAATTGGCTGGGGACAGATTTGTATGAGCGGCAAGGAAAGGCAATTACTAATTTTCACAATCAACTTCCGGCGGTACAGGGAGATTTGGCTCAGGAAATCACAAAAGATCCATATAATTTTGATTTTTTGACACTTACGGAAGGTTATAATGAAAAAGAACTAAAAGATGCATTGCAAAATAATATTGTGAATTTTCTTCTTGAATTGGGAAGCGGATTTGCTTTTGTAGGTCGGGAATATCGGTTGTTGATAGGAGAAACCGAAAAATTTATAGACTTGCTCTTTTACAATATCAGGCTGCATTGCTATGTGGTTGTAGAAGTAAAGACCGGAAAATTTGATTCTGCGCACATTGGACAACTTGGAACTTATGTTGCTGCAACAAATCATATTTTGAAATCAGAGCAGGACAATCCAACAATCGGATTATTGATTTGTAAGGAAAAGGATAATGTTCTGGCGCAATATGCATTGGAGTCCAGCAGCGAGCCGATCGGTGTATCGGAGTATGAATTATCCAAACTTTATCCGGAAGATTTTAAAGGAACTTTACCGAGCATTGAGGAGATAGAACAGGAGTTTAGAGATAACAGATTAACAGAGTAAGAGGAAAAGTCGCTACATGTAGCAATTTTTTGAAATTGATTTGCGGAGGAAAAACATGGGCATAACAGTTACCACAGAAAAGCAGTTTGAATCAGATATTGAGGCTTTTCTTATATCAGCCGAAGGCGGATATACAAAAGGAAACGGAACGTATAATCCGAAGCTGGGTTTATATCCGGATAAACTGATTTCTTTTATTCAGCGTACCCAGCCAAGAGAGTGGGCAACATTTGAACGGCAGAATGACATAGATCCCGTGCGCAAATTCTGTGTTGCTTTTCATAATGCCTGTGATATGGACGGAGTGCTGCATGTTTTGCGAAACGGATTCAAGCACAGGGGTACTACCTTTAAAGTCTGCTACTTTAAGCCGGAGTCTGCATTAAACGATACGGCGGGGATGCAGTATGCAGAAAATGAAGTAGAGTGCTATCGGCAATGGTATTATTCTGCAGATACAAAAAAGTCAGTGGATATGGTGCTTGTGGTAAATGGAATTCCGGTGTTTGCTTTTGAACTGAAAAACCAGTACACAGGACAGAATATAGATAACGCCAAGACTCAATGGATGTACGATAGAGACCCTGGAGAGATATGCTTTCAGTTCAATAAGAGGATTCTGGCGTATTTCTGTGTAGATCATATAGAAGTATGGATGACCACGAGACTGGCAGGAAAAGACACTTATTTTTTACCTTTTAATCAAGGTTCTAATGGGGCTGGCTGTGATGGCGGAGCGGGTAATCCGCCCAATCCGAACGGATATCCTACGGCATATCTTTGGGAAAATGTTTTTCGGAAAGATAGTATGTTGGATATTATTCAGAAGTTTATCAATTTACAGAAAAAGAAGACATTGATATTTCCCCGCTATCATCAGTTAGATGTTGTTCGGAAGCTTGTAGCGGATGTACGGGAAAATGGTGCAGGCAAGAATTATCTGATTCAACATAGTGCGGGTTCCGGTAAATCCAATTCGATTGCGTGGACAGCATATCGCCTGGCATCACTTTTTGATGGAAATAACAAGCCGATATTTTCCAGTGTGATTGTCGTGACAGATCGAACTGTATTAGACGCACAGCTTCAGGAAACAATTTCGGGATTTGACCATAAATCAGGTGCCATAGAAACCATAGGAGAAGATAAAAATTCTCAGGATTTAAAAAATGCAATTAATGACGGCGTACGTATTATTGTCACAACTCTGCAAAAGTTTCCGGTGATTTATACGGAAGTTGACAAGGCAAATGGCAGATGCTTTGCGGTGATTGTAGATGAAGCACATTCTTCTCAGACAGGCAGTTCGGCGCTTAAATTAAAGACTGCACTGGCAGATACGGAAGAAGCCTTGCGGGAGTATGCGGAGCGTGAAGGTTTGGCGGAGGAAGAAGTTGATCCGGAGGACAGGCTTGTAAAAGAAATGATTGCGCAGGGCAAACATAAGAATTTGTCCTTTTTTGCCTTTACTGCTACGCCAAAGGCAACCACGCTGGAAATGTTTGGGCAGGAACAGAAGGACGGCTCTTTTCATCCGTTCCATGTATATAGTATGAGGCAGGCGATTGAAGAGAAATTTATTCTTGACGTCCTTCAGAATTATATGACCTATAATACCTGCTTTAGAATTGCAAAAACTATGGTAGATAATCCCGATGTTCCGTCCAGCAGGGCGGCAAAGGTTATCCGTAAATATCAGGAATTGCACCCTTATAATATCAGTCAGAAATCACAGATTATTGTGGAAACGTTCAGAGATACCACAAGGCATAAGATTGATGGCAAAGGAAAGATGATGGTGATCACATCGTCCAGACTGGCGGCTGTCCGTTATTACCATGAAATCAAACGGTATATTGTAGAAATGAAGTATGATGATGTAGATATTCTGGTGGCTTTTTCCGGCGCGATTGACGATAAGGGCGAGGAATATACAGAATCCAGGCTGAATGTACGCAAAGACGGTTCGCATATTTCGGAGAATCAGACCAAAGCGGAGTTTCACGATAATTTTAATGTGTTGATTGTAGCAGAAAAGTATCAGACAGGATTTGATGAACCGCTTTTACATACGATGATTGTAGACAAGAAGCTGAAAAATGTGAAAGCAGTACAGACCTTATCCCGTCTGAACCGCACTTGTGAGGGCAAGACAGATACTTTTGTGTTGGATTTTGTAAACCGGGCGGAGGACATAGGAGATGCATTCCGGCCATTTTATCAGGAAACATTTCTGCAGGAAGAAGTAAACGCGGACTTATTGTACCAGACACAGAGGGAATTGCGGGCGTATGGAGTTTACTCGGACGAGGATATTAAAGCTTTTACAGACGAGTATTACAAAAAAGGCAGGCAGGACGACAGGGCAATGGGGAGAATGAGCAGTATTTTGCTTCCGGTTTCCAACCGTTATAACAAAAAGACGCAGAATGAAAGATACCAATTCCGCAGACAGATACGCAACCTGATTAAATGGTATAGTTACATATCTCAGATTCTTCGGATGTTTGATAAAGAACTGCAGAAGGAATATGTATTTTGTTCCTACTTAATCGGATTATTACCGAAAGACCCTGTGGAACTGATTGACTTGGAGGGTAAGCTGAAGCTGGAATATTACAAACTGCAAAAGACATTTCAGGGTGAAATTGTTTTGGAAGAGGCAAAGACCGTATATGTGCCTGCAAAGCACAAAGGCGTGAAAGGCATGAATGAAAAAGCGCCGCTGGATGAAGTGATTGCGAAAATTAATGAGAAATTCAAAGGCAGTTTTACGGAGGGAGATAAAGTTGTTTTGTCGGCATTGAGAGATAAACTGCTTTCTGATAAGAGGCTGAAAAAGATGGCGCAATCTTCTGACCCGCAGATTTTTGTCGAAAGTATTTTTCCTAAAGCGTTTGGCACGGCAGCACAGAACGGATATATGGAGGCGCAGGAGTCGTATCAGAGCTTGTTTGAGGATACGGCGAAATATAATGCGATTATGAGTGCATTGGCTGAGGTCGTGTACCGGGAGATGCGGAAGAAAGGAACTGCGGTTTCGGAGGGGTCTGGGATGTATACAGATGATATGCCGCGGAATTTGTCTATGGTGGCGGAGTCTCCGCTTCTCTATGGAGACGGGGAAAAACATGAATAGTGTAATATGTCAATGCCCCGTTCCTGTTCGGGTCGTTTCTCTCTTATTTGTGCAGAAATAGAGAGGAAAAATTCATACAAAAGTTTTATAATAATGCATGGAGACAAATTTATGTTTGCAACGCGCAGGGTGCGCACAGAAGGAGGAATTTTATGGAGTGGGTGGAAAGATTAAACCAGAGCGTGAACTACATTGAGGAACATTTGACGGGCGAAATTGACTATGAACAGCTGGGGCGGATTGCCTGCTGTTCCGTCTACCACTATCAGAGAATGTTTGCCTATATGGCGGGTATTCCTCTGGCAGAGTATATCCGGAGAAGAAAGATGTCTCTGGCGGCGGTAGATCTGCAGGGCGGAAAGGAACGGATCATTGATATTGCGGAAAAATACGGCTACCGTTCCCCGACCGCCTTCAACAGGGCGTTCCAGTCATTTCATGGGATCGCTCCTTCGTCGGTGAAAAGCGAGGGCGTATCCGTGAAATCATTTTCACCCATCGTATTCCGCATGACGGTAAAAGGAGCTGCAGAAATGAATTATAGAATTGAAACGAAAGAAGCATTTCGCATCATCGGCGTATCCGCGCCGCTTGATAAGGAGATTGAAAATAATTTTATGGTGGTGCCGAAGATGTGGCAGGATGCCGCCGCAGACGGAACAATACAGAAACTGGCGGAAATGATGGACACGCCGCCAATGGGACTTCTGGGTGTAAGCGCCTGCAACGACGAAGAACAGTGGAAATATTTGATTGCCGTTTCCAGCACAAAAGCAGGCGGTGAGTTTGAAGAATATACCGTACCTGCGTCCACTTGGGCAATCTTTTCCGGAAAAGGAACCAACCGGTCGCTGCAGGAACTGGAGCGGCAGATTATAACGGAGTGGCTTCCGTCTTCCGGGTATGAATATGGCGATGCACCCGACATCGAAGTTTACATCAATCCGGATCCGCAGGACGCGCAGTATGAGGTATGGATACCAGTTACGAAGAAAAAGAGATGCTAAAGACAAAAAAGCAGCATCTGCCAATATTACAGGCAGGGCGGATGGCCTGACTTCAATATTTCCTGCAAATTAAATCAGAACTGCCCCAATGCCGCTGCATGGACAAAAGCCCAGGCGACGGCATTTCCTTATTTCCGTTTCATTCTGTTCAATGGGAAACTTTTATATGCCGGAGTTTTTATGAAAATATATCACTTACGAAACAGTCAGCAAAAATGGCTTATATACCAAAAGGAATACCAGCAAAGCCACAATCATTACCGTTCCAATATAAAGCAGTTTATTGTACGCTTTTTTATACAACCAGACGCCAAACAACAATCCAAAAGCAGTATCAAATATTGTTTGTGCTAACAACATATGACGATTGTGTAATATAATCAGACATGCGGCAGCCTCTGCCAGCATCCCGCCTGCCGGAAGAGCATACAGAAATGAATTGAATACATTCTGTCTGTTCCAAAAATACAAAACAAAACTGCCAATGCCGCAAACGGCTGACAAGATAGAATATACGATAAATAAGTCCGTCTGGAATTGTCCTTCATTTGAGAATCTTGGTATATAAAAACCCAGTATGTATTTCAATCCATAAAAACAAAGCGTCATACCAAACATATAAAGAAATGAATTGATAAATGCACCTTTATTTGATGAACTCAGGCATGTAATAATCCCCACACTTGCAATCCAAAACCCAAAGAGAGTAGCCATGGATGGTAAACTCCACAGACTTTCTTCGTATGGCAAAAAATCCGTAAGCCGACATAGAATACCAGCCCCCATTCCTGTTAGGAACAATGTAAAATATGATTTTTTATTATCTCTTATTTTCATGACTGATTACCTCCGGAACTGCTGATTTGCATAGTTTCATTATTCTAGCATAAATGCACATAAACTTCCAATTAAAATTTCCTTAATTTTATTCTGTCAGTTGAAATGGAACGAGATTGTTGTAAAATAACAGAAATCTGATATAATGCAGGTAAGGACAGGAGAAAGCAAATGAGCGATATGGAAATACAATGGCATCCGGGTTTTGTGGCTGCGCGGATGATATTACTGTTTCCATTGTCAGAGAAACGTGTCCGGAAGGATTGTTTCGGTATATACTGGATGCAGTTCTTTTCCCGACACAGATCATCGTGACAGGAGAACTGAGGAAAAAAGATCATACATGGCTGAAAGCATTATCCAGTCGGTTGGAAAAACAGGACATGAAGGAACTGCTGGATAGAGTTTATAATCTTACACACAAATTTGACAGAGAACTTGCAGATGCTGTTCTGGAAGTAAGTATGAAAGCGAATCCGGCGGCAGTAGGGGGAATTGAGAGAAGATAAAGGTATTATGACTTGGAGCACCTGTAAATGCAGGTGCTTCCTGTATATTTTTGCGAGTGATAAAGTGCGTCGTTTTCCGTCTCGTCAAGAAAAAACACTTGACACCCGTTCTTTTTTCGTGTAAGATATCCAAGGTGATCGAAATGGAAGAGATTCTGAAACAGGCGCTTCTGTATGATTTCTACGGCGAACTGCTGACCGGACATCAGAAAAGTGTCTATGAGGACGTAGTACTCAACGACTGTTCTTTCAGTGAAGTGGCGGAAAACCTGGGTATCAGCCGGCAGGGCGTGCACGATATGATACGGCGCTGCAACCGTCTGCTTGCGGGGTATGAAGAGAAGCTACATCTGGTGGAAACGTTTGTGAATCTTCGCGGACAGGTCGGGCAGATCCGGAGAATCGCGGGAGAGCGGGCGGAGGATCCGGCCATGAGGGAGATCGAAGAGATCGCCGCTACCATTCTGGAGGAGCTATAGATGGCATTTGACAGTTTATCGGAGAAGTTACAGAATGTATTTAAAAGTCTGAGGAGCAAGGGCAGGCTTACGGAAGCGGATGTGAAGACTGCTTTGAAGGAAGTCAAGCTCGCGCTTCTGGAAGCGGATGTAAGCTTCAAAGTCGTTAAGCAGTTTATAAAGTCTGTGGAGGAACGGGCGGTCGGCACGGATGTGCTGGAAAGTCTGACTCCGGGACAGACGGTGATCAAGATTGTAAACGAAGAGATGATCCGCCTGATGGGCAGCGAGACGACCGAGATCAAATTGCGTCCGTCCAACGAGATCACGGTAATTATGATGCTCGGCCTTCAGGGTGCAGGTAAGACGACGACCGCGGCGAAGCTGGCCGGAAAGTATAAGATCAAAGGGCGCAAAGTCCTGCTGGCCGCCTGCGATGTGTATCGCCCGGCGGCAATTAAACAGCTCCAGGTCAACGGAGAGAAGCAGGGTGTGGAAGTGTTTTCCATGGGCGATCAGCACAAGCCGGTCAATATTGCCAAAGCGGCTGTGGAGCATGCGAAGTCGCACGGCATGAGCGTGGTGATTCTCGATACGGCGGGCCGTCTGCATATCGACGAGGATATGATGAACGAGCTGATCGGGATCAAGGAGCAGGTGGATGTGGCCCAGAGTATTCTGGTGGTGGATTCCATGACCGGTCAGGATGCGGTCAATGTGGCTTCCTCCTTCACGGAGAAGGTCGGAATCGACGGTGTGATTCTGACGAAGCTGGACGGCGACACCAGAGGCGGAGCGGCGCTGTCCGTCCGTGCGGTGACCGGCAAACCGATCCTGTATGTGGGCATGGGGGAGAAGTTGTCGGATCTGGAACAGTTTTACCCGGACCGTATGGCCTCGAGGATTCTCGGCATGGGCGACGTGCTGACGATGATCGAGAAGGCGCAGGAGTCTCTGGACGAGGAGAAGTCCAGACAGATGGTCCAGAAGATGAAGAAGAATCAGTTCGACTTCGAGGACTATCTGGAGAGCATGAACCAGATGAAAAAGATGGGCGGTATCGGCGCGCTCCTCGGTATGCTGCCCGGTATGGGCGGAAGCCAGATGAAGCAGATTGAGGATGCGGTGGATGAGAAGAAGATGGCAAGGATTGAGGCGATCATTCTCTCCATGACCAGAAAGGAACGCCAGAATCCGGACCTTCTGAATCCGTCGCGGAAACGCAGGATTGCAAAAGGTGCGGGCGTGGATATCAGCGAGGTGAACCGTCTGGTCAAGCAGTTCGAGCAGTCGAAAAAGATGATGAAGCAGATGCCCGGGATGATGGCCCGGGGAAAAGGCGGTAAAAAGGGAATGTTCGGCAGGCTGCCGTTTTAACATTCCGTTTACAAATATCATACAGCGAAGGCAGAGCCGGAGCGGAACAACAAAACAGCGCTGGCAGAGCTGGAGCGGAACAACAAAACAGCGGCGGCTCAGCCGGCGTACAGATCGATTTTCCGATG